>CALVSB010000008.1 GCA_944358895.1 uncultured Bacilli bacterium | reverse complement strand
TCCAATTTGAATTCCTTTGTAAACCTCATAGAAAAGAGACCCTCCAGTTGGAAGTCCAACTTTTGGGTCTCATCTCAGTTGAGGCCGCTTATTTAAGCAATGGTAGTGTAGTCGAGCCACCGCTTAGGCACGTTCGAAGCGATTAGTTGTCTTCTTCGATAGCGCCGACCGGGCAAGCGGCGATGACTTCGTCGAGCCTGCTTTCGTCTTCGAGGTCGCCGATGACTTCGCTCTTGCCATCATCGGTGAAGGCGAAGACGTCCGGAGCGGTCGAGACGCAGAGCCCGCATCCGATGCAAGCATCCGCATTGACTTTGAGTTTCTTGGCCATTTCCATGTCCTCCTAAACCGCCCCGATTATAGGTGAGGAACCTTTGCTCTTCAATCGATAAACCTTCGGACGGGTTGCTTCTTGCCCCCTTTAGGCCGTATACGGCCTTTTCATCTTTTTCATGCTGAAGGGAAATAGACTTGCGGGTAGAATAAACGAGATGAAAACGCGCACCCGGATGGACAAGTGGAAGAAGTATCGGGCGAAGATCCGCTCGCTTCCCGAAGGCGCCTTCGAGGAAAAGAAGGAAAATGCCATTTCTTTCAGCAAGGTCGACCGCGACCGGTTGGAGGGATCGCTTTCCCCTAGCTACGAACCGCGGCTCCAGACGACGCCCTACAAAGCGTTCTTGGCCAAGAAGCGGCGGAACCTCCTCGTCAAGGTCGGCTCCCTCCTCGTCACGATCCTCGTTTTTGTCCTCGCCTATTTCATCCTCGTCAAATAGCAAAAGGAACTTCCATGGAAAACAAGCACTACGCCATCGCGATCGATGGTCCGGCCGCGGCCGGGAAGAGCACGATCGCCAAACGAGTCGCCCAAGCCCTCGGCTTCACTTACGTCGATACCGGTGCCATGTACCGGGCTTTTACCAATGCCGTCATCAAGAAGGGACTCGATCCCCACGATGAGCAGCAGGCCGTGACCTTGATCCCGGGAATGGAAATCGACCTCCTCGAGGACGGGCGCGTCATCTGCAACGGCGAGGATGTCACCAAGGTCATCCGCGAGCCTCTTATTTCGGGTAACGTTTCCTACATCGCTGCCATGAAGCCGGTTCGCTTGGCCCTTGTCGACATGCAGCGTGCCATCGCGACCAAGCATTCGGTCGTCATGGACGGCCGCGACATCGGAACCTACGTTCTCCCCAATGCCGACGTGAAGATCTTCCAGACGGCCTCGGTCGAGACGAGAGCCATCCGCCGCTATGAGGAAAACATGCAGAAAGGCATCCCGACCTCGCTCGAGGACGTTAAGGCCGACCTTCGCAAGCGCGACTACATCGACTCCCACCGGGATTTCGCTCCGCTCAAGCCGGCGGTCGACTCGATTCTCATCGATACCTCGTTCTTCAGCATCGACCAAGCGGTGGACGCCGTCCTTCAAGCGGTGAAGAAGAAACTCGGAGGTCTCCCGACATGCTAGGAACTGTCGCCCTCGTCGGCCGGCCCTCGGCCGGGAAGAGCACCATCTTCAACCGGATCGTCGGCGAACGCCGCTCGATCGTCGAGGAAACCCCGGGCGTCACCCGGGACCGGCTCTACGCCCATGCCGAATGGCTGACCAAGCAGTTCACCGTCATCGATACCGGCGGCATCCAGCTCAAGGATGCCCCGTTCCAGACGGAAATCCGGGCCCAGTGCGAGATTGCGATGGAAGAAGCCGATCTCGTCGTTTTCGTCACCGATGCCCATGGCATTTTGACCGACGATGATCGTCTCATCGCCCGGATGCTCCACCAGAAAAAGAAGAAGACGATCCTCGTCGCCAACAAAATCGACAACATCGAGTCGATCGGCGACATGGCCGAATACTATCGCCTCGGCTTCGGCGAGCCGATGGCTGTTTCCGGCGTCCATGGCATCGGCATCGGCGACTTGCTCGACCGCATCGTGAAAGAGCTTCCCGAACGGGAAGTCCCCGATTATCAGGGGGCCATTTCCTTTTCCCTCATCGGCCGCCCGAATGTCGGCAAGAGTTCGCTCGTCAACCGCCTCATCGGGCAGGAACGGAGCATCGTCGCCTCGATCGAGGGAACGACCCGCGACTCGACCGATACCCCCTTCGAGCGGGACGGGACGAAGTACGTGGCCATCGACACGGCCGGCCTCCTGAAGCGGGGGAAGATCTACGAATCGATTGACAAATATGCCGCCCTTCGGGCTTTGAGCGCCATCGACCGCTCCGAGGTTTCTTTCATCCTCATCGATGCCTCCGAAGGTATCCGCGAGCAGGACAAGCACGTCGCTGGCTATGCCTTCGAGGCCAACAAGGCGATGGGAATCGTCGTGAACAAATGGGACCTCGCCAAGAAAATGGGGAAAACAAAGGAGGGTTTTACGAAGGAAATCCGTACAGCCTTCAAGTTTTTGGACTTTGCTCCCATCATCTTCCTATCGGCTCTTACGGGGGAAGGATGCCAAAAGGTCCTCGAGGCCTGCAAGACGGCCCACGAAGCCTATAACCGCCGGGTCTCGACGGCCATCTTGAACGACATCGTCCGCGATGCCCAGGAAATCAACCCGACCCCGGACTTCCATCACGGACGCCTCAAGATTTACTTTGCCTCCCAGCCGCGGGTCGCTCCTCCGACCTTCGTCATGTTCTGCAACGACCCCAAACACGCCCATTTCTCCTATACCCGCTATCTCGAGAATAGGTTCCGCGAAGCCTTCGATTTCGACGGCACGCCGATAAAAATCATCTACCGCGAGCGAAAATAGTTACTTAATTAAAGAAACGTTCCAGCCGGTCAATGAAAACTTTGGAAGCGTTTACATTGACACTTTGATCATTGGCCAAAAACCACGCAATTCCGGCACTTTTTACCGATTTTCGCCGGTTACTTATCTTACAAATTAATGAAAAACCACGTCATTTTAGATGTCTAAAAGTCAAATATATTCGGTGGTGTCTAATCTTTTTTAACTTGTAATTTGTTGCATTCGCCATTTTTCGTTGCTATCGTATGGCTACTAATGAAAGGAGTCATTACCATGAACAAGGCTGAACTCATCGAAGAAGTCGCTCTCAAGAGCAACCTCACGAAGAAGGATGCGGAAGCTGCGGTCGACGCTGTCATCGACGTCATCACCGAAGCCCTTGTCGGCGGCAAGGAAGTCAAGCTCTCCGGCTTTGGCATTTTCTCCAAGAAGATGCGGGCCGAACGCGAAGGCACCAACCCGGCCAGCCAAGAGAAGATCACGATCCCGGCTTCGGCCACCGCGACCTTCAAGGTTTCCAAGGCCCTCAAAGAAAAGCTCAACTAAGGGTTTGCTTCTTCCAAGGCCCGCCGTTACGGCGGGCTTTTTGTATAATTCCTTCCGTGGACAGAATTCCGGCCTTCGATCGCCTTGCCGCCCTCTATGAGGAGCACGGCTACGCCCTTTACCTCGTCGGGGGCACGAGTCGGGATCTATTGCTCGGCCTCCATCCCGACGACCTCGACGCCTGCACCGACGCGAGAGTCGAGGAAGCGGTGGCTTTTTTGCCATCCGACGTCGACCTTTCCTTCAAGCGCTTCGGACGGGTCAAGATGAGCAAGGCTTTCGGGAAGATGGAAATCACCACCCTCCGGGAAGAAGGGCCTTATCTCGACCATCGCCATCCATCCTACTTGAGGTTCGTCAAAGACTTGAAAACCGATTCTTACCGGCGCGACTTCACCGTCAACGCGATCTATCTCGACAAGAATTACACCCCGATCGATTTTCATGATGGTCTCGGGGACCTCGAAAGACGCATCATCCGGACGATCGGCGATCCTTATGCCCGCTTCAAGGAAGACCCTCTCCGCATCCCCCGGGCCGAGCGACTGGCTGCCCGGCTGGGCTTTGCTATTGAGCAAAAAACGATGGAAGCTCTCAAGGCATGCTATCCTCTTCTTGCCGAGCTAAATCCGGCGAAGCTCCTAGAGGAAGAAAGGAAAGGTTGGACATGGCCAAAATCAATAAAGCGGTAAGGACGTTCGTCCCCTTCGAGTACGTGTTGATGGAGACTTACCGGGACCTTGGACTCAAGGAAAGCGAAGTCTGCCTCCTCCTCATGCTCGACCATTTGACCGAGCTCGGGAACAAGGTCCTCGGAAGTGATGCCTTGTCGCTCAAGATGAGTCTCCCGTCCGAGGAAATCGACCAACTCCTCGCTTCTCTCTTCTCCCGGAAGTTCATTTCCTACGAAAACAATTCCCTTTCCGCCGAGCCGGTCAAGGAGCGGGCCTACGAACGCTTCCAGAAAGCCATCGAAACCAGCGAAGGCGTGAGCGTCGGGGAGGCCCGTCTCGAAGGACTCTATTCCTTCTACGAAGACAAGATGAACCGGACCTTGACCCCGCTGGAACGGAATTCGATCAGCCGCTTCGTCCAGCAGGGCTTCGACGACGACGAAATCAAAAACGCCCTCCTTGACTGCCTCCGCGAGAATCATCCTTCCCTCAAAGCGGTGGAACGGACCCTCGTGGCTAGGCGACGGAGCGACGACATCAAGAAGGAAGGGGCCTCGGCCGTCAGCTCGATCGACGCCACCCCGATCGACGAGCACCTCGCCTCGATCAAGAAGGCCCTCGACGGCAAATGAGCACCTTAAAGGAACGCTCAGCGGCCGTCCTTGCCTTTCTTCGGGCGAGCTATCCCGATGCGCATTGCGCCCTTGATTTTCGAAACGACTACGAGTGCCTTTTCGCCATCGCCCTCTCGGCCCAGACGACCGATGCCTCGGTCAACCGGGCGACCCCGGCCCTCTTTGCAGCCTATCCCGACGTCGAGGCGATGGCTAAGGCTACCCCGGAAGAGGTCCGTCCCTACATTGCTTCCCTCGGCTTATCGGGCACGAAAGCCAAGAATCTCGTCGCGGCCTCTAAGGCCATCGTCGAGCGCTTTCACTCGCAAATCCCAACCGAAATTGAAGATTTGACCTCCCTTCCGGGCATCGGATGGAAGACGGCCAACGTTTACCGCCTCGAACGGCTATCCATCCCGGCCATCCCGGTCGATACCCATGTCCATCGCCTTTCCGTCCGGCTAGGACTAGCCAAAGAAAAGGACTCCCTGCTGGAAGTCCAGCGGAAACTCGAGCATCTTTTCCCGAAAGAGGACTGGCACTTCGTCCATTTGGCCCTCATTACCCACGGGCGGGTCCTTTGCAAGGCAGCCCATCCTCTCTGCGAGGAGTGCGGCCTAAGCGGCGTCTGCCCTCACTTCAAGAAGACTTCGTCGATCAAGGGGAGATAGTCGTACCGGGGGCGGAAGCCTTCCGGTACTTTTTTGCCATGGGCCTTGATGTCCGCGACCGGGATCGACTGGCGCTTTCCGCTTTCGAGGAAGGCGATGAGGTAACTGGCCGGGAGGAAGTAGGTCGCGTCGAGGAGGGCAAAGCGGATGAGAAAGAAAGCGATGCCCCCGTGACGGATGACGGCCTTGAGGTGATCGATTTGCTGCGGGGGGACGTTATGGAGCGGGAAAGAAGTCTTGGAGCGGCACTCTTTGGCCTCGAAGTCGACGTAGTGCCCTTTGTAGACGCCATTGTAATCGGTGGTCGACTGGGTTTCGAAATAGGCTTCCTTGATAGTCGCCCCCTTCGAATAGTCGACCTTCACGATCTTGATGGGCGTCGGGCGCTTGTACATGACGCAAAGGTCCTTTTCCCGGTAGTAGGCATTGCTTTCGTTGATCTCGGCTTCGAAGTCCATGCCGCGGTTGGCGGCCCCTTTGTTCTTGGCCCGGGGGAGAGGAGCGGGCTTTTCCTTGCTCGGGAGTGGCTTGAAGCCCATCGGGTAATGGATGTCGCTCATTTGAAGGTCTCCCGGATGTAGGAGATCCACTTTTCCCGGTCGACCGTCTCGCCTTCGTGGATGGCATTGAGGACCCTTAGAAGCGGGAGGGGGAGCTTCCGGAAGTGGGAAAGCGTCTTGGCATATTCCCGCTCGAGGATGGCGGGGGAAGCGATGGCAGCTTCATAGAGCCGCTCGAGGGACATGGCATCGGTGCTGGCGTCGTGCTCGTGGCCTTCGGCCGTCAAGCCGAAGACGGCCATGGCGTTATGAAGGGAAAGAGGATTCCCGTTCGCGTCCTGGACATAGGTCTTGAGGAAGGCCTGGAAGTCGAGGTGGTGGCGCTTCACGCTTTGGATGAAGAGCTCGTCGCCGTCGGGCGAGTAATTGAGCGAGTGCTCGAGGATCGAGATGTCGCTTGGTCCCCACGTCAGATAGAGGCAGCTTTTGACCCGGTGGCCTAGGTAGGAGCGGAAAAGCTCGAGGGCCGTCTTGAAAGGCACGCCTTTTTCCCGGAGGAGCTTCTCGTCGATGCCCGTCATGTTCCTCACGACCCGGCCGATCGGGTTTTTGGGTTGGACGTAGCAGGTGAAAGGCTGGTGCTTCTTCCTGATCCTGCCGCCCTCTTCGACGTCGACCATGATGGCCCCGATTTCGATCGTTTCGTGGCTGATTTGCGTGGCTTCGAGGTCCAGGAAGACCAAAGTCGGAGCGCCCCGGAGGGCTCGTTCGATGATTTTCATTCGCCCTATCGTAACATAGTTGCTCCTACTCAATGAGTCCCTTTGGGTCTACATTACAATCAAAGGAGCGTTCTGAAGTGTCTAGTTTCAAAGATCTAAGAATCGTTGACAATTTCTACCAATCCTCCGCTTTCTTCCCGATGCCGACCGTTCTCATCTCGACTCTCGACGACGAAGGAAAGACAACCATCGGGGCCTATAGCCTCATTTTCCCGTACTACATTGCCGGGAAGGATTATTACGCGATGATCCTCGAGGCCCGCAATTCCTCGAACACCGCCCAAAACATCCTGAAGCGGGGGAAGTGCGCCCTCAACTTCCTCGAGGATTCCTACAAGGATTTCCAAGCGACCGTCAAGCTCGGCTTCCCGGGCCAAACCCCGGCCGAGAAGATGAAGAACTGCCCGTGGGAACTCGAGAAGGGCCTAGCCGAAGGGGAGAGGCCGCTCGTCATCAAGAAAGCCTACCAAGTCTTCGAATGCACATGGGACGACACCCTCGAGGACGCCTACAAGGACAAGGAACGGGTCGGGCAGCTCGACGGGGTCGAACCCCCGTACCGGAACTTCAACGGCATCACCTCGAAGTTCGGCTGCCACTTCATCCTCAAGATCGACAAGATCCTCATGAAGGAGAAGTTCTACAACGCCATCGTCAATGGAGTTAAGGCTTCCTCTTTCCCGAAAGTGCCGATCGACTTCGGCTACCGGGACAGCACCTACTTCTGGTACACCAAGTTCCGCCGCGGCCTCAAATGCCCAATCCCGAACGTCCAGTCCAACAGCCTCGGCTCCGTCCGCTTCGCGGCCGACCGGACCGACCCGAACATCCATTTCACCGACGAAGCCTGCGCGATGCTCGTCAAAGTCCCGCGCGTCTTCCTGAAGACGGTGCTCAACGGCTGCGTCAAGTATGCGAAGGAGCACGGGATCACGACCATCGACGAGAAGGTCATGAAGGACATCAACGACAAGCGGAAGGCCGAGAAAGGCAAGCGGTAAGCCGAAAAGAAGCGAGGAGCCCTTTGGGCTCCTTTTCTTTTGCCTTCGTTGAAGGGAAAGGGGCGTTTCGGTATAATCGCTAAGCGTTATGGAACACAAGCTGGAACTAAGCCCCAAGGAAATCCTTGCCGAGAAGTTCACGAAGAACGTCCGCGGCTATGACCCGGACGAGGTCGATGCCTTCCTCGACAAGGTCATCCTCGACTACCAGTCCTTCCTCGCCTACCGCAAGGAAAGCGAGGAATACATCGCCTCGCTCAGAAATGAGCTCGCGAAGCGGAGCCTCGACCCCAAGACGAGCGATCGGATTCGGGCGCTCGAGGCCGAAAACGCTTCCCTCCATAACAAGCTCGACCATATCCGGCCCGGGGATGCCCCGACGGCCGAGAACATCGGGCTCATCAACCAGTTGAACCGTCTCTCGGCCTTCGTCCACGAGCTGGGATACGATCCGACGACCCTCGAAAAGAGGAAGTAAGTACCCCCGGCCCAGGCGGCAGCTGCCTCCGGGCAGAGGAAAGTCCATGCTCGCACGGCCTGCGACGGCCGTAACGTTTGTGCTAGGCGAAGCGATAAGCCTAGGTACGCGGGAGCGCGTAACGGCGGACGAATGTCTCCCTGAGACAGGAGTCCCTAAGGTGCCACAGAGACGAGCCTGCTCGCGAGGGCAGGATGAAACGAGGCAAACCCCGCAAGCGAGAAACCCAAATTTGGTAGGGGAAAGGCGAAGCGCGAAACGAAGCGCCGAGCCTCGGAGCAATCCGAGATTAATTGCCGCCCTCGACAGAACATGGCTTACCGGGCCGGGCACTCACTAGATTGGAGCGCTATGAACCTTCCGACGAAAATCACCTTCACCCGGATCGTCCTCGTCGTTTTGCTTTGGGTTTTCCTCTTCGCGATGGAAGCCATTCCGAATAGCAACCTCATCCTTGGCAATAGCGGCATCAACTTGACCTATCTCATCGCCTGCGCCGTTTTCCTCGTCGCGAGCTTAAGCGACTTCCTTGATGGATATCTGGCCAGGAAGCGCCGCGAAGTGACCGACCTCGGGAAGTTCCTCGACCCGATTGCCGACAAACTTCTCGTCGACTCGATGCTCATCTATCTCGCGTTCCCCCGTTACGGGAACATTTCGATCAGCTTGATCTGCGTCATCCTCATGATTGCCCGCGATCTCGTGATCGATGCCTTCCGCCAGGTCGCGGCGACCCGGGGAACGGTGCTGGCCGCTTCCTATTTCGGGAAGGCCAAGACCGTCCTCCAGATGGCGGCTTTGGTCCTCGTTTTCCTGAACGGCTGGCCCTTCTCCTATTTCGATGCGGGATGGGACCCGGCCCTGCGGATCGTTTCGTGGTTCGTCTATCTCGCGACGGCCGTCTCCCTTCTTTCGATGATCGATTACCTGGTCAAGAACCGTTCGGTCCTTAAAGGAGGAAAGGTCGAAAATGGTCAGCATTGAGAAAGCCTACAAAGTCATCCAGGCCCTGACGGAGCGCCACCTCACCATCGGCTCGGTCGAGTCGCTCACCGGCGGGCTCTTTGCCTCGAGCCTTTGCTCGGTCCCGGGAGCCAGCAAGGTTCTCAAGGGCGGCTTCGTTACCTATACCCCCGAGGCTAAGCACGAATTGGTCGGGGTATCCCTCACCGACATCGACCGCCTCGGCGTCGTGAGCGAAAAAGTCGCGACCGAGATGGCCGTCGGCGGACTCCGCCGCCTCAAGGTGGACGTTGCCGTTTCCTTCACGGGCAACGCCGGCCCGACCGCCGAGCCAGGCGAAGCGCCGGTCGGGCGGGTCGAGATGTGCATCGCGACCAAGAAAGGCCACGTCTCGATGGGCCAGGATTTCTCCGGCACGCGGAACGAAATCCGGGAAAAAGCCGTCGAGATGATGCTCGATGCCCTCATTTCCATTTACGCCTGAGGGCCAAGATGCCATTTTGTCCTCTATATGTAAGAGGAGGTACCTGCATGGTAGAAAAACCAACTGACAAAGACGAAGCTCTCGACGCGGCCCTCAAGGCCATCGAGAAAGCCTACGGCCGCGGGGCCGTCATGAAGATGGGCGAGCAGCCCCACGTTGACGTGAACGTCATCCCGAGCGGCTCCCTTCTCCTCAACCAGGCCCTGGGGGTGGGCGGCTACCCGCGCGGGCGGATCGTCGAGATCTACGGACCCGAAAGCTCGGGCAAGACGACCCTGGCCCTCGAGGCGGTGAGCGAAGCCCAGAAGGCGGGCGGACGCGCGGCCTACATCGATGCCGAACACGCCATCGATCCCGAATACGCGGCCCATCTCGGCGTCGACATCGACGAACTCATCCTTTCCCAGCCCGATAGCGGCGAGCAGGCCCTCGAAATCGTCGACATGCTGGCCTCCTCGGGCGCCATCGACATCATCGTCGTCGACTCGGTCGCGGCTCTCGTGCCGCAGGCTGAACTCGACGGGGTCATGTCCGACAACCAGGTCGGCCTCCAGGCCCGCCTCATGTCCAAGGGCATGCGGAAGCTGGCCGGCATCTTGGCCAAGAGCCAGTGCCTCGTCATCTTCATCAACCAGCTCCGGGAAAAGGTCGGGGTCGTCTACGGGAACCCCGAGACGACGACCGGCGGCCGGGCCCTCAAGTTCTATGCCTCGATCCGCCTCGACATCCGGCGGGCGGAAGCCATCAAGAACGGCTCGGAAATCGTCGGCAACTCCGTCCGGGTCAAAGTGGTCAAGAACAAGGTGGCGCCGCCTTTCAAGAGCTGCACCATCGAGATCATCTACGGCAAAGGCATCTCCAAGAGCGGCGAGATCGTCGACCTCGGCGTCGAGTATGGCCTCCTCAAGAAGAGCGGCAACTGGTACCAGCTCGGCGAGGACAAGATCGGCAACGGCAAAGAGGCGGCCAAAGGCTACCTCGAGGCTAATCCCGAGGCTATGAAGAAGCTCGAGGACGAAATCGTCCTGAAGCTCAAAGGCGAATAAGGGAAGGGGGGCCAACCCCCTTCTTTTTTATATCTTGCGTTTCAGTTACCACTCGATTTCCCGGGGCTGACTAGGAATAATGATACAAATCGTCCAAAATAAGGGCGATTTGGGGAGGATTTTCCTATGAAACGAACCATTTTCCTGCCTATGGCCCTCGCCCTGCTCCTCGTCTCCTGCGGCGACGAAGGTCCGCAAAGTGTGGCCGACAAGGCTTTGGTCGATGCCAATTTGGTGAGTTATGACCTCCGTTCTTACTCCGCGGCCACGAAGGAAAGCTTCGACCTTTCCTTGGCCCTTGGCTCGGGCTATGCGGTGGAAGAAGACCTTTCCGTGACCCGCGGGGCGGTGGTTTTGGAGTCGGTGGGCGAGCAACGCGTCTACTCCCTTTATGTCGGAGGGCTCATCGGAACATCGTTCGCTGGAAACTATGCTTTCTACCAAAGCAGCATAGCCGGCTTCTACGTCTACTACGAAAGCGATGCTTCCTCCCATATCTACGATGGCCTCGGAAATGAGCTTTACGAAGGGAATCCTCTCCTTAGCCTGAGTTTTACCGAAGGCTACGCGAACCGGCAGCACGAAGTGCGCATCATCGGGACTTCCGCGTCGGGCGAGCAAGTCGACATGACCTATTGCTACGTTCCCTCGGAAGAAGGGGAGATGGTCCCGGTCGAGGTTGGTTGGACCCTCACCCAGTTCCCGAGCGACTCCTCGGTGGCCTATGACCTTTCGCCTTATGGCCTCGAGGGGCTCGCCTTGGTGAATAACGGCAGCGGCGACTGCTATGTCATCGACGGGAGCGGGAACATCCAAAGCTCCTTCGCCCTCCCGAAATACCCCTATGGCCAGAGCGAGCGTCAATACATGACCGGCGGCCGCCTCGTGGGCCAGGTCTCGATCCCTCTTCTCGAGGATGCCGCGGACTATTCCTACTTCCTGAACGGCACCAAGTACGATCTCATCGGCTATCGGATCGATCTTTTGAGCGGAGCCATCGAGTCCTTCGAGCCCGACTACCTCATCAAGGAAATGAGACTCGGCGACATGGGCGGCCCGGCCATCAACGACGCGAACGGGGAGCCCAACCTAACCTGGGCGACCGTCTACAAGATCAGCGGCCAGCGGGCCCTGACCTCGGAGGTGAATGTCCTCCTCGACTGCGATGGGGGCATTGCCTACGAACTGACCGGCAACATTACCCCCTGGGGCTTTGCCAAGATGGGCAACGGGTCCTATTTCAACGTGGACACGAGGAGCCTTTACGACGAAAACCTCATCTTGACCCACGATCTTTCCGGTCTCAGCGCCACCTATCTCCCGGGGCCAGACGCCATTCTCCTCGAAAGCGGGACGATGGAAGCCCTCCTCTCCCCGGACGGGGATTTCCTAATCCCCTTTGCCGAGCAGGCCATCGTCACGCCTTCCAATGCCGAGGATTTGGTCTATTGCCTCGGGAACGAGACCCTTGTTTCCTACGAAGTCGCTTACGAGGAAGGCGTCTATTCATTGTCTGAGCCGACGCTTTTGAAAAACCTCACCGAAAGCTACTCCTACGCCTTGGCAGCCTCCGGCCCCTATGGCCTTTATTCCCTCATCGGTCGGAGCGAAGCGGGGATCGTCGCCAGCCTCGACGTCTACTTCAAGAACGATCTCCTCGATAGTCGGACCGGCATCCTTTCGATCGAGACGACCTACAAGGATCCCTATCTTGGCCACGGCTATGTCCGGATGGACGTCGACGAGGGAATCGGCGAAGGGACGAAGACCTTCCTTTATCGCTTCGAAGCATAGCCCCCTATGGCGGAAAAAGGCGAAGGGGATTAAAATCGTAGTCGAGCCTTCCCGCCCGGAATCTCAATCTGTCTTGGGCCCTGCCCATTTCAATAGAGCGCAATCGACATCTTTTGCCTGAAAGTAACCCCGGAACGGAGGTCTCGTAAGGAGAACCACCGATGTTTTATCTCGACATTTCCGAAACAGTGCTCGGCCTTTCGCTTGCCGGCGCTTTCGTCGTCGGGGCGGCCATTATCGCCGTCCTCTTCCTCGTCCTCGGGCCGAAACTCGCCAAGAAGAACGCGAGCCGCGAGGCCAAGCAGATCCTGAAGGAAGCCGAAACCAAGGCCGAACGGATCAAGAAGAACGCCGAGCTCGACGCCAAGCAGGCGGCCTTCGAGAAGAAGCAGGAAACCCAGAACGAGATCCGCGAGATGAAGAGCGAAGTCCTCGCCCAGCAAAGCAACCTCGCGATGCGGGAAAAGACGATTGACCAGCGCGACCGTGCCCTCCTCGAGCGGGAGAAGACCCTCGAAGAAAAAAACAACGTCCTCACCTCGAAGATCGAGGCCAACGACCGGAAGGCCGAGGAACTCGATAGGAAGATCCAGGACATCATCGCCGAACTCGAGAAAGTCTCCGGCATGTCGACGAAGGAAGCCCATGACGAGATCATGGCCCGGGTCGAGAGCCGGATGGCCAGCGAAATCGCCTCTTACATCAAGAATGCCGAAGACGAGGCCCGCGACACGGCCGAAGCCAAGGCCAAGGATCTATTGAGCCTCGCTTGCGACAAGTATGCCCAGGAAGTCACGACCGAGCGGACGGTGGCCGTCATCGCCCTCCCGACCGACGAGCTGAAGGGACGGATCATCGGCCGCGAAGGGCGGAACATCCGGGTCCTCGAGCAGACCCTCGGGGTCGACCTCGTCATCGACGACACCCCGGAAGCCATCACCATCTCTTGCTTCAACCCGATCCGCCGGGAAATCGCCCGGCGGACCCTCGAAGCCCTCGTCCGCGACGGGCGGATCCAGCCGGGGCGGATCGAGGACATCGCGGCCAAGATGAAGAAGGAAGTCGAAACCGAGACGGCCAAGGCCGGCGAAGAAGCCGCCAACAAGCTCGGTCTCCCGCGGATTCGCCGCGAGCTCCTCGCCCAGCTTGGCAAGCTCAAGTACCGCACCTCCTACGGCCAGAACGCCCTCATGCACTCGGTCGAGGTCGCCCATCTCGCCGGCATCATGGCGGCCGAGCTCGGGCTTGACCAGAACCTCGCCAAGCGGGCCGGCCTCCTCCACGACATCGGCAAGGCCGTCGACTTCGAAGTCGAGGGCAGCCACGTGGCCCTCGGGGCCGAACTGGCCCGGAAGTACGGCGAGCCCGACGTCGTCATCAACGCCATCGAGTCCCATCACGGGGATGTCGAGGCCAAGTACGTCATCTCCCACCTCGTGGCGGCGGCCGATACCCTCTCGGCGGCCCGTCCGGGCGCCCGGAGCGAGACGATGGAAACCTATGTCAAGCGGATCACCCAGCTCGAAGAGATTGCCAAGGGCTTCGACGGGGTCCAGCAAGCCTATGCCGTCCAGGCCGGGCGCGAGATCCGCGTCATGGTCATCCCGGAGAAGGTTTCCGACAGCGACGCGGTCAAGCTCGCCGTCCAGATGAAGGACAAGATCGAGTCGACGATGACGTATCCCGGCCAGATCAAGGTCAATGTCATCCGGGAATACCGGGCGGTGGAGACGGCCAAGTAAAATGCGCGTTCTCTTTTTCGGGGACGTCGTCGGAAGGAGCGGGCTCAAGGCCCTCTCCTTCTTTTTAGGCCCGCTCAAGGAAGAGACGAAAGCCGACTTCGTCATCGTGAACGGAGAAAACGCGGCCAGTGACGGACGGGGCCTTACCTATGACGACTACCTGGAAATCTACGGGGCCGGGGCCGATTGCGTGACCCTTGGGAACCATTTCGACCGGAAGCCCGACATCCTTTCCCATCTCGACGAGGAAAAAGGCATCGTCCGCCCGGCGGGCTATAGCGAAGAGAAGCGGGGCTATCCTTCCCGCGCCTACTTCGTTCCCGGGCATGGGCGGATCAGGGTCAGCAACGTGATGGGCCAAGGGCTCATGGACCGCGACTATGCCTCGCCCTACGAGGCAATCGACCGGATTCTCCGGGAAAGCGACGAGGTCGTCCACTTCGTGGATTTCCACGCCGAGTCGACGAGCGAGAAGGGCATCTTCGCCCATTATCTCGCCGGGAAAGTGTCCGCGGTCGTCGGGACCCACACCCATGTCCAGACTTCCGACGAGCGGATTCTTAATGGCCACACGGCCTTCATGAGCGACGTCGGGATGTGCGGGGACTATGATGGCATCATCGGCTTCGATGCCGAGACGACCGTCGACAAATTCGTCCGCGGCAAGCGTCTCTCCCTCCGCCCGGGAAGCGGGAAGACCTTGATGGCAAACGCCGTCCTCGTCGACATCGACGAGCATAGCGGGGCGGCCAGGAAGATCGAACGGATCAATCGAAAGGAAACACTATGAGCATCAATCGGCTATCGGTAGCCTGCGAGACCCTGGCGGCCAAGCGGGCCGAAGTTAAGCGGACGCGCTTCGACGGGGAAGTGCCCCCGATCCTCAAAGAGAAATTCGCGGGCAAGGCCTATTTCGTCAAGACTTACGGCTGCCAGGGAAACATCCGCGACGGCGAGGCGATGGCTGGCTTATTGAGCCTTCTTGGGATGCACGAGGCCAAAGACGAAAAAGAAGCCTCGATTGCCATCATCAATACCTGCGCGGTCAGGGAAAACGCCGAGGAGAAAATCTACGGCGAAATCGGCCTCTACAAGGAAAACTACCAAAAAGACAAGGATTTTGCGCTCGTTATTGCCGGATGCGCCATGGCGATCGATGGCCTTGGGGAAGACATCATGGAACGCTACCCCTGGGTGCGGCTCGTCATCTCGACCCATGAGGTGGGAGATCTTCTTTCCCTGCTCGCGGAAGCCATGAAGAAAAGGACGATCAACGTCCGCCCCCTTTATAGCGAGATCGTCGAGGACTTGCCGGTCCGTCGGCTCGACGAGAACAAAGCCTACGTGAACATCTCCTTCGGCTGCGACAAGTTCTGCACCTATTGCATCGTCCCCTATGCCCGGGGACGGGAACGGAGCCGGAAGAAGGAAGACATTCTGAAGGAATGCCAGGAGCTCGTAAGGGAAGGCTACAAGGAAATCACCCTCCTCGGGCAAAACGTCAATTCCTACGGCCTCGACCTGAAGGACGGCTATCTCTTCGCCGACCTTCTCCGCGACGTCGCGAAGACGGGAATCCCGCGCCTCCGCTTCCTCACTTCCTACCCGAGCGTCTTCAATAAGGAGATGGCCGAGGCGATGGCGGAATGCCCCAATATCTGCCCGGCTCTCCACTTCCCGGTCCAAAGCGGCTCGACCTCCTGCTTGAGGCGGATGGGCCGGCGGTATACCCGGGAAGAGTATCTCGAGCGGCTAAGGGAAATCCGTTCGATCGTCCCGAGACTCGCCGTCTCGACCGACATTATCGTCGGCTTCCCGGGCGAGACCGAGGAAGAATTCGAGGATACCCTTTCCCTGGTCGAGGAAGCCAAATACGCCTCGGCCTTCACTTTCATCTACTCGCCGCGTCCCGGCACCCCGGCCGCTAAGATGGAACAGGTTCCCTCCGAAGTGAGCCATAAGCGGTTCCTCCGCCTCAAAGACGCGGTGGAGCGCTCGACCTCCGAATATGCCGCGACGTTCGTCGGGAAGACGGTCGAGGTCTTAGTCGACGGGCCCTCGAAAAAAGATAGCGACATCCTTTCCGGCTACACGGTCGAGGGGAAACTCGTCAACTTCCCGGGGCCGGCCTACCTCAAGGGATGCCTCGCGAACGTGAAGATCCTCGAAAGCAAGACCTTCCACCTGAAAGGCGAGCTCGCGGAAGATCCCCTCGCGGCCAAGGCCCGCGACGTTTCCTACCTCCTTTCCCTCGAGGAAGATACGAAGCTGGCCAAGGCGAAGATCGCCGATCCTTCTAGCCTCGCCCACCTCCGGGAAATCGATACTCAGCTCAAAGCGGCCCAGAAGAAGCTGGCCCTCGCGATGGGAAATGCCGAGGCCCATAAGAAAGCGAAGGAGGAATACGAACTCCTTCTCGCCTCGATCGAAAGCGACCCCTTGGCTGTGAACTACCGCCGGGAGCACGCCTACCTCGCGGACGAACTCGCGACGATAAGGGGCATCTTAGAACGATGATTGTTTCTCTCCTCGGGGCGACGGCGTCCGGCAAAAGCGCCCTCGCGATTGCTCTGGCCAAGCGCTTTCCGATGAGCATCGTCAACGCCGATCCCTTCCAAACCTACCGCGGGATGGACATCCTTTCGGCCGCCCCGAGCGAGGAGGAAAAGAAAGAAGTTCCCCATCTCCTTTACGGCTTCCAGGACCCGGATGTCCCCTATGACATCGCTGCCTACCAGCTCGATGCCAGGAAGGCCATAAGGGAAGTCCAGGCCGCCGGGCGGGTCCCCCTCCTCGTCGGGGGAAGCGGGCTTTACATGCGGGCCGCGACTTTCACCTATGAGCTCCCGAAAGCCAAGGAAGCAGTCGACATGACCCCGTATTCGGAATTATCCGACGGGGATTTGCATGGGGTTTTAGAAAAACTCGATCCCGAGGAAGCTCGGAAAATCCACCAAAACAACCGGGTGCGGGTCCTCCGGGCCATCGAACTCATTCTTTCGACCGGCGAGAAGAAGAGTGACCTCTTCGCCAAGAAGCCGGAGCCGATCGAACCGACCCTTTTCCTTTGGCTCCGCCTCCCCCGGGAAACCATCTACGAACGGATTGATCAGCGGGTGGACAAGATGGCAGCCTCGGGTCTCGTCGAGGAAGTCAAAAGTCTCGTAAGCCGTTATGGCTACGGGGCCCCGGGCCTCAAAGCCATCGGGGCCAAGGAACTTTTTCCCTACTTAAAGGGCGAACTCGCGCTCGAGGAATGCCTCCTGAACCTCAAAAAGGCCACCCGGCATTACGTGAAGCGGCAGGAGACCTTCTTTCTTCATCAATTTCCCTATGTAGAGGTCCATAATGAGGACGAAGCTTATGAACGAGTCTGCTCCTTCCTTTCGCGATAGGACGTCGCTTCTCCTCGGCCCGGAAGGGGCTGCGGCCCTCTCTTCGAGCCGCGTTTTGGTCGCCGGCCTCGGCGGCGTCGGCGGAACTTGCTTCGAAGTTCTCGTCCGATCCGGGGTTGTTTCCTTTCTTGTCGTCGACGCGGACAAAGTCGAGCCGAGCAACCTCAATCGCCAGCTCCTTTTCGACACCGAGGATCTCGGCAAGAAGAAAATCGATGCCGCCTACGAGCGGGCGGCCCTTATCAATCCCGACGTCAATGTCGACGGTCTCTTCATGAAAGTCGATGCCTCCTTCGACGGCCTGCTCCTCGACGGGGTCGACGTCGTCATCGACTGCATCGACGACGTCCGGGGGAAGCTCGGCCTCATCCGGGCGGCGAAGGAGCGGAACATCCCCGTCCTTTCTTCCCTCGGGATGGGCTTCCGCCTCAACCCGACCAAGGTCCGCCTTTCCCCGATCGAGTTCGTGATCGGCGATCCTTTGGGGCGGGCCCTCAAGGAGCGGGCCAAGAAGAGCGGCGTCTCCCTTTCGGGCGTTCTTTTTGCCCATAGCGAAGAACTTCCGGCCATGAAAGGGGAAACGATTGCCTCGATGATGATGGTTCCTTCGGCCGCCGGCTTGGCTTTGGCTTATGGGGCCATTTCGATTCTTTTGAAAAAGAAGCTTTCAAAGCAAAAACGTCAGCCCTAGGCAATTGGATAGACTTAATTCGCCGGCAAAATACCCTTCTTTTATTTAACTTCCGTTGGTTTTCCTGTCTTTCAAATCAACATTGTTAAAGCGAAAACAAGTTTGGCTGCCGTGACAGCGCATGCGCGTTTACGTATTTTGCATATCAGTTGAATAATTGCCTGCTTTCCCCGAGCCACGATGCCGGTCACCTAATTGGAACATTCGGCGATTTTGCAAAATGCGCATTTTCACTGATGCTGCCTAGAAGAATCCATTCCAAAGTCATATTATAAAAATCAGTTAACACGCGAAAGGAGCTTTGGCCATGATTTTGGATATTGTCGAGGTTGCCAAAAAGGCTGGCATCGAAGAAAAACACCTAGAACTGTATGGCCGCGACAAGGCCAAGATCCTTTCGTCTATCTTCGAGAAAGCCGATGGGCGGCATGACGGGAAGCTGATCCTCGTCACGGCGATTACCCCGACGAAGGCCGGGGAAGGCAAGACGACAACCTCGATCGCCCTAGCCGAAGGCTTCGGCGAAATGCACCAAAACGCCATCCTTTGCCTCCGGGAGCCGGCTCTCGGCCCCGTTTTCGGCATCAAAGGCGGGGCGACGGGCGCCGGCAAGGCCTCGATCTATCCAGCCGAGGACATCAATCTCCATTTCACTGGCGACATGCATGCCTTGACCTCTTCGATCAACCTCATCTCGGCCATGATCGACAACGAACTCTTCCATGGGACCCTCGACCTCGACATCGATCCCGAACGGGTCGTCTGGAAGCGGGCCATGGACATGAACGATCGGGCCTTAAGGGAAATCGACGTGGCCAACGGGCCGAAGAACGGCATTCCCCGGAAGGACGGCTTCATCATCACGGTCGCGAGCGAACTGATGGCCATCATGTGCCTGGCCAGGGACGAGAACGACTTCTATGAACGCCTTCGGTCGATCGTCGTTGCCTATACTCGTGCGGGCAAGGAAGTGACGGTCGCCGACCTCAAGTGCTCCCATGCCGTCATGCGCCTAATGAAGAAGGCTCTTCGGCCGAATCTTGCCCAGACGCTTTATGGCGATCCCGTCTTCATCCACGGCGGACCCTTTGCCAATATCGCCCACGGCTGCAATTCCCTCATCGCGACCAAGCTCGCCCTCAAGCTTTCGCCGCTCGTCATTACCGAAGCCGGCTTCGCGGCTGACCTCGGGGCTGAGAAGTTCCTCGACATCGCTTGCCGGGAAGGCGGCTTCAAGCCGGACCTCGTGGTCGTCGTCGCGACGATCCGGGCTCTCAAGCTCCATGGCGGCGTCAAGTTTGAAGACCTCGACAAGCCGAACGTCGAAGCCATGATGAAAGGCATCCCCAACCTCTTGGTCCATCTTGAAAACATCCGCAAATTCGGCATGGATTCGATCGTAGCCATCAATCACTTCGTTACCGACGCCCCGGAAGAAACGGCTTCGCTCGAGGATTTCCTCCGGGAAAAGAACATTCGCTTCGCCTTCGTCGATGCCTATGAACGCGGAGCCAAAGGCGGGGTCGGCCTGGCCCACAAGGTCATCGAGGCCCTCGGAGCCAATCGTTCGGCCTATCGTCCTCTTTATGACCTTGAGCGGCCGCTCAAGGAGAAGATCGAGACGATTGCCAAGGAAATCTACCGGGCCGACGGCGTCGAATATAGCGAGCTAGCCGAGAAGCAGTTGGCCGACTACGAGGCGCGCGGCTATGGCAATTTCTACGTTTGCATGGCCAAGACCCCGAATTCGCTCAGCGACGACCCGAAGCTCCTCGGGGTGCCCGAACACCATATCGTCCACATCCGGGAAGTCGAGCTCGCCAAGGGAGCCCGCTTCGTCATCCCCCTGGCCGGAAATATTCTCCGGATGCCTGGCTTGCCCAAGGTGCCGGCTGCCATCAAGATGGAGGATGAGCCATGGTAAAAGGGGAGGTCTATTCCCTCTACGATACCGTCGAGATGAAGAAAGCCCATCCCTGCGGAAAGAAAAACAAGCTCTTTCAGATCGTGCGCCTTGGGGCCGATGTCAAGATCCGCTGCCTCGCCTGCGGCCGGACGATCATGATGGACCGCGACCACTTCGATTCGGCCGTCCGCAAAAAGGTGGCCGGGAACGAAGTCCTGCTCAAAATCGAGGGCCAATGAGCCCCTTTGCTCTCTACTAGTAAGTGGAGAGTTTTTTTGAAAGTCACAAACCTGACCTTTGGATACGGCCGCGGAGGCCGGACGGAAATCCTCCATGGGATTTCCTTTAGCCTGCCTTCGAAAGGGCTCTTTGCCATTTATGGCCCATCGGGATCGGGCAAAAGCACCCTTCTATCCCTTTTGAGCGGCTCCCTTAAGGTCCAAAAGGGAACAATCGAGGTAAATGGAAAGCGCCTCGAGAAGCTTTCGAGGCGGGGAAGGGAGGATTATCTATTGAGGACCGTCGGCCTTTTGCCCCAGGGCTTTCATCTCCTCGAAGACCGAACGGCCCTTTTCAACGCCTCCCTTCCGCTCCGGATGGCCGGATGGAAGAAGCGGGAAGCCGAAAAGGCGGCCCTTGAAGGCCTTAAGGCCGTCGGGCTTCAGGAAGCCGCCAACCGCCAGGCCGCGCTTCTTTCCGGCGGCGAGAAAGCCCGGCTCGCCTTCGTCCGGTCCTCGATCAAGAAGCCGCCCCTCTTATTGGCGGACGAGCCGACGGGCAACCTTGATCTAGCTTCCTCTAGGGCCATCATGGGCCTTCTCAAGAAGGAAAGCGCCTCTCGCCTCGTCATCGTCGTTTCCCACGACGAAAGTCTGTCGAAAGAATATGTCGACGGCTATCTCCGCCTCCGCGACGGGCGGATCGTCGAGGCAGTTCTTCCGCCGGGCGAGGCTGGCTCTCCCATCAGCGGGAAGAAAGCGCGGGGCTTCTCTTATCTATCCGGGACCTTTTTCCGCTCCCTCAAAACCGACCGGGGGAAGCTGGCCCTGACGTTCCTTTCCTCACTCGTAGCCTCTTCTTTGATTATCTTTGCCGCTTCCTACGCCCTCGGGGCTAAGCAAGCGGTGGAAGAAGAGAGCCGCCTTTCCCTTTCTTACCTCTCGCTTTCCTATTCGGTCGTCGAAAAGAAAGAAGAGACGGGCCTTCTTACCTTGTCGCGGACGAGACGGCCCACGGCGGAGGAAAGGGAGCGTCTTCTTCTTGAAGATAGTTCCGTCCGCGTCGTGCCCGACTTTTCCTACTACCTTCCTTCTTCCTACCCGATTACGGTGAACGGCTTTCCCAAAGACGAGACGAGCCTCGTGCCGGTCTGGGATTTTTCCTATCTCCTTCACCCTTCGTGGTCGGGCCGGGTCAAAGGGGAAGAACTGAGCGGCAATCCCCTTGGCTACTGCGCGGTCAATAAAGCTTTCGAGGAAGAACTTGGGGAAGAGGCCGTCGGGAAGACAATCCGCATCAAGCGGGACATCCATCTGGAGGCTGACGATTTGACCGAGGACTTTCAAATCGACCTCTCTTTCGTCGTCAGCGCGGTCGTCGACGAGTTTTCCTTCATGAGCATCCCACGCGTTTATTTTTCTTATCAGGCCCTAGCCGGGTATCTCCGGAACGTCGAGTTCCTGACCCTGGCCGGAAATCCTTGCTCCTACGTGGAGGAAGCCCCGGACGACAGTCCGGTTTCCTCTTACCGTTCCTTGGTCTTTGCTTCGTCTCCCTACTCCGTCGAACGGCTGGCTAACCTCGACCCCCTCTTCGAAGGTTTTTCCCTTTCTTCGGAAGCGGTGGCCGCTTCCGCCTCGCTGTCCGAGCTTTCCGCGGCTTTCCTCCTTTTGATCGAGCCCTTTCTCCTTCTAGTCGTCGGGGCGGGTTTCTTCCTTCTTTTCTCACTAGCCTATGCGTCCTTTTTGAGCCGTCGCCGCGAATTTGCCATTCTTTCTTCCCTCGGGGCCCGGCAGGGCGACCTGCTCCTTCTCACGTCGCTCGGGCCGGCGCTCGTCTCTTTTCTATCGTCCCTCCTGGCCACGGGGCTTTCGCCTCTTCTCCTATCCGGAGGGAGGGCTTATTTCGCCGCGAAGGCCGGCCTCACCCTCCTTGCTCCTTCCCTCCCTCTTTTGGTCTATCTCGTCTTGGCCGCGTCCTTTTTCTTCATCCCCCTCTTCGGAAGCCTCATCCCTCTCCTTCGGGGCTCGTTCCGAAGTCTCCACGAGGAGCTAAGCGAAGAATGAACGGCATCCGTTTCGAATCGGTTCGCAAGGCCTACCCGGGCCGCCCCCTTTTCGATGGAATATCTTTCGAAGTCCCTAGTGTCGGCTTTTACGCCCTCTATGGGCCCTCGGGTTCAGGGAAAAGCACGATCCTCGACCTCTTGACCGGGCTTGAGTGTCCCGATGGCGGCTCCGTCTACCTTTTGGGGCGCCGCGTTGAGGGCTCCTATCCGGACCGCCTGCTCGATATGGGCTATTTGCGCCAGGGATACGATCTCCTTCTCGAAGACACGGCCCTCGAAAATGCGATGCTCCCGCTTCTCGCGGCCGGGCGGAGCCGCATCCAAGCCCGTTCGAGGGCCAAAAGCCTGCTCCGCCGCCTCGGCCTCAAAGGAAAGGAGAAGCGAAAGGCCTCTGACCTTTCCGGCGGCGAGAAAGCCCGGCTCGCCTTGGCTCGGGCCCTTGCGCTCGACCCGCCGGTCATCCTGGCCGATGAGCCGACCGGAGCCCTCGACGAAGCCAATGCCATCGCCGTCTACGCCCTGCTTCGGGAAGTTTCCAAGACGCGCCTTGTGTTTATGGTCAGCCACGACGAGGAACGGACCGCCCCCTTCCTCGATGGAGCCTATCGTCTTTTCGAGGGCGGGGTCGCGCCTCTTTTCCATAAGGAAGGCGGGTCAGGAAGAGAAACTTATCGCCGAAGCGAAAAGCGGAGGCGGGGCTTCTCCCTCTTCCTTTCGATGGCTTTCCGGAAGATGAAAGCCCATCGCTTCGAAAGTTCCTTCTTTCTGATGATTCTCTCTTTCTCGCTGGCCTCCTTAGGAATATCCGCCTACCTTTCGGAAAGCCTGCCGAAGGCGATGGCTTCCTCTTTTGGCGCGATTACCGGTAAGGGCGAGATCCACTTATCGAGCCGCGACAGCGCTCCTTCGATCTCGGCCTATGCTCCGGATATCGAGCGGGTCAGGGAAATCGCCTCGAGCCTCGAGGAGGAAACAATTTTGGTCGGCACGAGCTACCAAGCCGCCTGGGAAAGCTTTTTCCCGGAGCGGAACGAGGCCCGAGTCAGCTTCCGGAACCGGGAATGGAAAGTCCCGGGCCTCTCGCTAAGAAGCCTCAACGAGTATTGCCTCTACGAGGAAATCGCGGCTCCCTATTACCCTGAAAAGCCGGCCGTCCTCGAAGAGAGCCAGGTCGTGCTCGGTCTCCCTTTCGAGGAGATGAACGGCTTGGCCATGGCTTATGGCATCGGGCGCAATTACGAATCGGTTGGCGGATTTCTCGCGCAAAACCCCCTTGAATTGATCTTTTTCTTCGAAAACGCAGGCTGGGGTTACGATGCTGAGCTTCTCCTAAGCGTCGTGGCGGTGGTCCCGACCGACAAGGTAGCGCTCGTTCATTCTTCTCCTACTTGGAGCGAGACAATTTTCGAAAAGCAGCTTCGCCTTCCTTCCTTTGGCGAAGAAGGAGCAAGCGGCGAGCCTTGGGCCCTGCTCAAGGTTTCCTATCTCCTGCCGGCGGTCGATGTTACCTCCTACGTCGAATTAGCCCGCGAGGAGCCGTCCTTCGACGGGTATCTTCTTTCCCGAACGACGAAGGAACTCCATTCCCTTTCCTTCAATGGCGGGAGCCTTTCTTCCTTGAACCGGCTCTATCTATATGCCTTGAGCGGAACCATTCTCGACGAAGAGGCCCTATCCGAGGTGACTGGGCGGGACGAGATAAAGAGTTGCCTATATCTGGCCCAAGGCGCTTATCTTTCCTTTCCCGAGGCGATGGCGAGCGGCTTTGCGAGCCCGTTCTTTCTTTCGCCTTCCTTCGACGGGGCGGTGTCGCTTGCCGAAAGCCTTTCTTCCTACGATCCCAATTCTGGACGCCCGGTTCCCGAGGGCGGGGACGGCTATGCCCTTGGCTACTACCTCGTTCCCCGAAACCAAGGATTGACCCTTTCTAGCGGCGGGACCCTTCTCGAAGGCCGCCCTCCGATGTCGATCGAGGAAGTCGGCCTTTCTTCTTCCCTTTACGAAAGGCTGGGGCGCCCGAGCAAGGTCTACGCGGCTGGGTCATATGGGGTTGAAGCCGTCGGGGACGGCCTCGTCAAAGATGCCTATGCCTATGCCACATTGAACGTCACCGGAGTCTATGGAGGGAAGGGCGACGTCATGGTCGTCACGCCCTATTGGCCGATCGACTTCTTTCGGGACCGGATCGGGATGAGTGCCTTTTCCCTCCTCCCGAGCCAAGTCATCCTCCGGGTCGACGAAGAGGAAAGCTCGGCTCTCTCTTCCTTCCTTAGCGCCCGGTATCCCGCCTTTCGCTTCGTCGATCCGTCTAGCCTCGTCGACGGCGGGATTGCCGAGGCCATGTCCTACATGGAAGCGGTCGTGTCCGCCCTCGTGGCCTTTCTCGGGGCAATGGCCCTTTTATTCACGGTTTCCGTGGCCCTTAGCGGGGCGGAACGAGCCAAGACCGAAAGTAGGTCTTTGTATATCCTCGGTTTCAGCCGCGACGAGGTCGCGACCCGGGATTTCCTTTCTTTGGCCCTTCCCCTTTTCCTTTCGCTTCCCTTGGCTTGCCTCTCGGTCGGAATGCTCGAAATCGTCGTGCACGAGGCCCTGCAAAGAACCTTCGGAAGCTCTGACCCCTTCACCGTGGAAGGGAGGCCGTTTCTTCTCGTCGCGGCATTCGCCGCGGCCGCCCTCTTCCTCTTGGCCCTAGCCTTCTTTATCAAAGGCCGGGTCCGGGACTTTTCGCGAAAAGGAAAGTAGTTGTACCGAAAAATCTTTATAGTGCTATATTATGTCCGACCTTCGGGTCAAGAAAGAGAGGGACTCCATGAAGGGAACCGTCAAGATGTTCAACGCGGACAAGGGCTTCGGCTTTATCCACGGCGAGGACAATGTCGACTACTTCTTCCACTTCTCGGCGCTTGTGATGGAAGGCTATCACACGGCTGAAAAGGGCGAGCATGTCGAATTCGAGGCGACCAATGGCGAGCGCGGCCCCAGGGCTGAGCACGTCGTTAAGGTTGACTAAGTCTTCCTTGTGAACCAGGTTTTCCCCGCTTGACGGGGATTTTTTGTTGCCTTCTTCCAGCGAAAAAAGGAGCCCGCATCAGCAGGGGCTCCTTTCTTGTTGAGCGGCGATCAATAGCCGCTATGGTCGACGAGACGCGCGGCGTCATCGACCCGGACCATGACCCGGAGGTAGCTGAGGTAGGCTCCGCTCCAATCGGCGTGGTAGCGGGTGATGCTGATTGAGATGCCGTCCTTGGTGTATTGGGTGGCATTGTTGTTCAGCGCTTCCTTGCCTTCGGTCTCGACGAATCCAGCCGCGACGAGGTTGGCGGTGAAATCCTCGATGAAGGCATTGGCCAAGGCTTCGTCGTATTCGCCGTCGGCCGTCTCGAAGTAGTCGGTGTCGAAGTAGCAGATGGCAAGGTCGTCCCTCAGCCAGCCGACCCCGTCGCTATAGCCGACCGGGCAGTAGGTGTAGGGGATGATCTGGTCGAGGGTTTTCCCGTCGATCGTCCACTCCTGGAGGTTGCTGACGAAGTAAGCGTTCGGATCCTCGGCCCAGCTCGTCGGGACGGTGTCGTCCATCGCGTCGAAGTCGAGGCCGGTCGAAGCCGTGCCGAAGTCGCTGAAGGTGATCTCGCAGGTGAAGGGGTCTTCGAGGAGGTCGCCGGCAAACGAGGCCGAGGCGATGTGGCCGTTCCCGTCGAGGGTGATGGTGGCGCTCGTCACGTTCCAGTAGCCGGAATTGGCTGGGAAGTAAGCCATGTAATGGACGAAGGCCTCGGTGCCTTCGTGGGCAGCGTAGACGTTTTCGGTCGCCGTTTCTTCGAAGATTTCCGGGGCGAACTCGAAGGTCGGGTAGCGGCTGATGCCGTCTTCTGGCTTGTTCCAGTAGGAGCGGTGCTCCTCGCCCTTGATGATTTCGCCGCCGACGATGGTGTACTCGAAGTAGAAGTCCTCGGCCGTCGCATGGACGCCGCTTTGGGCCGAGGTTGTGGCGCCGGCAGCCGAAGTGGAGGTGTATTTCTGGTCGATCGTGTCCTCCGTCATCGTGATCTCGTAGGTGCTCTTTTCAATCGAGGAGAAAGCAATGGTATAGGTAGCCTTGTAGTTTTCGAGGGCCGCCATGTTGTCGATGGCCGTCCCGATTTTGTCGTGGTAGGCCTCGTGGGCATAGGGCTTGGGACTCGGGACCTTGGCCGTCCCGATGTCGGAGATGGTCGAGGTGACGACCTGGCCATACTTGACGCCGGCATCCTCGTCGGCGTTATAGGGATCGACGACCATCGTGAGCTCGGTCGGCACGCCGTTTTCGACGGTGACGTAGATGTCGTCGGCCGTGAACGAGTCGCCATAGAGGGAGGAGATGAGGTAGCTAGCCCCGTAGACGCTATCGATGAAGTGGTAGGTCTTGCCGCCGTCGGTCGTTACGAAGCTCGCCGGGGAGCAAGCCCAACCGGCCGCGAACTGGTTCGGATAGAGGGTGGTGTCGTAATCCATCGTGTAGCCATCCTCGTCGCGGATGAGGTTGTAGCCGATGGTGTTGTCCTTGGTGATGTACTCGGTCGCGACGTCGTCGCCGCTGCTCCGGACCCGGATCAGTTCATCGGATTTCCCGGTGTCCTTGTCCGTCATCGTGAACATGTACTTGTCGGTCTGTTCGATGCCGGTGATGGCGTCCGCGCTTTCCCGCGACTCTTCGTAGACGGTCACGATGTCGTAGCCGCCTTGGGCGATCGGTTGATAGTCAGCCTGATAGGCGTAGTAGCTTTGGTCGGTAGTGAACTTGATCCCGCCCATGAGCTGGGCATAGATGTCGTCGCTCATGGCCGTGCCTTCGGCCACCGTCACCTCATAGGAAGCGTGGATGTTGGCCGGGTTCCCCGTTTCGTAGGCGTAGATGGTAGCCGTGCCGATGCCCCTAGCGGAAAGGAGAGCTTCCGGCATCGAGCCGCCGAAGGTGGTGTAGATTTCGACCACGGCCGCATTGTCGGTGGCCCAGGTCAATTCGACGTCGGCGCTCTTGTCATCGAAGATGGCATAGACCGAACGGATGGCATTTTTGTTCAGGCCGCCCATCATCATGAGCGACATTCCATGGTCCTCGCCTTGAGCCTCGGCCGGAATGTCGGTCGAGACAGAGGGCTCGCTGTCGTCTGGCTCGCTCGTGTCCGGCTTGCTGTCGTCCGGGTTGCTCGCCGGGGGAAGCGACTCTTCTTCGCTCGAGGAAGTGTGGCTGCCGCCGCCTTCGATGTTGGAAGAGGAAGCGGACGTTTCGCCTTCGCTCGTCGAGACGCTCGTCGAGGGAGCCTGGCTATCGTTTGAGGAAGAAGCGTCGCCAGTAGTGCTTGTTCCCGTCTCGCCGCAACCGGCGAGAATCAACGCAGCCGCCGACAAGGCGGCCAAGAAGGTAATCTTTCTTTTCATGCGTGTTCCTTTCTTGATAGCAAGAATGCACTTCAGGCAGCAAGAGTAAAGCAGAAAGACCCCATTTTGCTTACGAGATGAGAATCAAATATCCATCTGTTTAAAAAATCTTGTTTCACGTTTTGACCAGAGGAGCAAAACGACGAATAGCCTCCGCAAAACCACCTTCTTTTTTCCGACTTTGGTTATGGCTTGGCATAGTAAAGACTGACACAGCCCTAACATTGCCCAAGCGAGGCAGGCGAGACTCGGCTTTCTTGACCTCGTTCTCCGGCCTTTTTAAGCAATTTCCTTCGTGCGCGCGTTGGGCTATAATCCGACCGGGTAAAACGATGAGTATGAAAACAGGCATCGTCGGCCTCCCGAACGTGGGGAAGTCGACCCTCTTCAATGCCATAACCAATTCACACGTCCTGGCTGAGAACTATCCGTTCGCGACCATCAAGCCGAATGAGGGAATCGTCACGGTTCCCGACGAAAGGCTCGAGTATCTCTCTAGCCTCTATAAGCCGAATAAGACGACGTTCGCGACCTTTACGTTCTACGACATCGCCGGCCTGGTCAAAGGGGCTAGCAAAGGCGAAGGCCTCGGCAACCAGTTCCTGGCTGCCATCCGCGAATGCGACGCCATCTGCGAAGTGGTCCGCTGCTTCGAAAACGAGAACATCGTCCACGTGGAGGGAAGCGTCGATCCGAAACGCGACATCGAGACCATCGATCTCGAGCTCGCGATGGCTGACCTCGAAACGGTCAACAACCGGATCGGCAAACAGGAAATCAAGGCCCGGGTCGCCAAGGACAAGCAAGCCATCTACGAGATGCCGATCCTTACGGCCCTCAAGGAAGTCCTCGAGCAGGGGATTCCCGGCCGGCGGGCCAAGGGACTGAACGAGGAACAATTCGCCTATGCGAGGAAGAATCTCTTCCTATTGACCCTCAAGCCGATTCTTTACGTGGCTAACGTCTCTGACGACGGCTATGCCGACGTCGAGAACAACAAATACTTCAAGGTCGTCGAGGAAATTGCCAAGCAGGAAGGGACGATCGCCATCCCGGTCTCCTGTGAGATCGAGTGCGAGATTTCCCAGCTTCCGAAAGAGGAGCGCAAGGATTTCCTCGATAGTCTCGGGGCCAAGGAGAGCGGCCTTGACCGCCTGGTCAAGGCTTCCTATTCGCTCCTCGACCTAGCGACCTTCTTCACGACCGGCAAGGACGAATGCCGGGCTTGGACCTTCAAGAAAGGGATGAGGGCGCCGGAATGCGCCGGCATCATCCATACCGACTTCGAGAAAGGCTTCATCCGGGCCGAGGTGACTTCCTACGAGGACCTCCACGCCCTCGGAAGCGAGGAAGCGGTGAAGGAAAGCGGGAAGCTAAGGTTGGAAGGCAAAGACTACGTCATGCAAGACGGGGACATTTGCTACTTCCGCTTCAACGTATGAGTTCACTTCGGATCGGCTATGGCGAAGACATCCACCGTCTCCAAGAAGGCGGGCGCTTCGTCTTGGCCGGAACGGAGATAACGACCGCCTTCTCGCCCGTCGCCCATAGCGACGGCGACTGCTATTACCACGCTCTCGCCGACGCCATCCTCGGCGCCATCGGGGGAGAGGACATCGGCCATCATTTCCCGCCCGAGGAAAAGAAGACGGCCGGGATGGATTCCTCCCTCATCGTGAAAAAAGCCATGGAGCTGGCAAAAGAAGCCGGTTTTGCGGTCGTTAATCTCGATTCGTACATCTTGCTCGAGCGCCCGAAAATCGGCTCCTTCATCATCACGATGAAAGAGCACGTCGCTTCGCTCCTCGGGATCAGCGCCTCAGAGGTGGCCATCAAGGCCGGAACCAACGAGGGGTTGGGGCCGATCGGCGAAGGGAAAGCCGTCAAATGCGTGTGCACCGTACTTTTGGAAAGGAACTGCTAAATGGACAATCAAACGCGCCTCAAAGAAGCTCTCGCCAAGGCCTTTGGCGAAATCGGCATCGAAATTGCTCCCGAGAGCATCCCCTTGGTCGAAAGCAAGGAAAAAGCCCACGGCGACTATGCCTCGCCGATTGCCATGAAAAAGGCGAAGGAAGCCAAGCGGAATCCGGTCGAACTAGCCAATGACATCGCCTCCCGCCTCCCGGCCGACCTTGTCGAACACTATGAAGTCGCCGGCCCGGGCTTCATCAACTTCTTCCTCAAGAAGGAAGACCTCGAATCGGTCGTTAGAAAGATCTTCGAGGAAGGGCCCCACTTCGGCGACGGGGCGAAGAAGAATAGGAAAATCGACGTCGAGTTCGTTTCGGCCAACCCGACCGGCGACCTCCACCTCGGCCATACCCGGGGCGCGGCCCTCGGCGATGCCACGGCCTCGCTTCTCCAAAAGGCCGGCTACGATGTCACCCGCGAGTATTACGTCAACGACTGCGGGAACCAGGTGCGCCATCTTGGGCTCTCCCTCTATGCCCGTTACAAGGAACTCTTCGGCTATCCCCTCGAACTCGGGGACGACGATTACCACGGCGAAGACCTCATCGCCATCGCTCAGGAAATCAAGGACCAGAAAGGCGACAGCCTCCTCGCCGGGACGGACGAGGATCTCGCTTTCTTCTCCCGCTATGGCGTCGACCGCGAGCTTTCCAAGATCAAGAAAGACCTGAGCGACTTCGGTGTCCACTTCGATGTCTTCACCTACGAAAGCGACATCCGGAAATCCGGCAAGATCGAAGAGGCGATTGCCTTCTTCAAGGAAAAGGGATTGGCCTACGAGCAAGACGGAGCCCTCTTCCTCAAGACGAGCGCCTACCTCGACGACAAGGATCGGCCGATCGTCAAGAAGGACGGCACCTACACCTACTTCATGCCGGACATTGCCTATCACTACGATAAGCTGAGCCGGGGCTTCGACCTCCTCGTCGACATGCTTGGGGCTGACCACCATGGCTACCTCGCGAGGATGAAGAGTGCCCTCATGATGAAGGGCTACCCGGAAAACGTCCTCGAGTTCGGGCTCTACCAGATCGTCCGCGTCTACAAAAACGGCGAGGAAGTGAAAATGAGCAAGCGGACGGGCAAAGCGGTGGCCCACCGCGACCTCGTGGCCGAAGTCGGCGTCGATGCCGTCCGTTACTTCTTCACCGAGCGGAGCGGCGATACCCACCTCGACTTCAATCTCGACCTCGCCCTTTCGAAGAGCAAGGAAAACCCGGTCTACTATTCCCAGTACGCCTATGCCCGTTGCCATAGCGTCCTGACGCTGGCCGAGCCGCTCGAGCCGCGCCTGACCGCCGGAACCCTCGTCCTTCCCCTAGAAGGGGAAATCTTGAAGCAACTGGCTTCTTTCCCTGCTATGATAGAATCCGCCGGCGAAGCCCGGGCCCCGCACAAGGTGGCCGGCTACGTCTACCGGCTCGCTTCCCTCGTCCACGAATACTATGCGTCGACGCGGATCATCGGCCGGGAAAAGGAAACGCTGACTTGCTCGCGGCTGGCTCTTCTCAAGGCCAGTTCCATCGTCATCAAGGAAGCCCTCAGGATCCTCGGGGTAAGCGCCCCGGAAAAGATGTAAAATCGCAAAGGAGAACAGATGAGAAACGACAAATCGATGATTGACGTCGCCTATGACGTCCTCGAGAAGGATGGCAATGACCTTTCCTTCACCGAGATCATGAACCGCGTGGCCGCGGAACTCGAGATGAGCGAAGAAGAGAAGACCGCCCGTCTCGGCACCCTTTACACCGACCTGACCCTCGACGGCCGCTTCGTCGCCATGAAGGACACGAAGTGGGGCCTTCGCGAGAACCATACCTACGACAAGGTCCACATCTCGACGGCCGAGCTCTATAGTGCCGACGAAGAAGGCGAGGACGTCAAGGAAGAAGGCGAAGATGCCGAGGGCGGAAGCGGCGAGGATGCCGACAACGACCAGAGCATGGACGCCGGCTACAACGACGACGTGGCCGAGGACCGCAAGGAAGCCGAATACGGCACCGACGGCGACCTTGCCCACCTTGTCGGCCAAGACAACTAAGTTTTTCCAGCAAATCACATATTAGGAGGAGAAGCATGGAAAATAAGTACAATCTTCCGAACTACGTGAGCATGACCGAAATGCTCAAGAAGGCCCAAGATGGACACTACGCAGTCGGACAATTCAACATCAACAACCTCGAATGGGTGAGCGCCATCCTCGACACTTGCCAGGAACTCAAGGCCCCGGTCATCCTCGGCGTCAGCAAAGGCGCGGCCACTTACATGGGCGGCCACCACGTCGTCGTCGACATGGTCCTCGCCTACATGCATGACAACAACATCACGATCCCGGTGGCCATCCACGTCGACCACGGCCCCAGCTTCGAGTGGTGCAAGGCCGCCATCGATGCCGGCTATAGCTCGGTCATGATCGACGGCAGCAAGCTCCCGCTCGAAGAGAACATCGCCCTCGTCAAGAAGGTAGTCGACTATGCCCACCCGCGCGGCGTTAGCGTCGAGGCGGAACTCGGCAAGGTCGGCGGCCAGGAAGACGAAGTCGTTGCCGAAAGTATGTATGCCGTTCCGAGCGAATGCGTCGAGCTCGTGAAGGAAACCCACATCGATTGCCTTGCTCCGGCCCTCGGCTCGGTCCATGGCCCGTATCATGGCGAACCGAAGCTCGGCTTCAACGAGATGGAGGAAATCCACAACCTCGTGAAGATCCCGCTCGTTCTCCACGGCGGCAGCGGCATCCCGAACGATCAGCTCCGCAAGGCCATCGATCGCGGAACCTGCAAGATCAACGTCAATACCGAGTGCCAGCAATACTGGACCCGCGTCGTCCGCGAAGTCCTCGAGAAGGACAAGGATGTCTACGATCCGCGCCACATCATCGGCCCGGGGAAGAAAGGCATCGCCCAAACCGTCCGCGAGCACTGCGAAGTGTTCGGCTGCATCGGCAAGGCCGAATAACCGACGGAACGTTAGGCCCGGCGTTGACCGGGCCTTTTCTAGCGCCACAAGGAGATAAAAATGGATTTGTTCGCTGCCTTTGAGCACATGAAGCAAGCGGCCCTCGACGCCGGGAAGCTCATCATGGACGTCTACCACACCAATTTCGCGGTCGAGATCAAGCAAGACGACAGCCCGGTTACCGCGGCCGACAAGGGGAGCGATGCCCTCATCCGGAAGGAACTCGGTACCGCCTTCCCGGAGGCAGCCTTCCTGACCGAGGAGAGCACCGACGATAGGTCGCGCCTCGACAAGGAATGGCTCTTCGTCGTCGATCCCTTGGACGGAACGAGCGATTTCGTTTCGCGCGCCGGCGAGTTTGCCGTCCTCATCGCCCTTGTCCATTATCATGAGCCGGTCGTCGGGGTCATCTATGCCCCCAACCAGAATCTCTTCTACTATGCGATCAAAGGCGAGGGGGCCTATCGGCTCGACGGGGACACCCCGGTCCGCCTCCACGTTTCCTCCCGGGTGGGCAAAGATCTCCGCTGCCTCGTCTCGCGGAGCCACTTCAACGAAAAGGAAAAGGCCTACATCGAGGCCCGCCGCTCGCACTTCAGCGAGATCGTCCCGATGGGCGCGGCTCTCAAGTTTGCCAAGATCGCCGAGGGAAGCGCCGAGATTTCCTATCGTTTCTCCGGCGGCACCAAGGAATGGGACGTCGCCCCGGGGAACCTCATCCTCGAAGAAGCCGGCGGCATCATGGTGAAACCCGACGGGAGCCGCTATTCCTACAACCGGGAAGACGTCTACAACCGCGAGGGGTACATCCTTGCCAATTGCCCGGAAAATCTTGCGCTCTAGAGTATTCTTCCTCCCTTCTAGAGGTTATAGTTTGGTTAAGAAAGGAACCGCATAGTTTATGAAATGGTTTAATCGTCAGTCGCGTCTCCTCCAGATCATCCTTCTCCTCATCCCCGGCGTCAACTGGATCACCGAGATCATCGTCCGGCTCACCGGCCTCTTACAGAAGCCGAGCCTCCGGAACCTCCTCGGCTTCATCATTGCCGTCTTGGTTGGCTTTGCCTTCGGCTGGGTCGACCTCATCTGGGTTCTCCTTTTCAACCACCTCATCCTTTGCAAGTAAGCAATGGCTAAAGACAATCCCCTCCACCAGGCCCTTTTGGGTTTGCCCCTTTGGGTCAAGATCGTCCTTTGCCTCGTCGACGTCATCTACGGGGCCGACCGGATCGTCGAGGCCGCCGTTAGGAAGAGCTGGATGGCGCTTCTCGTCGCCATCGTCTGGCTCTTCGTCTACCCGGTCAATCTCATCGTCGATCTGATTCTCATCCTGATACGGGGCCGCTGGTTCTCGATTGCCGACCTCATGCCGCCGGACGATAACGGCGGGAAAAAGGACGCCATCGACGCGCAGTTCACCGAAAAGGAACGGAACTAGTTTCCTCTTCCAAGGCAGGTCGAAGGGCCTGCCTTTTTCATGCAAACGCGCAAGAAAACGAGCGATTGCTACCGCAAATCGCCCTTCTTTTATTGTTTTTTCGCCGCCTCGGCCTTTTCTTTCCGGGCCCGGTATTGGTCCATGACGTCTTGGGGGACGTTCGTCGCGTTGACGACCCTTACGATGCCCGGGACCTCTTCCATCAGGATGATTTCGACCCCGGCCGAGATGTCCGCGTCCGCATACATGCAGCCGGAGCAGGCCCCGGCCATCTCGACATAGACGGTGCCGTCCTTTTCCCCGATATAGGTGATGTCCCCGCCTTCCCTTTGCATGAAGGGACGGATCTTGTCGAGGACAGCTTCGATTTGGCGATCCAATTCTTCGCTCATACGGGCGTTATTTTAGTGAGGGTTCCCGCGCTTCACAAGAAAAGTGATTGCCTGGTGGTTTATAATCCGGAACGTAGCGAAAGGAGCTAGTCATGAGCAAGGAAACACCGGCCTACGAGGAGTGGAAAGTCCACCCCGTCAAAAGCGAGGCCATCGTCAAGAAATTCAAGGAAATCATCGAGGAGCTGAAAGGCGCGACCACGGCCGAAGAGGCCATCAAGGCCATGAAGGCCTATGAGAAGTACGGCGACAAGATCACCGACAACTTCGCGACCATCGCCCTCAACTATACCCTCGACACCCGCGACAAGAAGAACATCAAGAACCAGGAAGCCATCGATAAGGCGATGCCGGAGGTCCAAGCGGCGACCCTTCCCTATGCCGAAGCGGTCCTTTCTTCCCCCTTCCGGGCGGAAATCGAAAAGAAATTCGGGAGCCTTTACCTCACGATGCTCGAGTACCAGGTCAAGAGCTTCTCGCCCGAGCTAGTCGAGCTGGCCCAAAAGGAAAACGACCTCACGAGCAAATACGATGCCTTGAAGTCGCAGGCCGTCGTCCATTTCGAAGGGAAGGAATACGGCCTCGGCCAGATCGGGGCCTTCTATGGCGACAAGGACCGGAACCGTCGGAAAGCCGCCCACGACGCGGCCATCGAGGCCGTCAATGCCATCGCTCCGGAGCTTGAGGACATCTATGACCAGCTGGTCAAGATCCGGAACGAGAAAGCCCATAAGCTCGGATTCTCGTCTTATAGCGACCTTTCTTACTTCATCATGGGCCGCTACGACTACGACCGGAAGGAGGTCGAAGGCTACCGGGAGCAGATCCACGAGATCGTGACCCCGCTCGTCGAGAAAATCGCCAAGGACGAAGCCAAGGCCCTCGGTCTCAAGGCTCTCTCCTACGAAGACCTCGAGGTCTATTACCCCGAAGGGAGCCCGCTCCCCCACGGGACGACCGAGGAAAAGGTGGCCCGCGCCCAGGAAATGTACGATCGGATGGGAGAAGAGACCGGTTCCTTCTTCCGCTTCATGGTGGCCAAGCACCTTCTCTTCCTCGATGCCAAGCCGGGCAAGGCCCTCGGCGGCTACATGAACTACTTCCCGGTCAAGAAGTGCCCGATTATCTTCTCGAACTTCAACGGCACCTCGGGCGACGTCGACGTCCTCACCCACGAGTTCGGCCACGCCTTCCAAAGCTATCTGGCCCGGAACATCAAGATCCCGGAATACCGCTGCCCGACGATGGACGGGGCCGAGATCGACTCGATGTCGATGGAATTCTTCGCCTGGCCCTACATGGATCTCTTCTTCGACGAGCCGGACAAGTACCGTTATCAACACCTCGCTTCGGCCATCGTCTTCCTCCCCTATGGGGTCACCGTCGACGAGTTCCAGCACTGGGTCTATGACCATCCAGAAGCTAGCAAGGAAGACCGCCGGGCGGCCTGGAAGGAAATCGAGGCCAAGTACACGCCTTACAAGAGCAAGGCCTACGAAGGAGCCGGCTATCTCGGCGACGGACTCCGCTGGGTGATGCAAGGGCACATCTTCAGCTCGCCTTTCTATTACATCGACTACACCTTGGCCCAAGTCGTGGCCTTCGAGTTCCTCGCCCTCGACCGGAAGAACCACGAGAAGGCATGGAAGAAATATGCGAAGCTCTGCAAGATGGGCGGCAAGTATCCGTTCCAGCACCTCGTGACGAAAGCCGGGCTCGTCTCTCCGCTCAAGGAAGGCGCCCTCAAGAAAGTCATGTCCCCGGTCAAGAAGATCCTCAAAGAAGAGGAAGAAAAGGCTTATCGGGGTCAGTAAACCTTAAAAAGGACCGGTTGGCCAGGCGGCCAGCCGGTTTTCATTTGCCCGCTTCTTGAAGTCCTTCGGCTTTCTTCGTTGGATGATGGAAAACCACCGCGAAGCCGACGAGGAAGGTAAGATCGGCCATGAGCCAGGCGAAGGCGTCGGCCAAGACCGTCACGACGAAGGGCCAAGGATTTTGATAGAGGTCGAGTTCCGTCGAGATGAAGCTCGTGAAGATATACGGGCCATAAAGACAAAGGAGGGTGCGGGCGAGGAGTTCGGCGCAGCCGGCGAGAAGCGGCCAAAGGGGCTTTCCGACGCCCTGAAGAGTTCCCCGGAAGACGAAGACCATTCCGACCAAAGGGAAGAAAGGAATGTTCATGAGGAGGTTGATCCGCCCGAGGTAGACCGTGTTTTCGCTAATCGAGGAAGGACTGTAGAAGAGTTTGAGGAAGGCGTCGTCTATAAGTAGAAGCAAGGTAATTGCCAAGATGATGGCATACATCCCGAGCATGATGAGAACCGCGGCCCGGAAGCCTTTCTTGACCCGTGCCCCTTCCCCGGCCCCCTTGTTTTGGCCTTCGTAGGAAAGGATGGCCGTCCCGAGGGCGTTGAGAGGGCACATCATGAAATTGGAGAGCTTGTTCACCGCTCCGTAGGCCAGTTCGGCCGCCCCGGCGGCCACGACCAAGCCTTCGGGCGTCGTGTCGAATTTGACGATGGTCGACTGGAGGGTGATGAGCCCGATGGCCAGGATGGAGAACTGGAAAGCCAAGGGAAGGCCGAGTTTGAGGTGGCGGCCGTATTCCTTCCCGGCGATACGGAAATCCTCTTTCTTGAAGCGAAGCCACGGATATTTGACGAAGGTATAGACGTAGCAAAGGACGGCCGAAAGGCCTTGGGCCACGACGGTCGCGATAGCCGCCCCGGCCGCGCCCCAAGGTATGACAACAATGAAGAGAAGGTCGAGTCCGATGTTGAGGACGGTCGAGCCGATGAGGAAAAGAAGCGGGGTGAGGCTATCGCCGATCGAGCGGAGGAGGGAGCAAATCTGGTTGTAGGCGACTTGGCAGATGGTCCCGAGGAAGATGATGAAGATATAAGTCTTGGCCGCTTCGTAGGTGAGCCCGCCATCGCCGGGACGGAGGCCGACGAGGGAAAGCAGGGGATCGATGAGAAGGACGGCCAAGACGGTGAGGACGACCGAGATGAAAAATGAAAGGACGACTTGGACGAAGAAGGATTGCCGGACGCCCCGGAGGTCTTTCTGCCCTTCCTTTTCCGAGCTCACGACCGAGAAGCCAGCCGCGCAGCCGAAGGCAAACTGAAGAACGATGTAGGTCAAACTGCCGACGTCGTTGACCCCGTTGACTTCGCTTCCCGAGAGATTCTGCCCGACGATGATGGCATCGGTCAGGGTGTAAATCTGCTGGAAGAAATAGGAAATCATGATTGGGATCATGAAGACGATGATCACCTTGAAGATGTTTCCTTTCGTGAGATCGATCGGGGCGAAGAGTTCTTTGAGACGTGCTTTCATGGCAAGCGAAGTGTAGCCGTGTCTTCTCACTAGCGAAGGAGGAAAGCGCTTTGAAAGGAAAAGAACCGAGAATCAGGAATATCGACGGCCAAAACCTATTTCCGGAACTTCGATGGGGTTTTGCGGCCGATTATTTTCAGCTGCATCCTTTTTCGACCCCTCAATTTGCCTGATATCGCCATCCGTGCTATATAAACCGCCGTGCAAGAGAATAGACCAATTGCCCCGCAAAGCGGGGAAGAGGAAACCGTTTCCTTAAAGTACCGCGACAAAAAAGAAGGGCTGAAAGCCGCCATTCTTGGCTTCTTCATCGGGCTCGCCGTCATCGTGCCGGGCGTTTCCGGCTCGGCCGTGGCCATCATGATGAAGCTCTACGAACGTCTTCTTTATGCCATCGCGAACATCATCAAGAAGTTCAAGGCAGCCATCCTCTTCCTCCTTCCGATCGCGGCCGGCGGGATTGTCGGCTTCGCTCTCGGCTTCCTAGCCGTCCAGCAGCTATTGGAACTGATCCCCTTCGCCATCATCCTTTTCTTCGCCGGGCTGATGCTCGGGGCCTATCCTTCCATCTACGACGAATACAAAAAGGAGAAACACACGCCCCTTCGAATCGTTCTCCTCGTCTTGGGAATCGCCATTCCGGTCGCCATTTCCCTTTGCTCGTCACTTCTTAGCGAGGGATCGATCGATCTTTCGAACCTTCAGTGGTATCACTACGTCCTTTATTTGGTCCTCGGCTTCGTCATGGCTATCACCCAGCTGGTCCCGGGGCTTTCGGCGACGGCCTTCCTCATGGCCTGCGGGACCTATACCCCTCTTGTCGAATCCGTCTCGTTGACCTATTGGAAGGAAAACCCGATGGTCTTCCTTGTCTATGGCCTCCTCGCTGTCGGCTTCCTTGTGGGCCTCGTCCTCATTTCGAAAGTGGTGGGCTTCCTCCTCAAGAAATGGAGGGGAGCCACCTTCCATCTCATCGGGGGCCTTTCCCTTGGCTCCATCGTCTCGATGGTCATTTCTCCCGAAGCCTTCGCTTGCTACCGGGAATGGTCGAACGGGTCGATCGACTGGCTCGATCTCGGCCTCGGCCTCGGCCTCTTCGTCCTCGGCGTCGCCTTGGCTTTCCTCTTCTACTTCTACGAAAGCCATAAGAAGGCCAAGGAAGCCGCGAACGCTTGAATTCTTCCTTCATAAGAAAGCCGGTTTTCGATCCGAAGACCGGCTTTTTGCATGAGAAACAACAAAAAACGGCATCCTAGATGCCGTTGTCATTATGGTGGCCTCTGCGGGACTTGAACCCGCACGGAGGATCGCTCCCCAGGATTTTAAGTCCCGTTTGTCTACCGATTCCAACAAGAGGCCTTTTAGGGTGCGCTCTTGGCTTTGACTTGGTGTCCCGTGAGAGTTTCGAACTCTCGACCCCTTGATTAAAAGTCAAGTGCTCTACCGCTGAGCTAACGGGACGGCTCGTGGCAGGGGTGACTGGGATCGGACCAGTGCATCACAGAGTCAAAGTCTGTTGCCTTACCACTTGGCTACACCCCTACAAAAGAAGGTGGTGGGCGAAGATGGATTTGAACCACCGAACCCGAAGGAGCTGATTTACAGTCAGCCGCGTTTGGCCACTTCGCTATTCGCCCACGTGGAGATTTGCACGTAACCAAGGTGGTGGATGCTAAGGGATTCGAACCCATGACCCCCGCCTTGTAAGGGCGATGCTCTCCCGCTGAGCTAAGCATCCGCCTTTCGACGTGCCCGGTAAGTATAGCACGCTTAAAGCCGCGGTCAACCGCATAAAAGAGGGAATCTTGCTTTGAAAAAAGGAGCCGGTTGCCCGGCTCCTCCTAAATTGGCTTCCGATCAATAGCCCGGCTTGCCAAGAAGATGGAACATGTTCTTCTTGTAAACCTCGACCCCCGGCTGATCGAAGGGGTTTACGCCGTTGAGATAGGCGCTCATCGCGCAGGCGCGCTCGAAGAAGTAGAAGAGATAACCGAGCTCGAAGGCCCCGAGCTTGTCCATGTGGAGGACGATGTTTTCGCGTCCCGCCTTCTTAGAGTGGGCTTCAAGGGTTCCTTCGTAAGCCTTTTCCTGGACGAAGGACATCTTCTTGTTGGCTAGGAAGTTGAGCCCGTCGAGGTTGGCCTCGTCATATGGAATCTCGACGTCGATCGTCGGGTTCTTAATATCTATGATCGTCTCGAAGAAGGTCTTGCTTCCTTCCTGGATGAACTGCCCGAGCGAGTGGAGGTCGGTCGTGAAGGTGCAAGAGGTCGGGAAGAGGCTCTTGCCTTCCTTGCCTTCGCTTTCCCCGAAGAGCTGCTTCCACCATTCGCCGAGCTGGACGAGCTGCGGCTTGTAGGTGACGAGGAGCTCGCTCGCGTTGCCGGCTTTGTAGAGGAGGTGGCGGGCGAGAGCATAGCGGTAAGCATCATTCTTCGAAAGGGTCGGATCGCTCAGGTCCTCGCGGGCCTTGGCGCTGCCTTCGAGAATGAGGGTCGGGTCAATCCCGGCGACCGCGATCGGGAAGAGGCCGACCGGGGTCTGGACGGAGTAGCGGCCGCCGATATCGCCCGGGAGGACGAAGCGGACGTAGCCTTCTTCTTGGCTGAGCTTGAGAAGGGCGCCGCTATGGGCGTCGGTCGTGGCGACGATGGCCTTGGAGGCTCCTTCCTTGCCGTACTTGGCCTCCGCCATTTCGCGGAGGAGGCGGAAGGCAACGCTCGTCTCGGTCGTCGTGCCCGACTTCGAGATGACATTGACCGCGAACTTCTTGTTCTTGATGTGATTGAGGGCCCCGTGGACATAGTCAGGGTCGAGGGTCTGCCCGAGGTAAACGATTTCCGGACCTTCTTCGTGGAAAAGGCCCTTCAAGGCATCGATGGCTGCCCGGGCCCCGAGATAGGAGCCGCCGATCCCGGCCACGACGAGGACGTCGTAGTTGGAACGGATGTAGTCGGCCGTTTTCTTGAGAAGCTCGTGCTCCTTCTTGTCGTAGTTCAGAGGATAGTCGAGCCAGCCGAGGAAGTCGCTTCCCCGCCCGGTCTTGTCTTTCATGCTTTGGTCAATCGCGGTCACTTCTTCCTGATGGGCCGCTTCGTCGATCTTGAGCGTGGTGTGGCCGAGATCGAGCTTAATCGTCTTTTCTTCCATATGCTTCCTTCCATTCCCCAAGATGGGCCTTCAGCCCATCGAAGGATATGTCCTCCTCAGCGATCTCCTGGTGGGGGATCGGCCGATGCCGCTCGTCCCGCCCGACCCGCTTGAGAGAGACTTTCATTTCGTCCTTGTCCGGATCGATTTCGACGATGCGGACCTTGTATATATTACCCGTTTGGACGTAGCCGGTGAAACTCCTCACGAAGTGCTCGCTCAGCTCCGAGATGTGGAGAAGCCCGGTCTTGTCGTTGTCGAAAAGCATGATCGCGTAGGACGGATAAACCCTCACGACCGTGCCGATGACGATGTCGCCGACTTCGAATTTCTTCATCGGAGATCACCCGGAAAGGTTACTTTCTCGTTATGTGGCTCGCCCTCGACGATCTTGAGGGCCAAACCGGCCCGGACGAACATCGATCCTTCGTCGGGGAAGGAAAGATAAGCGTCGCCGAGCTTCTCCTTGGCCTTGAAGAAATCCGAGGGGAAAAGTCCTTCCGGCGTCTCGATGATATAGAGGTCGTTTTTGTCGAGGTAGTCTCCTTCAGCTGAGGAGTAAACCGCTTCCCGCGGATGGATGGCGGGGACGACGATGGTCCCGGGGGTCATTTTCTCGTAGACCCGGCGGACGAGCTCTTTGCTGAGGTAGGGACGGCAGGCGTCATGGACGAGGGCCGGGACGTCGTGCCAGACGAGGGAGAGACCCTGCTTGGCGCTTTCCTCGCGGCTGTCCCCGCCTTGGACGATGTCGTAGGGGAGACCGAGATTCGCTTTCGAAAGGATGGCCTCGACCTCGTCAATCAGGTCCTTCCGGGCCACGAAAACGAGGCGCGAGACGACGCCGCTTTCGACGAAGGGGCGGGAAGCGCGGACAAACATCGCTTCGCCTTCCACTTCTTCGAAGGCTTTTTCCTTTTGATAACGCGAGGCCCTTCCCCCGAGGAGAAGGACGGCTGAGGCTTTTTCCACGCCGAGTATTGTATACAAAAAGGGGAGGCCTGTCGCCTCCCACATAGGGACAAAGTCCCTATTAATGAGCTTCCCGGTTGCCGAGGGATTCGTTGATGGCAATGCCTTGGATGATGAGCTGCATCACCTTTTCGAGTTCGCGGCCCTGGCTGTAATCGGCTTGGCAGACATAGTTGACACGGCCGTCTTGGTAAAGCTGCTCGACTTTCTCACGCTTCCCTTGGGGGTAGACGGCAATCGATTTGCCCCCGTTGTTCTTGGCCACGATCATGGCTGGGATGTCGGTCATCCCGTCACCGATGTAGATGATGTTGGTGTAGGGGATTCGGCGGTCGGGCCGCTTCTCGTTGACACCGGCATCGTCGTTGGCGTCATAGACGCCCTTCGAGATGCGGAAGAAGTACTGGGTCTTCTGGGTGAAATTGATGGCCAGCTTCGGCCAGACCGGTTCCTTGCTAACCGGATCGAAGAGGAACTCGCAAGCGTAGATCTTCTTGAATTCCTTCGCGATGTCGCAGCCGGCGAGAATTTCCATGTTCCCGGAGGAAATGAGGTAGTGTTCAACGTTGACCCCGTGGGCTTTGCCGAATTCGTTGATTCGCTTGAACCAAGTGTGGACGCCGGGGAAGAATTCGATCTTCTTGCCCATCTCGGCCAGCCACTCGCGGGTCATCTTGATGCCGCGTTCCTTCGTCATCTTCACCATCATGTAAAGATAGGAAAGAGTCCGCTCGACCCCGCTTTCCTCGGCGAAGCGGGTAGTGGAAGACCAAAACTCGGCCGGGGTGAGGCCGAGAGCCGGGATGAAGCCGAAATTCTGCATGTCGCTCTTCGCAAGGGTCGAGTCGAAGTCGTAAAGAATGGCCGCGATAGGCTTTTTCATTGCAATTTATTATAAAGCAATCGCTAAAACCTGCAAATTGACCCCTAATTTGCGGTCATCCCATTCCATTTCAGGCTTAAATTGCGCCCTTTTTCGCTAGTCTAATGTGCCTTTTGAATAAAATAACGGGCTTTTGCGGGGCTTTTCGCCAGGCTCGAAAGATTTCGAGCAAAGCGTGGCTCCTAACCTTATAATTACCCCGATGTTCCTTATCACGACGCAAGCGGCCGTCACCCTTCTCATCGTGCTGGTCTCCCTCTTCCTCGTCTATGCCGTCGGGGCCGTTTATGTCATTGGGGCCCTCTTTTATTTCAAGAACCGCCTTCGAAAGAAAATCGTGGCCTTGTCCATCCTCTTCGCCGAGAAGAAGGATCTCCTCCTTTCGATCTTCCAACTGTACGACGAGGCCAAGCTGCCCCTTGAGGAAAGCGACCGCGAACATTGCTCGCGCGTGCGCTGGCTCAAGACCGAGGTCGTGAAGGAAAAGGACGTCGTTCCGATCTCCGAGATTCTTTCCGGGCTCGAAAAGCGCCTTACCCTCATCAGCGAGAACGAACCATACATCAAAAGGAGCGAGGAGCTGATGACCCTCATCGCGACTCTCAAGGATGTCGATGCCTCCTACCGGCGCATCGTGAATGTCTACAACGCCGACGTGGCCGGCTACATGTACTGGCGGAAGCTTTTCCTTTACCGCTGGCTTAGCTTCCTCTTCGGCTTCACCAAGAAGGAACGGATCGTCTAGAAGTAAAGCTCGTAGTCGACGAGCCCGTCGTAGAAATCTTTCTCGTGGCTGACGAGGATGACGGCTCCCGGGAAGGCGGCAATGGCTTCGTAAAGGGCTTCCTTGGCCTTCTGGTCGAGGTGGTTGCTCGGCTCGTCAAAGATGAGGGAGTTGCTCTTCTTAAGACTCATGAGGGCCAAGCGGGACTTGGTTCTTTCCCCGCCCGATAGCTCGCTTAGAGGCCGGAGGGCCTTTTCTTTTTGGACCCCGGCTTCGCCTAAGGCCGAGCGGATGGTCGTGTTGTCGAGATTCGGATAGGCATTGTGGAGAAGCTCGAACGGCGTCAGCTCGAGGTCGTGGTCGATATCGCTGTCGAAATAGGAAGGGGTCGTCCCCTCCAGCCATTTATATGAGCCGCCGAGGGGCGGAAGGAGACCGAGGATCGTTTTGAGGAAGGTCGTCTTGCCAACCCCGTTTTGCCCGATGATGGCAATCTTCTCCCCTTTTTTGAGGACGAAGGAAATCGGCTCGAGGAGAGGCGTCTCGTACCCGATTTCCAAAGCATCGACGGTCAAGGGACGTTCCCCGACGTCGTGGGAGAAGGGGAAGTGGAAATGGCTCTTGACGACGTCGCTGCTCGGGGGAGCCATCCTGACGAGATGGGAGAGGCGGGCCCGGTGGCTCTTGGCCGCCATGGCCGAGGTCGCCCGGACGATATGGGTCTTGATGAACTCCTCTTCCTTCTTGATGTAGCGTTGCTGGGCCTCGTAGTTCTTCTCGTATTGTTCCATGTCGAGAAGCCGCTGTTCCTCGAAATGCTCGTAGCTTCCCCGGTAGCGGTCGATCCGCCGGTTCTCGAGGATGAAAACGATCTGGGCGATTTGCCTTAGGAAGGCCTCGTCGTGGGAGACGCAGAGGAAGGCATGGGGATAGCCATTGAGACGGTCGATCAGCCATTTGACCTGGTTCTGGTCGAGGTAGTTGGTCGGCTCGTCGAGGAGGAGGACATCCTTTTCCTCGAGGAGCATCTTGGCGAGGAACGCCTTTTCCCGCTGGCCCGATGAAAGCTTGGAGAGGGGGCTGCTGAGCTTGTCCTTGGGGAAGGCGAGGCCGTCGACCAGGTCGCCGACTTTCTCCTGAAGGGCATAGAAGCCACTATCCAAGAGCTCTTCTTGGAGGCGGGAGGCCCGGTTCAGGGCTTTTTCGTTCCCGTTTGCCCCTTCTTCGTAGAGACGTTCCATCTCTTTTTCCTTTTCGAAAAGGGGCTGGAAGACCCCGTAGAGGTAATCAATGACCGTCTGGTCGGCCCCTTCTTTGAGTTCCTGGTCGAGATAAGAATAGGAAACCCCGCCGGTCCAGCTGATCTTGCCCTGGTCGGGGATGAGCTTCCCGGTCAAGAGCCTCAAAAGAGTGCTCTTCCCGGAGCCGTTATGGCCGACGAGGACGGCGTGTTCGCCCTCGTTAAGCTGGAAGGAGACGTTGTCGTAGAGCTCTTTGTCCGCGTAGGCAAAGGCGAGGTTTTCCACTGTCAGGACTGCCACGGGGCGGATTATCGCACATCCCCTTCTAAGGGGATAGGAAAAGAGGAAAAAGAAAACCTCGGCCGAGCCGAGGTGATCTGCACATTGGTGCGGGAAACCAGAATCGAACTGGCATGGGTTGCCCCATACGCCCCTCAAACGTACGCGTCTACCATTTCCGCCATTCCCGCAGCGGCAAGGCGTATTATAGTCAGCCTCTTAACCGGCTGCAAGACTCAATGGATTTTTCCTTGGCTTGGCCGCCGGCCTGCGATCATTCCGACGGGATTTCCTCGGGCTCGGTCTCGTCATGCCCATCGCGCTTGAGCTTCCTTTTTGACCAATAGAAGTAGAAGCCGTAGCCGGTGATCCCGGCGATCCCAAGGAAAGAGAGGATGGCTCCGTAGACGAGGCCGTTGTCCTGGTAGCGGATTTCGATTTCGTGCTTGCCGAGGGAAACCCCGTCGAGGTTGCAGGAGGTAAAGATGTTGAACTTGCGCTTCGCTTCCATCTTTTTCCCGTCGACGTAGATGGCCATCCCGTCCTCGTAAGGAATGGTGAAAAGCAGGGCTTTGTTGCTGGCGGTGACGTCGATCGTCCCCTTCGCCGCGAAGCCCGAACCGCCCTCGAGCTTCAAGTCGAGGGAACCGCCCTCCTTGATGGCCTCGACGTAGCGTGAAAGGACGTCGAGGTCCTCGTAATAAAGTTCCGGGCTCACGCGAAGGCGATCGGCCGAGGCAGTGAGGGAAACGCGCAAGGTGTGGGCGTGGGTAGCGTTGTCCTCGAGCGACCGGATGCCATTATGCCAATAGCTGAGCATTTCCACGTAGCGGCCGTCCACATAGGTCCGCAGATCGTCGTTGATATCCTTGAGGAAGACGTAGAGATTGTCGTCATAAGCCTCTTCGGGCACGATGAAAGAGAAGGTGATGCTGCTGCCAGAGGGACCACTCACGTAGTAGTCGCCGAGCTTGTCTACCTCGTAGGTGAGACCGTTCGTCGAAATGCCAGTGATCACGAGCGGCTTGAAGATGTCTTCCCGGTTCCCCTCGGCATCGACGACGGACCCGTTCATCGTTTTGTAGATTTCGTTCTGATACTGGAAATGGTCGAACCAGCGGACCGTTTCTTCGTCGAAGCGTACGCCTTCGTTCACGAAATAGGAACCCGTCCTTTCCGTCAGGAAAGCCATGGGAAGAACGTATTGGTTTTCGTAGAAAAGCGTCCCGTTTTGCGAAGGAAAATCGAGATTGGTCAAGGAGGAAAGGAAAGCGGGTCCGTTGCCGTCGTCGAGGAGGTACTTGATGCCGAGATAGGAGTTCATGGCCAGAGTCGAGCCGCCGTCGAAGCCTTCGGTGAACCCGTTGTAATAGAAACCGATTTTCCGGGCGTAGGACATCAGTTCCTTGTTTTCGGTCGAGGAAAAATGGCTGACGCCGGGGAAGCGGTAGAACATCGGGTCGTTGTCGTTGCCGTTGTAGGAGCCGTCCCGGAGGAACGTGTTCTCCATGCGGTAGAACGAATCGTCATGGTTCTTGATGAGGTCGACGTCGCTTTGGAAAGCATCGTCGGCCAAGTATTCCATTTGGGTTTGCAGGGCTCCGCTTTCGGCGTTGGCCGCGAGGACGCGGTCGCCGCCGAGGGCCGAGGAATAGACGCCCATGAGCAAGGCGGCGAGAGAAACGGTCGTCACGATGTTTTTGGCGATGGCTGGCTTCATTTTCGAAAAGACGACCGCGGCAACCGCGAAAGCCCAGGTCAAAAGGTAAACGACGAGGCCGGGGACCGAGTATTCGTAAAGGTTGCCCATGTCGTTTTCGTTGAGGCCGACGATGAGAAGGACGACGGGCAAGGCGACGGCTGGGATGGCCAGCCCGAGGTAGCTTGTCTCCTTGAGCTTCTCGCCTTCCTTCGCGGCCACGTAGCAGGCAAAGAAAGCAATGACGAAGGAATAGCGGGCCGGGAACCACGTCGGGACCGATCCGCCGTGCATGAGGGTATCGAGGGCCTTGTTCCAGATGGCCAGGAGGTAGAAGACGAGCAAAGCCAGATCCAGGAGGCGTTCGCGCCAGGAATGGGCCTTGTTCCCGAAGTACATGAGGAGGAAAACGAGGACCGGGGTCGAAACGAAATAGGTGGCAAAGCCGCCATAGCGGGAAATGCTCGAGGTCCCGACATAATGGTTGGTCAAGAAGCCTTCGAGGACGACGGTCAGGCTATTGAACTCGTCCCAGGAAGGAAGGTTCATTCCCCCTCCCGCTTTGGTCCCGGCAAAGTGGAGGAAGGCCGCCAGCCAGCTGAAGGCGGCCAGGAAACCGCCGGCCAGCGACATGGCCCCAAAGGAGAGGACGGGCCGCCATTTCCAGTGCTCGCGCCCCTGAGCGAAGAAGACGACGAGGAAGAAAAGGACCGAAAAGACGGCCACCATGAACCCGGTATACCACGAGGAGACAAGCGCGTAGGCCAAAGCCAAGGGATAGACGAGGAACTGCTTGTTCACCGCGATTTGGTAGATGCCGAGGGCCACGAGCGGAAGGATCATGACGGCATCCAGCCACATGAGGTTGCAAAGATAGACGAAGGAGTAGGAACAAAGGGCATAAGCCGTGGAGAAAAGAAGGTAGAGGAGTTGGTCGTGACCGCTTTTGAAGCGGAGGAGCAGATAGAAGAAAAGCCCGGCCAAGGCCATTTTCACGAGTGAGGTGAAAAGCATGAAGGTCGGGATGTCGGCATCGCTTATCAAAGGGAGAAGGAGGTTGAAGGGCGAGCCGAGATAGAAAGCATAGAGCGACATGAAGTTGCCGCCATAGGTCTTGGAGAGAGTGTAAACCCAGCTTTTCTCGCCCATGAGGACGTATTTGAAATAGCGGAAGAAAGCCACGTACTGGCTTTGAGCGTCGATCATGATCATCGTCGTTCCTTCGGGCGCGAAGGGGTAAAACGAATTGCTGGCGAAAAGGACGATCAGGACCAGGAAGGGAATAGCAAAAGCCAAGGCCGCCATGAGGGCCGTCTGAAGAGCGTTTTTAACGCGCGGGGACAGATGCAAACCCGATGCCATTTCGCTTCGTTTTTCTTCCATTCGTCCCTTATATTAAAAGGGCCGGCGCTTTTTTCAACATGAGAAAACCCAAATGAAAAAAACGCCAGCAAATCGCCGGCGTTTACTCCAATTTCAGATGAGGCTTGTGATCACGGCTTGGGCAATCCCGAAGAAGATGAGGAGGCTCGTGACGTCGACGATGGTGGTAAGCAAAGGCTGGCTCACGATGGCCGGGTCCTTCTTGAGGGCCGCCGTCCCGAGGGGAAGGATGACGGCGATCAGCTTGCTCACGATCGTCGTGATGAAGAGGGTGCCGGAGACGACGCCGGAAACTTTTGCCACTTCGAAGAAGAATTCCCAGCTCCAGCACTGTCCGTTCCAGATGGTGGCCCAACCCCCGGCATTGCCGATGGCGATGTCGGCTTCCGTGTTGTGGACGATGCCGGTGTACTGCTCGAGGGTGAACCAGAAGAAGGCAAAGACGGCAATCGAGGCCGAGATGAGGAGAGCGCTCCTCAGTTCGAGGAGGATGATCTTCCAGAACTGCTTCGGCTCGAATTCCTTGAGGGCGAGCCCGCGGATCATGAGGGCAATCGTCTGGCCCCCGGCATTGCCGCCCGTGTCCATGAGGACCGGGATGAAGGCCGCGAGGACCGGCACGACCGAGAGGGCATTTTGGAAAATGGAAAGGACCATCGAGGAGAAGGTCCCGAGGATGAGGAGAATGATGATCCAAGGGACGCATTTCTTGGCCATTTTGGTCGGGTGGGTCTCGAGGTAGGCGTCGTCGAGATTGGAGACGGCGTTCATGTTGGCGATATCCTCGTTGGCCTCCTCGGCGATGACGTCCATCGCGTCGTCGAAGGTCACGATACCGGTCAGGCAGTCGTCGTCGTTGAGGACGGCCATGGCGTTCACGTCGTAGCGGCGGAACATGTTCGCGACCTCTTCCTGATCGGTCGAGGCATGGCAATAGGGAGCATCGCGGTTGATGATGTCGGCTATCTTGGTCTCGCCCGAGGCGAAGATGAGGTCGTCGAGGTCGAGGGTGCCGACGAACTTGTTTTTGGCGTCGCGGACGAAAATGGTGTAAATGGTCTCGGCTTCCCGGCCCCGGGCCCGCACGTAGTCGGCCGTTTCCTTGACGGTCAGCGAATCGCGGACCTCGAGGTACTCGGTCGTCATGATGGCCCCGGCCGTGCCTTCCTTGAACTTGAGGAGGCGGTTGACGTCCTTCCGCATTTCCTTCGGGGCGGCATCGAGGACTTTCTTGGCCAAGTTGGCCGGCATGTCCCCAACCGTATCGGCCAGGTCGTCCGGTTCCTGGGCGGCAATGAGGCTTACGAGGTCCTTGTCCTTGAGGGCGTTCACGAGCTCCTCTTTCTTGCTTTGGCTCAGTTCGTCGAAAACGGGAGCCGTCTTGCTGGAAGGAACCTCCCGGAAAAGGGAAAGCAGCTGGGCAATCGAGAGTTCTTCGGCTGCCTCGGCGATGTCCGCATCCGGAATGAGGTCGAAAATCTTCGTCAGTTTTTCCCGGTCGTGGCCCTCGATGGCCTCCCTAAGGTGGGACGGCTCGAACTTTTCGTCGAGGACGTCTTCCGATGTCTCGTCGTTCTCATGGAACTCGGTTTCGTCGTTTTCTTGCATTGGCATCTCCTCCTTCGCGGGTAGTCTAGGCTTGGCCCCGGAAGCGGTAAACCCCCTAAGCGCTTTCGCCTAGGCGAAAAGGGAAGAAAAAGGGGTATAATCCGTAGCGGAGGAAAACACCAATGGAACTTAAATTCATCGTTGAAACGAGTGCCCGCCACATTCACCTCACCCAGGAGTCCTTCGACTACCTCATGGGAACCGAGGGCGGACAGCTCGAAGTCCGGGCCCCGCTTTCCCAGCCGGGCCAATATGTCTCGACGACCCGCCTCGACCTCGTCGGGCCGGTCAACCCGAAGACGGGCAAGGAAAGGACCATCAAGAACGTCTCGATCCTCGGGCCGTTCCGGAAGGCCGACCAGATCGAAATCTCTCTCACCGACAGCCGGACCCTCGGGGTCAAGGCCCCGATCCGTGAGAGCGGCGACACCGTCGGGAGCGCCCCGATTGCCGTCGTGAACCCGCTCAATGGGAAGCGCCTCGACCTGAAGGAGGGACTCATCGTTGCCAAGCGGCACATCCACATGACCCCGAAAGATGCCGAAGCCTTCGGCGTCAAGAACGGCGACATCGTCAAAGTGAAGATCGAAGGGACCGGCCGCGAGACCATCTTCGGCGACACCGTGATCCGCGTCAGCGAGAAGTATGCCCTCGCCATGCACATCGACACCGACGAGAGCAACGCGGCCAATGCCGGCGGTACCGTCTACGGCACCATCGTCAAGTAAGGTGAGCGAAACCTTCGTCTACCATCCCGCGAACGTCTGTTCGCGGGAATTCCGCTTCGAGATCGAGGACGGCATCATCAAGAAGATGGTCGTCATCGGCGGTTGCGCCGGCAATACGCAAGGCGTCTCCCGGCTCTCCGAGGGGCGGAAGGTCGAGGAAGTGATCGCCCTTTTGGAGGGAATCCGCTGCCCGGGAAGCCGGACGGGAACCGATTCCTGCCCCAATCAGGTGGCCCTCGCGCTCAAGAGTTATCTCGCATCGAAAGGGGACGGGCGCTAAGCTCGTCCTCTTTTTCCTTTACTTAAGGCGAGAGCCTGCTAAACTAACCCCCGAAAAAAGCCATCAAGAAGCGTCCATGGAGGGCCAAAGGACGCTAGCAACTCCGGCCATAGCCGGTAAGTGCTGCCCTCAGCCGGCTCCCACGACCGGAACGATGGCTTAGGAAGCCTCTTCCTGCCCCCGTGGGCGGGTTTTTCTTACCAATAAGGAAAGGCAAAGACACATGGAAAAAATGCTCTTCACCTCGGAATCGGTGTCCGAGGGCCATCCCGACAAGGTGGCCGACCTCATCGCCGATAGCATCCTCGACCGTTCTTTGGAACTCGATCCCCACGCCCATTCGGCTTGCGAGGTCTTCGTGAGCGACGAATTCGTCCTCATCGGCGGGGAAGTCACCAACTACAAGGACATCGATGCCGAAGGCATCGCCCGCTCAGTTCTCCGGAAGATCGGCTACCTCAAGCGGGAAGACGGCATCGGCTGCGACACTTGCAAGGTCGTCAATCTTCTTCGGGGGCAGTCGGCGGACATTGCCCAAGGGGTCGACCGGGGATCGCTTCTGGAAACCGGGGCCGGCGACCAAGGTTTCATGTTCGGCTATGCGACGACCGAGTCCGACGGCTACATGCCGCTCCCCCTTTCGATCGCCCATAAGCTCGTCCGGGTTGCCTCCAACCTCCGCCACGAGGGAAAGTTCCCCCATGCCCGGCCCGACATGAAGAGCCAGGTTACCATCGACTATAGCGATCCGAGCCATCCGAAGATCCATACGATCCTGATGTCGGTCCAGACCGACGAGGACATCACCGTCCCAGAACTCAAGGAATTCCTTTATGAAAACGTCATGATTCCGGTGGTCGACAGCTTCCATCTCAACCACGACTTCCTCTGCCTCGTCAATCCGACCGGGCGCTTCGTCATCGGTGGCCCGGCCGGGGACACCGGCCTCACCGGGCGGAAACTGGTCGTCGACACCTACGGCGGCAGCTGCCGCCACGGCGGTGGCGCCTTCTCGGGCAAAGACCCGACCAAGGTCGACCGGAGCGCGGCCTACTATGCCCGCTACATGGCCAAGAACCTCGTCGCTGCCGGCGCAGCGGAAAGGCTCGAAATCCAGCTGGCTTACGCCATCGGCGTCGCCAAGCCGCTTTCGATCGGCCTTACCACTTACCACACGCGGCATTACGAAGACGAGGTCATTCTCGAGGCCATTGAGAAATTCTTCGATGCTCGGCCGGGCGCCATCATCGAGCAGTTCAACCTCCAGCATCCGAACTTCAAGTACGCCGACACGACCAATTACGGCTGTTTCGGACGGCCGGATATCGACCTTCCGTGGGAGCGGCTCGACAAGGTTGAGCAACTTAAGGAATTCTTCAAGGGTCAAAAAAGAATTTGAATCCCCTTTTGTCTAGGCTCCATCGAAGGAAACAGGGCGAAGTTATTCCAAAGGGTGCCAATAAACACTACAATAGAGCCATAGATAGGGTGAAAGCCCTTACGGAGGACATAGACAATGAAGTATCAGATCCAAGGAAAGAACATCGAAGTAACCGATGCCATTAAATCCGCGATCGAGAAAAAGCTTGCCCGGATGGACAAGTATTTCGTGATCAATGACGAGGTGCTCTGCCGCGCGGTTGTCCAAAGCTACGATGTCGGCGCCAAAGTCGAAATCACGATCTTCACGAAGGAAATGGATTTCCGGACCGAGGTCAGGAACAACGACCTCTATGCCGCGGTTGACCTTGCCATCGACAAACTCGAAGACCAGATGCGCCGCCTCAAGACGCGGATGGAGCGGGTCAAGAACCAGGACCAAGGCCTCGGCCGTTCGATTGCTTTCGAGAATTTCAAGGAAGAACAGGTGGCCGAAGATGCCGAGGAAGTCGTTCGCACGAAGTCGATCTATCTCGAGCCGATGACCCTCGACGAGGCCATCACCCGGATGGAAGCCCTCGGGCATACCTTCTTCATGTATCTTGACAGCGACGACGAGGAAATTTCCGTCGTCTACCGCCGGTTCGACCACGGCTTCGGCGTCATCCAAGCCGAGAACCACGTCTCGATCAAGTAACTCCCTTCCGATCCTTCGCTCCCCGAAAGGGGAGTTTTTTGTTGGATGAATGCGTGAAAACAATCCATTTAATGAAGCTTGGCCAGTTGTTAAATAAGCTATAGATTAACCATTCGAATTATACAATTTCATTATTTGGTTTTCCTCGCATTCATCGAATGATTAAATAGAAAATAACAACAAATAGAAACGAAGTTAATTGGATTTATGCTATAGTTCTTTTATGAAAAAGACCCTTAGCCGCAAAGTCATCGGAGGCCGGGAATACTTCTATTTGATGTACCGCGTCAAAGGAAGGCTCGTGACCAAATATCTCGGGACCTCGTCTTCGCCTGCCTATCGGAAGTATTTGCTTAAATTGATCGAAGAAGGCGGCAACGAGTCCTTCGAGAAGTGCAAGCGCGATGCTTTTAGCGCTGGCGTGCCGGCTGCCTATGTCGAAAACGGGGAACTGATCCTCGAATACCGGAACGGGAGCAAGGAAGTCCTTGACGGGAAACTCAACGTAAAGGAGGTGAGGCGCGGTGGAGAGAAAGCCTGAGAAAGTTCTCATTCTCGTCATCGGGGCGATGGGAAGCGGGAAGACGACGTTTGCGAACTATTTCCGGAACGCCTTTCTTCAAGGCTATCCGACAAAAGACCTCCAGGACGGCATTCTCGAGGACCGCTCCTTCGCCTACGAGACCTCGCTTCTTTTGCCCAAGGAACTCGAACTGGTCAAAAGAGCCAAGAAGAAGGGCTTCAAAATCAACGCCTATTTTCTGGTTGCCAACAAAAACCTGAATGTGATCCGGTGCCGCTTCCGCTCGATCGTCAGCGGCGAAAAATTCGACGAGACCGCGATAAAGAAGAACTATGAGGCGACTTACAAGAACATCGCGGCCATCTATCCGGAAATCGATCTTCTCTTCCTGGTCCGCAACCTCAAGGCCTTCGAGTTCGTCGCGGCCTATGAGCCGGGCCTGAGCGACGTTTCTTCCTTCCTGAGCGACCTCCGGGCCCTCAAAAGCGAGGCTGACCGCCTCTCCTGAACGGTATCTCTAAGAGATACAAACTTTGCTTTTGACATTTTTAGAGTCTATATTTACGGCCATGGGAATGGACAAGGTCATTTGCGTTGATCTCGACGGAACCCTCTTCTACCCGCCTCGGAGGGTGAAGATGATTTCCGACGGCAACAAAAAATTCATCGACCGCTTCCTCGACGACGGCGGACGGCTCGTCCTCGTCTCGGGAAGGAATCTTTACACTCCCATGAAGGTCGCGGAAGTCCTTGGCCGCGACATCGATGTCATCGGCTGTAACGGGGCTTTTGTCCTGAGCGGGGGGCACTATGTGAAGGAGAACTTCTTCGAGAAGGAATTCGCGAAGAACCTCATCAAGGAAGTCGGCCGGGAGTTCCCGGTCCGGCTTACGATGCTTTTCACCAAGCACCGCAATATCGTGATGCCGCTTTCCGGCGTCGGAAGCTGGACCGGGTTCTGCTACTCGGTTTACCAACTGTCCCAAATGGCCTACCGGGATCCTGTTATCCGGAGCGACAAGGCCTACTACGAGGAGCTGGAGAAGGGCGAGATCTACAAGATTATGTTCTTCTTCGGCATTGCCGGCCCGGCCATCGAAACAGCCAAGAATTGCAACAAGGAACTGCGGGAACGTTACCCCGGGGCCGAGTGGAGCTGGTGCCGTCAGGCGATCGAAATCACGCCGGCGGGCTGCAGCAAAGACTCCGGCATCGCCTCTTATCTTGAATACAACAAGATAGACAAGGATAATGTGCTCGTTGTCGGCGACTCGGGGAACGACATCTCGATGTTCGAGGCCTACCAAAAGAACAGCTTCTGCATGGAACACTCCCCCGATGCCGTGAAAAAGCACGCCGCGCATGTCGTGAAGCGCTTCTACGACCTCGAAAAGTATCTCTACCCATCGGAGGAGAGAAACAAACCTCTAGAGAAAGGAAGCACCGCCAAACAATGAATCAAGTTTCAGAAGTCATCGCCACCCTCGTCAATTACAAAGCCATCGTCCGCGATACCCTCGAGTACACCCTCGACAAGGACGAATACAACAAGAAAGCCTTTGAGCTCCGCCAGAAAGCCATTCTCGTCGAGCTCGACCAGAACACGCCGCTCCACCAAATCATCAAAAACAGCAAGGAGAACGGCGAAAAGCTCGAAAAGGCCATCCGCGACATGCACGAGCTCATCTACGGAGCCAACAGCACCATCGTGAAAGATGCCGACGACGGCCTTCGGGTCGATCACGCCCAGAAGATCGAGGTCTTCAAGGCCGTCCTCCCGATCCACGAGAATCTCGAAGCCATGGTCCGCGGCCTCGTCGCCGATGCCAAGAAGAAAGGCGCCGACGTCGAAGAAGCGAGCAAAGTCGACCTCGCCGAGGAACGCCTCTACCGCGGCGTTTCCTACATGACGCTCGTCAACTGCCTCGTCAAGCTCTTCGGGGACTACAACCAAGCCCGCCGGGAGAACAAGGGCGAGGAAAGCGCCGCTTCCCGCTTCATTTCGAGCGACATCCAGGAAGTCATCAAGGGCCTTAACACCATCCGGGTCAACAACCGTTCGCTGACCGACGAGACCTACAAAGACATGGAAGACCAGGTCTTCCGCCTCGTCGAGTTTGTCACCGGCCGCCGGGATCTCCCCGCCGGGAAGAACTTCGGGGAAGAGATCAAATTCACCCAGGAAAAGATTGGGGCTTACGTCCGGGCGGTCGAGCCGGCCTTCCGCGATGCCTTCATCCCGTTCATGAAAGCCCTCGCCGAGCAAGCCCAGAAGGACGGCAACGTCATCAAGGGCGACGACCCCGCCGCGGCCAAGGGACCGCAAGAGGTCGAAATCGAAGGCGAAATCGACCCGAAAACCGGCCGCAAAGCCTAATAGAAACTAGGAGCATAAGATGAGCAAGAAAACAACGCGGAAAATTGGGAACTGGGAGATCTTCTGGATCGTCGTCACCGGTATCCTCGGAGTAGGCGGGCTCTTCATGCTCGTCCTCGGCCTGGTCGGAAGCTTCCTGCCGGTCCTCAACGACGACAACTGGATTCTCTCCAGCCAGTCGACCTTCCAGGCGGCTACGGGCCTCACTTACATCTGGTTCGGGGCGATCGTCCTCGTCCTCGATGCCATCGTGGCCTGCATCTACCTCAACTACTTCGCCAAGCGGAGCGACATCGACACCGAACGGGCCATCCGCCGGGCGCAACGCCTCAAGATCATCGCCGAAAGCGAAAAGGTCGAAGCCGAGGCCAAAAAGGAAGCCGAAGCCCAAGCTCATTCCGAGCTTCCGCCGGCTCCCGAAGCGAAGTAAGGCTAACGACAACCTAAGGACCGGGCAACCGGTCCTTTTTATTAGGTTTCCATATATGAAAAAAACCATAAAATCATCCCTTTTGTTACAAACCATTCGGTTACGTACTAAAATGTGAACATGAAGACGCCGCAGCCTGACTTTCTGCCGATCGAAGAAGGGCTCCGCCTCGTGACTGTCAGCGGAGACCATGCTTTTGCGTTGCGGTGGTACCAAAATCCCGACATCGTGCGGATGCTCGACAAGTATGAAGACAACGAGTACGACCTCATCGGGATTGAATGGATGTACCGTTTCCTCGCCCGGGTCGGAGAACTTTACTTCATCGAATGCGGGGGCCGTCTCATCGGAGACGTGGCCATGAGTCCCGACGATTTCAACATCATGATCGGCCTGCCCGAGTACCGCGGCCGCGGCATCGGAAAGAAGGTCATCGAGCGGATGAAGGACCGGGCAAAAGAGCTCGGCTATACGAAGATTGCCGTCAAGGAAATCTATGATTTCAATCTTCCTTCAATCGCTTGCTTCACCAAGTGCGGCTTCAAGCGGGGAGGCAAGACGAAAGACGGGCACGCCTATTCGTTCAAGCTGGATTCATGAAGGGCAGCGGCGCCCTTCTTTTTTAAAATCGTCGTGGTGATTAGGAAGACGAGGAGAAGGACCGAATAAGTTGTGCCCAAGAGCGAGGAGTAGTCGCAGTGGAGCCAGATGGCGAGAATGGAGGTCATGAGGGCCAAGACGCCTTCGAGGAGGTGCCACTTTTTTCTGATCAGGGTCACAATGGCCGCAGTGATGAGAAGAAGGTCGACTCCTCCGATGACGACGGATTTGACCCACTCGTTGGACGCCTCAAGAGCCGTGATGGCGACGAGGGCAGCGATCGTAAGGCCCGTGATTGAGGAAAAGGAACTGAAGGCTTTTTGGATGCTTCCCCTTCCGATGCCGATGGCAAGAGGAATGGAAGGGACGAGGGCCAGGAAGGCGATAAGGACCATGACTAGCCCCGTGATATAGATGCTTTCGATGGAAATGGGGACCGTGATGCTGGCCGCTATGGCGATGTAAATGACAAAGAGCGTGGCAAAAGCCGCGATGGTCAAGGAAATGGCAGCCGTCTTGCGGAGAGCCGAGGAATTCCGGGAGGAATCGAGGAAATAGGAAGCCAGCAAAAGGCCGAGTGCGAAAAGAAGCGGAATGAGGCTTCCCCAAAGGGCGGCTGCTAGGCTCAGCAAGAAAGCCAAGAGATAGCCGAGGAAGATTGAGAGAATCGAAGTGATAGCCGCGAAAACGTCGAGGAGGGCAAATATTGTTCCGTTTGAAGCGAAGCTTGCCTTCGCCCGATGAAGCGGTTGCGATTGGGGTTCGGCTTTGCTACTGCCCTGGAGAATCTCGTCGACGCTTACTCCATATAATTTAGAGAGGGCCATGAGCATCTCGACTGATGGAAGAGCCTCTCCACATTCCCATTTGGAGACGGCTTTGTTGCTGACCCCGAGGATTTCGGCGGCCTGTATTTGGGTAAGCCCCTTCTCAGTCCGGAGCTTGAGCAGATAGTTTCCGATTGCAATGTTGTCCATGGCCTAATCTTAGGTTTGAGGCTCCCTTTTTCGAAAGAGGAAATGATTGAACTGGCAGTGGAATTACCTTTTTTGCCTTAAAAAAGGCGAGATGACAAACGAAAAATACATAAAATAAAGGCTTTTTGCAGGCGGTTTTTCCATTGAAGCTGCTTCTTTTTCTCGAAACGGGCAAATAGCACGAGGGAGGCGGCAACGTCGGTGACGGCGAATGCTTTGACTTCCATATCCAAAGCTCCTTTCTTGCCGTCCGCGCCCCCAATGGGCACCGGCTCTCCCAGCCGTCTCGTCGCAGCCGATAAGGCGTCTGGCGCCAGGCAACCGATCAACGGTCGTGAAAGGAGGGCCGCGCCCCGATCATGTGTACAACGGTCAAGCCGCAAAAATTCATGGACGGGTGGCGCGGCCACGTTCTTTATACCCTTCTCGAGCGGCTTGGCGCCTCCCTTTGGGGGTACAGGATCACCTTAGCTCAAAAGTAATACGAAAAATTATGAGACCCGAAAAAACTGGGGAGGTCAATTCCCATCGCTTTCTTCATGGTCGATTACCCATTGCAAAAGGATGTCATAATCAATTTCGCCGGCTGCCGTTTTTAGAAAAACCGAAGCCAGTTCATCTTGCGTATAGAAAAGGGAAATCCCGTTCAATGCGAGGAAGACGAGCATTGCGTGCGCGCCGATACGCTTGTTGCCATCCAGAAAAGGGTGATTTTGTACCAGCCCGCAAGCCAGACGAGCCGCTTTCTCATGCACGGATTGAAACAATTCGGTTGAATCAAAGGTTTGGAACGGGGCAGCGATAGCCGAATCCAAAAGCCCCTCGTCCCGCAAACCATCCAAACCGCCTGTTTCCATTACCAAAGCATGGTGCATAGCGATGATTTGCTGTTTGGAAACGACAATCATTTCGCTAAGTCCTCATAAGCCTTCCGATTTTTAGCAATGAGCTGGTTGGAGAGTTTTTCCACGGAACTATCTGTTGCCATTTGAATCTTAGGTTCTGTTCGCTTGATCTCAAAGGGAATGCGCTGTTCACGAACGGCTTGCTTGGCAAACATGGTAATGGCAGAACTTAAAGAAAGCCCGAGATCGCTAAACAGTTCCTCAGCTTGGACCTTAAGCTGTTCATCCATACGGATCGTAACATTGATGTTAGCCATAAGAATACCTCCTATTCGAATTGTATGTAAAATATACTGCAAAGCGAATGAAAAATAAAAAAATGTTAGGACAATTATGTGCGTTTTATTTGCAATGCAATGAACAACAACACGGGCCGGACCAGGCGCTTTTCCAATAGGACAACAAGCATTTTGGGTAAGCTAATGGCCTTCGGCACTCATAACTGACATCCTTGTCCCCGATCGAACAGGGCTCGAGACTTTGGGAATAACATATTTTATGGCGTTGAGGATAGGGTAAGAACCTTATACCCCCCGATAATCCAGCCGCGTCTGGAACAGGGGCAGGAATTTCCTCGAAACCATATCCCTTGCTTTTCCATCCAAAGGTACTTTGGAAGCTCATCGCTTCCCTTTGCCGCCTCGAGCAACACTTGCGCTTCCCATAGGGCGATGAATAGAACCGAATTTTAAAAAATCGCCATTTCAAATCCAGAATTATCTATTAACAGGATCTCTAAAATAAAAAATGCCCGATTTATCAGGCAAATTTCAGCAATTTCGATACCTTTGAATCGTATCAAAATGTCAGCGCAAATATGGCGGAGGAAAAGGGATTCGAACCCTTGCGCCCGGTTAAGAGCCTACGAGCTTTCCAAGCCCGCCCCTTCGGCCTCTTGGGTATTCCTCCGTCGCAAGCGCGATTATAGAGACAAACGTCTTCCCTTTCAAGAAGAGAGCGCAAGCGGGAAGCGTGAGTCTTGAATAAAATAGCCAGCTCCAGAATTCGTCCCTCCAAGAACCCAATTCCAGAATCCATTAAAATAGCCATATCC
>CALVSB010000007.1 GCA_944358895.1 uncultured Bacilli bacterium | reverse complement strand
AGTTGGGGCCAACATAGCTTGGCGGCCTGCATGTTCAGCCGACCAAAAACGACATATTGTCATTGACTTCTACACTTGACAGCTAACAAAAACGGATGGGCCGGTTATGACTTTTTAGTGGCACGGGGCTTACAACCGGTGTATAGTAGTCCGGCACGGAGGCGTACCCAAGAGGCCGAAGGGGACGGTTTGCTAAACCGTTAGACCGGGTTACCGGTGCTCGGGTTCAAATCCCGACGCCTCCGCCATAGACCATAAAAGTCCGATAAATCGGGCTTTTTTTATCAACAAAATGGGTCGCTTTTAGATTTTGCGGAATTTTCGGTTAGAGTAATTTTCATTCTGTCGGGTAAAAGTGTTTCATTTCTCCGGATGCAGTTTTTTCATTTTGTCGGATTGTGTTAAACAATATTTTTAGGTATCGACATAAAGTATAATTTTATTGGTTGGTGATTTAATGAAAGGCAAGATTACCATCAAGCGTTTTGCACGTGGCTATATCGACGATTTGATCCGCATCTTCGAGCTGTCGATTAAGAAGACTTGCGATAAGGATTATACGGAAGGGCAAATCGCCGCATGGCTTTCCGGAGCCGACAAATATAAATGGATCCCCATGTTTGAGTCACATTATTCCTTGGTGGCCTTCCTCGGCGAAAAGCCAGTCGGATTCGGCGACATCAGCGATGATGGGCATTTGAACATGCTCTACGTCCATCCGAGATATCAGCGAAGGGGAATAGCGACTCTTATTTGCGATAGGCTCGAGAAACATGCTCAAGGAGACATCATCGTTGACGCTTCTTGTACCGCTAAGGACTTTTTCCTGAAGCGTGGTTACAAAGTCATGATGAAGCAGACGGTCTATCGAAAAGGAGTGGCATTGGATAATTTCAGGATGTCCAAAAGATACGCCGACCGGAAATCGGTAAGCGGTATGGCTATCTGACCGTCCTTGAAGATACGGGGAAGAAGGACCACTCGACCAAGATCTATAAGTGCCGGTGCGACTGTGGGAATGCCTGCTATGTATCGACTTCGCCGCTTACCACCATTTCGAGCAGAATTGAACCCTTACAAGCTCGTCGGCGACTTGGTCTATATCTGGTGCCGATGGAAGCAGGGGTTCGACAAACAGCCGCGGGATTCGTCTCGTGGTTTTTTGCTGCAAGGATGATTGAAATAGTAACTTCCTAAAACCCACTTTTTCAGCTTTATGCCAGAGTAAGCAACTTCAACCAGTAACTTACTTTTTCAACTATCACTTCACCTATTCACAGTAAGTATCTCCAGCAATATAATTCAGCCGAAAATCAGCGTGGACTTTTCCTGAGTCATCATCTTTTTGCCAGGCAACTTAGTGATGAATAAGTGTTTTTGTATTCATCATGTTTTTGGAAGGAGAATGATATTCATGGAAGCTGATCTTATTAAATTAATTGAAACTAGAAGAAGTGTAAGAAGTTATAAGAGAGACCCTGTATCGGAAACTGACTTAAATAAGATACTTGAGGCTGGAACTTATGCTCCTACCGGTGGCGGAAGACAATCACCTACTATTGTGGCCGTTACAAGTCCCAAGTATCGTGAAAAAATAACTGAGCTTAATGAAAAGGTCAGAAAGACAAGCAAAGATCCATATTATGGGGCACCTGTTGTTATTTTAGTTTTAGCTGATGGCAATGCCTCTAATTTTGTTGAAGATGGCAGTTGCGTTCTTATGAACATGATGCTCGCTGCCCACTCTCTTGGACTCAGTACTGTCTGGGTTGCTAAAGAGCGCGAGATATTCGATAGTGAAGATGGGAAAGAACTTCTAAAGGAATGGAAACTTCCTGCAACTCTAAGAGGTGTCGGAGCACTTGCCCTCGGCTATGCCAATGAAGAGCCTAAAGAAGCAGCACCTAGAAAGAAAGACTATATTGTTAAAGTGTAAAAACATTGACAAAGCACTTACTCAAAGGCTCTTTCGATTGACGATCGACTTTTAATCGATTATTGAAATGGCCCCGTTGTATTGACCCGATTGAGGAGGGACAGAACCTCGAAACGTCCGTCGCGCGAGCGGCGGACTTTTATTCTCCCTTGGAACTTATCCCGCCCAATGAGGAAAACGGCCGCAAAAAGGCCGTCTTTTGATGAAATTGGCTCTTATCTTGCAGTTGTGGATGGCCCTTTGGCCAACGGTCTTTTAGAATGAAGCCATGTCTAGGAAGAAGGATGACCCGTCGCTACTCCCCCTCGAGGAGAGGCTCTCTTACGTGAACCGCCTTCGGGCCTGGTCGCTCTTTCGGCTCGTCCTTTATATCGTTTTGGCTTCCCTTTTCGGGGTTGGTGGCTTCGTCGGGCTCATCCTCTCGCTGGTTCTTGGCTTCGATCCTGAATGGGCCAAATGGCTGACCCTCTCCTTCTCCGTGGCCGGATGGCCCTTTTTGATGACGGTTTTCATTTTCCTGGCCCTCGCCCAAAAGCCGCGTTACCAGAAGGCGTTTTACACTCTCTTCGCTTCCGAAGCGGTCAAGGGGGTCTATGGCGACTTTTCCCTGATGTATGCCCCGGGCGGCCCGACTTACCGCGAGGTTTTGTCCGGGGCGCGATCCCTTGTACGTAAGGAACCCGACCTCACCGCGGGCTCCTATTACGAAGGAAGTTTCCGCGGCATTCGTTTCGCTTCCTTCGCCTTCCCTTCGACGGGACTCGAAGGGTTCCATCGGGGAGCCCTGGCCGTGGAGGCCGAAGGCGGGCGGAGGATCTCTTCCTCTTCGAAGTGGGGGAGCAAGGAATTAGGGGGCCGCTATTTCTCCTTCTTGTTACCAAGCGCGGCCTCCGTTCCCCTCTTCATCAAGGACCGGCGGGACCTTTCGACCTTCAGGAAGACGGGCCGCGAATGGAACCCCTTCTCTTCCGAATCGATCCGCTTCAACGAAGCCTATCTCTCCTTTTACCGGGGAGACGACGAAAACGCCGCCTATCGGGCCCTTGGCCCCGACCTGATCCGAGGCCTTCTCGCCCTCGAGGACGACTTTGCCGGCCACTTCTCCCTGTATCTGGAAAAGCAGGAGGGGCGGTGCCTCTATAACCATTACGATTCGGGCCTCCGGCTCGGATTGACGAAAAAGGCGACCGACGACACCCTTCGCTATCTTAGGGAAGAACTTCTTCTTCCGAAGCGCATCATTCAGGCTTTGTTCCTAAAAGAGGGCCGTGAGAGCAAAGGACAGGACGAATAAGGCGGCCAGAAGATAAAGTGCCCAGCTGATCTTTTTTCCCTTCCCTTCGAAAAGCTGCATCACGACATAGGCAATGGTGCCGATGGCCATGCCGCTTGAAAGGGAGTAGGTGAGAACCATGCTCATGAGGGTCAATAGTGACGCCATGAGGGCCGAACCGTCTTCTTTGGCCACTTCCTTGATCGACCCGGCCATGATGAAGACCCCGACATAGACGAGAGCTACCGCGTTCACCGAACTATAGGAGAAGACCGAGAAGACCGGGAAGAGGAAACCAGATAGAAGGAAAAGAAGGCCGGCGACGAGAGTCGAAAGGCCCGTTTTGGCCCCGAAGGAGATCCCGACCGTCGATTCGGCGAAGCCCGTCAAGGAACTTGTCCCGATGATCCCGCCCAAGGGCGAGGCAATCCCGTCGACGAGCATGGCCCGCCGGTAGCTTTTCCCGTCTTTTCCCTCAAGGTCGAGCCCGGCGGCTTTTCCCGTCGCGAAGAGGCAGGCCGTCGCGTTGAAAAGGGAAAGGAAGATAATCGAGAAAATAGCGACATAGCTGTCCGGCTTCCCAAAGATGTTCATGAAGGAGGAACCCCAATCGAGAGGTTCCTTGAAGAGGCCGAAGAAGAAGACGTCCTCGAAGCCGGAGACGCCCCAGCTGACAGTCGAATCAAGCCACGGCGCAAGCGGGAGGCCTTGGCTTTCCTGCCCGAGGGAAAGAAGAATCGAGGAAGCGACGACCCCGACGACGGCCGTGATGAAGAGAGCGAACGGCAGGGCGAATTTCTGGAGGATCGGGATCTTCTTAAAAGCCGAGAGGCCGAAGGCCAATAGAATGCCGAAGGAGGCAAGTAGCACCCCAGGCGAGGAGAAGTCGCCGAGGGCAAGGAGGGTAGAAGGGTCGTCTTTGACCAGCCCGGCGTTGACGAGCCCGACGAAAAGGACGAAGCCCCCTAAGCCGACGGTGATGGCGGCGCGTAAGCCGCTCGGAATGGCGCTCACGAGGAGCCTCCGGACTGGAGTCAAAGTCAAAATCAGATAGAGGAGGCCAGCAACGGCAATGAGGATCATTCCCTCGGCGGGTGAAAGGCCGCTATTCTGGACGACGGTGTAGGCAAAGAAGGCGTTGAGGCCCATCCCCGAGGAAAGAAGAAGCGGGTAATTGGCGAAAAGGCCCATCAAAAGGGATACGGCAAAAGTCGAGAGGGCCGTCGCGAAAAAGACCCCGGAGGCATTGAATCCGACCCCGCCGAGCATGGCGCTTTCGACCGGGAGGATGTAGAGGGCCGCAAAGAAGGTCAGCAAACCGCCGAGGATTTCGTTCTTGAAAGTCGTTCCTCGGTCTTCGAAGCGAAAAAACCGCCGCAAAACGTCCATCTTCTGTCTTAAACTTCTATGTCGAGAAGGACCGGGCAGTGGTCGCTTCCGTAGATTTCGTTATGGATTTCGGAAGCTTTGACCTTGCTCAGAATCCTCTCAGATACGAGGAAATAGTCGATGCGCCAGCCGGCGTTGTTCTCGCGCGCATGGAAGCGGTAGGACCACCAGGAATATTTGACCTCTTCCGGATGGAGGCGGCGGAAGGTATCGGCGAAGCCGCTGGATAGAAGAACGTCCATCTTGGCCCGCTCCTCGGGTGTAAACCCAGCGTTATGGACGTTGGCGTCGGGGTTTTTGATGTCGATCCGTTCGTGGGCGACGTTGAGATCGCCCGTGTAGATGACCGGTTTGATAGCATCGAGCTTCTTTAAATAAGCCAAGAGGCGGTCTTCGTATTCCATCCGGAAGGAAAGCCGCTTGAGCCCCTCGCCCGAATTGGGAACATAGGCCCCCACGAGATAGGCATTCGGGTATTCAAGGGTAATGACCCGTCCTTCCTCGTCGTAAGCCCCATCGTCGAGGCCGAAATGAATGCTCAATGGCTTTTCCTTGAAATAGGCCATGGTTCCGCTATATCCCTTGCGAACCTTGCTCGAAGTATGGACTTCCTGGTAGCCGGGCAACGGTTCGGGGAAGATGTTTTTCGGGCCGTCGGTCCACTTGGTTTCCTGCACGAAAACGACGTCGGGGGACAAAGAGGAAAGCGAGTCGTAGAAGCCCTTTCCGAGGACCGAGCGGATCCCGTTGACGTTCCAAGAGACGATGCGCATGTTATTTGTCGAAATGCTCCTTCAGGGCGTTGTAGGTTTCTTCGCTTAGGTCGTGCTCGATTTTGCAGGCGTCCTTGAAGGCCTGCTCAGGGCTGACGCCGAGGGAAACGAGCCAGTTGCCGAGGAAGCGGTGGCGCTCGTAGGTCTTGGAAGCGACTTCGAGGCCCGTTTCGGTAAGAGTGATTTCCTCTCGCCGGTTGACCTCGAGATAGCCGAGGCTGGAAAGCTTCTTAATGGCCTTGCTGATCGAAGGCTTGCTATAGCCTAGGGAGTTGGCGATGTCGATGGCGTGAACCTTCCCGGTTCCTTTGGTTTCCTCGAGCATCAGGATCCTCTCGAGGTAATCCTCGCCCGATTCGTGTATATCCTTATCGATTTCCATGGAGAGATTATAGAGGCAATCGCCGCCCTTTGGGGCTAGCAAGCCTCGATTTTGGGATTAGAAGGCGTTTTGCGGGTTGACAGTAAACCATAGGTAACTAAGATATTGACGGTTACCTTAAGGCAACTAGGAGAAGAAACATGCCATTGCTCATTGCTCCGACCAATGTCCCTCTTCGGGTCGTGAAGGTCGGGGGCGACGCTCACGTCGCCAAACACCTGGCTTCCCTCGGCATCACGAGGGACGCCTCCATCGTCCTGCTTGGGAAAAGCGGCTCCTCGGCCCTTTGCGAGGTCCGGGGCACGCGCCTAGCCATCTCGAAGGATGTGGCGGGGATGATCGCCGTCAGCTGTTAGGGGGTTTCTCATGCTGCTAGATGAACTAAAGGTCGGGGCCACGGCCTCGGTTATCAAGACCGGCGGGGAGGGGCGGGTCCGCCGCCATCTTCTCGACATGGGAATTACCCCGGGAGCCGAAATCTATCTTCGCAAGCGCGCCCCCTTCGGCGACCCGATTGAGATAACGATCCGCGGCTATGAGCTTTCGCTAAGAAAGGACGAAGCTCATTGCATCGAGGTTGAGGAGAAGGCTTGAACCATGGAACAGAAGAAATTGACAGCCGCCTTGTTTGGCAATCCCAACTGCGGCAAGACCACCCTCTTCAATTCGCTTACCGGGTCGAGGGCCTATGTCGGCAACTGGCCTGGCGTCACTGTCGAAAAGCGGAGCGGAACCTACCGTTTTTCGAAGGATAGCGAAATGGATATCGTCGATTTGCCGGGGATTTATTCTCTCTCGCCCTATACGCCAGAGGAAGTCGTCGCCCGCAATTTCATCATCGACGAGCATCCCGACGTCGTCATCAACGTCGTCGACGCGACCAACCTCGAGCGGAATCTCTATATGTCCACCCAAGTCCTCGAGATGGACGTTCCGCTCGTCATCGCCCTCAACATGGTCGACGTTCTCGAGAAGGAAGGGCGGAAACTCGACGTCAAGGCCCTCGAGGAGAGGCTCGGCGTCAAAGTCGTCCTCATTTCGGCCCTTCGGGAAAAGGGCTTGAAGGAACTCATGGAAGCGGCCCGGGACGCCGCCCTATCTCCGCGTAAAGGCCATTCGGTCCTCCCGGAAAAAGAAATCTACTCGAAGGCCGAGAAGGCCTACGAGGCCGCCGGACTTTCGAGCCCTTTCTTCCATGCCGTCAAGGCCCTCGAGAAAGACGAACTCGAGGCAAAGGCTAACCCCCTTCCTTACGAGGAGGTCCAGAAGCTGGCGCAGGAAGACGGGTCGGACTTGGAAGCCGCCATTGCCGACGAACGCTATGCCTTCATCGAGAAGCTTTGCAAGGAAGCCACCAAGAGAAAGCGGCAAAAGGAAAGCGAAAAGCTATCGCTTTCCGACAAGGTCGACAAGGTCCTCACCAACCGCTGGGCCGGCATCCCGATCTTCATCGTCCTTCTCTTCGTCATCTTCCACCTCGTCTTCAGCGAGGACTTCCTCTATTTGTCCTATTCGGGCCTCATCCAGGGGACCTTCGCCGAGGGCACGATGTGGGAGGGACTCTTCTATGCCGACGGGGCCATCATGTCCCCGGGCGTCATCCTGGCCAATTTCGTCAACTGCCTGACCGGGGGCCTCAGTACCCTCGTGAGCGGATGGTTCACCGACCCCTCCCTCGTGCCGCTTCAGGGCTTCATCGTTGACGGGGTCCTCGGCGGACTCTTCGCCGTCATCGGCTTCATTCCCCAGATTCTCTTCCTCTTCTTCTTTTTCTCCATCCTCGAGGACAGCGGCTACATGGCTCGCGTTGCCTTCATCTTCGACCGGGTCTTCCGGAAGTTCGGCCTCTCGGGCCGGGCCTTCCTCCCGATGATCATGGGCTTTGGCTGCTCGGTTCCGGCCATGATCAACACCCGGAGCCTCAACACCGAAAAGGAGCGGATCCAGACCATCCGCGTCATTCCTTTCTTCTCGTGCATGGCCAAAGCCCCGATCCTGGCTGCGGTGGCTGGCGTTTTGGCCGCTGACTTCGGCTGGGCCGCCAGCGACCTCGTCGCCCTCCTCGTCTACGTTGCCGGGATCGGCGTCGCCATCATCTCGATCATCGCCATGCACCTCACGACGATGAGGGAGAAGGTCCCGCCCTTCATCATGGAGCTTCCTTCCTACCATCTTCCCCAGCCTCGGGCCCTTGCTATCCATATCTACGACAAGGGGAAGCATTTCCTCAAGAAAGCCTTCACCATCATCTTCCTCACGACGATCGCCGTCTGGGTCCTCTCCCACTTCCGCTGGGATTACACCTACCTGGAGAATAACCAGATCGGCGAATCGATCCTCGCCGACATCGGCCGCCTCATTCAGCCCCTCTTTACCCCGCTCGGCTTCGGCTACCAGCTCGGGACGGCCTGGGGATGGGCCTTCGCCGTCACGGCCATCACCGGCCTCATTGCCAAGGAAAACGTCATCATGACGATGGGCTACCTCGGGGCGGCGATCCTCGGGACCGCCGAGTTCGCCGGAAGCGACGTCGAAGCCGTCGAGGCCATCGTCCAGGCGGTCAGCCTAAGCGGGGGAACCATCACCTCGGGCGCCCTCTTCGCCTTCATCATGTTCAACGTCTTGACCATTCCCTGCTTTGCCGCCGTGGCCACGGCCCATGCCGAGCTCCCGAAGGGAAAGATGGGCTGGACGATCCTCTTCTGGCTTCTTGTCTCTTACGTCGGGGGAACGGCCTTCTTCCTGATGTGCGACTATCCCTGGACCATCGCCATCGTTGTCCTTCTCCTTGCCGGCTTCTTCACCTTCGCTTACTTCTACAACAAGAAGAAGAGCCTTGAAGAAAAGATGAAGGGAGCCGACTGAGATGCATTGGGCCTATTACCTTACCTTTGCCCTTCTCGCCATCTACTTCGCCTTCCTCCTTTACCGCCATTTCAAGCGGAAGAAGGAAGGCCGGCCATCGGGCTGCGATTGCTCGGGGCGGGGAAAAATGCTCGTTGCTTCCTACCGGGCCATGAAAAAGAAGGAAGAGAAGGCAGCCTGCTCCTGCTGCTCCGAGTCGAAAGAACAAGGAAAATGACGGAAAGCCCCGTCTTTGATGTGTGCCCCGAATCCTGGACACAGGAGGAGGGGCATTTTTTATGAAATATTCGCCGCAATTCAAGCTTGAATGTGTCAAAAAATGCAAAAACGGGGAAAGGGGTTTCCATCCGGAGGGAAAGGAACGAAGCGAGAGCTTCATGAAGCAAGTCGGCCTCTGGGCGAATCATCGCCCTTTCGCTTGAAGACGACGAAAATGAAGATTGTCAAGACCCCGTGAAACTGTCCGCGTATCTGAAATCGCAAATAAAAGGCGATGGGGAAACATACTACATTCTCCTAGACGAAGCCCAGCTTGCCATCACTGAGGCCGAGCGGCGAGGGAAGGGGACGATCAAACTTTACGGGATACTGAATACCCCCATGAATCGGGGCAAAGTCGACGTTTACGTTACGGCAGCAATTCGCGGTTTCTCTCTTCCGACATCCTGACCCAGTTCCGCGGCCGAAGCGACGAAATCCGGTCTCGCCCCTGATGTTTTTGCCGTTTCTTCGACTAAATACTCGCCATTTCTTCGATTAAACGTTAGCCATTTCTTCGACTAAATGCTCGCCATTTCTTCGAATTTAGTTGTCCCGATTTCGATTTGAAGGTAAATTTATTCCATGAAAAAAGAGTATTTGCCGCGCTTATTTGACAAATCGCTAGATTTCTCCTTGAAGAGCAAGGGGGCTGTTCTTGTGGTCGGCCCGAAATGGTGTGGAAAGACGAGGACGTGCTCCCGCCACGCTAGAACCATCATTGAAATGCTGCCAGCCGACACAAGAAGGCAAAACGTGTTGTTCGCCAAAAACGCCCCTTCGCTTTTCTTGTCTCAAGGCCCGAAGCCAATATTGATAGACGAATGGCAAATCATCTCGTTCATTTGGGATTCGATCAAGACCGAAGTCGACAAAAACGATGAGTTCGGTCAATTCATTTTGACGGGAAGCGTGACTGATCGGCTCGCCTATGACAGCGGGGAAAAAGAAGAAGAGGAAAGGCACACCGGAAACGGAAGAATAACCATCAAAAAACTAAGGACGATGTCCCTTTTCGAAAGCGGGGATAGCAATGGGGCCGTTTCCCTTTCCGAATTGGGGGAAGGCAAATTCGAACCATCCGTATCGAAGGCCGATATCGAAGACTACGCTTTTTGGATTTGCCGCGGGGGTTGGCCCCTGGCCATCGGGGAAAAGGAAGATGTCGCTTTGCAGCAAGCCATCGATTACTGCGACATGCTCTGCAACGAAGACATGTTTTCGGTAAGAGGCATCAAGTTACATAAAAATGTAGAAATTGCCGAAAAGGTGGTTCGCTCCTACGCTCGAAACATAGGCACTCCATGCCCTTCTTCGCTTCTTGCCGACGACGTTGGCATCGACAAGGAAACGATGAATAAGTTCGAAGAAGTGCTCCTAAGGCTTTACATTCTCGATAACGTCAGGGCGTGGAACCCGAATTTGCGAAGCCGAACGGCCATCAGAACAAAAGAGGTCCGCTATTTTGTCGATCCATCTATCGCTACAGCCGCCTTGGGATTGACGCCTTCTTCTCTTTTTAGGGATATTAGATATTTCGGCTTTTTGTTCGAATCGCTGGCCATAAGAGACCTAAAGGTCTATAGCGAATCCATCAACGCCAAACTTTACCATTACCGAGACAAAAGAGGACTTGAGGCTGATGCCGTCATAGTCTATTCAAATGGTTCCTTCGGCCTCATCGAAATTAAGCTAGGCGACGATGAAGCGATCGATGGGGCAGCGAAAAACCTTCTCAAGCTTCAGGAAGACTTGGTCGAAAAGCCGCTTTATCTTATGGTGATAACCAAATCGCGCTATGCCTATCGAAGGGACGACGGCGTCTATGTCGTCCCGCTAGCGACCCTTCGCGATTGATCCGAGTTCTAGGAATGATGCGTGCCCCGAATCCTAGACACAGGAGGATGGGCACACATCACTTCGGGGCTTTTAACTTAAAAAGCCAGGCCCACTTCAGCCTGGCTGGCTTGCCCGTCGGCGCGAAAGGAGAAAATACGTTGATACATTGCGCCGGCTAGACTCTTTTACTTTAATCTCCTTCTTAACAATTACAAGGCTGGCATGCTGTTTTGCTTGAACTTAGGCGCTTTTTGCGGGACTTTTGGCCCAGCTATTTCAGGATAACAAGAAAAAAGCCAGGCGTTCCGATGCGTGCCTAGCTTTCCTTCGGCCTATCAGTCGAGTTCGGCCTTGCCGGTCCAGAGTTCGTAGTAGCGGCCCTTGAGGGCCAACAGCTGCTCGTGGTTGCCGCGCTCGATGATGCGTCCGTGGTCCATGACCATGATGCAGTCGGCGTAGCGGATGGTGGAAAGGCGGTGGGCGATGACGAAGGTCGTCTTGCCCTTCATGATGTTCTCCATGCCTTTGGAGATGAGGCGCTCGGTCCGGGTGTCGATCGAGCTCGTTGCCTCGTCGAGGATGAGGATCGGCGGGTTGGAGACGGCGCAGCGGGCAATCGAGAGGAGCTGCCTCTGACCTTGCGAGAGCGAGGCGTTATGGGCATCGATGAAGGTGTTGTAGCCGTTCTTCAGCTTCCGGATGAAACTATCGGCGCAGGCAATCTTTGCCGCCTCCTCGCATTCGGCATCGGTCGCTTTGAGATGGCCGAAGCGGATGTTGTCGTAAATGGTTCCCGAGAAGAGGTGGGTATCCTGGAGGACCAAGGTCATCGAGCGACGCATCGAGACGCGGTCGATGTCCTTGAGGTTGATGCCGTCGATCAGGATCTCGCCCGAATCGATGTCGTAGAACCTCGTGAGAAGGTTGGTGATCGTCGTCTTGCCGGCCCCGGTCGAGCCGACGAGGGCGATCTTCTGGCCCGGATGGGCATACATCGTGATGTCGTCGAGGATCTTCTGGCCCGGGAGGTAGGAGAAGCAGACGTGGTTCATCTCGACTTCGCCGCGGACGGGCTTCTGCTCGGTCCCGTTGGTCCAGTAGAACTTGCCGTCATCGGCCTTGTAGGAGCGCCACTTGGCTTCCTGGAGCGACGGCTCTTGCGGCTGGTCGACCATCTGGAAGATCCGCTCGGCCCCGGCCAAAGAGGCCTGGATGGCCGTGAGGAGGTTGGAGATGGAGTTGATCGGGCGGGCGAGCATCCGCATGAAGACGACGTAGGAGAGAAGGGTCCCGGCCGTGACCGAGAAGCCCCAGTCGGCCCCGGTCACGATGAGGACGGCCCCGATCATGACGGTGATGGCTGTCGCCATGTTGTTGATGTTGTTGACGATCGGGATGTTGCACGAGGAAAGGAAGACCGACCGGCGGTTATGGAGCGTATGGACATAGTCGATCGACTTGAAGAGCTTGGCCATGTCCTCTTCTTTGTTGAAGCACTTGACGACCTTGAGGCCGGAGAGGACTTCCTCGGCGATGCCGTTGAACTCGCCCATCGAGACCTGGGTTTCGGAGAAGGCTCCGACCGAGCGGTGGACGTTGATCGAAACGATGACGGCCGCGATGAGTTCCATGATGCAGACGATGAGAGCCAGGAACCAGTTGACGAGGAAGGTGAAGATGAGGACCCCGACGACCATGATGACCGAGGTGAAGATCTCCATGATCCCGGTGTTGAAGAGCTGGGCCAAGGCATCGACGTCGTTGGTGAAGCGCGACATCGTGTCGCCATGCGGCGTCTGGTCGAAATAGCGGAGCGGCAGCTTCTGGAGCTTGTCGAACATGTCGTTTCTTAGCCGCATGAGCGAGCTCGACCCGATCCGGGTCATGAGATAGACCTGGGCGGTCGAAAGGAGGAAGCCGATGACGTAAACCACCATCATGCAGCCGATGATGATGCCGGTTAAGGCAAAGGCCTGTTCCCACGGGGCGGCGGCATTCCAATCAATCAGATTGAAAAGCCAGCCGTAGAGCGGGAGCTGGTGGGACAAAGAGGCGGCATAGTAGCCTTGGGCGCTTCCCCCGATGAGCCAGTTGCCGCTGATCGAATAGACGGCCGGCTGGAGGACGGCGTCGACGAGCGGGGCCGCGAGGAAGGCCGAGAAGAGGTTGATGAAGATCATCCCGACCGTGATGAAGGTCACGAGGACGAAGAGCCATTTGTCCGGCCCGAGGTAGCTCATGACCCGGAGGAGGGACTTCCAGGAATGCTTCGGCTTGCCGTAACCCTGCCGCCGCTTCGAGTAGGTGGCAGTCACTTCCTGATAGCCTTCCTTGCCGCAGGAATACTCGATCTGGACGTCGTTGACGATCGGCCCCTTGCCGGCGGCCGTGAACCCGTTGCTGTAGTTTTCCATCAGTCGACCCCCTTCCGTTGGATTTCTTCGATTTCTTGGTAGATCTTGCAGTTCTTGATGAGTTCCTCGTGGGTTCCCTTGCCGACGAGGGCTCCGTTATCGAGAACGAAGATGATGTCGCAGTCCTTGACCGAATCGATCCGCTGGGCGATGAGGAAGACGGTCGTTCCCTTGAGCTTGTTCCGGAGCTGGGAATGGATGCGGGCCGAGGTGTCGGTATCGCAAGCCGAGGTCGAGTCGTCGAGAATCAATATCTTCGGCTTCTTGATGACGGCCCGGGCGATGCAAAGCCGCTGCTTCTGGCCGCCCGAGACCGAGCGCCCGCCCTGGGTGACCGGGGTCGAGAGCTTGTCGGCGAACGAATTGACGAAGTCGCTGGCCTGGGCCACGTCGAGGGCTTCGTAGATTTCGGCGTCGCTTGCGCCTTTCTTGCCCCATTGGATGTTGCTCCGGATGGTCCCGGTGAAGAGGAGGTTGTTCTGAAGGACGACGCCGATGTCGTTGCGGAGCGCCTTGAGGGAGTAGTCCTTGACGTCGTGGCCGCCGACCTTGACCGTTCCCTCCGTCGGGTCAAAGAGTCTCGGGATGAGGTTGACGAGCGAACTCTTGCCCGAGCCCGTGCCGCCGACGATGCCGACGGTCGTGCCTTCCGCGATCTTGAAGGAAATGGGTCCGAGGGCCGGCTTCTTGGGATCGCCGACATAAGAGAAGAGGACGTTGTCGAATTCGACTTCGCCGCTCGAAAGGGAATCCGGATCGAAGCCTTCTTCCCGTTCCTTCGGGTTGTAGAGAATGTCGATTTTCTCCGAGAGGAGGCGGTCGATACGCTCCTTGCTAGCCTCGGCCCGTCCGTAATACTGGAAGAGCATGGTCATGTAGGAGAAAGCCAAGGTCAATAGGGCCGCGAAGGACGTGAGCATCGAGAGCTCGCCGGCATCGAAGAGCGGATTGCCGTTGTTGAAGAGCTGCCAGAGTTCGTTCCCGTTGGCCGTGTTGATCATCGAGAAGCCCCCGAGGAGCTGGATGAGGCCGATCGTGACGTTGATGGAGAAAGTCGTGATAGCCGAGGAAAGGCCCATCTTGGAAACAGAGGAATAGGTGACGTAGGTAAGGTTCTCGTTGGCCTCGGCGAATTTCTCATCCATGTGGCCTTCCCGGCAGAACGCCTTGACTTCGCGGACGCCGTCGGTGTCCTCCTCGACCTCGCGGTTGACATAGTCGATGGCCGTCTGGGTCATGATGAATTCCGGACGCGTCTTCTTGATGATCAGCATGATGATGGCGAATGAGAGGATGGTGAGCGGGACGGTGATGACCCCGATGAACCAGTTAAGGGAGAAGATAAAGGCAAAGCAGAAGAGAATCATGAACCCTTGCTTGGCCCCCATCCGGATGAACATGAGGACGAAGAAACGGATGTTGTTGCAATCGTTGGAGAGCATCGTCGTGAGCTTCGAAACCGGGAACTTGGCGATGTTGGAGAAAGAGAGTTCTTCGGCCTTCCCGAAAATGGTGTTGCGAAGGCGCTCGACGAAATCGCTCGAAAGGATGGCGACCATCTTCATGCCGACGGTCTGGAAGAAGATGGCACAGAAGGCGCAGGCCACCATGATGCCGCCGTAAAGCCAAACGGAAGCCATGGCCGGCTGATCGAGGCCGCCGCCGACAATGAGGGGTTGAGGCGCGCCGCTCGGGGTAAGAGCCCCGTAACCTTCGATGCCGTAGCGGATCAAAAGGCCGCTCATGAACGGAATCATGATTTCGAGAGCGACATCCACGAGAATGATAAAGAGAAAGATGACGATGTACTTCCAGCTCGGTTTGAGGCAAGCTAGGTAAATCGGAAGGGTCTTCTTCCTGTCTTGTTTATCGACGGCTGCATCTTCCTTGCTGTAGGAAAGTGCTTCGTAGGCTCGCCGTCTTAAAGCCTTGGTCTTTTCACGCATGCTCGTTCCTCCACGGAAGGCGGATTATATACCTCTTTAAGAGAGGTTAGGAGAGCGTTTTTTACGTTCCGTAAAAGTTCTTCGATGACGACGAACCAAAGATATTTTCATGTTAGCGGTTCTGTGGTTTTTGGATATGTTAAGAAGGGTCACAAGGCGGTTTGCCGTGAGGAATTGATACGCTTATAAGAAAAGATATTTGCTCCTTAGGAATAATAAGAAATAGTTATTGGTTTGGGCATTTAAGGTACAAATGGTGAAGAGATGGTACCGAAGTCAAAACAATACAAAGAAACCATTATGAAACCGCTAAGACCATAAGCCTTAATTTTTCTATCCCATAAGTAGGCAAAAACTAAAAAGCTTGAAGTTTGAATCATGCGTGGAGTGTCAGCAGATAAAGTCAAAGAAAGCAAAAGTCACTGTTAAGAGTTCAATGCATACGTATTCGGGAAACGATAGAAAGGCGACGCCAAAGAAGTTCTAATTCGATGATGAAAACGACTGAAAATTCAAATAGCAGCAGGCGTTAAAACCTATATAACTACATAACATAAACGTAGTTATGAAATATTAAATTTATTAGGAATAGACGAACCTTTATTATTCAATATCGATATCCAATTCAGGAATGATCTTTCTGATGGAATCATCAGAGATGATCTCCTCGAAAGCTTTATATGAGTCAACTTTTCTTCCCTTTAAGACAAAATGCAAGGCGTTAACAATTGCATCTGACTGGGTTTCGGCTTCCATGTATTTTTCGTCTTCTTTATCGTCAGCCCTAAACTCTTCGTCAGCCAGAATGAGAAGGCCCATTCGTACGTAGAGGATGATTGTTTTCTCAATCCAGTAAAAAACCGGAACGTTAAACGCATCCAATCTCTTCCGGAGGAGGTAGTACAGGGGGAAACCATCTTCCTGATCGTGCCAAAGGTCAGCAAAGACCCCGTTGAAGCGGGGGTGCTTCTTGTCCAAATACTCAAAGGCATCCTCTTTGACGATTTTGACCTTCTCGCTATAGGAAAAGCGGGGGAGCAGTTCTTCTTTGAAAAGGTGAATGATACCTGGATCGCTATCGACGACCACGATTTCACTGACATCCGTTTTTAAGGACAGGAGGTAAGGAACGTACCCGAGCCCGAGCCCTAAAACGAGAACCCTTCCCGTCAGCTTTTGGGCGGCTTCCCGCATTGTTTCAATCTCGTGCGGGCATAGGCTCATCCAGATGCGCCTGTTCTCGCTGATCGATGGGTAAGCAAAATCCCGATCCAAGTAGCCGTAGGGCTGGACGATTGAAGCTGCATCTCCTTCTTTGGATCTTTCCTCATTAGCCAAAAACGGCGAACGGGCCTTGATTGTCGTTTTCCCGAGGGTTGCGCCTTTGGCCTTTCGCTTGGCAAGGCCCGAAAGCGCCTGGTAGTAAGGGTCTTTCTCATAGACGCGGGGGTCGAGTTTCTTGGCCCCGAGTTTTCTTAGCTCGGCCTCGCTCAAAGAAACACCGGTCGAATTATTCAGCTCGGCATCGCGGCTCATTGCTTCGTCATAGGCACGGAGCAGCCTTTCGAAGGCGGCAATATCGCTTTTTCCAAATGAAAATTCCATGGTCGGAATTATTATATCGAAGACGCTTAGGAGGACCTAACGATGGAGAAAGAGCGCGGCCAAACGATCCTTACCACCATGATCATGCTTTACCGGAAGGACGGGACTTTCCTGGTCGAGGACCGGAAAAAGCAGGATTGGCCCGGCATCAATTTCCCCGGCGGCCACGTCGAAGTAAACGAATCGATCGTCGAAGGAGCCATCCGGGAATGCCAGGAAGAAACCGGCCTCATCGTGGACGAAATCGAGGAATGCGGCTATTTCGAATGGAACCTGCCCTCGGAGAAGACCCGCCACCTTTGCCTCCTGTTCAGGAGTTCTTCCTTCCATGGCGAAATTCATTCCTCGAGGGAGGGCGAAGTCTTCTTCCTTAGCGAAAAAGACCTCCAAGGGAGGCAACTCTCAACCGACTTCCTCGACGTCCTAGCGAAAATGAAAAAGGGACTTTGAAGCCCCTTTTGCGGTTGATTTTGACTTTCTATAGGCGGATTTCGCCTTTGATCTTCTCGAATTCCGCGGCATCGATCTTCCCGACCGGCGTCCGCGGCAGGTGCTCGAGGAAGATGATCTTGGCTGGCTTATATTGAGGCGGCAGATTCTTTTGGACCGCCGCGTAGATTTCCTGCTCGATGGCCTCTTCCTTCACGTGTCCCTTCGGGCCTTCCCTTTGAACGACGGCCAGGCAGAGGACATGACCTTTTCGCTTGTCCTCGACCGGGAAGCAATAGGCTTCGTAGACATCGAAGAGGGAGAGGGCGACGTCCTCGACGTCGGAGGGACAAACCGTCTCCCCATTGATCTTGACGATCCGCCGGAGGCGCTGCCGGAAGGTTAGGTAGCCGTCCTCGTCGATGTAGCCAAAATCCCGCGTCCGGAAATAACGTCTCCCCTCGATCGTGAGGAAACTCTTTTGGGTTAGTTCCTCGTCGTTCAGGTACCCGTTCATGAGGCAGTCGCCACCGATGCAGATTTCCCCGCTTTTCCCGGTGGGGAGGGGAACCCCGGTCTCGGGATCGACGATGATTTCCCGAAGGTTGGGGAGCGGCTTGCCAATCGTTCCACGCTTGGCCCGCCCATAGGTATTGACGTTCGTTACGTTGACGGTCTCCGTCAGGCCATATCCCTCGAAAAGGCGGGCCGAGGAGAGGAAGCGCGACATCGTCGTGTTCCATTGGTCGAGGAGCGATTCGGGAACGGAGTCGCCCCCAATGAAGGCAACGATTTGCTTCTTGAGCCAAGGGCCGTAGAAACTCTCGCGCGAGAGAAGGGCGTTGTAGAGGGCCGGAACCCCGATGATGACCGTCGCTTCGCCCTTGCGGATATAGCGGATGGCTTCCCGGGTGTTGAACTTGAGAACGAGGACCGTCGAGGCTCCCCAGGAAATGGGGGTATGGACGCCCATCGCGAGGCCGAAGCCATGGAAAAGAGGAATGGCGGTCAGCATTTTGATGTCTTTCAGGCGGCCGCCGAAAAGGGGATAGCCCTTGAGAGCCAGGTTGTTGATCGAACGAGAGGATAGACGGACGATCTTCGGTTCGCCGTTCGTGCCCCCGGTATTGAGATAGACGGCATCATCGTCGGGATCGGGATGGACGGTCGGGCTCGACTTCGCCGGGTGGATGCCGGCATAGCCCTTGATCCCATGGGCCCGCTTGGAAATGTGGAAGAGGACGAGAGCCTTGATGAGATTGATCCGCCAATAGGGATTGACGGAGACGATCGTGACGCTGTCGGGCAGGACCATCCGGTGGTCGTAGCAGGCATTGGCGAGGCAAATGAGAATCCTGGCCCCTGATTTCTTTATGTGGACGGCCATGAGAGAGGCGGGGGTAAGGGGATGGATGTTATAAGAGATCGCCCCAATCTTGCTGATGGCGTAGAAAAGGAAGAGGGCTTCGGGGCAATTGGGCATCGCCACGGCGACGACGTCTTTTTCCTTGACCCCGAGGGTCACGAGCTTGCGGCTTGCCACCTCGATTTCCCTGTCTAGTTCCTTGAAGGTCCACTTGTGTCCTTCGAAGACGGCGGCCGTGTTGTTCGGATAGGCGTTCGCAGCATGCTTGAATTGGTCGTAAATCGATTTTCCCATAGCTTTATCCCTTCCTGGCTAGACGAGGCTATAACCCATTGGCAGCAAGACAGCACCGATGAGGAGATACACCGCCGGCATATGAATGAGATAGACATAAAGCGAATGGCGCCCGAGGAAGAGGATGGGCTTGGCCCATGTCCGCTTCCGCTTTTCGACAAGGAGCGGGGCGGCCTCGAGGGGCGAGCCGGAAAGAAGCCGGGCAACGGCCATGAGGGGAAGGCCATAGACCGGAAGCTTGATGCCGTCGACGTCGAAGACGTAATAGCCCGGCACCGCCTTGAGAGTGGGGAGCAGGGAACGCTTTTTCCGGTAGACGACTTTGGCAAAACAGGCCCCGAGGAAGAGGATGGCCGAGCATTGGAGGGGCGGGAAGTAGTCGTCGCCGAAACCGGCGAGGCCGAAGAGAAGCTTCCACGCTTGGTCCATATCCTTCGGCATCACGTTGGTCGGGTTGAAGATCGTCGATCCGTTATTGAGGTCGATGTAAGTATTCGGGCTATGAACATAGCCGGGATCGATGAGATGGACCAGCTGGCCGAAGAGAGACTGGTCGCCCGGGTAGTAGCGCCCGAAGAACGAACAAAGGATCGTGGCGAGGGAAAGGGCAATGGCGATTGGGAAGAGATAGCGAAGCCTGCCTTTCACCAGCCAGTCGACAAAGGAATAAAGAATAATGGACAGCGCGATGGCGTGGAGGATGCCGCAATAGATGTGAAAGTCGACGCCAAGCAAAAAAGAAAGGAGATCGAGGGAGAGCGAAAGGCCAATGGCAACGGCCAGCAGGTAAAAGCCGCGGAGGGAATTCGATTTGGCAAATGCCGTGGAGATGCCCGAAAGAAAGACGAAGAGCATCGAAAAGAAAAATTCGAGAATGAAAAGCTGCCCGGAGTTGATGATGAGAAAGACCTCTTGCCCGAGGCTGAAAAGATCCCTCAGGCCTTCCGGTTCTGGGCCTTCGCCGGCCCATTTGAAGATTTGCCCCGAAAGCATGAGGGCGCAAGCGAAGTGGAGCCCCACCATTAGAATGATGTCGAATCCCCGGAGAAAGTCGATTTCGAAGATGCGGTCTTTCTTGGCTGCCTTCCTGTAGGGAAGGAGGTATTTGCTTGAGGCTAGGGCCCGTTTCATCGGGACAACTATATTACAAGGCCAACTGAACTGCTATTCTACCATTGGTCTTTGACGATGTAGACTTGGCGTTTTCAAGAAAAAAGCCGCGTTTTGCGGCCTTATTTATGATGGAGATAGTTTCTTCGACGGCTGAGAAGCGAAGGTTCGTCGGCCGGGACAACGGCCTTGAACGAATTGTTTTTCCGCCTTAGGCGCAGGGCGTTGGCATTTGCCTGTTCCCTTAGTTCCTCGAGCTGCCTCCGCTTGATGGCAGGGGTGACGGGGCTTTTGTAGACGAGTTTTTTCTTCCCCTGGCGGTAGAAATAGGGCATGACGAGGAGAACCGCGAAGGCCACTCCGAGGAAAGTGCCGATAAGAAACGAAATGCCTATGGCCGTCAGGTAAGAAGCGCCGTCCGAGAGGGAGGCGACGGCTCCGAGGATCGAAAGGATGGCGAAGGCGGCCCCGGCGAAGAAGAGGGCTTTGTCCCGTTTGCCGGGCAAGAGAGCCATGAGGCTAAGCCCGACGAAAGAAGCGGAAGCGAGGAGAGGAACGGTCGCCGGGAAAGCAGTCATGGCGAGGTCTTCCACGGCGTCGCCGGCATAGACGGGGCGCGGGAAGCCAAGCCTCAGGGTAAAGAGGAGGGCCAAGGCCAAAACCGACGGAACCAGGATCGCAGAAGCCAGACGCACTGCGAGTTCCCCGCTGGCATCTTTCTCAAGAAGCATGAAGGGGAGGGCGACGAGAAGGACGACGATCGCGCCGAGGGCATAAGAGAGAAGTGCGCTACCGAGGTATTCGACAAGGACCAGATAGCCGAAAAGGAGGCCGGAAGCAATCGAGACGGCCGTCGCAATGAGATAAGAGTACCAAGGGAGTCGCTCATGCTTCCCTCGAACGGCAACCCCGATGAGCGATCCAGCCATTCCGATGAAGACAAAGAAGGGGAAGGGAGCGATGACGGAAACGAGAGTCACGACGATGGCGGGAAGGCTTCCGAACAAGGATGCCGCCGCGTCTGCGTCGCGCCAGAGGCCAACGGCAAGAAGGATGAGGCCCAAGATAAAGACAAGGCCGGGCCAAACGAATTTACCGTACTTATAGATGCGATTTGCCACGTGGCCATTATACACAAGACCCCCTTTATATAAAGGGAAGTCCCCCCAATGTGTTACAATCGTGCGGAATGAAGAAGCCAATCAAAAGCAAGAGCGTAGACGCCAAACTCGTCTTCGCCTATCAGTCCAAGATGAAAGACAACGCCCAAGAGGTGTTGGCCAGCAAAACGTGCGGTTGCCCCCATTGCGGGCTGGCCTTTCCGACCGGCGAGATAACCGATTGGGTCGAGGATCGGAACGGTTCGATGACGGCCCTTTGCCCGCATTGCGGTTTCGCCGACGTCGTTCCCGAAGCCAGTGGACTCGACCTTTCGGAAGAAACCTTGGCCAAAGTCGGAAAGCTCATGTTCCCGAACAATCGCTCGGCCGCATCCAAATGCTACAAGGTGGCTTTTCTCGACCTCTACGACGATGGCCTTCTTAACGAAAGCTCCCGCAATGAAGCCCTCTTTTTGCAATATTCGAGCGATTTTGCCGCGGAAGGCAACCCCTATGCCCTGACTCGCATCGGGATGCTATACGAGTTTGGCTCCCGTTTCACGAACGTCGATTACAAGGCGGCCTTTTCCTACTATGCGAGCGATGCCTTGGCTGGCGACGGCTTTGCCTTGGCCCGCCTTGGACGTTGCCTCGAGCAGATGGCTGGCAACGATAGTGGGATCGAAGACGCCTTCAAGTGCTACGCCCACAGCTCGGCCCTTGGCAATGACTACGGGAAAATGTACCTGGGCGATTGCTTTCTGAATGGCATCGGCGCGAAAGCCGACCGCGAGGCCGCGAGCGGCATTTACATGACCCTCTTCCATAGCGTCTACAAAATGTTCATCGAGAGCAAAGGGAGCAATCCCCACATCCTCCCGGAGCTGTGCTTGCGGATCATGAGGCTGCTGGCTGGCGAAGAGAACGACCGCGGCTATCTTTTCATGGCTCTCCGCTACGCCTTGATCGGGCAGTATGCCCTCTCTTTCAAAAGGAAAGACCCTCTTTTCAAAAACTACCTGCTCGACGAAATGGATGCGGAGTTCCGTTCGGCCCTCGACCGCATCGGGAACGAACTAGGGGCCATAGCCGACGCCCCGTATTTCGATGTTGATTGCTTCCTCGATACCTTCGATGCCTATGGGGCCGAAGGCTACCTCGACCAGGGGCCCGGCCGCATTGTCATCCGCGAAGTCGAAGGAGAAGAGGGCGCCTTTGACCTCGAACTCAACATGGCGAGCGGCAGCCTGTTCGTCGTCGACACCCAAGCTCTCTATTGCGGCTTCCACTCGGGGCCGACCCACTGGTTGATCGACGGGGTGGCGGCCGTCAGCAAGAAGCGCAAGAACTTCGTCTTCCTCAATGTTTCCTCGCGGTCGCGCAACGACATTACCTTCGAGTCGATGGAAGGGGAGGACCACGATCTTTCCTTTGTTTTGAAAGACAGCAACGATCCCGCTGGCAACGTGGAAGAAAACAAGCGAAAAGGAGAAGCCTGATGACCGCCCTGACCCCCTTGAAGAAGTACCGCGCGAAGGTCATCTTCGCCCCCTTCATGAAACTCGTCGAATGCGTGGCTGAGCTAGCCACGCCTTTCCTTGTCCGTTACGTCATCGACGACGGCATCGCCGAGCGGCGAATGGATGTGATCCTCCTTTTCGGCGGCATCATCCTGGCCTTGGCTCTCGTCGGCTTTGGCTCGACGATGGTGGCCCAGTATCTGGCGAGCCGGGTCGCAGCCGACTACGGCCACGATTTAAGGAGCGCTCTTTTCGAGCGAACGCTTGCCCTCGGGGAAAGGGATCTCGATACCTTCTCCAAGGCCAAGATCTCGACCCTCATCGGGAACGATGCCTTTGCGATGCAAAACGGGGTGATGATGTTCATCCGCCTCATTTTCCGCCCGCCGTTCCTCATTTTCGGCTCCCTCATCCTCAGTTTCGTCGTCTCCCCGTGGGCTGGCCTCATCTTCACCGGCGCGACCCTTCTTTCGGCGGCCATCATGGGAATCGTGATGGCTCTTTCGCCGCGGCGCTACCGCGACATCCAATCGTCATTGGACCGTCTGTCGACCGTCTCGGGCGACGATATCCGCGGCCGGCGGCAAATCAAGGCCTTCAACAACCAGGAGAAGGAGAAGAAGCGCTACTACGAGGCGACCAAAGGCTATGAGCGCAACTCGATGCGGATGGGCACCCTCAATTCCATCATCAACCCGTTTACTTTCCTCTTCATCGACCTCGGCATCGTCCTGGTCGTTTGCCTCGGGGTTCCGGAAAGCGGCATCGCGGGGCTGAGCCAAGGATCGATCGCCTCGCTCATTTCCTACCTCGTCTCCTCGCTCGCGGCCCTGACCATGTGGTCGAGGCTCATCACCTCGCTCAACAAAGCGCGGGAATCGCGCCGCCGCCTCGATGCCTATTTCGCCATCCCGATCCCCGAAAAGGGCGAGCTCGTTTCGCCGCTCGTCTTCAATGAGGGAACCCCAATCGCCTTCGAAGACGTTTCCTATGCCTACGGGGCCAAAGACGGCGGGCGGGCCGTATCCCACCTTTCGTTTGAGCTACCCTACGGCAAGGGAATCGGCCTCGTCGGCGGAACGGGCTCGGGCAAATCGACCTGCCTCAAACTCCTGAGCGGACTTTTCGCCCCGAGCGAAGGGCGAATCCTCCTCGGCGACCAGGTCATAAGCGAAAACGGCCAAAAGAAGCTCGATTTGCGGTCCTTTTTTACCTATGTGCCCCAAAAAATCACCCTGTTCCGCGGGACGGTCCGCGACAATCTGAGGCTCGCGAAGCCGGAAGCTAGCGACGAGGAAATGCTCCTCGCTCTCGAGAAGGCCCAAGCGCTGGCCTTCCTTCAGGAGAAGGGAAACCCCCTGGAGGTGGCGATCAAGGAGGGAGGAAGCAATTTCTCGGGCGGGCAGAAGCAGCGCCTCGCCTTGGCCCGGGCCTTCCTGAGCCCCGCTCCCATCCTCCTCCTCGACGATTCCCTTTCGGCCCTCGACTACCTGACCGAAAAGAAAATCCGGGACGAATTGCCTACCCTCTTCCCGACGCGCTTCCTTATCTCCAGCCGCCTTTCCCTCGTCGAGGGGATGGACGAGATTCTCTTCTTCGAACACGGCGAAATCGTTGCCCGGGGAACCCATGAGCAACTTTTGGCAACCTGTCCCTCTTACAAAGAACTGGCTGACATCCAGAAAGGAGAAGTGGCATGAAGAAAAAGAAACTTTCTCTCCTTTGGGGGTACCTCCAAGGCTCGCGCGGCCTCCTCGCCTTCTCCCTCCTTTCCGGGACGATCTCGACCGCGGCCAAACTCCTCATTCCCTTCTTCGCCGGCAAGGCCATCAACGTTCTTTTCGACGAAGCCGGGAACAAGGATATCTCGGTCTACCTCGTCCTCATGGGCGTGCTCCTCGTCCTCGGGACGGCTTTCCGCTACCTTTTCGACTACCTTACCTATCTCGTCGGCCAACGGGTGGTGACGAGAATGCGGACGGCTGTCTTCGCCTCCTACATGGACGCCAACCTCTCCGCCCTCGATTCCCATAGCGAAGGCGACCTCACCCTCCGTCTCATGTCCGACGTCGAGAACGTCAACAACGGCCTCGTCACCGGCTTTGCCTCCCTCTACGACGGGATCATTTCCATCGTTCTCACGATTGCCTTCATGATGAGCCTCAACTATATCCTCGGCTTCATCGTCATCGTCCTGACCCCGATTTCCCTCCTTGTTTCCCGCTTCATCTCGAAATTCAACTCGAAGCACTACAAGCGGCAGGGGAAGCAGAGCGGCGAGCTCCAGGCTTTCCTTTCCGAGACCCTCGAAGGAAGCGAATCGGTCTATGCCCTCGGAGCCGAGGACGAGCGGACGGAAGGCTTCGAGAATATCAACGAGGCCTACCGGGAGGCGACGTTCAAAGCCAACATGGGAGCCTCGATCATCAATCCGCTCACCCGGCTCGTGAACGCCGTCGTCAACTGCGCCGTCCTTATCGTCGGAGCCCTCTTCATCGCCGGCAACTGGCAAGTGGGCATCGTCTTCCTCGTCGGCGACCTCTCGGCTTTCCTCACTTATGCCAGCACCTATACCCAGCCCTTCAACGAGGTTTCTTCCGTCGTCAGCGAAATCGCCTATGCCGTCGCGAGCTTCGACCGGGTCTCTTCCGCGGTCGGCCTCCCGAAGGAAAGCGAGACCGGGCAGGAAGAAATCCTTGGGAAAGTCGCCTCGATCGCGGCCAAGGACGTCCATTTTGCCTACGAAGACGGCAAGAAAGAGGTCATCAAGGGCGTCTCCTTTGCCCTCAAGGAAGGCCAGTCGGCCGCCCTGGTCGGACCGACCGGTTCGGGCAAGACGACCATCATCTCCCTCCTCATGCGGTTCTACGATCCCCAAAAGGGCGGCTTCTTCTTAGGGGAGGAAGCGGCTTCTTCCTTCCCGCGGAAGGATCTCCGCGCCCGCTTCGGGATGGTCCTTCAGGATACCTGGATCTTCGACGGGACGGTCCGGGAAAACATCGCTTATGGGAAGGAAGACGCTTCCCTCGAAGAAATCAAGAAGGCGGCTCAGGAAGCGGGAGCCTCCTCCTTCATCGACCGCCTGCCGAACGGCTACGACACCCGCATCGGCAACGACAGCGGCCTCTCGAAGGGCGAGCGCCAGCTTCTTTCGATCGCCCGGGTCATCCTGATGGATCCGGAAGTCGTCCTCCTCGACGAGGCGACGAGCAGCATCGACGTCCTCACCGAAAAGCGGCTGAGCGCCTCCTTGGAACGCCTCCTCGCCGGCAAGACGTCCTTGGTGGTGGCCCACCGGCTCTCGACCGTCGAGCATAGCGACCTCATCCTCGTCCTCGACGGCGGGAAGATCGTCGAAAGCGGCACCCATGCCTCGCTTCTCAAAGAAGGCGGCTTCTACGCCTCCCTCTACCAAGCCCAATTCGAATGAAACGTTCGCCCGAGCTCAACCATAAGATCATGTCGGCCATCCGCGGGAAGGAGACCGGCATCGAGGTCCGCCTTCGGAAGGCCCTCTATGCGAAGGGCCTCCGTTACCGGAAGAACAGCAAATATATCTTCGGTCACCCCGATGTCTCGATGAAGGGGCTCAAGATCGCCATCTTCTGCGACAGCGAGTTCTGGCACGGGAAGAACTTCGCGGAAAACGAAGCCAAGCTCACGACCAACCGCGAGTATTGGGTCAAGAAGATCAAGCGCAACATCGAACGCGACAAAGAGGTCAACGCCCGCCTCCGAGGCGAAGGCTACACGGTCCTCCGCTTCTGGGGCGAGGAAATCGAAAAGCACCTCGACGACTGCGTCGACAAGATCGTGGCGGCGGTGGAGCAAAACAAAACCCGCCTCCTCGAGGAGAAGGCGGGCGAACAAGATTAAGGGAAGCGCTCAGGCTTCCTTTTTCTTAAGCAAGAGGTAGAGGCCCGGAAGGGCGGCGATGTAGGCGAAGACGGCCGGGACGATGCTTCCGGCACCGAGGGAAGTGACGCCGGTGTTCTCGATGTTGCCGATGACCTCGGCATTGGCTCCGACGTAGAGAGGGATCGAGAAGAGGCAGATCGTTCCGCCGGCGACGGCGAGAAGGAGAAGGACGATCCCGAAGAGGCGGGTGCCCTTGTCGGTGAGGCTAAGCCCGAAGCAAGCGACGACGAAGGCCAGAAGCAACAGGCAGAAGCCGACGGTCAGGACGATCGAGACCTGATAGGCATCCGACTGGAGCCCCCACATGATGTCGAAGAAGGATCCGCGGACCGAACCGGCGTCTTCGTCGAAGGCCGGGGCGAACATCGAGAAGACGCTCACGATGATGGCCACGATGCTGATGGCCGAAGCAATTTTGACTGGGTATTTCTTTTTCATAGCTCTAAAACGCTTTCCGGGGACAAGTATACGCCCAGCCCAATAACGGGGCAACGCCCTTTTTGAGGCTCATTCCCTATGGGAAAAATCTTCACACTTGCTTGCTTTCGATGGATAATTGCCCCGTGAAGAAAATTGCCCGCTTTTTGGGGCTCGCGGCCCCTCTCCTCGCCTTGGCTTCGTGCGGGGCGGCCAGCAATAGCGATTCCTACGTCGCGCCGGCGCCCGTGACCGTCTCCTTTTACGACGATTCGGCCGAGCCGCAGCTCGTTGGGTACGGCTATTGCATCGCCGGGGATCCGGTCGACCTCCGGCTGAGCGCCGACTATGACTTCCTCTCGCACGACGAGGCTGCCCAGGAAGCCCTCGAAAACGGGGAATACCTCTCCTTTGTCGGATGGGCCGGGACCTATGACGACGGGACGGCGGTCGATCTCTCCTCCGTCACGGCCGATTGCTCCGTGTATGCCAGTTTCGAGAAAGATGTCTATAGCGTCGATTTCCGTTACTACAACGGAACGAGCCTCGTGAGGGTGGACGGCGGAGAATTCCCGTCTGCCGTTGAATCTTCGTTCGAATGGGGGACTTTTGCGGGCGATTTCGCGGTCGATTACGCGACCTTGGTCCACGAAGAAGCCTCTTCGGAGTTCGGGAAGCAATACACGTGCGTTGGCTTTACCTTCCGCGGATATCCCGGGAGCGGGACCTTCAAGGACTTCGGGGAACTCGCCTCTTCCCTTGATATCGAGGCCTTCATCGATGAGCGCGGGCAACGCGACTACCGCCTTTACCTCCTCGATCCTTCGCTTAAGGAAGGACGGCACGAAATCGGCCTCCTCTCCTCGCACCCGGTCGTCGACTTGGCCGCCGTCTACGCGGAAGAAGATGCCATGCACAAAGTCGTGGTCCGCTACGGCGACGAAGTCAAGGAAACCTATGTCCGGCATGGGGCCGGCTTGAAGGTTGCCTCCCTTATCGACGAGAACGGCAATTACCGCCTGAGCCTCGCCAACGAAGCCGAAGGGACCGAACCTATCGTCGATGCTGCGGCTTCGGTTGAGGACAATCTCGGAAAAGAGCTCGCTTACCGGGCCGTTTATGCCGAAGGCTCGGCTCCTCACTTGGCCGGGAACCCCGTCGACCTCGCGGCGGTCTACGGACCGGCCGAAATCGACATCGGCCTCTATGAAACGACCCACCAGGTCAATGTCTACGACAGCGACCTCGCGGGCCAACTGATCGGCACTTATCAGCTCCCGGCCGGCCTGAATGTGACAGCAGCCGTCGAAGAAACCGCCGACCAGTACGCGATTACGGTAACTCCGGATGCCGCCGAGGGCGAAACCGCCGAGAACGTCATCGCTTACTCTCTCAAGCAAGCGGGGATCGCTTCGATCGAACCGGCGGTAAGGGCGACCCCGACGACCACCTCGCTGTATGGCGTTTCCCCGGTCAATTCCGGGCAAGACGGAACCTCTTCCTTCATCGTCACGGCCGACGCCGACTTCTATTGCCAGATCGAAGGCGAATACGATCTCGTCATTTCCTACGAGAAGGACGGCCAGAGCATCAGTCGAGCCATCGACAAGGTGACGAGCGACATCCAACTATTGACCGGCGAGGCCGTGGCCGAGAGCCAGGAAGACGGAACGGCCACTTACGCTTATCCCTACGAATACGGCTTCCATAGCGGGCGCATCGACGGCCTTGCCGCCTCTGGCCTAAGCTGGACCAAGAACCTGGTCGAAACCGACGCGGCGAAAGAAGTCGTCTATACCCTCGCCTAAGGCGGTTCAAAGCATGAAGAAAAAGGCTCCCGCGAGCCTTTTTTCTTTGAAGGGACCGAGCAAAGACAAAAAAAGGAAAAGCGGATTTGCCGCCGCTTTTCGCTATTCGGGCTTTTCTTCCGGGCCCTCCTGACGCGTCTTCCGCTCGGCGAAGAAGAAGAACGACCCCGGGATCACGGCCAAAGCCATGAAGGCCGCCGCCACGTAGAACATGTTCGCGTTCGGGGCATAGATTTCCTCGAATGTGGTCGTCGACTCGTAGAGCTCGCTCGTGAGGTTGAAGACGAGCTGGGAGACATTGCTTCCGACGATCATCGGGATCATGACGGCAAAGATCATCCTTACCCCTTGGAAAAGGCCGACTTCCCCTTTCGGGGTATAGTCGCGGATGATGGCCCCAAGGCACGCCGTTCCGACGAGATAGCCGCTCATGAGGATCGTCGCCGCGATGATGACGAACCAAGGCTCGGGATTCGGGACGGCGGCGAGGAGGAGCGATCCGAGGAGGCCTAGGCTCATCGCCGGGTAGATGAGATTCCTCTTGCCGAGCCGTTCCATGAAGACGCCGGCCACGATGGCAACGGCCGCCGAGAGGACGAGGATGATAGCGAAGGCCAAATAGAAGAGGAAGACATTGTCGCCGCTATAGCCGAGGCCGCCGAGCTCGACCGGGTTCTGGAAATAGACCATGTAGTAGGGGAGGAAGCTATCGACCGCCGCGTTGAAGGCCATGAAGGTGAGGAGGGCCAGGTAGAGGCGGCCGTTTTTCTTCACGACGCTCGGGCGGAAGCCATAGAAGAGGTTGGCCCAGTAGTTGCCTTCCTTCCTCGGCTCGAGATGCGAGTCGTCGATGAGGAAGAAGGAAGCGATGCCGACGATGACGACGACGATGCCGAAGATGAGGAAGAAAAGCTGCCAGCCGCCGGCCGTCTTGGCCGCGTTTTCGGCAATGCTCATCTCCGGGTCGAGGTCGGCGTTGGCCCCGCAAAGCATCTGGGCGAAGAGCATCACGACGTTGGCGACGAGGGGCAGGACGGAAAGGACCGATTCGACCTTGCCGCGGTTTTCCCTGACCGTGATGTCAGTCACGAGGGCATTGAAGCATGCGTCGTTCGACGTCGAGCCGAAGAAGGTCATGATGGTATCGAAGAGCGCCATCGAGATGCCGACCGCGAGGGCCGCGGAGGCGGCGCCGAACATCGCTTCCATGTTGGAGAAGCTGGCGAGGCCGAAAGCCCCGACCGAGATGCCCCAGAGGACGTATCCCCCGGCAATGAAGATCTTCCGCTTGCCGAGCCGGTCGCTCAAAACCCCCATGAAAAAGGTCGTGAGGGTCGCTGCGACCGCCGAGACGGTCGTCATGACGGTGATGTAGTTGGAGTTCTGGGTTTGGGAATAGACCCAGAGGTTGATTTGGTTGTTCTCGATGACCCAAGCCAGTTGGCCAGCCAAGCCGACCAAAAGGACGATGAGCCAGTTCTTCCAGCCAAAGCGGACGCCTTTTCTTTCCATGGAAGTCTCCTTTTTCTTTATTCTAGCCGAACATGGCTCGTTCGCTTCGGAACATGCGGACGGTCAAATAGACGAAGAAAGCCGAGACGAGCAAGGATTCGACGATGGAGATGACCCAATAGGCCAAGGGAACCGGGGTGACGAAGACGCTCGACATGCACCCGATGACGTTGATAAAGGGGACGAAGGCAAAGCCGATAGGCGAGAGATCGACCATCATCGGCAGGATGGCCAGGATGATGAGGACGGCCGAGAGGGGGCCGAGATACGAGGTGGCTTCCTTGACCGACTTGGCGAAGGCTGAGACGAAGCTGGCCAGGGAAACCATCATGAGAAGGATGGCGATGATGCAGAAGAAGAGGCCGACGATGGCCGCGGGGCCGAGATTGATGCTGAACCCGCTGAGCATCATCGGGATGCTGGCGATGGTTCCGAGGGCCGAAACGATGCCCGAGAGGACGGAGAGGACGGTCAGGGATATGACTTTTCCCGCCGCGAACTCGTAGGGTTTGATCGGCGTGACGAGAATCGAGGCCAAAGTCCCGCGTTCCTTTTCCCCGGCAATCGATTCCGGGCAGATGGAAAGGCAGCTCGAGTAAAGGAGGGAAATGATGACCATCGGGAAGATGAAGGCCATGAGGGAGTTCATCGCGAAGGACTGGCCGCCGACGTTCGGCGCCTCGCCGGAGGCATTGACCGTATAGCCGTCGTAAATGCTCACGAGGGAAGTGAAGACCCCGTAGGCCGTCTCGCTTTCCGAGCGGGAGGCGTTGTAGAAGAAGTCGATGTTCGGCTTGCTGGGCGTGAGCTTCCCGAGATCGAGCTCGAAGTCGTTGGAGAAGCGGATGACGAGGTCGAGGTCGCCCTTTTCGAGGAGCGACCATTGCTCCTCGATGGCCTCGGGGGCATAGGTGACATAGGCGGTTTCCCCTTCGTGGCCGGTCCCGGCGAGATAGGCGTCGAAGGCCGAGAGGATGGCCGGGGCGGGGGAGCCGCTATTGTCGCTATAGGCAATGCGGTAGGAGTAGGTCGGCTCGACGCTCGGGGCAACGACGTCCTTCACGATTTCCCCGATTACGGTATAGAGGACGAAAATGAGAATGCCGGGAAGGAAGAGAGCCGCCAGCATCCGGGGATCGGTGAAGTAGCGGCGGAACTCCTTTTTGACGATGGCTAGGATCCGTTTCATTTTTCACCTCCGTAGACGTCGAAGAAGGCTTCCTCGATGCTGCCGTGAGCAGAAGCGATTTCCGCTTTGACCCCTTCGAGGGCCATCTTGCCGTCGATGAGGAAGCCGACGCGGTCGGCCAGCTTCTCGACCAACGAGAAGATGTGGGTCGAGATGACGATGGCCCGCCCAGCGGCTTTTTCATCGGCCAAAAAGTCCTCGACGGCCCGGGAGGCCACGATGTCGAGGCCATTGGTCGGCTCGTCGTAGACAATGAGTTCCGGATCGCCGGCGATCGACATCGCGAGCGAGCATTTCTGCTTCATGCCGGTTGAAAGCTCCGAGATCCGCGTTTCGGCGAACTTGTCGATCCCGAAACGGGCGAAAAGAGCATCCCGCTTCTTTTTCATGGCTTCCTCCTCGATGCCATAAAGGGTCGAAAGAAAGGCATAGGTGTAATTGGGCGTGAAGAAGGGATCGAGCTTCAGCTCCGAGGTAAGGAAGCCGATGCGGCCGCGAAGGGAATCCGTGCTTTTAGTTAGGGTTTTGCCGTCGATTTCGATGGTTCCGCTCGTCGGGGAAATGAGCCCGGCAATCATGCGGAGGCAGGTCGTCTTGCCAGCTCCGTTAGGCCCGAGAAGGGCGTAAATCTCCCCGCGCCCAACCTGAAAGGAAACATCGTCGACGGCCGTGAGAAAACGGCTGGACGTGTTTCGTTCCTTGGCTTGTTTCTTGCTTAGGGGGAAACGCTTGATGAGGTGCGATGCATTGAGACAGGTTTCCATGGGCATAGGATAACATGGACAGCCCGTCTAATAGAGGCAAATCGAGCGATAGTTGCGGCCTTGCGTCTACAAATAGCGGCGAATTTCGTTGAAGTTGCGAAGAACGCCCTTGAGGCGGGCTTTCATCGCTTCGTCGGGTTCGCTCAAGTCGGGAACCATGTAGGTGTCGAGCCCGGCGGCGAGCGCAGCCTCGATCCCGTTGGGAGCGTCTTCGATGGCAAGGCCTTCCTCGGGCGTTACTTTCGCCTCGGCGATGGCCTTTAGATAACAATCGGGAGCCGGCTTTCCGTGCGCGACATCCTTGGCCGAGATGACATCTTCGAAATAGGAAAGGAGGCCATATTCCGAAAGGGTCTTCACGGCCTTTTCCTTGGGGGTAGCCGTCACGATGTAGGGCTTGATTCCCTTTGAGCGAAGGTAGACGAGGCCTTGGATGACCCCGGGCTTCACCTCGTAGCGGTTTTCCTCCAGCCACTCTTTCATCCCTTCGTCCCGAAGCTTTCGGACGAGCTCGACGTCGATGCCCGGCCCGTAGATCGAGCGAAGATAGCTCGTGGCTAAGGCGCGGTCGGCACTTCGATGTTTGAGGGTATCGCAGAAAAAGGGGTCGAACCCGGCTCCGGCAATCGCTTCTTTCCAGAAACGCTGATAGACGCGCTCACTGTCGAAGATCGTTCCGTCCAAATCAATGAAGGCTGCTTTTTTCATCGATAGGATTGTAGGCTTTCGGCAAGCGAAGGTTAACCTTAGAAGCGGTCGCCGAAGAGGAAATCGAAGGCCGCGAGGACGTCGAGGTAGTCGTAAACAATGATGTCGCGCGAAGACGGGGACGATAGATAGGCATCGACCAAGCGTTCGAAGCCGACCATCATGCCTTTTCTTGCCTTGTCGGCGATGACCTCCGGATCAGCATAGACCAAGGTCCTTAGTTCCCAGCGGCGGTGCTCCTCCGCGGCCAGGTCATGGAGAGCCGCTTCGATCGGGCTTCCGGCCTTTCGCCGATAGGTCGCCTTGATGAGCTCGTAACGTTCCTCCGGCGCCTTGCCTTGGAAATAGGAAAACCAAGTGTTGGCTTCTGTGAGGACGTCTTCGTTTTTCAAATAGCCTTCCACGTAGTAGGCGAAAAGAGCCGAATAGGCTTTTTGCCAGCCTTTCTCCTTTCGTTCAAAAGGGCGGGGAGCAAGGCGAATCTCGCCCGGGAAAGCGATAGCCTTCCCGTCGAAGGACTTATCGAGCCAGGCCTCGGCATGGCCGAGGCGGAATCCGTATTCTTTTTCGACATGGGCCTTCTTAGGCAAGGGGAAATTCCCCGGCATGAGGATGCTGGTCACTCTGCCGCGGGCGATATCTTCATCCGCTGCATAGACAATGGCCACGCGTTTGGAAGAAGCGGGTGCCCCTTCCTTAAGAAAGCGGACGGCAATGTCGAGGCCTTCGCTCTTAAGAAAAGGAACAAATTTATTGAACGTCTCCTCAATCTGGCTCTTGCCTTGCCCCTCTTTCTTGAGGACGACATCGATAGAAGATGTCCCTTTCGAGAAGAAAGAGCAGCAGGCCAGATCCTGCAAAAAGGCAATGAAGGTCTCCGGCTCCTCGTCAGGAAATCCGACAAGGGAAACGCCGTCTTGGAAAGCCCCGTCGGCTTGGAGGTCGAGGAGGGCGAAAAGGAAGGAATCGGCACGGGCTTGGCTTTGGTTCATGGGCAAGTCTCCTTCGTCTCGATTATAGCGGTCCGCGCGGCCGCGAAAATCTATTTGTCCCTTCCTTCGTCGATTGACAGTTGGCCGTCTTCTCCGCTCTTGTCGACCTCGGCCCGCCACTCGAAATGGGTGTGGTTGTAGGTGGCAGCGAAGAGGCCGGCCAGGGTGCCGGAAGCCCGATAAAGGTCAGGATGGCGCCGCTCGAGGAAGATGTCGATGGGATCACCCCCGAGGGTCGTCAGGCGGTCGTCGATTTCCACCAAGGTCGCCAGGTCGTTATGGAAGGTCGTCTTGGCCATGCCGAAGGGGGTTCCGTGCGAGCCGTCGGAAACGGCGAGGAGGATGGCCGCTAGGAGGAAGGAAGGACGATCGAGTTCCTCCTTGATGCAGGCTTTGAAGATGGGATAGACGTCTTTTTCGTCCTTTCCGATGGCGTTTTGCACGCGTTTTCGGAAATTTTCCATCCTTTCTTGGCCTTTGTGCCCCAGTTTGGCGGAGAGCTCGAAGGCCAGGAGGACGCGGTAAAGGGCGAAGCGCTCGCCTTCGTCAAAGCGGGGGTCGTAGGCCTTCGAAGAGCCGCCCGGCAAAAGGAAGCCGGCAATGTCCTCTTCCCAAGGGAAGACTTTATCCTTGGAAATCCCGGAGAGGTCTTCGGTCTCCTTGTCCATGACGGCCGACATGGCCTCGAAAGCCATTTGGTAGAGGCCGAGCGAGGTGGCGACGCAGTTATGGGCCTGACTCAGCTTGTTTTTGAGGGAACCGCCATCATAAGCTCGTTTCCCTAGTTCTTCTTTCCGGATCGGGAAGAAACCATCCCGGGCTTTTTGGATGACCCAGCGGTTATGCTCGTAGGAAGCCAAGGCCGCCCCGAGGGGACGGGTCCGCGGCAGAATGTCCCCATAGATCGCCATGAAGGCTTGGAGGACCGCTTCCTTGACCGAGGAGGCATTGTCCCCGGTCTTTCGCCAAGCGGCATAGCCGCTAGACTCAATGCGAGCAAGAAGGTCCTGAAGGGACTTAAGTTCATCTTCGCTGATAAGCGACTCAGCCTCGGGCCGGAAGGCCGAGGAAAGGAGAAGGTCATTAATGACGCTTGAGGGATCGCGCTTTTCGTTGCGGAGTCTCTTTCCTTGGGCGAGCGGCGAGATGGCCGTGTGGCGCCGCTCCTTCTTCGTTCCGAAAGAGAGGCGGTAGCCGAGGAAGAAAAGCTTGTAGGGGAGGGCGAGGACCGGTTCGACGTTGTCCCGCTGGGCGAGATATCCCGAGCGGTCGAACTCCTCGTTCATGGCCTCCCGCTCCTTCTTGAGAAGGCGGGCTTTTTCCTTGGCGCCCCCTCCCTTTGCCTCGGGGGCGGCAAAGCCGGCCATGAGGGGCGAGCCGTTGATGGTGCTCGGGGAAGCGATGGGGTGGGAATAGGACCAATTGGTGAGGGCCCCGAGCTCGCCGAGGCGATCGGCGAAGACGTCATAGAGATAGCCGCCCCGCCCAAAGGTCACGAGAGGCACGTCCTCGTTGGCCCAGAGGTAGGCGCTCAGCTCGCGGTAGGAGAGGGAAGCGAGGCGAGCCGGGCTTTGCTTGGCCCGGGCGGCCTTGAGGGAGAGGAAGCGCCGCCCTTCGGCCGTAACTTCGTGGCCTTTGAAGGCCTCCGCGGCCCAGCGGCTTTCCTTCTTGTAGAAGCGCTTGAGCTTCCGTACGTAGGGTGAAAGGGGTACGCCTAGGAGGGAGGAGGCGACGTTGAGATGGGGACGGAGGTAGGAGACAGCATCGGAGGCATCGCCGCTATCGAGGTTGAAGACGAAGAGGCGCCGCTCCTCGATGATGTCCGCGATCTTGGGATTTCTCCTCCTCACGATATCGTCGAAGAAGGAGAAAGGCTCGTGGAAATGCGAATCGCGCTCGAGGTTCTTGTAGGCCGCGACGACTTTGGCAAGATTGTCCTCTTTTTCGCTCTTCTGGAGGAAGAGGTCGGAATAGCAATAACGGCTGAGCGAGGGCGAGAGGCGGGCGTTCATTTCGTTGAAGGCATCTTTTTGATTCTTGGAGATGGCTTCGCTTTCGAGCTTGGCCTTCATCGTGATGAGGGAGGCGAAAAGGCGTTCGTCGGGACGGTAGGCATCGTTTTCCTTGACGTAGGGATAGATGACGAGAGCCTTCCGCTTTCCCCATTCCCCGAAGCCCCTGTTCTTGACGGCCATCGCCCGCCGGAAGGCTTTCCGGAGGGAAAGGGCGGCCGAGATGTTGGCTTCGCTATTCCCGAGGGAGACGATGACGATGGCTTGGTTCGGGAGCTGGCCCGCTTCCATGGCCTGCCTTGAAGAAAGAGCATCCGCGATGTCTTTGGCCACCGAAGCGTAGGTGGCCTCGCTATCGAGTTTGACCCGGTGGGGCGAGAAAGGGAGCTTCTCCTTTTTCCCGTCGATGAAGGGGCGCTCGAAATAGTTGCTCCCCGGCTCGTAGTTGGCCTCATAGAAGGAGGGATAGCGGGAAAGATATTCCTTCAGCTTCTCGTCGGCGTCCTCGTCGTAAATGTGGTAGCGGACCTTTTGGGGCGGGAGACCCGAAGGAAGGAGGCTTCCTTGGCCTTTGCTTCCCATAGGCAGGGCAAACTGGTAGGAGGGGAACATCCGGTCGAGAAGGGCTTGCCCGATATGGCCGAAGCCAAGGAGGTAGACATGGAGGTCGCTGACCCCTTCCCCGCGGAGCCGCCTGGCCGCGAGCTCGCCGTCCGCATCGGAAGGAAGGTTGAAGTCGAGCAGCCGGTTGAGCGGATTCTTGTAGACGAATTTCGTCGCGGCCCAGCTGTACTCGTTGACCAGCTTGATGGCCCCCTTGCTTCCTTTCATGAAGTCGAGCTTGGCGTTGAACTTCTCGTCCTGAAAGGAAACGTAGAAGCGAACGAGGTGCCGGTCGACGATGGTACGAGCGTCTTTCACCTTGAGGCCGATTCTCCGGAGGAAAAGGCGGAGTTTCTTCCGCTTGGCCCGCCTTTCGAGGTCTTCGCAATAGGCGAGAGCCAGTTTGGCGAACTTGAGGTTGTCGACGTCTTCCCGGAAGAGGGAATAGAAATTGATGCGTCCGCGGACGAGGCCGGAACGGAGGTGGAGCTTGAAACTCGAAAAGTCGTCGAGGTAGTCCTCGTAGACGGCATATTCGTTGAGCTTCAGGATGGAAGCGAGTTCCTCGCCTTCCCCCGTCGCCTCGGCCGAACGCGGCACGACGACATGGAGGATCATCTCCTTGTCCTTCTTGAGCGAGCGGAGGAAGTACTCGATGTCGCGGTAGGGCAGGTCGGTATAGACGACGGTCTTGTAGGGCCGGCGCTTTTCCGGATGGAAGTGGAGGCGTCTTCCCCACCCCCTAAGCCAAGCGATTGCATTGTCGAACGAGGCCCGGAAGCGGCGGTAGAAAGTGCTGATGAGGGAAAGGGAGAGGGAGGCGAGCTGAACCGGGGATCCGACATAGAGGAGGAGAATCTTCGCGGCCAAAGCCAAATCGAAGAGGATGGGACTCGAGCCTTCGGGCGCGGCTCCCTCGAAGATGTCGGGGCTATTTTGAAGAGCAAAGGCCGAAGCCCCGCGGTAAAAGCCTTGGAAGACGCTCTCCCAAGGCGAGGAACCACTGGTTACGACGTAGTTCAAAAAGCCGTAACTGAAACAGGAAAGGACGAAGATGGCCGTGAGGAAAGCCCAGGCCGAGAAGCGGTTCCGCGTCTTCCTTCCGAGGGCCAGGACGAGGGCCAATAGGAAGAGGAAAACGATGGCCGAGGCGAGGACCAGGATCGTTACTAAGAGTCCGAAGCGCAGGGATTCTGACATAAAATCCAATCAAATCTTGGGGTTTTGCCCGAGAATTTCGTCGATGAGCCCCATTTCGAGGGCTTCTTCCGAGGTGAGGAAATGGTCGCGCGAGCAGGCTTCGTGCATGGCTTCGAGACTGGTCTTGCCCTTGGTCGATTCGGCCAGGATTTCCTCGATGGTCCGCCGGATGCGGTTCGAGCGCTCGGCCATGGCATTCACGTCGTCGTTCTTGAGCCAGCCTTGGGCCCCGACGAGGGGTTGGTGGATCATGATGGTCGCGTGCTTGAGGGCATAGCGCTTGTCACCGGCCGCGAGGATGACCGCGGCCATCGAAGCCGCGAGGGAGTAGCAGATGGTGTTGACCGGGCACTTGAGCGAGTTCATGACGTCGACGATGGTGAGCCCGGCCTGGACGTCGCCGCCCGGCGAGTTGATGTAAAGGTTGATCGGGGCCGAGGGGTCCTCGGCGCTCATCTTGGTGAGGAGCATCAGCATGTCGTTGGCTGTCTGCTCGTTGATCTCCCCGTAAAGGAGCAGGTTGCGGTTGGCGATGAACTCCCGGGTGAGGAGAGCCGTTACCTCGCTTTGGGCTTGCACGATTTTGACGTTGTCGTCCATAAATCCTCCTTCGTCAAATGATGTTGAAGTCGTTGAATTCTTTCTTCCGCTTCAGGAGTTCTTGGCCACGGCGGCTCTTCTTGAAGGCCTTGTAGCTTTCTTTGCTGACCCCTTGCTCCTTCAGGGTGAGGTACTCGACGAGGACATCCTCGGCGTCGTCGTCGACTTCCTCGGCCACGAACTTAGCGAGGTCGAAGTCGTGGACGGCGCCTTGACGGGTCGAGGGATAGGCCGCCGGGTAGGGGATGGGGTTATTGGGGTTGGGGCCCGTCTCCTTCCAGAGGCCCGGGTAGCGCGACATGTCGAGGAGCCGGGCAAAATAGGGATTGCTCCGGTCGTTGAGGACGATGCTCTCGACCCGGGGGAAGCGGATGGAAAGGGACGAGAGGTCGGCGATGGAAGCCAGCGGCTCGGGGTCGCCCCCGATGACGGAGCGGACCTCGGAGAGAAGTTCGGCTTCCCGGCTGGCGAGGAAGATCCAGTTCTGGCAGTTGTACTTGATGGTCTGGGCCAGCGCCCGGCCATAGGTGGCTTCCAGCTGGGCGTTGTTCTGAACGACGAGGTAGAAGCGGATGTTCCTGGAGCGGGCGGCCGAAATCATCGAGGTGATGCCGTCGATCTTCGGGAGATTGGCGAATTCGTCGAGGAGGAAATTGAGGCGGCGGGGGAGCGCGAGGGTCGGGCGCTTCGAGGCCTGGTCGATCAGGTACTCGTATATCTCCTTGACGAAGGTGGCCGTGATGCCGTTGAAGGTGTCCGTTTCGTCGGGGACGACTATGAAGAAGGCCACTTTCTTCCGGGGGTCGGCGAAATCCTGGTAGCAAAAGGAGGTTTTGGCCGTCAGGCGCTTGATCGAAGCTCCGTCGAAGGGCCCGAGGGCCGTCGTCGCGAGGGAGGTGATGCACCGGGCGGTGTTCTTGGCGTTGTTGATGGTTCCGGTCAGGTAGCGGGAAATGAAGGAGGTGCCGGGCAAGGAATTGACCAGCTCGCTGAAATTCTCCGTATATTCCCCCTCTTCGGCCGAAATTTCGGCCAGGCACGCCATGACGTTGTTGACCGTGACCTGCTCGGACTTTTCGGCTAAGGACATGAGGAGGAAGGAGAGGCCCTGGATGAGCTGCTTGGCCGCGCTATGCCAATAGGGGTCGCGCTCGCTTTTGAGGTTGTTGCAAAGGATGCTGGCAAAGCCGGTGACGAGCTCGATCGAACGATCGACGTTGCCTTCCCTCAGGAAAGCATAGGGAAGGTCGAGGGGATTCCAGGTCGACGATTTCTTGCCGTCCCGGAAATTGAGGCAATGGACCTCGTAGCCGTTCTTCTTGAGGAAGCCGGAGGTCTTCTCGAAGATCTCGCCCTTGGGATCGGAGACGATCATGTTCTCGCCATGGCAGGCGAGGCTATAGAGGGTCGGGATGAGGACGGCCCGGGTCTTCATCGAGCCGGTAGCGCCGATGACGAGGGCGTGGCGGTCGCTCCCGAGGATGGCGGCTTTCTTCCCGTCGCGGGTGTAGACCGGAACCCCGCCTTCGCTGGCCTTTCCGGGTTCGAGGTCGACCTCGGGGGCAAACTCCCCGATTTCCTCGTCGGTCAAAAAGTGGCGGCTCGCCGGCGCTGGGTTGATGTATTTGAGATAGCTGAACTCTTCTTTGGCCATGGCGGTCCTCCTTTCCTAGCCGACGAGGCCCATCTTGGCCCCGGCCCTCAGGCGGCCGTAGCGCTTCCCCCAGTCGCTCTCGGCGAGATATTTCTCGACGTCTTCCTTGAGAAGGACGTCGTGGGGCGAGCAGCTCGAAAGCTGGTCGTAGATCATTTCGCTCGCCAGCTCGCGGATCGCCCGGTAGCCGCGGTTGTCCCCGACCGAGAGGACGAAGGAAATGACGCTCCGGAGGGTTGCATCGGCTTCCGGAGCCAGGGAAAAGCCGCCTTCTTCGAGGCACTGGAGGAAAAGGGTATGGGCCCTTTCCTCGTCGCTTTCCCCGATGCTCACGTAACGGACCCGGGTCCGGGCGGCGATCGTCGCGTAGGCTTCGTTGTTATAGAGGGCTTGCCGGGCGGTCGAGACGAAGATGATGAGGCTTTTTTCGTCGATCGTCGCGATGTAGGCGAGGAAAGCGAGGAACTTCTCGCTCTTGGTGGCCTTCGCGAGGATCCACTCGGTGATGTCGATGGCGATGACGCCCTCGAAGGGCATGCCGAAGCGGCAAAGATTTTTCTTGTAGATGGCGTCGAACGTCCTTAGCCCCGGGAAATCGCTCTCGCCCGGCGCGGTGTAGGGAAGGTAATAGGCAAAGCTCTTGACCTTCCCCTGGAAGGACATGAGGACGCTGTCCTTGGAGAGATTGTCGACGAGGCGGGCGAGGGTTTCGGCAATCGAGCTCTCGCCGTCGACTTCCATGAAGTAATTGGGGAGGATAAGGGGGCCGCGGAGCATCTTGCGGTTGCTCCGGATATGGTCCCAGCCCTCCAATAGTTCCTCGAGGCTTTCGATTCCGAGGACAGTGCGTTCGGTGGTCTTCATTACTCAATTTTACAAACGTTGCAATCGCCTTGACAATTCTTTCCATCTCCAATGGCCGTCGATGGTTTATCGATTCCCCCCATGCTAAAATGCAGCATGGAAATTTTCATAACCTTGCTGACCTTCTTCTTCGTCGGAGGCCTTTTCGGCTTCGTGCTCGAACTCTTCTTCCGGCGCTTCGTTTCCCAGAAGCGGTGGGTGAAGCCGGGCTTCCTGGCCGGGCCGTTCATTCCTCTTTACGGCTTCGGCTTTGCCGTTCTCTATGCCTTCGATGCCTTCATTCCCTGGGAGAGCATCTCCGGAATGGGGTGGCTCAATACCATCGTCGAGATCCTCGTCCTCGGGGTGGCCCTCACGGTCATCGAGCTCATCGCCGGCCTCATCTTCGTGAAGGGGATGAAGGTCCGCCTTTGGGACTATAGCAAGCAGCCCGGCAACTTCATGGGCCTGATTTGCCCCCTCTTCTCCTTCTTCTGGCTCGTCGGGGCTGCCCTTTATGTCCTCCTTCTCGGGAAGCCCTTCCTCACCGTCGGCACTTTCTTCATGGACAACTGGATTGCCCTTTCCTACCCCATCGGCCTTGCGACCGGCCTCCTCCTTTGCGACTTTGCCTACTCGATGGGCGTTCTCCGGAAGCTCCGGGCGGCCGTCAAGGATCCCCGCTTCGTCGCCTCCTGGGAAAAGGCCAAGATGGTCCTCCAGGACTACTACCAAAAGTTCAAGAAGAAACAGTCCGTCCTTTTCCCGTTCATGAACAAGGAAAACAAGTTCTTCGAGGCTATCGAGGAACATATGGCCGAGCTTAGGGCCAAAGGCCAGGCCGCCCTCGGCCGGCTTGAGGGCAAGGAGAAGAAGGATTGATCCCGCCCGAAATCACGATCGAGTCCGCCCAGCGGACCCTCTTCGTCCTGGCGATGATCGCCCTCGGGCTTTTCCTTCTTTCGTCCCTTGTCCACCTCTACTTCGTCTACAAGGAAAACGAAACGGGCCGACGGCTCACCAAGATCATTCCCCTTTCCTTCCTGTCCCTGTCCTCCCTTTTTCTCATGGCCGGATACTCGGTCCTCTTCCTTCCCGCCATCTTCGGCTTCCTTTTCTCGATCGTCGGGGACTTCCTCTTGCTCTACAAGAAGCGGGGGAATCATTACCTTCTCCTCGGCATCTTCGCCTTCTTTCTGGCCCACGTGGCCTTCCTCATGGCCATCGGGGCTTTCTTTCCCGACTACGCTTCCTTCTTCCCGTGGGGGCTTCTTTACCTCCCGGGCATGGCCGTTCTCATTGCCTATCCGATGTACCACTTCACAAAGAAAAACCGGCCCATCACGGTGGCCGGTTCGGTCTATTTTGCCTTCGTCACGAGCCTCTTCTTTTTCTTCCTGCTTCGGCTTTTCGACGGCAAAACCCCCTTCTCTTTGACGGAAACGCTCATCGGACTTTTCGGAGCCGCCCTCTTTGCCCTAAGCGACGGCCTCAATGCCTATACCCTTTTCCGGAAGGACATCCGGAGGCGCGATTTCTACATCATGCTCCCGTATCTCGGGGCTCAGCTCCTTCTCTACCTCTCCTTCATTCTTTTGCCGATTCTCGGTCTCTAGATGGCGAGATAGGTAGCTAGCTTGAGGAGTGCTCTCCCCCGGTGGGAGACCTTGGCCTTTTCTTCCTGGTTCGCCAGGCCGAAATAGACCCCTTCCTTCGACTTGAAGGCCGGGTCGAAGCCGAAGCCGTGGTCGCCGACGGGCTCCTTGAGGATTTCGCCTTCGCAGACGCCGGTGAAGAAGAGAGGCTTCTTCTGCCCCTTCTCCAGGAGGCAGATGGTGCAGACATAACGCGCCCGGGGATTTCCCTCCGTTGCTTGGGCCAAAGCGGCCATCGCTTCCTTGTAGCCGCCTTTTTCGGAGGCGAACCGCGCGGTGAAAAGGCCCGGCTTCCCACCCAGTGCCTCGACTTCGAGGCCCGAGTCGTCGGAGAAGACGGGGAAGGGGAGACTCTCGAAGGCCTTGGCCTTCTTGTAGGCGTTTTCCTCGTAGCTTTTCCCGTCTTCGACGACTTCCTCGCTCAAAAAGAGGTCGTCGAGGCCATAGACGAGGTAGCCGAGGGGCGAAAGATAATTTCGGGCTTCCTCGAGCTTGCCGCGGTTATGGGTGGCGAAGAGTATTTCCTGGTTCATCCTGCGCTTCCTCCTCATGTCTACCATGCTCCGAGGGCATATTTGCTGAAGGAGCACGGCCTTTGGTCCAAAATAAAACCCGGCCGAACCGGGGATGCGCCTTGCTGGAGCAGGTGGCGGGAATCGAACCCGTATAGCCACCTTGGAAGGGTGGTGTTCTGCCACTGAACTACACCTGCAATCAAGTGGCGGATCATACGGGATTCGAACCCGTGGTCTCCTCCGTGACAGGGAGGCATGTTAGGCCGCTACACCAATGATCCGGCGCGCCGTATTGTAGCACTCAAAGCGAATAAGACAAAGGAAACTTGACGGAGGTTGTAAGATTCTCAGGGTATGAAAAACATCATCGAAGGAAAAACGTTTGAAAAAGAGCGGTCCCTCTACGGTCTCAAGGACGCGGAGGTAAGGAATTGCCGCTTCGGGGGACCCGAGGACGGGGAGTCGCCCCTCAAGGAGGGGAGGAAGCTCCTCCTCGAGGACTCGGAAATCGCCCTCCGCTATCCCCTTTGGCACTTGAAGGAGGGCACGGTCAGGAATTGCACCCTGACCGACCTGGCCCGGGCGGCCCTTTGGTATGCCGAGAAGGTCAGCTTCTTCGACACCAAGATCCTCTCGGTCAAATTCCTCCGGGAATGCCGTGACATCGCGCTCGAGAACGTCGAGATCGAAGGCGACGAATTCGGCTGGAAGTCTTCCTCCATCAAGGTCCATAACGCGACCGTGAAGAGCATGTATTCCTTCCTCGACACCACGAAGATCGAGGCGAAAAACATGAAGCTCGACGGGAAGTATTCCCTCCAGTACATCTCCGATTCAAGGTTTGAAAACTGCTCCTTTGTCGGGCGCGATGCCTTCTGGCACGCGAAGGACGTCACCATCGTCGACTCGACTTTGGAGGGCGAGTACCTCGCTTGGTATAGCGAGAACCTGACCCTCATCCGTTGCCGCATCAATTCCCATCAGCCCCTTTGTTATTGCAAGAACCTGAAGCTCGTCGACTGCACCTTCGGGGAAGAGAGCGATCTCGCCTTCGAGAACAGCGAAGTGAACGGGAACGTCATCGGGCCGGTTCCCTCCATTACCAACATGGCTTCGGGGGAAGTCCATGTCGGCAAGGGGACGAAGATCATCGACGAACCAGACGTCTACGAACATCACGGCCTGATCGTCGTCGAAGGCTAAGAAAGCATAAGAAAAGAGGCGTTTCCGTCGAGAAGCGCCTCTTTTTTGCTGTTTCCTTACTTCCCGATGAAGGCCTTGAGCCGGGGCTCCGGGACATAGCCGACCTGTTTGTTCGTGAGCTTGCCGTTCTCGAAGAGCAGGAGCGTCGGGATCGAGTAGACCTCGAAGCGGGCGGCAAGGCGCGGGGCCTCGTCGACGTTGATCTTGAGGAAGTTCATATCCTCGTACTCGCCGGCGAGCTTCTCGACGATCGGGGCGACCATCTTGCAAGGTCCGCACCAATCGGCATAGAAGTCGACCAGGACTTTCCCTTCCTTGATGATGGAATCGAATTCGGTTTCTTCTTTGACGTGCTTGAGCATGGTTAATCCTCCTTGGCTAGAGTGATATTAGTGCAAATATCCCGGCGAGCAAAAGGATATGCACCGGAAAAAACGACCATTCGAAGTAGACCCACCATTTCGCGTGGTAGCCGCGGCGGCCGTTATATAGAAGGAGGAAGAAAGCGGCGATGATCCCGTACATCTCGAAGGAGATGCCGGTCTGGCCGAGCGGCTCGAAGTAAAAGCCGAAGTAAGGCGTTAGATAAGAGACAATCCAGCAGATGGCGAAAACGGCAGCCACGATGGAGGCATTGAGAGCATTCGTGTGGCGGCGGTAGGCTGCCTCCCCATAGCTATCGGGGCGGGGGAAAAGGATTTCGCTTCCTTCCTTTTGAATCAGCCCTGCCCCAAGGAGTTTCCCTTCCATCACCTTCGGGAGGAAATAGAGAGGGAGGAACAGAACGAGTCCCACGATGTTGTACTGGGCGAGAAGATAAGGGGGCACGTAGGTCTGGACACCGTTATTGTTCAGGATGTTGATGATCCCGGACCCGAGGAGATAAAGGACCGGCAGGGCGATGAGAAAGCGCCAGTTGCCGCCTTTTTCGTAAAGGTAGGCAATCGCCGCGAAGGAGAGAAGGTCACCGAAGGGCTGAGCCAAGGTCGATACCGAGGCAAAGGAAGGAATGGCACTTAAGCCTGCCTGAGCAATGAGGACGATGGCAAAAAGGATGGCAAAGCGGAGGAGATAGTTGCCGCGGTCATGCGTCTTTCGCATGCCTTCGGCCACAAAGAAAGCGAAGAGGGGGAAGGCGAGCCGGCCCACGGCGCGGAAGATGGTGACGGCAATGAAGAGCGGCGTGCCTTCGACCGGAGTGAGGTACATTGTCATGAAAGCCCCGAGGTGGTCGAGGAACATGAGGACGAGGGCCAGGATCTTGAGTGAAAACCCATCCAAAAACTGAAAGCGCTGGACGTTCATTGGGCAATGAGGGTCAAAATGACCGCGTAGAGATTATTGACGACGTGGGCGGTAATCGAAGCGGACAAACCGAAGCGGTCATAGGTGAAGGCGAGGATGCCGCCGGCAATTAGATAAGAGGGGAAATTGAGCCATTCGTTGACGGAAGCGAAATCGTGCATGTGAATGAGGCCAAAGACGACCGTGGCGAAGAGATAGGCGGCCAAGCGGTTGATCCGCATCCCGAGGTTGAAAAGGCCGACCCGATAGGCAAATTCCTCGCAAATCGGGCCTATAATTCCGGTAATCACAATTCCAAGGATGGGCGAATAGGTAACTATATTGACGACGCTTGCTTGGTTGTCGCTCGTGCCGCCGCCGAGCAGGATGACGATTATGTTCCAAAGGATCGAGGCGACGATGAGGACGATGCCGAGGCCGCCGCCGATCAGGTAATTCTGCCACTTGGAGAACTGCCGCTTGGCAATGTAGGCCAGGTCGGGCCAGATGACGATGAGGACCGCGACGAAGAAGAGGACATACGCCCCATAATTGACGAAACTCGAATAGGCGGCCGAACGGGTGTAGTCGATGAGGGCTTGCTGGAGCGATCCACCGGTTAGCCCGGCTCCAACGAGGACTTCTTGGGCGAAGGCTTGGGCAATGAACGAAAGAAGGAATCCGAGGAGTTGGAAGCCGACGAGGCCGAAAAGGAAAAGAATCAATTCCCGATAAGTGCCAAGGGGGCAAATCCGGGCGAAGCGGCGGGTCCAAGGATCGTCGTAGATGCGCCCGCAATGGGGGCAAGCGTCGCGGGCCGCATCGATATCCTTGCCGCATGTGCAACGCCGCCGGTGGGCAAAGAAGCGATTGCCCGGTTGGCTGTCCATAGGTACTAGCATCCTCGGGATTATAAACGATTTCTCATGCGCTAAGGAGAAAGTCGCGGTTTGCTCGATTGCTTCGACCCCATGAGTGCCTTACAATCATTAACATGATTGCAGTTCCGGGTTTTCTCAGTGCGGGCATCGACCCCTCCACCATCGTCGACATCGTCAATTATGTGACCATCGGCCTTCTTGCCGGCTCCTTGATCATCGCCCTCCTCGGCTTCGTCCGCGGCCTTTTCCGAGGGTGGAGGTACGGGACCTACCGGCTTGTCATGTTCGCCATTTTGGCGGCGGTGGCGATGCTGACCCTCCAGCCGATCGTCAACGCCGTCGGGAACTTCGACCTTGCCCAGTTCGGCCTGGGAAGCAGCTGGGAACTGCCTGCTTTTACCTTGAACGTGAACGGGACGAGCGTCACCATCGCTAGCGAAGGCACGACGGCTTTCGCGGCCGTTTCCGGCTACATCGAAAACCTCTGCAAAGCCCTGAACGTGAACATGGCTCCGGCCGATCTTTCGGCCTATGCCCTCTCCTTGGCGGTGAGTCTCATTTCCTTCCTCCTCATCATGGTCGATGCTGTCCTCATCGCCATTTTCGGGGCCTTCTTCGTCTTCCTTCTGTGGCACCTCGCCTTCAAGCGCTTCATCCGGAAGGACAAGCGGAAAGCTTCTTACCGCAAGGGAAAACTCGTCGGCGGCCTTACCAACTGCCTCGTTTCAATCATCTGCCTGGCCATGCTCGTCGCTCCGCTTACCAGCATGGCCAACTCCTTGAGCGCCGCTTGGCACGCCGGCCAGCTCGACCAGGAGGACCAGACGACCCTCCACACCGTCGACAACTCCGTCTACCAAGCCATCGACGGGGCGGTCAAAGCCTACGACAACTCGGCCTTTGCCCAGGCTTTCTTCGCCTGGAACAAAGACCAGAACGGCAAGACCCTCGACATGAAGCTCGTCGAGTTCCTCACCTCGACGAGCGTCTCCCTCGGCGAGCAGGAGAAGGTCCAGATGTCCTTCCTTAGCGAAGTATCCTCCTTGGCCGAGGTCTTCACGATTGCCGTCCAGTCGGGCGTCATCTCGGAAGAGGGTTTCGATAACATCAAGTGGCCGCTTCTCCTTACCACCTCGGCCGCCCCGGAAGCCCTCCGGAGCCTTGCGAGCAGCCGCCTCGTGACCGGCATTCTGCCCTACGGCCTTTCCATCCTCGAGAACATCGACCCGGTCTCCAGCTACATCAAGGTCGGGACCGGCATCGACTTCTCCGACAACAACTACCAGCTGACCCTTGAAGAACTGGCCGACATCTACGACGAGGTCATCCATTCGAATCTCATCGACGGGGTCGTCGATCCCGACACCGGGGAACTCGGATCCTCCTCCGAAGTCGCCGGCAATGTCCTAAGCGAAGAGAACGCTTCCCTCGTCGCTTCGATCTTCGAGTCGCTCGACGGGGAGAACCTCAAGATCTTCGACGCCCTCATCGAAAGCGCCCTGACGATCCAGGCCTTCAAAGACCACGAAAGCGGCAAAGTCGCGACCGACGAGCTCACGATCGCCGACTTCCTCCCAGCCGTGACCTTGGTCGATTTTGCCCCGGAGGACGGCAAGCCGACCCTCATTCCAGAAGCCTACGAAGACATCAAATGGGGCGAGATCTTCGCCGATTTCTTCCTTTCGACCGTCAACCTCGTCAACGTCGACGAGGATCTTTATCTAGCCGTTTGCAACGCCATCCCCGATTGGAACGGGGAAACGAAGCCTTTCTCTTACCAGGACTTCCTCGCCCCGATTCTCGAAGAGGGCAATTTCGAAAAGGCCAAGGCTGCCCTCGTTGGGGTGCCCCAGACCTCGAAGAAAGCCGAAGGCGGGACAAAGAACGCGGAAATCACGCCGCTTCTGGGAACCGAATTCCTCCTCAACGCCACTCCGAAACTCGTAAAGCTTCTCGGCGAGAACCTCAACGACGCCCTCAAGCTTAGCGGCGAGGACGCCATCGACCTTTCCCCGATCGCCGCTGAGATGGCGGCCGACCAGTCGACCATCCTTCCTGAATGGCGGGCTCTCCTCAACGTCGTCGGGGATTTCGCGACGACGGAAGCGGGGCAGGAGTTCCTCCTCCACGTTGAAGCCATGCCCGGCATCTACTTTGCCCCCGACAAGAGCTTCGTTGGAGTCGACGAGGGCCTAGCCGCCGGCCTTGAAGCCGGCCTGGCCGATCTCGACGCTTCGAAGCTGGCCACGGCCATCATCCCCCAGGCTTTCGAAGGTTTCCTCGAAGGTGAGAATTCGCCGGTCGCCAACCTCGGGGTCGAACTGAGCTTCGACTTCGACGTCCCGAACATCGGAAGCCAATTGAGCAACCTTCTTTCGACCCTTCTCGATGCCCAGGACATCATTTCCTATCTCGCTTCCTTGAACGGCCAGACTCTGACCGGCGGGAAGCTGAAGCATGCCATTTCGACGATTGCCGACCACGCCAATGAACTTTCCGACCTTTTGGTGGCCGTCGCCACGAGCCCGATGCTCAACCCGGTCGTGGGCGGGGAGAACAACGCCAACATCGTCTCGCTTATCGGCCTCGTCTTCTCGACGATCGGGCTTGAAGAGCCGTCCAACCTCGGCTCGACGCTTTCCTCCCTCAGCCCGGAAGCGACCGGGACCGAGATGGAGAACTTCGTCGCGGCTCTTCTGAACGTCATGGATTCGGGACTCGTCGATGCGACCATTGCCGAGAAGGTGGATCTCGCTTCCTTTGAGGACGTTTCCTTCGAGGAGGCCTTCGCCAAGTTCGACGACAGTCTCATCTTCCGCGATTGTTTCGGCCCGGTCCTCGATAACCTCCTGGCGAAAAACGAGACCTTCGCCCCCTTCTTCGAGGAAGGCTTCTCCTTCGGCAACGTGGCGGATTGGCAAAAGGAAGGGCAAAACCTCGATGTTTTGGTCAATTCCATCAACGAACTTGGAGCGGCGGGCTTACTTGACGGCGGGACGATCGACGTCTTCGACAGCGACCCTGGCGCCGTCGAGAACATCGTGAGCGTCCTTGCGACGAGCGACCTCTTCGTCAGCCGCGAGGATGACGGGACCTATACGTATTCCTTCCCCCGGATCGTCGCGAAGATGATCGAAGACAACCTTCCGGCCGGAAGCGAAGCCGCCTCTTTCTTCAAGGTGCCGGACGGGGACGGGGTTGCCGCCCTCGCCCAAGACATCCGCTCGACCGCCGTCGAAGGCGGCAGCGCTGCCGACGTCGAGGCGAGCCAGGACCTTTGGAAGGAAGAAGCCCATTGCTTCGCCCTCGTCCTCCGGGACATCCTCTCCCTCGGCGGGATCGACTCGATTGCCGTCGACGGCGGGATCAGCCTCAAGGAACTGAGCCCCGAGCCCCTCGACTTCCTGCTCCACGACGCCACCGACCTCACCATTTTCGGCCGGGTTCTCAACTATTCCCTCTACAGTCTTCTCTCCGAGCAAATTGCATCTTCCTTCCCCTCGTCCGAGGGCCTGAGCAACCTCGCGGCTTTCTATGAGCCGACCCTCGCCTCTTACCAAGAAACCGTCGCCGTTAGCGGCAACATCTTCGAAAGGGAGGCCGAAGCGATGAGCAAGCTCGTCTATGCCGTCCTCGACCCCTCGACCGGCATCGCCGACGCCATTGGCGATGACGGGGAGGTTTCCCTCGACATCAACGACGTCTCTCCGGAATACCTCGTCCGCCCGCTCCTCCAGTCCCTTTCTGAGAGCCGCCTTTTCAATTCCCTTGCCGCCGGGAAGGCCAAGACGGCCTACGAGGGCATCCTCGGAACCCTGCTCGAGGATAGTGGCCTCTTCGCCGAAGGCGAGGCCGAGGATTACGTCGTTTCCGTCCGCGGGGACCGGGAGGACTTCGCGGAGATCGTCGACGCCTGGAACGTCGAGAACGAGGCCCTCGTCGCGACCGTCGCGGCCATCCAGGAGAGCGGGGTTTCCACCGATAGCCTCGCCTCCGACCCGATGTCCTTCTTCGCCCAGGGGACGAGCTATAGCCTCCAGCGGGCCCGCCTCGAGAACATTCTCGTCGCGGCGGCCGATTCGAAGATCGTCCGCCCGGCTTTGGCGAGCATCGTCGAGACGGGAGCCGCTTCCATCGGGGAAGGGTATGCCGTCAATTCCGAATGGCTGGTCGAGGCTTCCTCCGCCGATTACAAAGAGGAGGCCCGGACCCTCAGCTATGTCATGCTCTACGGCTCGCTCGTCGAAGACATCGCTAACATTTCGATCGGTTCCGTTGTTGATTCGCCCGCGGCCGAGAACCTTCTTCGGGAAGCGGCCCGAAGCTACGTTTTCAATACCTTGCCCGCGGGAGAAGAAGGCTACTACCCGGCTTTCGTCCAAATCGTCGACGATATGTTGTCGTCGAGCGGCTACTACGGGGACGAGGGCGAGGCTTTGACCTCCGAGCGCATCGACGAAGTCATCGCCGGTATCGATGCCCCCGGGATGGAAGACGAGGCCCGCTTTGCCTCTTGGGAAGAGGAAATCGACGCCCTCATGGACACCCTTTCCTCCCTTGAGGAGACCGGGCTCGAGCTTTCCGGGAACGTTGACGTCGGAAGCCTCTTCCCGGAAGGGGCCGAGGAAACCCTCCTCGACGAGCGGGAAGAAAGCCTCGCCGCCTTCCTCGTGGCCGCCAACGACAGCCGGCTCGTCTATCCCGGCCTCGCCTCGGTTCTAAGCGATGCCGTCGAGAACGTTTCCCTCCCCAACGGCGCAACCCTCGAGAATGCCAATTACTATTACGGGGAGCGGGGAAGCGCGGACGTGAACTACGGCCTCCTTTCGGCCCCCTACGACGATGAGGAAATGGGGCGCCTGGCCGCCGTCGTCCGGAGAGCCAGTGCCTTGAGCGCCGAGACCGATTTCTCGATCGAGAACCTGAGCGGCACCCCGGATGCCGAAATCCTCCTCCGGAACCTCGCCGCGAGCGCGATCTTCGATTCCCTTGCCGAGGAACGCTCATCCTCTTCCGACTTCGGGGAATACACTGTCTTCGAGAACCTCTTGGCCTCGTCCCTCGAGGCTTCGGGCTTCTACGGCTCCGACGGCGCCTCTTCCGCCCGGATCGAGGAAATCCTCGCCCGGGCCCTCACTGAGGAAGGCTCTTCCCGCTTCATGTCCTTCGAGGAGCGGAGCGCCTTCTGGAACGGCGACGGGACGACCGGCGAAATCGCCTCCCTCGTCGCTCTCGCCGACTCCCTTGCCGAAGGGCAGAGCCTCGGCATTGACTTCGGGAGCCTCTCCTTCGCCGAGCTTTTCGCCGACGAGGCGAAGGCCGAGGGGGCAAGGACGGCCCTTTACGGGATCCTCGATGCGGCCGCCTCTTGCGAGATCGTTTACCCGGCCATCCCCCTCAACCTCGAATCGGCTTCCGCTGAAGGCGATTCCTTCTCGCTGGACGGCGCCGACTTCTATTACACCGGGCGCTGGGGCAGCCAAGGCGATCTCCTCGCGCGGCCTTATGGGGACGCCGAGAACGAGCGCCTCAGCTACGTCGCCATGTATGCCGGCCTTCTCGGCTCGACCGACCTTTCGAGCCTCGATAACGTCGATGGCGGGCAGGTCGGCGGCCTTCTGGCCAACATGTCGTCTTCCTTTATCTTCAATGCCGTCTCCGAGGGGAGCCCGAACGCTTTCGTCGGAGCCTTGAATACCCTTCTTAGCGACAACACGACCATCGCCGGCCTCTATTTCTCGGACGAGAACCCGGTCAACGCCTACCTAGGCTACGCCGACGCCGAGGCGAAAGCCGCTGGGTTCGCCGAAGAGCGTTATCCCGCCCTTTCCTACGGCGATGAGGACCCCGGCAAGCGGAACTGGGGCGACTTCCTCGCCTCGGAAGCCGGCGAAGAGGTGGTAAGCCTCGAGCAAATCGTCGATTCCGAAGGCCTTTCCTCCGTCATCGACGGCCTCGGCGGGTCGGGTCCGGTGACCCTGCCGGAAGACAAGGCGGAACTTTCCTCCGTCCTCTCCCTCGTGAGCGGCTCGCCGCTTCTCAAGGACATGGTCCCCAACGCCATCCGGAGCGCTCTCCAAGATGGCAGCGGCGTTGCCTTCGAGGGGGTCGACTTCGCCCGATCGAATCCCTATTTCGCCTACTACGAGGCGGAATGGCCGGCGGTCCCGGACGGATCATCCCTCTCTTCGGCCCTTGCCCTCCGGTGGTTCGGCGATGAGGAAATCGCCTCCCTCGTCGACGTCGTCTACGGTGCCGAGAGCCTCAATTCCTTCTTCTCGAGCTTCGAGACGCTCAGCCAAGAGGCCATCGACGAAATCCGCCTCCTCCTTCGGGAAATGGCCGGCTCGAAAGTCTTCAACTCGGTGCCCTTCGAGGCGACCCCCGGCTTTGCGGTGACCGACTCCGCTTCCGGGGCAAGCATCCCCGTCGATAGTGCCCTCACCGTCTTCCAAGGCGTCCTCTTCTACATGATGGTGGAGACCGCCCTCTACACGCGGGCCTACAATCCGGTCCTCGATGCCGAAAGGGGCTTCCGTTCGGCTGGGGCGAAGCTGACTTCCGCCCTTTTCGCCGCGACCGGGTCCCTCAATGACGACTTCGGGACGAAAGCGAATCTTGGGGCGAAAGCCGTCGATGCCTTGGTGAGCGACGGAATGGACGGCGGGCTTCTCAACACCGTCTTCCAGGAACTTTCCGTCGACGGGAGCCTCGCTCTCGACTTCTCCAACCAAGGGATCCTCAACTTCGAGGACATCAACCCGGCTTCCCTCGGGAAGATTCTCTATAGCCTCAACGACGTCGACTTCTGCGACGGCGTCATCGCCAACGGGGCCGAATACCTCCTCGGCGACGCCATCAACCTCGGGGAGTGGTCGAGCGTCACGACCGACCGGAAGCTCGAAGGCGAGCGGGGCAGCCTCCGCCTCTCGGAAATCGAGTACGTCGGGAGCGGCGCGGCTCCGACCAGCCTTTACTATCATCTCGATGGCTCCTATGGCGTTGTCCAAGCCGTCGACGGTGTCTACTCCTTCAAGAATACGGCAGCCGCGGCGGGCGAAAGCTCCCTCATCGGCCCGACCGACGTCTACCTCGATGAGGCCCTCAGCAAGAGTGTCTTCGCCAGTGAGAACATCGCCAACTTCTCCTTCGTCTACGATCTCTCGACCTACCATCTCCTGACGAGTGAACAGTACCGGATCGGGGCCATCCCCTCCCTCGTCCGCTTCCTCGGGAACGTCCTCTACGACTACGAGGCTGAAAGCTACGACCAAATCGAAAGCGCCGACGATTTCTTCGCCCCGCTTCTAAGCGGCTCTTCGAGCGAAGGCGATGTCGATTACGTTTACGAAATCGCCTCCTTCCTTCTCAACGAGAACGGCGTCTTCAACGCCAATTTCGAGACCGATGGAACCATTTTGGCGGCCGACATCAATGCCGCTGACCTCGCCTACATTTCCGGCGACGTCCTCATCCAGAACTTCCTGAAGTTCACGATCAACGTGCCGGAGGCCGCGCAAACGGTTTCGGTCGACCTCGGCAATCTCTTCCTCCACGAGACGACGTCCGACCCGGTTCAGACCGAGCGGAATCTCATCGCCTCGCTCCACGAGTCGATTTACGAAGAAGCCAACATGGCTGCCGACGGGGCGGCCCCGACCTCCGAGGAACGCGAAGCGGCCTACCCCGGCGGACTGACCTATCTGAGTAATAACCTCGCCGACATCACGATGGCGGTGGCCCTTTATGAGGCTGCTTCAAACATCTCCATCCCCCTCCTCGATGGTGCTTCCGATGCCTTCAAGCAGCTTTGGCTTGCCTCGGGCAGCACCCTCGGCCTCATGGAGGCGGTGCCGGCCGGGAGCGAAGCCGTCCCGGTGGCGGAAACCTCGGTGGCCAACAACTTCGTGACGAGCCTCGTCAACCGTTCCTACGCCTCGGGCCTTGCTTACCAAAACGGCAGCCCGAACCGCGGCTTCCTCGGCTTCGTCGTGGCGGTGGATCCCTCCGGTACCCAGCAGATCAGCACCGTATCGGGGCTCGAGAGCCTAAGCAAACCGCGTCTCGAGATCGACGCCGTCGGCGGAAGCCTCCCCTCGACTCTTGCTGGGCTGAGGGCGGATTCCTTCCTGCCTTACCGTTCCTTCTATACGGCCCTTTACCAGGTTCTCGCCGGCGGGAACGCGGTTCTTGACCATTCAGCCGATCAGTCCTACGCCAGCCTGGTCAACGCCCTCAACAATGAGGGGGTGAAACTCGAGAACGCCGATGTCATTGGGCTCGGCGCTACCCTCCTCGACTCCTATTTCTACGAGCTTCTGGCCGGCGGGCGCTACATCCATAGCCAAGTTGAGATCGCTAGCACTATGGTCTCTAGCTCGACGGGCAAGCCGCTCTCCCAATCGGAAATCAGTATCCTTGCTGGCACCCCGCTCGATCTCACGGGCGACGCCAAGTACTTCGGGACCGGTTCCTACCTTGAGCAAGCTTGTGGCTTCCTTTCCTAGGTGGCTTTGATGCTTACGGTCAAGGAACCCCTCGTCCAAGAGGAAAAGATTCTTTCCAGCCGTTTCATAGGGGTTTTGCAGCCCCTTTTGGGGGCCGACTTCAAGGAAGCGAAGGCCAAAATCGAGGAGCTTTACCCCAAGGCCACCCATTATTGCTATGCCTACAAGAAGGGCGCGGCCGAGGGCAGTAGCGACGACGGGGAGCCTTCCCATTCGGCCGGGCTTCCCATCCTCAACGTCCTCCGCGGTTCGGGACTCGACGAGTGCGCCATCTTCGTCGTCCGCTACTTCGGCGGGACGAAGCTGGGGCTCGGGCGGCTGACCCATGCCTACTCCGACCTCGCCAAGGACCTGGTGGCTAAGGCCGATCCATATGAGGTAGCGACGGGCCGCAAGGCCCTCCTTGAGGTTCCCTATCCTTCCTACGACCTCGTCCTCGACCGGGCCAAGCGGATGGGACTGGAAATCGAGAAACCGACTTTCGGGGAGAGCATCGTTCTCCCCGTCCGCGCAGATGCTACAATTCTTAGCGCCTTCCTCGCCCTCTTCCCGGAACTCCGGGTGGCGGCGGAGGAAGAATGCTTTATCTACAGGAGGCCAAGCCATGATCAAGGCTAGCGAATACAGCGAGCGCCGCGAGAAGCTCATCAACATGATGGAGCCCCAGTCGGCGATGGTTCTTTTTTCCGGGGTCGAGAAATGCAAGTCGGCCGACGAGGATTACCCCTTCGAGGTCGCCCGGAACTTCTATTACCTCACGGGCATCGACCAGCCCGACAGCATGCTGCTCCTCATCAACGTCGAGGGGGAGCGGAAGGAATTCCTCTTCGTCTCGCCCTTCGACGAGCGGAAAGAGAAGTGGTACGGCCGCCGCCTCACCCTCGAGGAAGCCGAGGCCCGCTCGGGCGTCCATAACGTCCTTGTCAACTTCTCGTTCCAAGGGAAGCTCGACGCGACCCTCTCGCCGAGTATCAGCCAGTTCGGGGACATCGCGAGCCTTTACGTCGATCTCGACCGCGAGCTCAAGATCGCCGACGATACCTACATCGACGACTTCCTTTCGACCATCAAGAGCGCTTACCAAAGCGTCAACATTCTCAATGCCTACCCACTGGTTACCCAGCTCCGCCTCCGCAAGAGCGTCGGGGAAATCCAGGAACTAAGGAGCGCCATCAAGTCGACCCACCTCGGCATCAACGCCGCCCTCAAGATCCTCGCCCCCGGGCGCAAGGAATACGAACTCGCCGATGCCTTCCGCCACGCCATCAACGACAGCAACGGCTATCAGGGCGAGTCCTTCAACACCATCATGGCGAGCGGCGTCCACACGACCTGCCTCCATTACCCGAAGCCCGTCGACACCGTCCCGGAGGGCGGCCTCGTCCTCATGGACCTCGGGGCTAGGAACGGCTACTACTGCGCCGACGTGAGCCGGACTTACCCGGCGAGCGGCAAGTTCACCCCGGAGCAGCGCGCCGCCTATGACCTCGTCCTCGAGGCCAACAAGATGACGGCCGACCTCGCTAAACCCGGGGTCACCATCGAGGAGCTCCAGAATGCCGTGATTGCCCTTTACGAGCGGGAACTCCCGCGGCGGGGCCTCCTTGCCGAAGGGGAGAAGGTGGAGGACGTCTATTTCCATAGCGTCTCCCACTTCATCGGCCTCGATACCCACGATCCCTATCTCTCCCCGAGCGACCGTTCCTACCGGAAGATCCCCCTCGAGGCCGGGATGGTCATCTCCGACGAGCCGGGACTTTATTTCTCCCGCCTCGGCTTCGGCATCCGGATCGAGGACGACCTCCTCATCACCGAGCACGGGTCGGACATCCTGACGAGGGACATCCCGAAGGAAGCCGACCAAATCGAGCATCTTCTCCAAACCCAGAAGAAGTGAAGAGAGGGCCGCGGCCCTCTTTTCTTTTTCCCCGCGCGTTTACTTAAGGGGCATAAGGCAAGATAATTAGGCAAATGAAAAAATACGTTCTCTCCCTTGACCAAGGGACGACTTCGACGAGGGCCCTTCTCGTCGACCAAGACGGGATCGCCCGTTACAAAGCAAGCCGCGAGCTCGAGCCCATCTACCCCCGGCCCGGGGAGGTGGAGCTCGACGCCGAGCGGATCTGGATCTCGACGGTCGACGTCATCAACGAAATCATGATCGTTTCCGGGGCCACCTGGGACGACATCGACTCGATCGGCATCACCAACCAGCGGGAGACGACCGTCGTCTACGAAAAGAAGACCGGGCGCCCGATCTACAATGCCATCGTCTGGCAGTCGAAGGCCAGCGCCGCGATCTGCGACCGCTACAAAGGGAAAGAGGAATTCATCCGCGAGCGAACCGGCCTCCTCATCAATCCTTATTTCAGCGCTTCCAAGATCCGCTACATCCTCGAAAAGGTGCCGGGGGCCGAGGAACGGGCCCGGCGGGGCGAACTCGCCTTCGGGACGATCGACTCCTTCCTCGTCTACAAGATGACGAAGGGAAAAAGCTTCCTCACGGATGCGACCAATGCCTCGAGGACGATGCTCTATAACATCAATACCCTTCAATATGACGAGGATTTGCTGAAGCTTTTCGCCGTTCCCCGTTCGATGCTCCCCGACGTCAGGAACTGCGACGACGACTATGGCGAGGCCACCTTCTTCGATTGCCACATCCATATCCGCGGCATCATCGGCGACCAGCAAAGCGCCCTCTTCGGGCAAGGCTGCCTCCGCCCCGGGGAAGGGAAGAACACCTACGGGACCGGTTGCTTCATGCTCATGCATACCGGCGGAAAGCCCGTCCTTACCAAAGGAGGGCTCCTCACGACGGTCGCGGCACTCCGGAAGGGCAAGGCTAGCTACGCCCTCGAGGGATCCGTCCTCGTCGGCGGGGCCGTCGTCCAGTGGCTTCGGGACGAGATGAACTGGTTCAAGAAGTCCTCCGACGTCGAGGAGTACTCGCTCCGCCGGCCCGACACCGGCGGGGTATATGTCGTCCCGGCCTTCGTCGGCCTCGGGACTCCGTACTGGGACGATGAAGCCAGGGGAGCCGTCTTCGGGCTGACCCGCGGAAGCGACCGCCATAACATAACCCGGGCCGCCCTCTATTCGATCGCCTACCAGTCGATGGACGTCATCGAGCTGATGAAAAAGGAAACCGGCCTCCCCCTCACGACCCTCAAGGTCGACGGCGGGGCCTCGAGCGATGCCCTTCTCATGCAGTTCCAGGCCGACATCCTCCGGAGCGAGATCCTCGTTCCCGAGCAAATCGAGACGACCGCCCTCGGAGCGGCCTACATGGCTGGCCTCGCGACCGGCTTCTACCATGACGAGGGAGAGCTTTTCGCCCATCGGAAGTTCGCCCGGCGCTACGTTCCCTCGATTTCCGAGGAAGAAGCCCGCCGCCTCTACGACGGTTGGCTGCAGGCCGTGAAGGCAACCAGGGCCTTCAAGCCGAGGAGGTAAGATGGAACGCAAGTTTTCCAAGGAATCGTTTCTTGACTTCCTGAAAGTCGCCCTTCCCACCTACAAAGGGGACGTCGGCTTCCTTTACGAGCTTTCGGAAGCCGCTTTCGGGGCGATCCCGACCCTTTCGAGCCAGTCGCCGGTCCTGGCCCGCTTTGCCTATAGCCCGGCCAAGATCATCTTCTACCTCGTCGGGGAACACACTTTCTATCTCCAAACCCATCCCGACAAGAAGGAGGCCGAACTGAAGGACGACCCCTCCTACGCTTCCTTCATCGTTTCCTATGCCCTCGACAAGTACTACACCAACGAGCATCTCTCCTATAGCGAAGGCTCCCTCCTTTCCCCTTACATGCCGGAAGTGTCGACCCTTTCGCTCTATCTCAACTTCATCCTCGGTACCCTTCGGGGAAAAAAGAAGGGCGATCCCCGGGAAACCCTCTTCGTCGACATCCTTTCCAAGGGGCTATCGATGGCGCGTTGCATCCTCGAGCTCCTCGTCGGGGGCTACGAGACGGAAGCTTTCTCGACCTGGCGGACCCTCCACGAGAACGAATGCATCCTCCTTGCCCTCGTCGGGGCCGGGGAGAAGGCCGTCCAGTCCTATCTCAGGCACCTCCAGTATGCCCTCGCCTTCCGGGGAGCCATCCAAAGCAAGGAGGAGACCGACAAGGTCTTTCTCGAGATCAAGGAGGAGATGCGGGCCCACGGTCTCAAGAGCAAGGACATGAAGCGCTTCATCGAGTACGGCTGGCTCTACGAGATCGACGGGGCCGAGGCGACGGAGGGCTTCAAGCTCAACTTCCGCGACGGGGTCGAGCGGATCGCCGGCCTCCATAGCTACAGCAAGGTCTACGAGATGAGCAGCGAGATCGCCCATTCCTCGCCCCTTCTCATCTATAGCCGGAAGTCCTACTTCCTTCTCATCACCCTCTTAAGCCTCTACGAAAGCTTCTTCCGCCTCGAGAAGATCTTCGCTTCTTTGTATCTCGCGACCGCCTCCCCCGAGGCGAAGAGACGCTACGAAAGCCTCCGCAAGGCCTACTACGGGGAAATCGTGGCCAGCTACGAGAAGACGAAGAAGCGCTTCGTCGCCCTCCCGAGCAAAGAAAAGGCCCCGCGTTAGGGCGGGGCGAGGGAGCGCTCCTAGGCGGAGCGCTTTTTCTTTAGGTGCAAGAGCTTTTGGAGGGCGACGAGCAGGATGGAGATGGCGAGGACGATGGCTAGGAGGATGAGGATCCAGTAGAAAACCCCGAAGTCGAGGTTGCCGCTGCCGAGATCGAACCAGCCGAGCTTTCGGTAATCGAGGAAGAAGTAGGGGACCTTGGCGCCCGAGGGATCGAAGGCGAGGCCGAGGGGACCGGCCACCGCATAGACAAACACGAGATAAAGAAGCGGGAAGGCCGTCCCGGCCAAGGCTTGGAGAAGGCGGGTCTTCGCTCCTTCGAAGACGATGAAGTCGAGCATCCCGAGAAGGGGGAGGATCAAGTGAACGGTCAGATTGGCCGGGCTTTCGGCGTACCCCGGGCCGGAACTCGGGAGGAGGAAGGCGAAGAAGACAGCCATCGTGAGGGCGACCGCGACGGCCGAGGCCAGGCGGAAGAGGCGGAAGAAAGTCAGCTTGGCTTCCTCCCCGCGTTCAAGCGAGACGATGTCGATGACGATGAAAAGGATCGCCGAGGCCATCATGACGAGGTTCGACAGGATGGTGAAGTAATAGAAGAGATAGGACCCGTTCATGAAGTCCCCGGCATTCTCGAGATTGAGGAGAATCCCGACTCCTCCGACCATGATGATAGCAATCTTCCATAGGAGGCCGAGGTAGAGGCGGAGGCGCGAAACGAGACCAAGGGTTTGCTTCATACGTCGAGTTTAGATAGAAAAAGGGGATTCTTCAACGAAATCGCAAAAAAAGAAGCCGCTTTTGCGGCCTCTTTTGGCAAAAGTTACGATCAGACGTCAGCGTAGCAGCTGCCACCGATGAACTCGCGCATGAGCGAGTTGCTCGGGACCCATTCGTCCTTCATGTCGAGGAAGAACTTCATCATCCGGATGAGGCGCTCGGCCAACGGGAAGTAGGGGCTTTCCTTGTCGATGTTGCTTAGAAGCGGCAGGGCGTACTTCCGCATGACGGCCAGCTCGTAGGGGAGGAAGGAATTGAACACGAAGTCGCTTCCTTCCTGGAAGGGATAGATCCATTTGAACTCGCCGGCCCTGACGTTGTCCCACATGGAGAACGTCTCTTCAGCCGGGGCCGCCCGGAACTTGTAGTCGCGGACGAGGCGGCGGATGAGCCGGAGGTCGGTGAGGGAAAGCGGGTTATGGTCGTCGAGGTTGATCTGGGCCTGGGGCGAGATGAAGATCTTGAACTTGTTGGCTTTGGAGATCGACGGGGTGAGGAGATCGTTCAGGGCGTGGATGCCTTCGATGATGATCGGCTCGTCTTGATGGACCCGGAGTTTGCGCCCGGGGACCCGGTGGCCGACCTTGAAGTCGAACTTCGGGAGCTGGACTTCCTCCCCGTTGATGAGGTCGAGCATGTTCTGGTTGAAAAGCTCGGTGTCGAGGGCCCCGATCGATTCGAGGTCGGGCTTCCCGCTTTCGTCGAGCGGGGCTTCCCCACGGGTCTTGTAGTAGTCGTCGATCGAGATGCGGATCGGATGGATGCCGCGGGAGAGGAGCTCGATCCGGAGGCGATTGGCGAAGGTCGTCTTGCCCGAGCTCGAGGGCCCGGCGATGCAAACGAGGCGGATGTCCTCGATGTCGTCTTCGATGAGCTGGCCGAGCTCGGCGAGCATCCGGTTGTGGCGGGCTTCGCAGATGTTGATGAACTCGACGCTCCCGTTATGCTCGATCTCGTGGTTGATCTTGGCCACCGTGTCGATACCGGCGATCTTGGCCCAGTCGTGGCTTTCCTTGAGGGTGCGGCCGAAGGTCGGGGCATCCTCGAAGGGCGGGATCTTGCCGCCGCACTCCGAGCGCGGGTACTGGACGAGGAAGCCCGGGGCATAGAGGCGGATCTTGTAGTCCTTGATGTAGCCGGTCGAGGGGGCTAGGTGGCTGTACATGTAGTCGACGTAGCCGTTGCACTCGTTGAGGTGGACGGTCTTCTCGGGGCGGTAGGCCAAGAGCGAAATCTTGTCGTCGAAGCCCCTTTCGCGGTAGATTTCGGCCGCTTTTTCGTTGGGCACGACCGTTCGGGTGATCGGATAGTCGGCGGCGACGATCCGTTCGACCTCGTGGTTGACCTTGAGGAGCATCGCCGTGTTGGCCACCATCTTCGAATCGATGAGGTGGACGCTGATGCAGCGGCTCACGTTATAGGCGAAGCGGATCTTCAGCTCGGGGTAGAGGTTGTGGAAAGCCATGGCCACGATGTAGCGGAGGGTGGCCTCGTAGATCTTCATGGCTTCGTGGTCGCAGAGGTCGAGGAACTCGACTTCGGCGTCGTAGTAGACCTCGTAGTTGAGGTCGCGGACCCGGTTGTTGACCATGGCGGCGATGAAGTGCTCCGGCTCGATCCCGAAATCCCTTTCGAGGGTGAGGAGGGAGAGCTTTTCGTCGTAGGTCTTTTCCTGGCCTTGGCATTTTATCGTGAATGGCATAATTGCCTCCTTTGCGTGTTTAGCCGCTCATTTTATGGGCGGGGCAAGATCTATGCAAGCGCTTTCATGGTTCGCTTTCCGGCCGGGTCTCTATTTTACGCGCTAGCGCTTGAAAAATTCGACCCCATTGACCTATCCTAAACCTGTTAGCATGAACAAATTGGTCAAACGCTTCCTTGCCTCGAGCCCCGAGGGCAAGTCCCTCGTCATTTTGGCTTTTCTTACGATTGTGCCGTTCCTCGCGATGCTGCCGCTCTTTTTCTTCCATGCCGCTGACGGCTATCCCCTCGGGGCCTATCCCCTCGGCTGGCTGCTCGGGAGCCTTGCCGGCCTTTTGGCTTACTGGAGCATGACGTTCGGAGCCCGGGCGCTCCTGAGGAAAGACGACATTCCGGCCGGTAGCCTCGCCCTGACTTTGGCCTTCAATTTCCTCCGCATCCTCCTTTATGCCGGGGTCCTTGTCGTCGCCGGGATCTGCACCTTCCGAAGCGAGTGGTTCGGCGGCTTCGACGCTTTCAACTTCTGGACGGCGTTCGGGGGCCTTGCCCCGCTCACCGTCGTCTCCCTCCTGGCCCATTTCCTCGATCTGCGCCTCGTGAGCGACAAGCCAGCTGATAAGAGTGAAACCAAGGAATGACCATGACGACGGTGCCGGCCCTGCTTTATGAGACGATCGACGAAAAAGTCGCGCACATGCTCGACTTTGAGATCGAGCCGGCCCTCGTTTCTTCCCTCATCGTGATGGTCGTTCTCCTTGTCCTTGGGGCCATTGTCGGCCTTCGGGCTAGGAAGGCCCTCAAGAACGAGGAATACAAAAAGCGCCCCTCCGGCCTCATGTTCTACGCCGAGCAGTACGTCAACTTCGTCGACCATTTCGCCGTCAACACGATGGGCTACGAGGTGTTCGAGCCTTGGGGCGGCTATTTCTTCACCCTCTTTGCCTACCTTTTCATTGCCTTCAACTTTTCGCTTTTCGGCCTTCCAAGCGTCATCGACTGGCTGGCCGCGCCTCTCTCACTTGCCATCATCATGTTCGCGATCATCCAGTACCAAGGCCTCAAATGGAGCCGCTGGAGCTATTTCCATCGCTACGTTGAGCCGATTGCCGTCTTCCTCCCGGTCAACCTCATCACGATGTGGAGCCCGATCCTCTCGACGACGATGCGTCTATTCGGGAACGCCCTTTCCGGCACCATCATCATCGGCATTATCCAATGGGCCCTCTCGAATCTCTCGGGCGTCCTCTTCGGAAGCCTGACGGCCATGGCCCAAGCCCATTATTTCCCACTCTGGGACCCCGACCAATCGACCGTCTGGACCCAGATTTGGCTCGCCCCGATACCGATCGGGGTCCTCAATTTATACTTTTCCCTCTTTTCCGGCGGGGTGCAGACGCTTGTTTTCTGCTCCCTGAACGCCGTCTGGATCGCGGCTGAGCGCCCGGTGAGCGAAGAAAGCTCCCCGGCCCTCCTCGACCGCGAGCGCCCGGCGGCCGCGGAAACCAGGTAGGGGGAGGTTGCCCAAAGGAGGTACTTATGACAGATTTGGGTATTATCGCGATCGCGGCGGCGATTGCCGTCGGCATCGGCTGCCTATCCGCCATCGGGGAGGCTATCATTTGCTCCTCGGCCATCAAGGCGATGGCCCGGCAGCCCGAAATGCAGAAGAAGCTGCAGTCAACGATGGTTCTTGCCGTCGCTCTGGACGAATCGACGGCCATCTACTGCCTCGTCATCGCCATCCTCATCATTTTCGTTCTCGGCGGGAGAGCCTAAGCCGTGGCGCTCTTCCTCGATGACGCCCCGTTCGATGCGGGCGATTTCATCGGGAAGCTCGTCCCCAACCTTTGGAGCTTCCTCATCAATCTTCTGGCGCTTGTCGTCCTTTTCGTGGCCCTTTACTTCATTGCCTACAAGCCGGTGAAGAAATTCGTGAAGGCCCGCAAGGACTACATTGAGGGGAACATTCGTTCCTCCGAGCGGGGGAAGGAAGAAGTCGAGAAGACCCTTCGGAAGAAGGACTCGATTCTCGCGGAAGCGCGGGAAGAAGGGAACAAGATCATCGCTTCGAGCAAGGACGATGCCAGCAAGCGCGCGGCCATGATCGTGGGCGCGGCCGAAAAAGAGGCCCGCTCGCTCAAGCTCGAAGCCGAAAAAGACATCGCCGAGGCCAAAAAGAAGGCCGAGGGCGAGATGAAGGAAGCCATTATCGTCACGGCCACGGCTTCGGCCAAGAAAGCCCTTGGGCGGAGCCTCAGCGAAAAAGAAGACGCGGCCATCCGGGAAGCGGTGGCCGAGGAACTGAAGCATGAAGAGAAGTAGCGCTTCATTTTCCATTGGCGAAGCCCTCTACCTTTATAGCAAGGAGCGGGGAAAGGAAGAGGAAGCCTACCAGGCCCTCAAGTCTTTCCTCGACGTCCTTGAGGCCGAACCGCTTCTCCTTTCCTACCTCAATAGCCCAGCGGTCGATGGGAGGCGGAAAAAGGAAAAGCTCGACCGCCTCCTCGCCTCCGCCCCCGGCTACTTCAAGGCCTGGGCCGGGGTTGCGTTCAGGAAGGCCCGTTCCGCTTTCGACCCGGAAGAGGCGAGGGAAGGTTTCCGCCGGCCTTATGACCTCAAGCACGGATACAGGCGGGGCCTTGTCTACTCAGCCCGGCCGCTTTCATCGAAGGAAAAAGACGAACTGAGGAATGCCCTCGGAGGCGAGAAGGCTCGCCTTGACTACAAAATCGACCCCGCCCTCATCGGGGGCTACCGGATCTACATCGACGGCCGCCTCATCGAGCGTTCCCTCGAAGGGAAGCTCGACGCGGAGCGGAAGAAGCTTTTGGCGGAGGAGGATTAACTATGGGCATGAACCCGCGCGAAATGGCTGCCCTTCTCGTGAAGGAAATCGAGGAGAGCGAAGCCAAGGACGTCGACCGCTCGGTCGGGACCGTCGTCACGGTCGGGGACGGCATCGCGACCGTCTACGGCCTTCCCGAAGCGATGCTCGGCGAACTCCTCTCCTTCCCTAGCGGCGGGAAAGGCCTCGTCATGAACCTGAACGAGGACAGTCTCGGCGTCGTCCTCCTCAAGGGGGCGGAAACCATCTCCGAAGGCGACCCCGTCTATTCGACCGGCCAAGTCCTCGAAGTCAAGGTCGGCGACGCCCTCCTTGGCCGGGTCGTCTCCCCGCTGGCCGAGCCCCTTGACGAGCTTGGACCCATCGACAGCCGGAAAAAGCGCCCCATTGAACGGATTGCCCCCGGGGTCATGGAGCGGGAAAGCGTGAGCGTCCCCCTGGAAACGGGCCTCCTCGCCATCGACTCGATGGTGCCGATCGGGCGCGGCCAGCGCGAACTCATCATCGGCGACCGCCAGACCGGGAAAACGTCGATCGCCATCGACGCCATCGTCAATCAGAAAGGAAAGGGCGTCTATTGCATCTACGTCGCGATCGGGCAGAAGAATTCCTCGGTCGCGGCCATATACGAGAACCTTCGCTCTCTCGGCTGCCTCGACTACGTGACGATCGTCAATGCCTCGGCGAGCCAGCCCTCGCCCGAGCTTTACATCGCCCCCTTCGCCGGAATGGCGATGGCCGAGGAGTGGATGGAAGAAGGAAAGGACGTCCTCATTGTCTTCGACGACCTTAGCAAGCACGCGGTGGCCTATCGGGCCCTTTCGCTTTTGCTTAGGCGCTCCCCGGGCCGGGAAGCCTATCCCGGCGACATCTTCTACCTCCATAGCCGCCTTTTGGAACGGGCTTGCAAGCTTTCGAAGCAGCGGGGCGGCGGCTCGATTACCGCCCTTCCGATCGTCGAGACCCAAGCCGGGGACATCTCGAGCTACATCCCGACCAACGTCATCTCGATCACCGACGGGCAGATCTTCCTGAGCGCCGACCGCTTCCAGGCCGGCTTCCGCCCGGCCATCGATAGCGGGTTATCCGTCTCCCGGGTCGGGAGCGCTGCCCAGACGAAGGCGATGAAGGAAGCCAGCCGCTCCCTCAAGATCAATCTCGCTTCCTACCGCGAGAATCTTTCCTTCGCCCAGTTCGGGAGCGACCTCGACAGCGAGACGAAGAAGATCCTTTCCCACGGCTCGGCCCTCGAGGCGGGGCTAAGGCAGGTTAATTACGTGCCGCTCCCGATGGAGGAGCAGGCCATCACCCTTTTGGCCCTCCAAGGCGGCTACCTCGACGGCAAGAAGGACGATGAGGTTTCCTCCCTTCTTTCCTCGCTCCGGGAATACGCGAAAGACCGCGCCTCCGACCTCCTCTCCGACATCGGGAAAAAGAAGGCCCTTTCCGACGAAAGCCGGCAAAAGATCAAGGATTTGCTTGAGCTTTTCTTCGTTAAGGAGAAGAAATGAGCACTTCCTTAGCCAAGATAAAGCGGCGGCTCCGCTCGGTCGAGGGGACGCGGAAGCTTACCAAGGCCATGGAGCTCATCGCCCTCGCCAAGCTCAAGAAAGGGCTCGAGAGCATCGAGGGGGGACGCTATTTCCTCCTCGAGTTTCAGAAAGCCTTGGCCCGCCTCCAGAAGATGGCGGGGGAGCAAGGCGGCAATGGCGCCTCGGCCAAGGGAAAGCGCCTGATCGTTTTCCTCGGGAGCGACCTCGGCCTGTGCGGCCCCTATAACGTCGATCTCGGCAAACAGCTCTTGAGCGTCGCTCGCTCGGGCGACGCCATCTATCCGCTTGGGAGCCGCGCTTCCTCCTTCGTCGAGAAAAGCGGCCTCGCAAAGGCCGAAGGCCTCCCGCCCCTCACCCTCGAGGCGAGCGCGGAAAGCGCCTTCCGCTTCGTCGAGGCGGCCCTTTCCGCGATGGCCGAGGGGACCTACGGCGAAATCGGGATCGTCTACAGCCACTACGTCAATTCGCTTAAGAACCTGCCCCTCTACGAGCGGGTCTACCCCCTCGCCGAACTCGCGCCGGAAAAAAACAGCGGGGAAGAAATCGACCCCGAGCTCGACGAAGACCCTCAGGCCCTCCTCGAGCAACTCCTTCTCCCTTACCTTTCGTCCCTCCTGTCCGCGCGGATCAGGGAGAGCACGATCGCCGAGTACAGCGCCCGCCGGACGGCCATGGAAACGGCCAACGACAACGCGGACGAGCTGATCCAAGAACTGAACGTTCTCTACAACAAAGAACGGCAGAACGCCATCACCCAGGAAATCGTCGAAGTCGTCGGCGGAAGCAATGTCTAAGGAGAGTGCCATGGAAAAGAAACAAGCCGTCTATGAAGGAAAGCTGGTCCAGGCCCTGGGCCCGGTCCTCGACATCTCGTTCGAGGGCTCGACCCTCCCGCGCCTCCTTTCGAAGGTCGAGATTCCCCTCGAAGGCGGGAAGAAAGTCGTGGGCGAGGTCATGCAGCACATCGGGGAGGACACCGTCCGCTGCGTCGCCATGGGGGCGACCGAAGGGCTGAAGCGGGGGATGAAGGCCTATAGCGACAATGCCTTCATTTCCGTCCCGGTCGGGGATAAGACTCTCGGGCGGATGTTCGATGTCCTCGGGAACCCGATCGACGGCCTCGGGGGCGACTTCGAAAGCGCGCCCCACCTCCCGATCCACCGGGATGCCCCTTCCTTCAGCGAGCAGAAGGTGGCGAACGAGATCCTCGAGACCGGAATCAAGGTCATCGACCTCCTTTGCCCCTACCTGAAAGGCGGGAAGATCGGCCTCTTCGGCGGCGCCGGCGTCGGCAAGACGGTCCTCATCCAGGAACTCATCGACAACGTCGCCAAGGTCCACCATGGCATCAGCGTCTTCGCCGGGGTCGGCGAGCGCTCGAGAGAAGGCAACGACCTCTACTTCGAAATGAAGGAATCCGGGGTTCTCGCCAACACCGCCCTTTGCTTTGGGCAGATGAACGAACCCCCGGGCGCCCGTATGCGGGTCGCCCTCACGGCCCTCACGATGGCCGAGTACTTCCGCGACAGCGAGAAGCAGGACGTCCTTCTTTTCATCGACAACATCTACCGTTTCACCCAAGCCGGAAGCGAAGTGAGCGCCCTCCTCGGCCGGATGCCTTCTGCCGTCGGCTACCAGCCGACCTTGGCCACCGAGATGGGCCAGCTCCAGGAGCGGATCACCTCGACGAAGGATGGGTCCATCACCTCGGTCCAGGCCGTCTACGTGCCGGCCGACGACTTCACCGACCCCGCCCCGGCCACGACCTTCTCCCACCTCGACGCCAGGACATTGCTCGACCGCAACACCGCGGCGCTTGGCATCTTCCCGGCCGTCGACCCGCTTGAGTCGACCTCGGCCATCCTCGACCCCAACGTGATAGGGCAGGAGCACTATGAGGTCGCCCGCGGGGTGCAGAAGCTGCTCCAGCGCTACAAGGAGCTGCAGGACATCATCGCGATCCTTGGCATCGACGAGCTATCCGACGAGGACAAGGCCATCGTCAATAGGGCAAGGCGCGTCCGCAACTTCCTCTCCCAGCCGTTCCACGTCGCCGAGGCCTATTCGGGCTACAAGGGGCTCTACGTCCCCCTCTCGGAGACCGTCAGGAGCTTCAAGGCCCTGCTAAGTGGGGAATACGATTCCTATCCGGAATCCGCCTTCCTATATTGCGGCGCCATTGAGGACGTCAAGCGCCACGCGGAGGGGCTTAAGTGATCAAGCTGACCCTTCTTTCGCCTTATGCCATCGAGTTCGAGGGCGAGGCGGAGGAATTCTACGTGCAGACGCCCCTCGGGCCGACGCAGGTTTGCGGCGGCTATGCCGATTCCTACATCGCGCTATCGGATGACTGCGTGCTGCGGGTCCACCTTCCCTCGGGGAGGCGCTACTTCGCCGTGCACCATGGATTGCTGTCGGTGAAGGACGGAAGGGCGACAATCAGCTGCCTATACTGCGAGGACGGGGCCAAGCTCGACCGCAAAAGGGCCGAGCAGGCCAAGCAGCGGGCCGATGCCCACCTGCAGGGGAAAGACGGAGACCTCGTGCAGGCCAAGGCCGCGCTAAGCCGCGCCTTGTCTCGGCTAGAGGCCAGCCGGCTGAGCCTCGGTGGCAAAGAATAGACGATAAGCCCGCTTTTGCGGGCTTTTATTGAATAAAGGAGAAAAAACATGGAACGCGCAAAGGGAAAGCTCGGCTTCGGGATGATGAGGCTGCCGTATAAGGACGGCGAGATCGACTTCGACTTGGTCAGCCGGATGGTCGACCGTTTCCTGGAGGAGGGCTACAACTACTTCGACACGGCCCATGGCTACCTCAACGAGCAAAGCGAGGTCGCGGTCAGGAAGTGCCTGACCTCGCGCTATCCCAGGGAGGCCTACGTGCTCACCGACAAGCTCAGCTCCAACTACTTCAACTCACCAGATGATGTGATCCCGATGGTCAAGAAGGAACTGGAGTGCTGCGCCGTCGAATACTTCGACTATCTCCTG
>CALVSB010000006.1 GCA_944358895.1 uncultured Bacilli bacterium | reverse complement strand
GTTGGCATGTCGAGGTGAAAGGAGTTAAATGATGTGGCAAGGCGGAAGGCGCCTCGTCTTGGCGATACACAAGATTCATCCGTGGTCTCTTGCATTAAAGAATGAAACGAAAATTTGCATGCATTTTAATAAATAAAAACTTAGCTAAATCATCATTTATAAAATAATGAAAATGGATGCTTTTCTTAAAATATATAACCATCAAAGCACCATTTAATTTTTTCAATGTTCCTAAAAAATAAAAAGTATTAATACGAACGTATCAATACTCTAATTCTCTCGTGGTGGGCCCTACAAGAATCGAACTTGCACGGGTTGCCCCATTAGATCCTAAGTCTAACGCGTCTGCCTATTCCGCCAAGGGCCCAGCCCGGTAATTATCGTCCTCGTCAGGCCAAGAAACAACTTATAGACAAAAAGAAAAAGGCCTGCCCTAACGGCAGGCCCTGGCCTTTAGATGATCGCGTAACCGCTCATCAGTCCGTCGATGAAGGAATCAGTGCATCCATCCGCGAACTTTTCCAGGTTGGTTTCTTTTCCTTTTCCCTCACCAAGGTCGAAGCTGGATTGGGTTTGGAATGAGTCTTTGATGATATCGAAATATTTCATCGCGATCGACCTCCTTTCGTTGTGCCTTCTTTTGGAAGGTCCGCCATTGTAGCCTAAAAGTTCGGTCGGTCAACTATTTCTTTTTATGAAAGCGTTTTCAATGTTTTTTCAGGGGTTTCTCGGCCTTCAGGGTGGCCAAATCCCGGCTTCGCTTGATGGCTTTCAGCCGCGCGTAGTTCTGGTTCAGGGCCTTCTCGATGCTCGAGAGGCTATTGTCGTTCGGCACGTAGAAGCGGACGTTCTTGTAGCTTTCGGGAAGGTACTGGATCTTTTCCCATAGATCGGGCCGGTCGTAGGGATACTTGTCCTCATCCCGCAGGTTGACCGGGGTGTAACGGAGATAGTTTGGGACAACGAACGGCATCGTCTTTGCCATTTCCACCGCTTTTTCCACCGCTTCGCACGAAGCGCGGCTCTTGGGAGAAAGAGCCAGCTCAGCGACCGTGAAGCCAAGCGGGATCATCGCTTCCGGTAGGCCGATCTTGTCGACCGCGTCGAGGGCCAGTTGGCAACGCATGACCGCGGCTGGGTTGCCGAGGCCGACATCCTCGTAGGCAATGACCAAAAGCCGCCGCTTGATGCTATCGAGGTCGCCCGACGCGATGAGGCGGGCCAAGTAATAGAAAGCGGCATCGACGTCGCTTCCGCGGATCGACTTTTGGAGGCCGGAGACCGAGTCGTAATGTTCTTCCTCGTCTTTGTCGACCATGTAGTTGGGGACGCGCTCGATGGCTTCGACCATCTTTTGATCGACCTCTTCCTCCCCATATTGAAGGAGGCATTGCTCAATCACATTGAGGGAAAAGCGGAGGTCGCCGGCCGAAAGGCGGGCAACGAAGGAGAGGGCCTCGTCATCGATATGGAGTTTCCCGTCGAGCCCTTTGGGCGAGGCGATGGCCCTTTTGAGGCCGGCGACTACCTCTTCCTCGGTAAGAGGCTTGACCTCGAGGAGGCGGGTCCTGGAACGGATGGCCCGGTTCAGACTGACATAGGGATTGGCCGTCGTGCAGCCGATGAGATAGAAATCCCCGGCCTCGACGTAAGGAAGGAGGAGGTCCTGCTTGGCCTTGTCGAGGCGATGGACCTCGTCCATGACGATGACCGCGTTTTGATAGAGGCGGCAATCGCCGATCGTCTTCTCCATTTCCCTCTTGTCGGTCGTCACGGCATTGAGCATGGCGAAATGGATGCCAAGGTCTTTGCAATATGCCCGGGCAATGGTCGTCTTCCCCGTTCCCGGGGGACCGAAAAGAATCATCGAGAAAGGCATTTTCCGTTCGACGGAGCGCCTTAAAATCCCCTGTTCGCCGACCAGGTTTTGATGCCCGATGACATCGCTCAGGGTCTGGGGCCGGACCCGGAAAGCCAAAGGCTCGTTCACGCCGGAGATTATATAGAAGGGAGAAAGGACGAGGAATATACTTTCGGGGTATGAAAGTGGTCAAGAAACAAACGCTGTCGCACGATTGCATCGTCTGCGGCCTCGACAATCCCGAAGGCGTCAAAGCCCGGTTCTACGAAATGGAAGACGGGAGCCTCATCTCCCTCTTCTCCTTCAAAAGCTGCCACCAGTCATATCCGGAACGGACCCACGGCGGCATGATCACCGCCATGATCGACGAGACAATCGGGCGGGCCATCTGGATCAAGAAGCCGGGGGCTTGGGGTTGCACCATCAAGCTGAGCATCGAGTACCACAAGGGCGTCCCTTACGACGTCCCCCTCAAGTGCATCGGGGTCATCGATTCGATCTCGAGCCTCACCTTCAAGGGCCACGCTGAAATAAGGACGATGGACAATGTCCTCCTCGCCCGCGGCGAAGCCCTCTATATGTTCCTCCCCCTCGACACGATCGCCCCGCATAGCCACCTGAGCCCGGATGATGTGAACGTCCCCTGTCCCGAGGACGACAACGTTACCGAAATCGATTAAACAAAAAATCCGCGCAAAACGGATTTCTTTTTGCCTTTCGCCTTAGAACTGGACAATCAGTTCGTCAGCGGTATAAAGCTCGGCGCCGTAGACGTCCTTAAGGTATTTGATGCCGTACTCGTAGTCTTCCTTGGTGAAGGAATCGGTGCAGTCGGTCGCGACGACGACCTTGTAGCCGAGCATATAGGCATCGGCCGAGGTGTGGCGGACGCACATATGGGCATGGAGCCCGGTCATGATGACCGTGGTGATGCCAAGCTCCCGGAGCAAGAGGTCGAGGTCGGTGTGGAAGAAACCCGAGTAGCGCCGCTTCGGAACGATATAGTCCTTTTCCGTCGGGGCGAGTTCGGGAATGACTTCGGCTCCCTTGGTCCCGGCGATCGCGTGGTCGCCCCAAAGCTTCAGCTCATGGTCGATGCCTTTGATATGAGCATCGTTGGCAAAGATAACGGGGACGTTCCTCTCCCGGGCTGCCTCGATGAGCTTCTTGACGTGGGGAACGATGGCGAGTCCCCGGTCGCACTTAAGAGCCCCGGTGACGAAATCATTCAGCATGTCGACGACGATGATGGCCGTCTTTCCTTTTTCAACCATGATTATCTCCTTGATTGGCACATTATGGGCACTTTGAGGTGAAATAGACAATTGTTTCCTACCATGGAACGAAAAAGCGGCCCCGGAGGGCCGCCCCGTCATGACGGTTGATTAAGCCATCGTCCCGACGCTCGTCTCGCCGGAGAAGGCGCCAGTCACCGCGAGGGTGACGTCGCCGGTGAGGTCGATGGAGAAGAGGCTGCCGTTCGCATCCGCGTAGATCGCGTGGGCGCCTTCCGTGGCGTTCCACCAATAGAAGTAGAAGCTGTGGGCTCCTTCCGCATAGGTGCTTTCGTAGGTCCAGGTGAGCTCGTCGTCGGTCGGGGTGAGAGGGATCCACGAACCGTCGAAGACAATCTGCGGGTACTGAGCGTTCTCCCCGAGGGAGGAGGTGAGGGTAAGGGTGATGTTCACCTTGTAGCTATCGCCGGTCGAGGGAGTCGGGATGTTGGTCCAGGTCGCCGCGAAGTTGTAGGCATTGACCCCGGCCTTGATGTCGAAGTGGTAGCCGGCTTCCCCGAGCGTATCGGACTTGTTCCAAGTGATCTTGGTGATGTCGTCGGTCGCTTCGAGGTAGGGGTTGATGGTGAAGGCCCCGACCGGGATGCTGTCATAGGTGTAGGAATAGACGCCGTTGCCGTTGTTGGTCCAGACCGTCTCGGCCCCGCCGCCGTTGATCGAGTCGTAGGCAATGATGTAGAGCCCTTCTTCGTCGATCGGGTTCCCTTGGCTGTCGGTTGCCGTGAGGGTAAAGGTGACGTCACTAACGACGTTGCTCGAATCGGGCTGCGAGGAGAAGGTGACGGTCACGTCGTAGTCGTTCTGCCCTTCGAGAGTGAGGACTTGAATGTCCTTGTTCCCGGCGCATTCGTCGCAGAGGACGCCGGACCAGTCGTTGCCTTCTTTGTTCTGGACATAGACCTGGAAGAGGATGTACTGCTCGATCTCGGTTTCGGGGAAGGTATAGGAGTAAGTGCCGTCGCTATCGAGGGTCATTTCGGCATAGCCCCAGACATCGGCGCTCGCGCCTTCGAGGTTCGGCGAGCCGATGTAGATGCCGTTTTCCTCGAGGACGGTGATTCCTTCGACCGTCACGTGGATGGTCGGGGTCACGGTCGGGATGACGATGACCGGTTCGTCGTCTTCCTCGCTTGAAGAAGAGGTCGGAGTCTCTTCCTCGGCGCTCGACGAAGAGGAGGCGGGAATTTCTTCACTGGAAGAATCAGGGGTTACGTCCGGAGTCGAGGAAGAGGTTTCCTCGGTCGGGGTCGAAGAAGCCATCTCTTCAGAGGAAGAAGTCGTCGTTCCGCCGCAAGCGGCCAAAACGAGGAGGGCAGGTAGTAGAAGCGTGAGAACGTTCTTTTTCATATGAGCCTTTCTGCTTTTAGGAAAGCGGTTACATTCTATTGATAGACAAAGGAGGAAAATATGGGAGAATCTCGGTTAGTTTCCCCACATTAAGGAATAGACCTTGAGACTGCCGAGAGCCTTCCCGTCGTAGGAGAAGAGGCCTTGGTTGGCCCAGGAATTCTTGGAGGCGCTGTCAGCCCAGCCGCAGCCGGTCCGGATCCGCCACGCGCCCTCCCAGTAGAAGGCGCCCCAGCCGTTGTCGAGATCGGCCACGGCCTCGGTCAGGGTTCTGATGCAATCGGCCTGCCCTTGGATCGAGACCTCGAAGGAAGAGACGGCCGTGGCCGTCGCATCGGGCCAGTCGGAGAAGGTGAAGTTCCCCTGGGTATCGCTTTCGTAGGTAAACCCGTAGCTATGCTCGGCAATCGAAATCTTCTTGGTCGGGAAAGCCGCGCTGATGGTATTCAGGGCGTTCCTCAGGGTCGAGGGATTCTGCCACTGGTAATAGACATAGCCCGAGAGGCCGATGATGTCGAAGTTGATCCCGGCGAGGTCGTTATAGTAGCCGATGATGTTGTCGGTCGCCGTGAGGCCCCGGGCCATGTGGACCATCGTGAGGATGGCCGCGCTCACGTCCTTGACGGCCTGGTTGGCCTTCCGGATGTAAAGGTGGAAATTATCGCTGTAGGCCGATCCGGCGATGCTGCTCGGCGCGCTCCTTTTGCCGGTGATGTAGCCGGGATTGTCGCCGGTGAGGCTATTCCCGTCGGTCCCCGGGAGCTGGGTAAGCATCCCAGTCGTCGTCTCGTTGCCGAGGGCGACGGCATCGGGAAGGGCATCGGCCTCTTTGAGACTAAGAAGAGTCGAATTGGTATATTCGTAAATCTTGTTGCCCATTTCCTCGGCTGAGGTGATGTTGGCCCAAGCCTTGGGAATTACCTGGTTGCTCGGATCGGTGTAGAAGTCGCTGTAATGGAAGTCGAGGAGGACCTTGAGCCCGGCCATCTTGGCCTCGTGGGCCATCCACTCGACGTGCTCGTAGTCGCAGATGCCGCCGCCGTAAGGCGTCGGGTTCCCATCCTCGTCGAGGAGATTGTGGTTATAGGGGTCGACCCAGAGGCGGAGGCGAATCCAGTTGACCCCGTTGTCGGCCAAGATCTGGTAAAGGGACTGCTCTTCGCCGTTCTCGTTGTAGAAGGCTCCGTAGTAACGGCCGCACGATTCGTAGATGGAAAGAGACGAGGAGATGTCGATCCCGCTGGCGAATCCTTCCTCGAGGGAAGCGATCGGGTCGATGTCGATGTCGCCGTACCACCCTTCCGAGGTCGCGGCCGTTTCGTGCTTTTCCCGGTACTCACGGTTGTAGACGCTCACCGTGAAGGTGCCGGTCGCCCCGTCTTTCGAGATCGCGGTTACCGTCGTCGAGGTCCCGCCCCGGAGGCCAATGAAGCCCCCGTTTTCGTAACGGATATCGTCGCCTTCGAAGCTGAAAGTAACGTCCTCGAGAGGAACGATATTGTCGTCTTGATCCTTGACCTCGGGCGCCACCGGCTCAAAGGGAGCCGATCCGTCGAGGAGGCCATAGTAGACGAGGATGTTCTTGATATCGGCAATTTGAAGGGCTTTTTGCGGGGTTTCCTCGTTGGAAGAAGAGGAAGATTCTTCCTCGGAGGACGAAGAGAGCACTTCTTCCTCCGAAGAAGATCCCGTTAAAGGCGAAGACGAGGAAGAGGCTTCGTTCGACGAAACCGTTTCTTCGCTCGAGGAGCTCCCGAGAAGGCCCTGGCAGGAAGCGAGGGCCAAGAGGGGAAGCAAGAGCCAATAAGTCTTTTTCATGTCGTTATCCCTTGACGGCCCCGGCCGCGATCCCGGCGACGAAGAAGCGCTGGAGACCGATGTAGAGGGCCACGATCGGCACGGCCACGATGACGCTGGCCGCGCAGAAGCGGGTGAAGTAGTTGTTGATGTTGTCGGGCGTCATGAGGTTGTAGAGGCCGTAGCCAATGGTCCTGGCCTCGTTGCTCGAGATGACGATCGAGGAAAGGATGTAGTCGGCCCACGGACTCATGAAAGCCATGAGAGCCGTGTAGATGATGACCGGCTTGGCCAGTGGGATGTAGATCTGGAAGAAGAGGCGGGCCTGGGAGGCGCCGTCGAGCTTCGCGGCTTCGTCGATGTCATTCGAAATGGTATCGAAATAGCCTTTCGTCACGAAGTAGCCGAGCCCCGCTCCGGCCACCCAATAGACGAGCATCGCCCAGTAGGAGCCCAGCAACCCAAGGAGGGAAAGGATGAGGTAGACGGCCACCATCGACATGAAGCCCGGGAACATGCCGAGCACCATCGTGATGTTCATGAGGGCCTTCCTTCCCTTGAAGCGGAAGCGCGAGAGGATGAAGGCCGTGATGACGGTGAAGAAGGTGACGAGGACGCAGTTGCAGATCGAGAGGATCAAGGTGTTCCCATACCAATGGGGGAACATGATGATCCGGTCTTCTTCCGTGAAAATGCGGATGTAGTTGTCGAAGGTATAGCCGGTCGGAAGGATGCTGTTGGCGAGGAAGAAGGTCTTCTGGTCGCTGAAGGAGAAGATGATGACGAAGAAGACCGGGATGAGCCAGAGGATCGAGAGGACGATGACGAGGGCGTTGCTCCACACCGCATCGACGATCCGGCTCCGACGGAGGGACTTTTCCTTCTTGGATGCCACTTTGCTAGCCATTAGCGGTATTCCTCCTCGGCCCTATAAGCCTTCGAACGCTGGAAGATGACGAGGGAGCAGGTCGCCGAGATGACGAACATGATGATCCCGACGACGGCCGCGAGGTTGTAATCGGGCGAGGCTCCGGCCTGGAAGGTCAGTTTGTAGAGCCAGGTAATCAGGATGTCCGTGTTCCCGGCCGTTCCTGAAATGGTCGAGACGGTACCCCCACCGGTCAGGAACCAGATGACGTTGAAGTTATTGATGTTGTTGACAAAACTCGTGATGAGGACCGGCGTCGTCATGAAGAAGATCTCCGGGAAGGTGATGGAGGTGAACTTCTGCCAACCGGTCGCCCCTTCGATGTCGGCCGCTTCGTACTGATCCTTCGGGATGTTCAGGAGAAGGCCACTCATGAGAAGCATGTAGTAGGGAATGCCAACCCACATGTTGACTACGAGGATGAGGATTTTGGCCGCCGTCCCATCGGACCAGAAGTCAAAGCGCTCGGTCAGCCATCCCAACTCGAGGAGGATGTTGTTCACGATGCCATAGCGGTCAAACATCGAGCGGACCACCAGGAGGGAGACGAACTGGGGAAGGGCCATCGCCACGACGAAGATCGAGCGGTAGACGACCTTGCCCTTGATGGCTTTCTTGTTGAGAAGAAGAGCCAAGAGGAGACCGCCGAAATAGCAGGTGAAGGTGGCCACCGTCGCCCAGACGATCGTCCAGCCGAAGACATTGACCATGTCGACGAGGGAGGAGCTGTTGGCGAAGAGCCGCTCGAAGGCCTCGAGGCCGCTCCAATGGAGGGGGATCCCGAGGTGCGGGTCGTAGTTCTCGTAGCCGCTCACCGTCTTGAGGGAGTAGTTGGTGAAGGCCGTGAGGATCATGAAGGTAATCGGGATGATCGTGAAGGCGATAGCCCCGAGAACCGGAATGGTGAGCCCCACGACCGAGAAACGGTCGTTGATGAGGGAGGAAAGCTCGCCCCTCGGGGTTTCCGCCTTGCCTTTCTGCTCGGCCTCGGTGAGGGAAAGGACCGTCCGGAGGTGCGAGAAATAGGCAAAGACGAGGTAGAGGACAAGGAAGAGGGCAATGATGCCGTAGACGAAGGCCCCGTTCGGGGAGGAAAGGACATCGAGGCGGAAGAGGACGCCGATGTCGTAGAAGCCCCGGAGGATGAGATAGATGATGACCCCGGCCTCGGAAAGAAGGTAGACGAGGCCCCGGACGAACTGCCGGTAGCCGAGTTCGCTCACCCCCATGATGAACCAGGAGGTCAATAGAAGCGTCTGTTCCTTTTTGGTCCCGCCCTCATAGGCTTTCAGGTAGGCCGCGAAGTATTTCTTCGTTCCCTTATAGAGAGAAGAAAGGCCATGCTGGAAGAAGCTTTCGAGATAGTATCGATGCGGGTCCTTGGCCCGTTCGTAGCCTTTCTCGATCGAGGTGAGGAAGGCCGAGACGTACATGAAGCCAAGGGCCAGGATCAAAACGAGGTAGAGGATGGCGAGGGAGAAATCGTCGAGTTGGATCCCCGCTCCTTTCTGGATTCCGACGTAGATGGCAAGAAACCAGACGAAGAAATAGGCAAGGAAGGCCAGGAGGCCTTTTTCCAAACGGCCGAGAAGCGCGCTGCCGAGGCCGGGAAGGGGGAGGTTGATGGCCATGCCCGCCTTCCCGAGGCCGTCGGTCGCCTTGAAGGTTTCCTTCCAGGCGTGGAGGGCCAAGGCAATGCGTTCGACGAAGTTCGAGGGCCGATATGTCGTGGCGGCTTCGCTCTTCATCAGTTGTTGCCTTTGATCGTGTCTTCGACTTCCTGGAGGCCGGTCTTGACCTGCTCGAGGGTAAGCGAGGTCCCGGCATTCCACATCGCCTTGCAGAAGTTGATCATCGGGGACCAGTAGTAACCCATCTGCTCAATCGTCGGCATCGGCTTGGAGAGGTCGTAGGAAGCCTTGTAGGTTTCGAGAATCTCGTTGTCGGTCAGGAACTCGTTGACGTCGCCGTCGTAACGGGTCGGGAGGTAGTTGAGGTCGAGCATCCGCTCGATCTGGCTGTCCGGGTTGACGATGTAGTTGGCAAACATCTGGGCGATGGCCGGCTGGCTGCTGTAGCTCGAGACGACGTATTCCTTATAGCCGGAGAAGGGGCGCATCTCTTCCCCGTTGATGGTCGGGAGCTTGTGGAGGCCGACGTTTTCGGCCCCGATGCTATTGGCGAGGGTCTGGTAAAGGAAAGGGGAGGTGACGATGCCCGCGACTTCGCCGGCGGCAAGGAGCGCCGCGGCCGTTTCCGGCGCGGCCGGGGTGATGGCCGAACGGTAGGTCGTGAAGGCATCGAGGAGGTTCTTCGAGCCCTTGTCGGTATCGAGGTCGAGGCTCGAGGCATCGGTCCCGTCTTCCCCGAAGAGGTCGGCGTCGGTCAAAAAGCCGAAGCAGTAGTAGGCACAGTCTTCGTCGTTGACGTCCCAGGCGATGCTTTCGCCCGAGGCGAGGAGGCTTTCGAAGCTGTCGAAGATCGAGGGATCGGTGACTTCTTCCTTGTTGTACATGATCGTCTGCGACTCGGCCGTGATCGGGTAGGCGTAGACGTCCCCGTCGATCGTGACATTGCTCACGACCTCCGGCTCGAAGCAGTTTTTGATCTCCTCGTCGTAGGAAACGGGGGCCACGAGGTTGCTCCGGACGGCCGTCGCGAGGGTGTCGGACGTGATGGCCGCGATGTCGGGGCCTTCGCCCGACTCGCCGATGGTGAGTAGGTCGCTCACCGCCGCCGCTTCGTTCCGAGCCTCGAAGGTGAACTCGATGTCCGGGGCGAGAGGATAGGCGCGCTTGTAGTCGGCCTTGAAGTACTCGGCAATCTTCTCAAGGGTCTCGATATTGCTCGCGTCTTCCCAAATGAGGAGGTTGATGGTACCGCTGCCGCCGCCCGCGGTTTCGGGGGTGCAAGAGGCAAGGATGGAGGCGGCCGCGAGGACCGGGAAGATGACTTTGATGGCTTTGTTCATGCTGATCTCCTTTCCATCAATTGTTTTTGTATTCGCCGAAGGCCGGGGTAGCCTCGCCTTCGTAATCGAAGAGGATCTGGTTGGCCCATTCGTTCCGGGATTCCTTGATCTCGGCTTGATGGACGTAGGCTTGGCCTTCAAGGGAAGCCCAGCCGGCCCCCTTGACCGGGATCCAAGCCGGTTCCCAGTAGTAGACCTCGCTCACGCCGGCTTCCCGGGCGCGGGCAAGGAAGTCCTTCACATAGAGGCGCTGCCCTTCCGGAGTACACTCGTAAGGGAGGTTTTCCTTCATCTTGGCCGCGGCTTCTTCGTTCACGACGAGCTGCTGGGCCTTGTCCCCGCTCTCGTAGTCCTTGAGGGTGAAGGCGAAGCCGGTTTCCATGACGGCGACATCCTTCTTGAACTTGTCTTTCAGATAAATGACGTTTTCGAAGAAGTTGGCCATCGGACCGTGCCAGTAGGGGTAATAGGAGAGCCCCATGACGTCGAAGGGGACGCCGAGCTCGGTGATTTTCGAGAACCACTCGTCGAGGACAAGGCGGTTGCCGCTGTTCTCGAGATGGAAGATGACGAGGGCATCCGGATAGACGCTCTTCACCGCTTCGGCGCCTTCCTTGAGGAGGGCGGCGAGAGCTTCGTAGCCGGTCCGGCTCGGGGCTTCCCCGTTCAGTTTGGCGAGGGGCCAGAGGAAGCCGTTGGTGATTTCGTTCCCGACCTGGACGGCATGGACTTTGACACCGGCATCCTTGAGAAGGAGAAGGGTTTCGGAGGTAAATCTCCGCAAAGCGGCCTTAACTCCCTCGAAATCGAGATGTTCCCACGACCGGGGAAGGTACTGTTTGCCCGGGTCGCACCAGAAGTCGCTATAGTGGAAGTCGATGACGATGCCGTAACCGAGCTTCGTGCCCTTCAGGGCACACTTGAGAAGCTTTTCCCGGTCGTTGGTCCCGCCGAGGAAGGGGGCTCCGCTTTTGCCATAGGGATTGTTCCAAACCCGGAGGCGGAGATAGTCGACCCCATTGGAGCGGAAGGCTTGGAAGGGATCGACCTCGGTTCCTTTCACGTACCACTTGGCCCCGAGGGCCTTTTCCTCGAGGTAGGTGGAAAGATCGACGCCGAGCTTCATTTTTCTTCCTCGCCTTTATAGTCCTCGACCTTCGGGGCCTTGTCGTCGTCCCCGAAATCGAGCACCCGCTTCTCCATCCACTTGTAGCGGAACTTCAGCATGTCGTTGAGGCGGAGGACTTCTTCCTCGCTGCCGTGGAAGCAGCACCGGAGGCAGTAGTATTCCTTCTTTTTCTCGTCGTAGAACATGTCGATGTCGATGTCCCGGATGAAGCACGAGGGGCAGCGGTAATTCAGCTTGCCTTTCTTAGACTGAGCCATGTCCTTAGTTCTCCTTTGCTGGTGAATTTCTTGCTGAGCGCGAGCCGGTAGCACGGCGAGAAGGCATAGCCTTCCTCGACGTTCCCGGCCACCATCTCGTCGCTTCCCATGCTGAGCAAGGTGTCGACATCGGGAATTAGAGCGGCGATTTGCGAGGCTTTTTCCTCATGGAGGGCGCGGCACTTATAGGCGTAATGGATTTCCTGATGGCCGCTTTCGCCGTCGCTAGTGAGCACGATCTTGCTCATGTCGCTTTGGTATTCGTTGATACCGAAGGCCCCGGTGAAGTATTCCTCGATCTCGACTTCGCCCTTGCCTTCGATCCGCGTGATCTCGCGGGTGATTTCGATCTTCCCTTCGCCCTTCTTGAAGAGGAAACGGGAGACGACGTCGCAGCTGAGGTCGGAGAAGGCGAAGGTCACCGGGTCGAGGGTGAGGAGGGTGTCCCCGTTTTCGAGGACGTCGCATCTGGCCATCGTCCGCTGGAGACAGCCGTCATAGGCTTCGCTTCCGTGCTTGACCTTGTAGGACTTGACCGTCCCTTCGCCCGCATAGTGGGTGAAGTAGCCGGCCCGGTAGTTGGCTTGGATGAGATAGGGATAGCTGGCATCGTAGACCGAGCGGGTCCCGATCCCGACTTTCCACGGAAGCTTCGCGGCATAAGGGCGAAGGTCGATCATGGCCCCGCCTTGGTTCATGTCGAGGCAGGTCCGGAAATGGGGATCGAGATACCAGAAGTACTGCTTGGTCGATCCATATAGGATGTCTTTCCAGAGGCAGCGTTCCGGCTCCTGGTAATCGAGGCCGATCCGGTAGAAGTCGGCGAACTCCTCCATCGTCATGTCGATGAGGAGGCCTTCCTTCTTGAGCTTGCCGTAGTAGCGCATCGCGTCCTCGTAGCTCTTGTAGAGGCCTTCGTAGGGGACTTCCCAGCGGCCCGAGCGGTTCATCCAGCCCGGACCGACGAACATCATGTTGTAGGCATAGCGGTTCCACTTGCCGAGATGGCGGTACTGGTCGATGAGGTTATAGAGGTAAGGAATCCGTCTCTTGTGGTCGTAGATCATGCCCCGGAGGACGTTCTGCGGGTGGGTCCCGAAGTTGCTGCCGTTCCCGTCGAAGCAGGCCATTACGTCCCGCGAGAGGTGAGGAATGCAGACGATGCCGCAGTCGTCCTTGGCATCGGAAGCCGGGCAATGGGTGTTCTCCTTGCTCGGGATCCAAGGATTCCAGGGGCCGCCGTCGAGGAAGGTGTACCAAGAGTTGTTGCAGGTGTGGTAAGCCTTGGGGCCTTCCTCGAAGCAAGTGGCCACCGCCGCCTTCACCGAGGGATATTTCTCGTGGATGTAATTGAGGCAATAGGCATCGAGGTAGTAGCTCCCGGTGCTATGCGGATAAAAGCCGAGTTTCTTTTTGAAGAGGCCGAAGACATCGTCGATGATCGCCCGCTTGTCGTCCTCCGAGAACATCCAGATGCAGAAGTCCTTGGTCTTGTACTTGCTCTTGAATTCGGGGCAGGGAAGGCCGAGGAGCGAGAGGCTGATCTCGTCGCCGTACTTCTCGTGGTCGGCCTTGGCGAGCTCGATGCATTCGTCGGAGAAGAGAGAGGCATAAGTCAGCTGGATCGTCGTCTTGAGCCCGTTTTCGTGGGCAAGGCGCTGCTGGGTCTTGAAAATCTCGACCGATTCCGAGGTGAGGGCGCCGGTGAAGGCATCTTCCTTGCCGCCGGCCCCGTTGGTCTTCTGCGAGTACTCGGGCGAGAGCTCGAGACGGTGAACGAGATTGAGGATGAAGGGTTTTCCCATGGTTTATCTCCTGATGAGTTTCCAGTCGTCGTTATGGGCCCAAGCGGCGCTGGCGCACTCGCCGCGGATCCCGACTTCGATGTCCGCCCCTTCCTCGATTTCGAGGCCGAGGAGGTTGGCTTCCTGATAGCCGCTGCCCCACCCGACGCAGAGCGGGGAGAGGTCAAAGGTCGTCTCGACGCCGTCGATCTTCACGTAGAGGGTGAGGGTCTGGGCGAATTCGCTTTGGCTCGGGGCGAGGATGTAGGTCGTGAGGTCGTAGGTCCCGGCCGGCATGTCTTCGATGCTCTGGTAGAAGTCGAAGGTGAAGTCGCCGGCTCCGTAGTACCAGTTGAGGTCGGTCGTCCCGGTCCGGGTGTCGCTCTTCCGGTCGAGTTTCACGATCTTGTTGCCCTCCGGGGTAACACTCCGGATCGTCCAAGGATCCTTGAGGGCGTCGTTCCCGCCCTGGAGCTCGAAACCCGGGTCGACGATGTAGTTCTCGATGCACTCGGCATTGAGGGTAACTTCGTATTGGCCGTCGAGAAGGCCATGGACGATGTATTCGCCGACTTCGACGCAGGCAGCCGCCTCTTCTTCGTTCCAGACGACTTCGGCGTCGCGGATGGCGTCGAGGTTGGTCACGACCTTGCCGGTCGTCGGAAGGGTTTCGTCAGCCGCGAGGTTGATGGTGGCCGCGTAGGTCGTGGCCCGGGCCGAGAGGGAGGTTTCCTCCGTCAGGTTGGCCCCGCCTTCCTGGATAAGGCGATAGACCTTGGCCGAGGCGAGTTCCTTGCCCGAATAGGAGAACCAGCCTTGATTGGACCAATTGGCGAGTCCGTCGGTATAGAGGGAATTGTGGCTCGTGTCGCCGTAGTCGGCATAGCTTTGGCCGTACTTGGTGGCCCAGCCGGCAACCTCGCCATCCTTGCTCACCGGGAGCCAGCAGGGTTCCCAGTAGAAGCAGCCGAGACCCATTTGATCGGGCACCTTGCTGAGGACGTCGAGGACGTCGCGGAGGGAGGTAGCCTGGGCCTGCTCGGAAGTAAGGTAGCCGCCCGTATCCTCGTCCTCGGAGGAATAGGAGTTAGCGGTCACTCCGTCGACATAGTCGTCGGTGAAGCCCCAGGAGGTTTCCATCACCATGACCGGGTGGCCGGTCTTCTCGGAAATGTTGTCGAGGTTTTCCTGGAGGCGGGAGAGGTCGCCGGTGAGGGCCGGGTAATACGAGGCCCCGACGATGTCGTAGTCGACGCCGTTCTTGTCGAGGTAAGAGAAGTAGGTTTCGAACTCGTCGGCGTTCGTCCCGTTCGCGAGGTGGATGATCGAGTAGGCGTCCGGGAAGACTTCCTTCATGCCCTGGATGCCGCTTTTGAGGAGCGAGGAGATGTACTCGAAGCTCTCGTCCATGTTGTTCCAGTCGATCGTCCCGTAACGGCCCATCATGCCGTTGTTGATCTCATTGCCGATCTGGACGGCGTCGACCTCGACGCCCGCTTCCTTGAATTCATTCAAGGTATCGACCGTGAAATCGTGGAGGAGGTCAGGGATTTCGTCCGCGTCGTAGGCTTGCCATTCCTGGGGAATCTGCTGCTTGTCGGGATCGGCCCAGAAGTCGCTATAGTGGAAGTCGACGCAGATGTTCATGCCCACCGCTTGAGCCCGCTTGCAGAGCTCGATGTCGGTCGCAGCGTCGTTGTTGCCGCCGCCGAAGCCGCGGCGGAAACGGTCACTCGGCTTGTTCCAAAGGCGGACCCGGAAGAAATTGACGCCGTCATTGGCCAGGATTTGGAAGATATCCTGCTCTTTGCCGTCTTCGTTGTAGAAGACGCCGCCGAGGCGCTCGACTTCGCCGATCATCGAGGCATCGACCCCGTAGGCAAAATCGTCGCGCAGTTTGTTCGTGAGCGGATTGACGATGAGGCCTTCGTAGTCGTGTTCTTCGGCATTTGTCTTGTCGCCGTAGGTGTTTTCAAAAGTGACGTCATCGTAAGCGAAGGCGATTTTCCGATCGCTTTCCGCCGTCGAGGAGCCAGCCGTCTCGCTGACGGACGACGCGCCGCTCGTGGGGGTCTCGCCGTTGCAGCCGGCGAGCAGCATCGCCGCGGCAAGGGAGAGGAGGGGAATCATTTGCCTGATCTTCATTGTTTTTTCTCCTTTTTGGCAAATTCGCTCGGGCACATTCCGTAGTACTTGCGGAACTCGCTCGAGAAGTGAAGTTGGTTCTTGTAGCCGACCATGGCGCCGGCATCCTTGATGAGGTAAGCCCCGGAACGGAGGATGGTCGCTGCCACTTCCATCCGGACCTTGGTGAGATAGAACTTGGTCGACATGCCCTCGAAGGCATTGAAGAGGCTGGAGAGGTAGTTGGCGGTGATGCCGACGTTCTTGGCGATGTCGTCGACGCTGATGTCGAATTGGTAGTTGTTGTGGATGTATTCCTTGGCCGCGAGAAGGTGGGCCGTTTTCTGAACCGTCGGGTCGGCCGAGGTAAGCTCGTTGCCGAAGAGACGTCCGAAGAGGGAATAGACCTGCCCGAGGCAATAGAGGTTGAGCTTGCCTTTGGAGAGATACTCGTTGGCAATCGCGTCGAAGTGGGTCTTGTAGACGAGGGTCTCGTCATGGAAGACCGGTTTCGAAGCCGAGATGTGGGCTTTCTCGATCAGCTCGGCCGCTCGGCTTCCGCCGATGCCGATCCACTCATAGGTCCAAGGGTCGCTCGGGTCGGGGCGGTAGGTCGGAACCTCGCGCGGGGGGATATAAAAGATGTCGCCCCGCTTCAGCTTGTAGGTGTAGCCCTTGTAGCTGAAGATGCCCTTCCCGCGCAGGACATAGTGAAAGAGGTGATACTCCTTCGGGGTGAAATGGAAGGTTTTGTCCGGCAGGCATTCTTCTCTTCCGCACTCGTGGAGGGAGAGTTCGATATAACTAGCCGCATCGTTTTCGTACGCCATTCGTTCTCCTTTTGCCGAGCGTATTCAAAAACATGAAAGGGCTTTCAAAAAGATTAATTTATATGTGTGTCATCTTTTATAAATATATAAACAATGGCTATGCCCCGGCAAAACATGAGGAATTTCCGGATAAATGCCGGTTAATTTAAAGAATTTTTCCATGTAAACGCTTTCATTTTAACTTAGTTTTTTCGATATTAAATCTTGTCAGTAAACCGACCTTTGTAAATGAATAATTCCTTTCTTTTTTTGATGATTCCTAACCATTTCATAAATTTTCATATGGAAGGCATATTCATAAATTCTCAGTGAATTCCGATTTTTTAACTATGCGAGTAGCCGCATTTCGATTGGGTAAACCCATCCGAACTTTGTGATTGGATTTCTGCAAATTGTCAAAAAAAGACGGCAAAAGGCCGCTATGTGGTTTTCTTTTTGCCGGGAAACGCTCAATTTTTGTTTTGGTAAAGAACCTCGTCGATAATCGTTTTAACGTCATTAACGTTACGAATGGATTCAACGACGAAAGTTTGCCCCTCGGTCTCGATGACCAGTTTGCCAAGCCTCCAATTGCCATGGGTCTTCGCGGCCACCTTCCTAATAGAAGTGAAAGGAATTTCTTTCTCCCCTCTCCAGGTGAAAACGCGTAGTCCATTCCCATTATAAAGAAGGCGAACCTTTTTAATAGGCAAGGCCGTTCTCAGAAGAAGGTAGACAATCTCAAGGAGAAGCAGGCCAAGAACGACGAAAGCCATAGCCAAGAGAGGAAGCTCCTCCCGGGCTTCCGGAAGAAGGGCCAACCCGCTTCCGACGGCAAGAACAATGGCCGCCATTCCAAGGTAGACCGCCGTCAGGCGGAAATCGGTGAAGCCAAGAGGGCGTTCTTCTTCCAAATGGTCCTCGTTCGAAGACAGGAGGGAAACGAGGCTGATGTCCATTTCCGAGGCCAGTCGTTTTAAGGTATCGAGTTCCGGGACCGAAAGATCCCGTTCCCATTTGCTAACGGCTTGCCGGGTCACGAAAAGCCGGGCGGCCAGTTCCTCCTGACTCCATCCTTTTTCCTTCCGGAAGGAAGCAATCTTTTCTCCGAGTGTCATATCAGGGCCTCTCTTCCCCTACAGGATAGGGGAACGCGAAGGAAGAGGCACGCAACCCCTAGTTGCGAGGCGGCAGATGAAGAAGGTAAGGAAAGTCGACAAATCCCAGTTTGTAATAAATCGGCCGCCCGATAGGCGTCGACTCGAGGTAGAGCTTGTCGGCTCCTTCTTCCTTCGCCCGGGCTAGAAGGCGCTTCATGATTTCGGTCCCGAGGCCCTTGCCCCGCTCCTCGGGGAGGACATAGACGTTCATGAAATAGGCGCAGCGGCCACTCGGATTGTCAGGCGACGGGAGTTCTTCCTCAAAGCAAATTGCGCCGCTGCCTACGATCTTTTCCTCGTCGCAGGCTAACAGAGCAACGTGCCTTCCGTCATCTAGGTGCCGTTCATAATAAGCCCGGTTGCTCTTTTCGAGGCTCGCGAAATCGATGTCTTTCTTGAAGGAAAAGATGGCCTTTAAGGCAGCCATCCGGATCGAAAGAAGTGCTTCGAGATCGTCTTTGCTAGCCCAGCGGTAAGTCATCATACCTTTTCCTTCCTTTCCCCGTGATTGTAGCAATCATTGGCTGAGCAAAGGGCAAAAAAAGAAAGCGGGAACCCCGCCTTCTCTCTTTCGACAGTCAATTAGTCGGCCGTGGCAATCCGCCCATATCCGTCGTAGGCGAAGAGGGCCTTTATCGACGGGTCAGAGTAAACGGCCTAGAGGCGGCAAATGTAAAGATAGTGATCCCCGACCGCCTCATAGTGGTCGAGGCTCAGAATGATTGCCCCGGCGAAATAGGTGGTATTTTCAATTAGATAAGGCCGTTTTGCGGCCTTTTTTAATTGTGAACAAATTATGAAATAGGTAGAAAAAGGCTCGATCACGAAGTTACTTCAATGTGACTTTGAAGTGATCTCGAAGTAGACTTTGAAGTAACTTCGAAGTTACGTATAAGCCAAGGAATTCTCTGGAGTGCCATCCAGATGCCTGAGATGAGTCCTTTATGGGGGGGCCGCTATCATCCAAACGCACTATATGAAATCCCAAGTGACAAAGTCTTTTTGCTATGTCAAAAAAGTCCGACTCCCTTTAGGAATCGGACTCGTTCTCAAGTAATGGTGCCGCCTGACGGACTCGAACCGCCAACCTATTGATTACAAATCAATTGCCATGCCATTAGGCCAAGGCGGCACGACGATTACTCTAGATTAAAGATGGTATTTGTGCAAACGAAAACCAAGGGATAGGCATTAAACAAGAGCCAACTAGGCTAGGCCAGCGACTTCCGGCGTCACGTAGAGGTCAGTGACCATTACCGTCCGATGGACGCCGGAGTCGAAGATTTCTTCCATGCCTACAAAGAGATTCATGTTGGTGTAATCCGGGCCATTGACCTTAAGAAGCTGCCCGTAGTAGGCCTTGAGCTGCGAGGTCGGAATCCTGATTTCAATCATGTGGGCTTTCTCGTTGAACGAGCAGTACTGCCCCGCTTCGCTCGACGTGCCGGCGAAGGGGAAGTAGCTGCTGCCGATGGCCGAGTTGTCGGCAGTAGCCACGTAAAGATATACAGAGTTGAATTTGAATTGAATGGTCGGGACGCCGTCATCGCGGAAAAGCGAATCCGGAACCGTCAGCATGAAGACCGTACTGGAACCATCGACCATGGCCCGATCTTCCATGTTCTCAGGGACAGAGGCGGTAGGAACGGCTTGGCTATCCTGGATGGAGGAAGTCTCATCATTTCCAGGAAGGAAATTGCCCATGCAACTTCCAAGCGAAAAGGTAGCTAATATAGCCAATCCCAAGCCAAAGTGTCTTTTCATAAAGGGCCCTCCGCTGCCGCTAACTTACTCTACATACATCAACAATGTAAATATCGTTCCCGGCAAAGCGGCTGAGACAAGGCGATGTCTTTTCATCAAATCAAAGGCTTTCTTAGATAATCAACTGCATCTGCTTATTTGGCTAAATCCGCCGCAAAAGCCAATTCGATTGATTGTTTTGTTTTTAAAAGCGCCCACCACGGCTTAAAAGCCGTTGATGTAGGCGCGCAACCATTTCAGCTATTCATTAGCAAGAAAAAGGAGGCGGTTTCCCGCCTCCCCAAACACGATTCCGCTTAGGCCGCGAAGTTGAGAGTGTTGTACGTCTTCACGCCTTCGGAGTCAGTTACCGAGAGGACGCAGCCCTTGAAGGTGATCTTGCTGTTCCAGTTGCAGAGGGCAAGTTCCATGTCGACGGTCTGGTTGGCATAGTTCTTGAGAAGGCTGTCGTACTGGGAGCCGCTGCTGCTGTAGAGTTGCATCTTCGTTTCTCCCTGGACAAGGTCGTAGCGGGTGAACTTTTCTTGGATGACGGCGCTGATGGTGACGTCTTCGAGGAGATAAACCTCGGCCGTGTGGACGGTTTCGTCGGTCGACATCGCCACGAGATCGGCTAGGGTCTTGCCGGAGATGAAGCTATCGGTCGGGTAGGTTCCGTCGCCGCCGAAAAGGTTCCGGTAGATGGTCGCGTTGGAAATGACGATCTGGCTCTGCTTGCCGTTCGAACCCCACATGTCGCGGGTGCCTTGGACGATGACTTCGTCGCCGATCTCAAAGGTCCCGTCGAAGAGATTCTTGTCAGCCATCCGGACAGCGACGGCACCTGTCTCATCGATGAGGTAGAAAGCCGGCTGGTTGACACAGCTCGGTCCGACGATGCCGCGGACGAGGATCTGTTCGTCGCTTACTTCGGCTTCGACCGCTTCCTTGACGGTAAGGGCCTGGATCTCGGAGGGATCCTCGACGGCGATGGTCACTTTCTTGCTAGCATCGGTCGCGCCGTCGTAGTGGGCCGTCACGGTGATTTCAGCCGTGCCCGGGTTCTCGATGTGGGCATGGAGAACGGTCTTGCCATTCTCTTCGTCGATGCTGACGCGGGTCGGCTCGCTGGAAGAATAGCTAATGGTCGCGCCGGTGAAGGGGATAACGGTATTGTCGACGCTCGTGATAAGCTCGAGCTCCGGGTCGGCCATGTAAGAGGCATCGAACTGGTCCATCGCGTAGTAGTCGAGGACGAAGGACGGGACGTTCTTAAGATCGAAGGAATAGGTCGCTTCGTCAACCTTGATCGGGAGGAAACGCCAGATGCCGCCGGAAGAACTCATCTTGGCGTTGAGGGCGACAAGGTAGACGTAATGGAGCTGCTGGTCGTACTTATCAAGCCAAGAGAAGTCATTCCCGTTGGCCTGGGTGTAGACATAGCTTCCGGTCTCCCCGTCGAGGTCGTTGAAGTAATAGTTGGTGAAGCCGCTGCCCGCTTGCTTGACGATTTGGGCCGGAACCTTGTAAAGGGTGCCGGTGATGTCTTCGGTGAACGGCGTGTCAATGATGCCCTTGATGCTCGTCGCCTCGGCAACCGCCTCGTAATCGAAGGTGCCGTTCTCGGTCTTGCTGACGAGGGTGGCGTTGATGAGCTGATTGGCGCCAGCGTAGCCGAGCTTCTCGGCCGTCGCGGCCTCACTGTCGAGGACCCAGTAGTCCTTCGTCGCGACGACGGTGATGGTGTCGTTGAGCTTCAGCTGCGGAGCGAGCTGCGAATCGTAGAGGTACATGGTACCGGTCGCGTCGCCGATCATCATGCCGATCGGGCTCTGGCTGGCGTTGTAGGTGAAGGTGAGGACAGTGCCCGTGACCTTGAGGGTCGTCCCTTCCTTGGCTGCATGGGCTTCTTCGAGGGTGGAAAGTTCGTAATCGTCGGGGTCGATGCTCGGAGCGACGTGGACGAAATCGATGATCCAGCCGCTGTAGATTTCGGCCTCGCCCTTGAATTCCTGGAGATTTCCGTAAAGGAGGACCTTGTCGCCGGCGACCGGCTTCTCTTCGAGGTCGCTGTAGCGGGTCTCGCCGTCGGCGCTATAGGTGCCGTAGACGTCGAGGGTGCCCGTTTCGTCAGAGATGACCATCTCGCCGAAGGACGGGTTGGTCACTTTGTCGACGGTAGCCGCCACATAGTAGCGTTCGGCGCTCGGCTCGGAGAGCCCCGCAGCTAGCGTCTTAAGCTCGGCGATCGTCTTCAAATCATAGGTCGCAGCCCAGCTTTCCTCGGGAGAAGGGGTTGAGGAAGACGGGAGAGAAGAAGAACTCTCCGAAGAGGAAGTCGAAGACGAAGATTGCTCCGAAGTGGTCGTTCCGCCACATCCGGCGAGGATGAGGCTCGAGGCTGCAAGCCCGAGCAAAAGAGCCTTTGGTTTCATGAAACCCTCCTATGTTGGCCGGCACTTTCCTAGTGCCAATTATTTTGGGGGTCATTTGGGGCAAAAAGCAACGTTTTTGGGTCAACTCACTTGAGGAAGCGCTTTAAAGGCGCGGTCGCTTCGTAACGGAGTAAACTGGTTTCATTAACCACACGGCAGGCACCGTCTTCGAGTTTGATCAGTTCGTAAAGAACCGGCTGGCTTTTCTTCACTTCATAGGGCAAAGAGACGCCAGGAAGGAAGAAAGAAGGCTGCCCGCCGAGGGAGGGAATGGCCAGATACTCGCCCTCAAAGGGGAAGTCCTCGTAGCGGAGTTCCCGCTTGAGGGGCGAGGGGCATTTGGAGAAGGAGGCGAATAGATAGCCGCCTTTGGCTTGGCTGATGACTTTGATCGCCCGGTTTTCGAGTAGGGCGTTGCTCCAGAGATCGGAGGCGGCGAGAGAAGGGAGACCTTCGGCCCGCCCGTAGGGGGCTCCGTTCCGGAGGAAAGCTTTGATGAAAGGAAGGTCGCCGCTTCCGGCCGGGCCGCTCAGGACCAATGGGCTATCGAGAAGGAGCGAAAGAACCATCCCCTCGAGGGCATCTTCCCCGAGCGGCACGACGGAGGGCCCGACCAAGGGGTGGCCCTTCAAGGAAGAAGCGCTGAGCAAGAGTTCGGAGGTCGATTCCTCGAAGCCTTTTTCCCTCGTGAGGGAGGTGCGGCCGTCATAGACGATAGGCAGGCCCAGGAACCGCCGGGCTTCCTTGGACGAGGAGGTGGCAAAGCCCACCCCTTCCTTAAATAGGGAAAGGGAAGGAAGCAGGCCTTTCAGGAAAAGATCGACCAGGCTCTCCGAAGGAAGGAGCCCGGCATAGTAACGGGGAAGGAGGGAGAGACCCTCGACCTCGAGGCCGCCGACGCCCGAAGAGGCAAGGAACGAAAGGCAGGCGAAAAAGACGGCCGCCACCGCTTCTTGCTCCGGCTTGATGAGAAGATTGCCGCCGGGCAGGGTGTCGAAATGAGATCCGAGTTCCCGGGCGATGTCGCCCGCGGGGCTAAAGAAGCGGGCCCCGCCGGAAAGGGGGAGGCGAACGTGGAGGGAAAGCCTCCGCGCGTGCAGGGCACTTGCGAGGCCCTTCAGCCCAGAAGGGAAACGCGAGGGATCGAGTTCGAAGTCGGCGAGGGCCCCTTTCTCTTCTTGGAAGAAGGAACCGCGGAGAATGACGGCATCGAGCAGGATGCCGCCTTCGATCAGCTCGTCGACTCGCCTCAGGATGTCCTTTTCCTCATACCGATCCTGGTAGAACTCATAGGGCGAGTAGGCAAGGCGATAGGCCGGACCCTTGATCATCGTGGAAAGCGGGACGGCCGTGAGATCCTCGAAAGACGCGACGAGGGCGGAAACGTCTTTCGCCCGGGCGAGAGCCAGGAACGACCCTTCGATCGAGGTGAGGCACTCCCGTCCCGAGGAAACGACCACTTCGTTTTTGCCGAGCGAGCATTCGAGCGTTCCCGGTAAGGCGAAGAGCCCGCTGACCCCATCCCCATGGCGGAGGAGCAGCCGCTCGGAGCGAAGCGGAACTTCTTTGTAGGAAGAAGGAAAGGATGTCGCTAAGCAGGCGCGGTCCTCGTCGAACCGGAGCGAGGCGAAATCGCCTCCCTCCTCGAAGGGAAAATAGGTGAGGACGATGGTCCTCCGGGCATTGAAATAAGAGGAAAAGCTTTTGGAGAAAGAAGAGAGGGAAGCCTTGATCGACATGACGAGGAGGCCTTTTTCTTCCTCGATGGTCAGCAGGACTTCCTCGAAGGGAAGCAACGAGTAGTCGAGGACAATCTTTCCTTCTTCTTTCCTCACCTCGCGGAGAGGAAGGGGAAGTTCGCCGCCATGGGTCAAAGAAGCCTGGAGGGAGAAGTCGCGCAAAAGGCCGATTCCCTTGTAATAAAGGCTCGGCGCCCCGTGGAGAATCACAATGTCGAAGTCATTCATGTCCCTATTGTAGTCAAGGCATCGAAGGGTAAAAAGAAAACCCCTGAAGAGGGGGCGATTTCAATGGTGGGTGTTGCGGGTTTCGAACCCACGACCTCTTCCGTGTGAAGGAAGCGCTCTCCCACTGAGCTAAACACCCAACGAGCCGCCTAGCGGCGTGCGCATGCATGATTATAGGCCGGAGCGGTCCTCCGACAAAGGTTTTTTGTTTCGAAGGACGACAAGGGACGAAAAAACGGGTTTGTTTCCAAACCCGCTTCTTGCTTCCTTGGTGGGCCTTAATGGGCTCGAACCATCGACCTTGCGCTTATCAAGCGCACGCTCTAACCAGCTGAGCTAAAGGCCCATCGCACCGAGGTGCTCGATAAATATAAACCTCTGCCCTTCGGCTGGCAAGCGGGAAGTTCATTAATCGAGGAAAGGCCCTCACTCGGCAATCGACGGATAGTCGAGGGAGGCGATATCTTTCCACCCTTTTGCGATCTTGGAAGCCTCTTCTTTGAGCCTAGCAAGTTCATCCGGATCGGTCGTCCGCAGGGCAGAATCGATGATATGGGCAATATGCCGGGCTTCCTCCTCGGTGCAGCCCCTCGAGGTCGCGGCCGCGAAGCCGACGCGGATACCGCTGGCCTTCGAAGGCGGCATCGTATCGGCGTGGATCATGTTCTTATTGACCGTGATTCCGATCGATCCGAGGCGGTTTTGCGCTTCCTTTCCGGTAATCCCGTAGCTCTTGAGCACGTTGCAAAGGAAGAGATGGTTCTCCGTTCCCGAAACCTCGGCCCCGCATTTCTCCAGTTCGTCGGAGCAGGCATAGGTATTCTTGAGGACGGCTTCCATGTAAGCCTTGAAAGAAGGGTGGAGGGCTTCCCCGAAGGCCACGGCCTTCCCGGCGATCACATGCTCCAAGGGACCGCCCTGAGCATAGGGGAAGACCGCCGAATTGAGTTTCTTGTAGAGCCTCTCGTTGTTGGAAAGGATGAGCCCGCCCCGGGGTCCCCGAAGGGTCTTGTGGGTCGTCGAGGTGACGACGTCCGCGTACTGGCAGGGGCTGTCGCATAGCCCTGCCGCCACGATGCCGGCGATGTGGGCCATGTCGACCATGAAGAAGGTATGGGTTCCCTTCCGCGCGTCGTGCTCGTCGATGAGGCGGCGCATTCTCGCGAAATCGATCTCGAAGGGATAGGCCGAGTAGCCGGCCAGGAAAAGGGCCGGGTTCACCTCGTCGAGGAGGACGGAGAGGCGGTCGTAGTCGATCCGCCCGTCTTCCCCGAGGGGATAGAAATGGAACTCGTAAAGGTTGCCCGAGAAGGAAACGTTAGAACCGTGGGTCAAATGGCCTCCGTCGTCGAGGGTGAGGGCCAAAACCTTGTCGCCCGGGTTGATCATGGCCCGGTAAGCCGCGAAGTTGGCTTGGGATCCGCTATGGGGCTGGACATTCGCGTAACCGACGCCAAAGAGTTTCTTGGCCCGCTCGATGGCCAGCGTCTCGACCTGATCCACCACTTCGCAGCCTCCGTAATAGCGGCGGCCCGGATAGCCTTCCGCGTATTTGTCGGTCAGGATGCTCCCCTGGGCCGCCATCACGGCCCGGGAAGGATAGTTCTCGCTTGCGATCAGCTCGACGCCCCCGTTTTGGCGTTCCCGCTCTTCTTCGATCAGCTTAACGATGTCACTGTCCATTGATTTACCTCGCTAAAGGCAATTCTCTATCATTTGGCCAACTCTTCAAGCACGAAAAAAGGCCAGCCGAAGCTGACCTTGGGATTTCGCTTCCTCGCGATTAACGCTTGGAGAACTGCGGAGCGCGACGAGCGGCCTTGAGACCGTACTTCTTACGTTCCTTGGCCCGGGCGTTCCGGGTGAGCATGCCGTGGACCTTGAGGGTCTTGCGGTCTTCGCCGGCTTCGAGGAGGGCGCGGGCGATGCCAAGGCGGATCGCTTCGGCCTGTCCGGTGAAGCCGCCTCCATCCGCTTCGCAACGGATGTCGTACTTCCCGTCGACCCCGAGGAGGGTAAGGGGCTGCTTGAGGTTCTGAACGAGGGTGGCGTAAGGCATGTAGGCGTTGACGTCGCGGCCGTTGACCGTGATCGTTCCCTTGCCTTCGCTCAGATAGACGCGGGCGACGGAGCTCTTCCGGCGGCCGGTCCCATAATAGATGTTCTTATCGCTCATGGTGTCTCCTTATTTGCTGAGGTCGAGGACAACCGGCTGCTGAGCCGTTTGCTCGTGCTTGTCGTCGGCGTAGACGAAGAGCTTCTTGATGATCTTGCGTCCGAGCGGGCCTTTGCTCAGCATGCCCCAGACGGCGCGTTCGACCATCTCGACCGGGAATTCCCGCTTCATGACGCCAGCGCTCCGCGTACGGAGGCCGCCGTTGTAGCCGGAAACGTTGTAGTAGTTCTTCTTGTGCTCGGCATCACCAGTGAGGTTCACTTTCGAAGCATTGATGACGATAACGAAGTCGCCGAGGTCCTGGTTCGGGGTGTAGATGGGCTTGTTCTTGCCCGAGATGATCATCGCGATTTTCGAGGCGAGCCGTCCAAGCGGGATGTCGGTGGCGTCGACGAGATACCACTTTCTCTCGATGTCTTGCGGCTTAGCCATGGTCGTTTGACGTTGCATTTTCTTTTACTTCCTTGCTAAGTGCGGTCGATGTTAGACCTTTCCTATAGACGTTGAACTTTACCGGGGTTTAACTCTTTAGGTCAGTGCCGGTGTGTATGATAGGCGCGCGGAGAAGCGTTGTAAAGCGTTTTTGCTTGCGTTCCCTTTAGGGAAGGGCCTAGCGGCCGTTGACCCCGTACGCTTCCTTTTCCTCTTCGCTCAAGGCGGCATCGCGCTTCTTCAGCTTGCCGTTGATGAACTCGTGGACCACGACCATGAGGAGGGCGAAGAAAAGGGTCACGAACGGAAGGAGGATGTAAGCGTCCCCGAGGCTTTTGGCCACGAGGCCGAAAAGGGGCGAGACGACGAGGTTCCCGAGGTAGGCCACGGCCATCTCCATCGACATGGCCGTCTGGGAGAGGCGCTTGGAAAAGCGGTACGGGGTGAGAAGGATGATGCTCGGGTAGATCGGGGCACACCCGAGGCCGATGAGAATGAAGCCGACCGCCGCTACTTGCCAAGGAACCCCAGGCAGGAGGGCGATGACAGCCCCGACAACCAAGATGCCTTCCCCGAGCCGGATCATTCCTTTCGGCTTGATCTTCAAAGAGAGGAAGCCGCTCAGGAAGCGGCCGACCGCGATCCCGATGTAGAAGAGGGAGGCCAAGGAAGCCGAGAGGGCCGAGTCGAGGCCCTTCCCGTAGGAGAAGAAGCTCGCGGCCCAGAAGCCGGAGGTCGTCTCGAGGGAGCAATAGGCGAAGAAGCCGACGACCGCGAAGTAGAAAACCGGTTCCCGGAGCAGCTTCCGGTGGTCGCCTTTCTGGACCGGGGCCTCGTCTTCGAGCGTCTTCTTCCCGGCGTTTTTGGCCGCGACTTTCTCCCATAGGGGCAAGGTCAGGAAAATGAGGAGGGCGATCCCGAACTGGATATAGGCGAGGACCCGGACCCCGTCGTTCCACCCGGCATCGGTCACCGGGTCGATGAAGGCCCCGAGGATAAGGGGGCCGGTGCTGGCCCCGATCCCCCACGAGCAGTGAAGCCAGTTCATGTGGATCGGCTTGTAATGGAGGGCGACGAAGTTGTTGAGGGCAGCGTCGATGCCTCCGGCCCCAAGCCCCATCACGATGGCAATGAGGAAGAAGGCCCAGGCGTAGCCCTCGGAGACGAAGGAAAAGGCGAGAAGGCCGGCCGCCGTAAGGAGAACGGAGAAGGCCACGAGGTACTTGGCCTTGAGTTTCTGGAGGATGAAAGAAGACAAAAAGGCCGAGAGGATCGTCCCGGCCGTCACCACCATCCCGATATAGCCGGCAAGGTCGCTCGAAAGGCCGAGGTTCCCGGCGATGGCCGGAAAAGAGGAGCCGAGGACGCTATCGGGAAGGCCCAGGCTCACGAAGGTCAAATAGATGACAAGAAGAAGCGCCAACCCCATACGCGTCCTAGCCTAGGACAAGGAGGAAGGAGTATCAACGGAAGGGAAAGGCAAACCGCTTTCAGGCGGCATCCAGTTCCCAAGGCGCGGATAGAGGAAGGTCTCGAGGAGGTCGAGGACGAGATAGCCGAGGAAAAAGCCGGCGGTGACGTCGCTCGCGAAATGGGCCGCGTTCCGGACCCGGGAGACGGCCACCAGGGCAATGAAGGCAAATAGACCCGCCCTCAGAAGGTAGTAACGCTCGTCCAAAACCGGGTGCTGGCTCCTATAAAAGAGGGCCAGGCACAGCATCCCGGTCGCGTTCATCGTGTGCCCGCTTGGAAAGGAATACCAATTGCTTGAGTCGGGATTTGCGGGCGAAATCACATACCAAGGCTGAAAGGAATAGCCATCGTTAGGCTCCGAGATGAGGAAGCGGTAACGCGGCCTTCCCCAAAGGGCCTTGAGGGAAAGCATGAGGACGATCACGACGATGAGGAAATAGAGGAGGTCGACGATGGCCGCCCGGTTGAGGGCCGCTTTGTCGACCGGTTTCAGCCGATAGGCGATAAGGAGGGCGAGCCCGGCATAGGGGGCGGCCAAGACATAGCCGACCCATTTCGGGATGTCGATCCCGTAGTCGCCCGGATAATCCTGGAGGAGATACCCGCCGTAGAAGGAAAGCCCAAGGAGGCAGGCCAGAAAGAGGATCCCGTCATGACGTTGATCCACCGCTTCCCCCGCGGGCGGAAGCGGAAAAGGATGGCCGCGGAGACGGCGCTTAGGAAAGTGAACGGCGTCTCGGCGTAAAGGGCCCCGAGGATGCCGAGGACCGACCCGTATTGGTCGGCCACCGCTTCCGAAATCGAGAGATCGGAAAAAGAAAAAGCCGCCATGAGGACCGCTACGAGCCCGTAGACGAGGACTCGCTCGAGGTTTCGGCAGCTTTTCAAATTCACGTTTCCCTTATTGGGCGTTCTCGACGTTGTGGTAGACGTTCTGGACGTCTTCGCACTCGTTGAGTTCGGCCATCATCTTCTTGAAATGCTCGAGGTCGTCGCCTTCGAGGGTGACGTAATCGTTCGGGACGAAGGTGACTTCGGCCGTATCGAAATCGTCGTAACCAAGGCCCTTGAGGACATCCTTGGCCTTCTCGAGGTCGGTCGGGGAGGCGGTGATCTCGACATAGCCGTCTTCATAGGTGACGCTCGTGACGTCGACGTCGCCGAGGATGAGGCCTTCCTCGATGGCATCGCGGGCCTTTTCGTCGCCCTTGAGGTCGATGAGAGACTTCATCTCGAAGTTGTAGAGGACGCTGCCCGGCTTGCCGCCCTTGCGGGTGACGATGGTCCGGACCTCGGTGAGAGCCCGGTTGCCGTTGTCGGACATGGTGTCGACGATGATGAGGGATCCGCCGGGGCCGAAGAACTCGTAACGTCCTTCGATGTAGGCGACGCTGTCGCCGCCCTTGGCCTTCTCGATGGCCCGTTCGATGACGTCGCGCGGGCAGCTCTTCCGGTACTTTTCGATGGCGCTCCGGAGGGCGAGGTTGCTCGCCGGATCGGGGATGCCCTTTTTCGCGGCCGCATAGATTTCCTTGCTGGCCCGCATGTAAATGGCGCTCTTGGCCTTGGCCGTCGCGGCCATCGCGGCCGCCCGGACCTCAAAATGTCTTCCCATTGGTTATTCTCCTATTTGGACGCCCCATTATATGCTCATCTTTTTGGCCCTTAAAGATGGGGCAAAGAGGGGCGAAAGCGCTTAACGATGGCCCCACCGCTCCTTGAGGGCGGCGATCCGGGCCAGCACTTCATCCTTTTCGAGGAAGCGAAGCTTCTTGTCGTTGACAATGTTCTCGAAGTAGGCGAAATCGCTGTCCTGATAGTCGGAAGGGTCGTGGGCATCGACGCCGATGACGACCTTCGCGCCTCTCTCCTTCACCATGTCCCAGAACGGCAGGTAGGGATAAAGGTAAGTCAATACGTCGCCGACCTTGTAGAGGTCGCCCCAGCGGGAATAGCCCATGTTGAGCTCGAGGGGGATGTCGTACTTCACGGCCGCGTCGATCAGCCTTTCGCTCGCTTCTTCCTCCATGGGCCCGAAGTCGCTCCCGTGCCAGCTCATGAAGAGGTCGGGGTGGGCGAGATAGAGGAAGTAGCCGCTTTGCATGGCCTCGATGATGTCGTCGACGTACCGCTTCAAGGCTTCTTTCGTCGGGAGGTGGGCGAACCAGCCGCTCGCATCGGCGTCGAACCACATGTGGTGGCCGAGGATGAAATAGTCGAAACCGTAGTCCCGGTACAGGGTCTCGTAATAAGAAGAGCGGTCTTTCCCGATCCATTCCGACTCGAAGCCGAGGCGGATGGCAATCTCATCCTCGTACTTCCGCTCGAGGTCGCGGACCGAGGCGACGTAACCCGGGAGGAGGGAGTAGTCGCCTCTCATCCGGGGCTGGCTCATGAAAGGGAACATCGCGTGGTCGGAAAAGCCCATGGCCTTGAGGCCAGCCTTCATGGCCGCTTTGACGTATTCTTCGTCTTCGCCGAAGGCGTGGCCGCACCGCTTGGTATGGCTGTGGAAACAATACTCTAGCTTATTCATATCCTACGTAGACAAGGGTAAGCCCTTCGGCCGGCGCTTTATAGGAGAGAATGGACCTTTCCTCGGCGTCGATCCGCTTTTCGACCTCCTCGAGCGGCAGTTCCCCGTAGGCCACCTTGAAGGCAGCCCCGACGATGAAGCGGATTTGGTAGGTCAAAAAGCCATCGCCCTTGAAGACGACGCTCGTCTCCTTTCCCTTGTTGGCCACGTCGATCGCCTCGATGGTCCGGACGAACCCCCGGGCATCGACGTCCTTGCTCGTGAAGGAAGCGAAGTTGTGGCGGCCGACGAAAAGGGACAGCGTCTTCTCGAAGAGAGTGAGGTTGAACTTGTCCTCGCGCTCGAGGAAAGCGACGGAGGGCTGAAAAACGTCACGCTCGGCAAAGGAGAAACGATAGGCATAGATCTTGAACTTGGCGCTTTTCCGGGGATGGAAGCCCGAGGGAGCCTCCTCGAGGGAAAGAAGGCTCAGGTCTTTGGGGAGCCGCCGGTCGATGGCCCGCTTCTCCCGCTCGAAGTTCTCGATGTCCCGAGGCGAAACAAAGGAGACGACCTGCCCCGCGGCATTCACCCCGGCATCGGTCCGCCCGGCGCCCTGGATGAGGATCTCCGTCCCGAAGTAGTCGCTGAGGGCCTGCTCGAGCGTCCCTTGGACCGTCCGCCCTTCTTTCTGGCGTTCGAAGCCGAGGAAATTTCGCCCGAGATAAGCGACGCGCGCCTTGATCACCATGTCGCGATGCCGCCCCAGGCAAGGAAAGGATCGAAGCCGGAAATCGAGATGTACATGACGAGGGCGGCAAATGCGGCCACCGCCACGGCCGAGAAGAGATCGCCGAGATGAAAGGAAAGCTTCCGGTAACGGGTCCGCTTGGCGTTGGGATCGTAGCCGCGCGACTCCATGGCGTTGGCCAGCTCGTCGCTCCGGACGAGGGCTTGGACGAAGAGAGGGACGATGAGGGAAACCATCGCCTTGATCTTGCTCACGATCGAGCCGTGGGAATAGTCGACGCCGCGCGAGGTCTGGGCTTTCATGATGCGGCTCACGTCATCCATGATGGTCGGGATGAAACGGAGGGCCAAGGAAAGCATCATCGCGAAGATATGGGTCGGGAAGCCGATGAATTTGAGCGGATAGACGTACCACTCGAGGGCATCCGTGAGGTCCAGCGGCCGCGTCGTGGCCGTGAGGATGAGGGAGAACATCACCATGAGGACGAGACGGAGGACGATCCGGGCCGTGTCGAGGAAGGCCTCCCAATAGACATCGATGCCCCAGAGGCTGAAGGCCAGATGGGAAGTCGAGGCATCACGCGGAGTGAAAATGTAGACAATGAGGAGGAAGAGAATCATGAACCACATCGTCATGATCGACTTGAGGAGGGTCTTGATCTTCATCCGGCTGTGGATGTAGAGGGCCAAGGCAATGACGAGAATGACGCCGCTCACGAGGAAGGACATCACGTAGGTGGCCTGCCCCATGAAGATGGCGATCATGAAGAGGACGAGGGTCAAGATCTTCGTCCGGGGATCGAGGCGATGGATGAAGGTGTCATAAGGGACGTAACGCCCCATCGCGAAGGAGGTACTCATTTTTTGGCCTCCTTGATCTTCTCGGCGAGGGTCTCGACATTGGATATCCCGTCGGGTGAAATCGACATCCCGAGTTTCCTCAAGGCGTCGACGAAGGCGAAGACCTTCGGCTCCTCGAGGGCGTAGCTTTCGAGATCGACTTCGAAAAGGGAGGAAGGATCGCCGTCTTTGACGATCTTCCCGTTCTCGAGGACGATGAGGCGGGTCGCGCATTCAAGGACGAGGTCCATGTCGTGGGAGACGAGGACAATCGTCGTTCCTTGGGCATTGATTTCCTTGAAGAGGGCGATCATCTCGCGGCTGGCTTCGGGATCGAGGCCGGCCGTCGGTTCGTCCAAGACGAGAACGTCGGGTTCCATCGCGAGAATCCCAGCCATGGCCACCTTCCGCTTTTCTCCGCCCGAGAGGGCAAAGGGCGAGCGTTCATAGAAAGAAGAATCGAGCCCGACCTTGCCGAGGGCTTCGTGGGCTTTCTTCAAGGCTTCCTCGGGGGTCGCCCCGAAATTCTTCGGCCCGTAGGCCACGTCCTTCTCGACAGTGTCGAGGAAGAGCTGGTATTCGGGGAACTGGAAAACGTAACCGACTTTTTTCCGGAGGCCTTTAAGCTTCTTGGTCCTCCGCTTTTTGTCGGGCGAATTGACGTACTCGTCGACCACGACTTCGCCTTCGGTTGGGACAAGAAGGGCGTTGAGAAGCTGGACCATCGTCGATTTTCCCGAGCCCGTCCGCCCGACGAGGGCGAGGAAAGAACCCGGCTCGATGGCGCAGTCGATGCCCCGGAGGGCGGCGCTTTCGAACGGCGAACCGGCCGAGTAAACGAAGGAAACGTTCCTATAAGCTATCGGCATAACCACCTCGCAAGAGCATCTTCGCTCACGATATCGGACGGAACGTCGATCCCCCGTTCCCGGAGGGCATTGGCCAGCCGATAGACGAACGGCGCGTCGAGGCGGATGGCCTCGAGGGCTTTTTGGTCTTTGAAGACGTCGACCGGCTTCCCTTCCTCGATCTTCTTTCCCGCGTTGAGGACGATGACCTTGTCGCTTTTGGCCGCTTCTTCGACGTCGTGGGTGATCGAAAGGATGGCCAAGGATGGATTTTCCTTCTTGAGGCGATGAATGAGAGAAAGAATCTCTTTCTTGCCCGAGGGATCGAGCATGCTCGTCGCCTCGTCCAGGATGAGGAGGCGCGGATTCATCGCGAGGACCCCGGCGATGGCCACCCGCTGCTTCTGGCCGCCGGAAAGGCCTTCCGGCGCTTTCTTGAGGAAGGCTTCCATCCCGACTTCCTTGGCGAAGGTGTCGATGATGCCCTGCATTTTCTCCCGGGGCACCGAGTGGTTCTCGAGGCCGAAGGCAATGTCTTCCTCGACGGTCGAGCCGACGAACTGGTTGTCGGGATTCTGGAAGACGAGGCCGATGTTCTTCCGCGCCTCGCGGACAGTGCTTTTGGAAAGAGAGAGGCCGAAAACCTCGACGCTCCCCTGGAAGCGGAAGCCTAACAGCCCGGTCACGACTTTGGCCAGGGTCGATTTGCCCGAGCCGTTATGCCCGATGAGGGAGACGTATTCCCCTTCCTCCACATCGAAGGAGAGATCGGAGATGACCAAGGGGTCGCCTTCGGCGTACGCGAAGGACAGATGGTTGACCGATAATGCTTTCATTTCTTTGATTTCCTTCGCAAAAGCCAAATGTAAATTTCGTTTCCGGCGATAAGAGCCAGGATGAGGAAGGCGACGATCCCGAGGATCAAATAGGATACCCAGTTGTCGAAGCCGACGGCTCCGGCGACGATCCCAAAGCAGGAACCGAGGATCAGGAAGATGACGATCAGATAGATGACGATCCGTCTTCCGAGCGGCGAGTGTGGGTTCATTTGGTTTTTATCTCCAAGGCCTTGCCTTCGTAGGCCCGGACTTTGACCCCGGCCATCTCGAGGAGCTTCCGGGAGGCAAGGTAGATCGTTCCGCCGGCGTATTTGTCGCTCAGGTAGACGAGTTCCTTGATGCCGGTCTGGATGATGGCTTTCGCGCACTCGTTGCAGGGGAAGAGCGTCACGTAAATCGTGCAGCCCCGCAAGTTGCTCCCGCCCCGGGCATTGAGGATGGCGTTGAATTCGGCATGGCAAACGTAGAGGTACTTGCTTTCGAGCCCTTCCCCGTGGCCCCAGGGGATTTTGTCGTCGTCGATCCCCCGCGGCATGCCGTTATAGCCGATCGAGACGACCTTCTTGTCGCTATCGACGATGCAGGCGCCGACTTGGGTCGAGGGATCTTTGCTCCGCATCGACGAAAGGAGGGCAATGCCCATGAAGTATTCGTCCCAGCTTAGATAGTCTTTGCGGTGTTCTTCCATAAAAAATCCCCCTAAGCCCGGCTTAGGCTAGGGAAGTATACAACAAAGAGCCGGGTTTCTCTTCTCTAAAGAGAAGCCGGTTCGAGTCAAAAGCGAGCGCATCAAAATCCGCTTAACTTTTTTTCAAATAAAACAATGGCTTTTTGCGGCTATTATTCGCTTAGATCGACAATCAACGACTCGTAGGGGCGCAGGAACTTCTTGTAGGTGAAGCCCGCCCCTTCGTAGTTGCTGAGGAGGACCTTCCCTTTCATTTCCCGGATGGCTTTCGGAAGGGTTACCCGCCGGTCGGTGAGATTGAGGAGGACGAAATGCATCTTGCCCCCGTAGAGGCGGTAATAGGCAAAGATCGAGGATTTGGTGTCCATCTTTTCGTAAGAGCCGAGGACGAGGACCTCGTCGCTCGAACGAAGTTTGATCAGCTTCCGGTAGTAGGAAAGGACGCTGTCCGGATTCGCTTCCTCGGCCTTCACGTTGTACTTCTTGTAGTTGGGATTGACCGGCAGCCACGTCGCCTGGTTGCTCGAAAAGCCGGCCGCCGGGCCATCGTCCCACTGCATCGGGGTCCGCGCATGGTCGCGGTTCATGTTGTTGACGAAGCGCAGGCACTGCTTGTCGGAGAAGTGGAACTTCCTTAGGAGCCCGTAGAGCCAGAAATTGACCGGGTCTTTGTACTCCTTCTTCTTGAAGAGGGGATAGTCCTCCATCCCGATTTCCTCGCCCTGGTAAATGAAAGGAGTTCCCTTCAGGGTCAAGAGAAGAGTGGCCAGCATTTTGGCCGAAAGGTCGTGTTTCGTCTTGCTGCCGAAGCGGGAGACCGAGCGTTTCTGGTCATGGTTCTCGAGGTAAACGGCGTTCCAGTTGACCTGCTCTTCCCAATCGGAGAGGGTCTTCTTGAATTTCTTGTGCCACCGCTTCGTCACGAAGATCGGGACGATGACCTTGTCGGCATTCATCGTGTCGAACTGGAAGACCATGTCGAGTTCCCCGTCCATGAAGCGCCGGGCATTCTTGAAATCGACGTTGTAGGTTTCCCCGACGGTCATGCAGTCGTAGTGGGCAAAGACATCGTCGTGGAGGCGTTTGAGGATCGCGTGGTTGCCCTCCTTCATGAGGTAGCGTTCCTGCCCGATGAGCCAAGGCTTCCATTTGCCGTCTTCGAACGACTCTTTGTAGATTTGGTTGATGACGTCGCAGCGGAAGCCATAGACGCCTCTATCGAGCCAAAAGCGGAGAACCTTCTCCACCTCCTCGATCACTTTCTCGCTCCGCCAGTTGAGGTCGGGCTGCTTTTTGGAAAAAAGGTGCAGATACCACTCGTCGATCTCGGGAACGTACTCCCAGGCCGGCCCTCCGAAGTTGCTCGTCCAGTTATTGGGCGGAACCCCAGGCCTAGGGCCTTTCTTGTAGATGTAATACTCGTGATAAGGGGAATTGGCGTCCTTGCTGGCCTTGAACCAGGGGTGCTCGTCCGAGGTGTGGTTGACGACGAGATCCATCACGATGCGGATGCCCCGCTTCTTGGCTTCCTTGATGAGGCGGTCGAAGTCGTCCATTGTCCCGAACTCGGGATTGATGCCCATGTAATCCGAGATGTCATAGCCGAAGTCGGCGTTGGGGGTCGGGTAAACGGGGGAAAGCCAAAGGATGGAAATTCCAAGGGACTTCAAATAGTCGAGTTTCGAAATGATTCCCGGGATGTCGCCGATTCCATCCCCGTTGGAGTCGGCAAAAGAGCGCGGGTAGATCTGGTAAACGATTCCTTTTTGCCAAAGCTTGCTTTGTTCCATGCTGATAGATTAACCCCGAGGCCGGAAATTAAAAAGATAAAAGGACCGGAAAACGAACAAATTAGCGATTTCAGACTGTCACAAGTGTTTTTTTACGTCCAGAACGCAACGCAAAAGAAAACGGGGTCGAAACCCCGTCAGCGAATGAAGGGAACTACTTTTCCTTTTTGGCGGAAACGTATTGATCGATGGCCTTGGCGTAAGCGTCCCAGAAACGCACGTCGTTGGTATCGAGGCTCTTCACGTAATCCTTGGTGAAGGAGTCATCTCCTTCGAAGTAGCGTTCTTTGATGGGAAGCTTGTCGTTGCTCATGGCAAGATTGTCTTTCCGCCGGCCTCTTTCATCAAGGGGAGGCAATTGGACATCGTTTAAAGAAAAGGCCTTTTTCAGGCCTCAAATCTCCTTTTCGGAGTCGCTGAAGATCAGCTTCTTGCGACCGGGGATGAATCGATAGCCAAGACCATAGATCGAGTCGATCGACCCAACGTCGATGGAACTGAGTTTCTTCCGGATGGCCGCAATGTGGACATCGACCGTCCTTGTGGCTTTGTCGCTGGTGACGTCGCCCCAGATGGCTTTGATGAGATCGCTGCGTTTGGCGGCATGCGGCATGCAATTCCATAGGGCTACGAGAATCGTCCATTCATGCGGGGTGAAAAGCTGAGCGTTGCGCCCGGAGATTAGTTTCCGACCTTTGAGGTCGACGTATACCGCATTGCTGCGGCGAGGTTTGTTAAAGTCCATAGTAAATTCCGTGCCCAGACTTATCATTGACGAACTAGAATGGGATTTCAAGCATTGTAAAGCCGATTTTGCCAACTTTTTAAAAAGTTTGCCTCAAAAACAGGCACGTTGATTTTTGAGCAAAAAGATGTTCAGAGGGCAAAAATGGCAATGAGACAAGTGAGCATCAGAATGAGCAAAATTCCAAAAAATAAGCCCCATTTGACATAGAAAACGCGCTCTTTTTGCTTTTCTTCCGGCGTCATTTCGGGTTCTAAATCGGGCTCTTTTTCCACCCTTTTATCTTCACCTTTTGCCATCTAGTCATCCTCTACATGATTCAAGCCGAGTTTTGAAGCCACGGAAACGTATACATTGACGAAAAAATAATCCAAGGCGATGTTCAAAGGAAGCCCCATCAACAGCATGGCAAGGATGAAGACAAACGGCAGTGGGGAGGGCGAGCTGGCCAAAAGAGTAAGGTAGAGATAGAAAGCCAATGCCTTCAACAATGACCCAACCAGCAGTTCGACTGCCGCAACGTCGAGAAGGAGAGCCCGCTTCATCGGACGCTTTCTCAGCTTTAGGAAAGCAAGGAGTGAGCCTCCAACATTGAGTAATGCCACAAGGACTAGAATTATTGGGGTTAAGATGTCGCTTTGCTCGCCAAAGAAAGCGTGGAGGCCGCCTTCGGCGATCGCGTAACCATAGAAAACCAGCGTCGCGGCCAAGGACATGATGACCAAGGACAACGAACTGTTAAGGAATCGATACTTTTTGAGCAATGCGTTGACGCACCAGGGCAATGTCCCAAAAAGGACATACACGATCGTAATCAAGAAGTTCCATTCGCCCGTCGGGACGAGGAAGGCCGGAATTAGATCGCTAAGCCCGCCCACCGCTGCTCCGTAGACGGGGCCGAGGAAAAGGGAAGCGAAAACAATGATCGACGGGGTCAAAGAAAAGCGCAGGAAGTACAGGTTTCCCATCGGTATCAATTTGAAGACGCCGGTCGAAACGATTGCCAGCGCCAAGAAAAGGGATCCGTAGGCAAGCTTTCGTCCCGGCGACATGTAAATGGGTTTCATATTTCTTCTCCTCCAAAGAGCTTCCGGGCATAGGAAGCAAAGGCGATGGAACCGGCAAAGACAATGCGCCGGTCGCTCCATTTCGTAAGCAGGTGGGAAACAAGGCTCGATACATCATCGTCGAAGGGATAATGGACGCCTTTGTAGGCAAAGTCGGATCGCCCCATCGCTCGTTTGTGGGCAAAAGTAGTGAGATGAATCTCTTCGAAGGCCGGCGCTAGGATCTTGAGTTCCTCGGCAACGTTCTTGTCTTTGAAGGAAGCAAAGACCAAAACCGGCTTCTTCGGAAGAGCCGCGGACAAAGAAGCCGCCAATGCTTGGGCCGCTTCCGGGTTGTGGGCTCCGTCGAAGATAAAAGGAGGATGGCTTTCCATTCGGCAAGGAAGGACGCCTTTCATGAGGCCTTCGCGAAGGGCCCGCTCTGAAACCGGGAAAGAGAGGCGGAGCATGAGCAAAGCCTCGATGGCCATCGCTGCGTCGATGGCTAAATAGGTGGCCATCGACGGGATGAGAAGATTCCGATAGGGTCCGTAATCAAAGGAAAGATAGGGACTCTCATAATGGACGTTTTGGACATTAGAAACGCCTTTTGCGGGCGAATTTTTCTTTCGAGCCTCGATTTCGAGCACTTTTCGGGCCTCAAAAGGCACTTCCCCCATCAATAAAGGCACGTCATTTTTGATAATCCCCGCTTTATGCGATGCTATCGAGGAAATCGAGTCGCCCAGGAAGCGCGTGTGCTCCAGGGAGACGCTGGTGACGATCGAAAGGACCGGAATAGCCCCTTCGATGTTCGTCGCGTCGAGCCTGCCGCCCATCCCCGTTTCGATGATCGCGATGTCCGGCTTGACGTCATTGAAATAGGTGTAGGCCACCGCGACGAGGGCTTCGAAAGCACTCAGCGAATATTTCTGGAAGTCACCCTTCATCTTTTCGACGTAGGAAGCGAAGACCTCGTCGGCAATGTCCCGCCCGAGGTAGGAAATCATTTCCTTCTCTTCATAGAGGAACGGCTTCGAGAAAAGAGCCGCTTTGTAGCCGGCCGCTAGATAGGAACGGTAGAGAAAAGAGGCCGTTGAGCCTTTGCCGTTGCTGCCGGCGATGTGGATGAAGGGAACTTTGAGGGAAAGGCCCTTGTCCTTCACGAAGGCGTCGAAATGGGAACGTTCGTAACGGACCATCGTGAGGTCGATGGACCTTAGATAAGCGAGGGCGGAAGCGTAATTCATCTAATTCTCAGACGATCCGCCGCTGTTGCGGGCATCCTTGATCCGCCTCGAAAGGTCTCTTTCCTTGATCGATTGGCGTTTGTCGTAGAGTTTCTTGCCCTTGGCCAAGGCAATTTCGAGTTTGGCCCGGCCATGGAAAAGGAAACATTTGGTCGGAACGCAGGTCAGACCTCCTTCTTTGAGCGAAGCGCCCAGTTTCGCTATTTCCTTCTTGTTGAGGAGGAGCTTCCGGTCCCGGAGGTGGTCGACGTTGAAAATGTTCCCCTCCTTGTAGGGAGCGATGTGCATGTTGGCAACGTAGGCTTCCCCGTCGCGCACGAAAACGTAGGCGTCGCTGATCGAAGCGTCGCGGCGACGCAGCGACTTGATTTCCGTCCCGGTCAGGACGAGCCCGGCCGTCAGGAAGTCCGAGAGGAAGTATTCGTAATGGGCCCGCCGGTTCTCGAGAAGCAGGCCGCTGTCCTTTTTCTTTGCCATGAGTATGCAATTATAGCGATTATGCCAGCGAGATGGTGATTGAGGCCTCGTGTCCGCCTTCTTCAAGCGACCGGATTCCGTTGATCCTGATGGCGTAGCCAAACGCGCTGCCGTCGTTGAAGAGGCCTCGACCCTCGTCGTCTTCGTTGACGAAGAAAGCGGCGAAACGTTTCATGTCGAAGGTACCATGGGAGGCATCGGGATAGAAAAGAGTCGAGTTGTCAGCCCCGAAAAGATAACCTTTTTCCTCGAATTCACCGTTTTGGAAGGTGTAGGTTCCATCAGCTTCCAGAAGATGGAGAAGGTTGAAACGCCGATCAGCCGGGGAAGACTGACTGTAGGTGTTGCTGGCGGCGACATCGTAGGAAGCGTTGAGGGGGTTCGCCCCGAGGTGGCCCCAGTTGATGTCGGCGGGGTTGCCTTCATAGTAAGCGTTGCCGAAAGCCTGGCCCTTTCCCCACATCCGGGCATCGACGTGGTAAAGGCGGATTCCCGGCATCGAGTAGCCGTTGGGGTAGCCGCTTTGGTAATGCCGCCCGGCATCGTAGGCATTGAGACCCGTCGGGGAATAAAGTTCGAGGAGAAGATACTCACCAAAAGCATTCCCAAAGTATTCATGACCCCGGGCCGGAAGGCAGATGGCTTCCCCGTAATTAACTAGGTCCTTCACTTCGATGGTTATCGAGGCTTTGCCTCCGAAGGTCTCTTCTTCGACGTAGTAGGGATTGATCCATCCAAGGCTCCATTTGCTGAAGGCGTTGTGGTCGAGGAGGCCGTAGTCCATCGTGTCGAGCATCCCGAGGGGCGAGCGGTACTTCTCGTTCGCCGGAGCGGAGGAAGAGGGATCGGTCCGATCGGTCGAATAGTAGTCGTCGAGCCCGAAGAGATGTCCCATTTCGTGAATGAAGGTATGAGGGTCGTAGGATAGTCCCCCCGCTGCTCCTTTCCCGATGAAGGAAGAGGAAATCCAGGAATAGGCAAAGGGCGAAGGACGTTCGTGATTGGCCGGCTGGCCGCTTAGGTTGTAGGTATAGGCCCAAAGCTCAGCCTCCTCATCTTCGCTTAGAAGAGAGGAGTAGTCGTAGGACTGGTAGTCGGGGGCGCTATAGACAAGGACAACCCCGTCGAGATAGCCGTCCTGGTCGCCATCGAAGGAGGTCAGATCGCCTTCGTAGGCATTGACCGCCAAAGGCAGGAGATAGGACGATAAACGCTTCGACCCTGCTCGGTCAAAGGCTTCTTTCAACGTGAGGTCGGTATCGAAAACGGGGGCTATTTCAAACGTCAGTTGTTTTTGGCCATAGGAAGAAGTCTCATAAAAAGACGAAACAGATGGATAATTGTTGTTTTTGGCCTGATAGACGACTTCGAGCTCTTGGACGATGTATTGGTCGAAAGGAAAATCCTCGAAGGCAACCGGAATGACCAAGAGATGGCTTTCGCCGGTCGGGGGCAGGCATTTTCTCGATCCCACGTCGACCTGGTAAAAGAAGTCGTGGTAGGTCAAATTGACTTCCGCGGCCTGCGGCAAAGCCGCATCGGCCTCGAGGTAGCCAAAGCCTTCCGTTCCCAAGTCAAGCCCGCAGGAAGCGAGGAAAGGGAGAACGAGAAGCGACCATAGACCAAACTTTTTCACGGCCTAGATTGTGCCATCAGGCTACCGCTAGGTAAATGGATATGAACATCAGGATCGTTCCGGCCAGGCAGAAGAAATGGAAGACGCTATGCCACCAGGGGGAATGTTTCTTGCCAAGGCCGTAGAGGGCCGCCCCCACCGTATAGGCAATCCCGCCCATGAGGAGAAGGGCCGTGCCCGGCCACCAGCCTAGGGCCATGACGAGAGGGTAGAAGGCAATCGCGCAAGCCCAGCCCATCAGGATGTAGTCGATCATCGAGAAAATGGCGAACTTCTTGATGTTGCAGCTGTTGAGGACGATTCCGACGATGCCAAGCGTCATCACGATGCCCCAGATCGACCAACCCCAGGCCGGCGAATATTCGCGGATGCTAACCAAGCAGTAAGGGGTATAGGTCCCCATGATGAGGACGAAGACCATATCGTGGTCCATGACCCGCAGGACCTTCTTCCCGGCATTCCGCCCCATCGCGTGGTAAAGGCAGGAAAAGACGTACATGATGAGGATGGCAAAAAGGAAAATCGAACAGGAAACGATCCGCCAGGCATCGCCCGTCTCCGCGCACTTGATGAGGAGAAAGGGCCCGCCGATCAAGGCGATAAGGGTTCCAAGACCGTGGCTGATGGCATTCCACAGTTCCTGGGCCAAACTGTAATTGGGAAGTTCGATTTCTCTTACGGTCATGCCCATATGATAAGCCTTCTAGTTACTTAATCAAGTTAATTTAGTTTTTATTACTAGATAACTCTTTTCTCCTCATTTATGAGGAGAGGAATATAATTACGCGGCTATGATTACGCTTCTAAGAAAACTGTTCATCAAGGACTATCAAAACGTCCACGACCCGAAAGTCCGGGAGGAACACGGCATTCTCTCCTCGGTCTTCGGCATCGTCACCAACTTCATCCTCGTCGTCCTGAAGGCGGCCGCGGCCATCATATTGGCCCTTCCGACCGGCGGCTTCTCGGTAGCTCTCATCGCCGACGCGGTGAACAACTTGACCGATATGGCTTCGAGCGTCGTCTCCCTCATCGGCTTCAAGGTTTCCAACAAGCCAGCCGATGCCGACCACCCCTTCGGCCATGGCCGCGTCGAATACATTGCCGGCCTCATCGTCTCGATGGTCGTCGTCCTCGTGGCCGTCGAACTCTTCAAGTCCTCGCTTGAGAAAGCCATCGACGGCACGACCCAGAGCTACGACATCGTCTCGATGGTCATCCTCGGGATTGCCATCCTGCTCAAGCTCTTCCAGGGCTATTTCAACTACACGATGGGCAAGATCATCGACAGCCCGGCCCTCAAGGCCACCTCGGTCGACTCCTTGACCGACAGCCTCGCGACCACCGCCGTCCTCGTCTCGGCCATTCTTACCTATACCCTCAACTGGGGCTTCCTCGATGCCTACCTCGGCATGGCGGTCAGCATCTTCGTCCTCATCGCCGGCATCAGGATGATCGTCGATACCTCAAAGCCGCTCCTCGGCGAGGCGGCCAAGAAGAGCTTCGTCCAAGATGTCGTCGACTACGCGATGACCCACAAGGGCATCCAAGGCGTCCACGACGTCCTCGTCCACAACTACGGCCCGAACAAGTCCTTCATTTCCTTCCACGCCGAGATCGACGCGAAGATGGATATCCTCGAGGCCCACGACCTCATCGACAACCTCGAGGACGGCATCCGCAAAAAGTTCGACTGCGAGATTTCGATCCACATGGACCCGATCCTCATCGGTGACAAAGCGACCGACCAAGCCAAGGAGAAGTGCCTCGCGGTTCTCAAGGGGCTCGACGAAAAGGTCACCCTCCACGACTTCCGTCTCGTTTCCGGGCCCACCCACATGAACATGATCTTCGACATCCTCATCCCTTTCGAGAGCAAGGTCACCCTCGAATCGGCCTTCGAAGCCTTGAAGGAGGCTTTCAAGGACAACGTGCCGAAGGTCAACTTCGTGGTGAAGATGGATCGCCCCTTCGACGAGTGAGCGTCTTTGGCCAACAATCGGCCAATCCCTCTATAATGGAGACACTACTTCAGGAGGAAGCACAAAATGAAAGTCTATTACTGCAAACATTGCGGCAACGTCGTTCTCTCCCTCGTCGACAAAGGCCCGACCCCGGTCTGCTGCGGGGAAAAGATGGAGCTCCTCAATGCCAATAGCGTCGACGCGGCTACCGAGAAGCACGTTCCGGAAGTCATCCGCGACGGGGAAACCCTCATCGTCAAGGTCGGCGCCGTCGAGCATCCGATGATCGAGAGCCACCTCATCAACTGGATCGCCATCGAATCGGGCGACACCGTTTACGTCAAGCATCTCCACCCGGGCGAAAAGCCGGAAGCCCGCTTCCCGGCCCTCGAGCACGGGACGGCCTATGGATACTGCAATCTCCACGGGCTCTGGAAGAGCGAGTTCTGATTAGTTAAAGTAAAGCGATGGAAAAAGCGCTCGTCCTCTGCGGTGGTGGCTCTCTTGGCTCCTACGAAATGGGTGCTTGGAAAGCCCTCCGCGAAGCCGGCGAGCGCTTTTCTTATGTCGCCGGGACCTCGATTGGGGCCTTCATCGGCGCCTTCGTCGCCCTCGACGAATTCGACAAGTGCCAACGCCTTTGGGACCAAGTCGACATCGACGACGTCATGAAAGACGGCTTTTCCCTTTCCGCCAATTTCTTCAACGAGGCCCGAAAAGTCCAAACGAGCAAGATCCTAGCCTTCGCCAAAAGCTACATCTCCCACCGCGGCGCGGACATCCAGCCTTTCAAGGAGATGATGGACCGGGAAATCGACTATGCGAAGATTTCGGCCTGCAAGACACCGATCGACATCGTCGTGACCTCCTACCCTTCCCTCAAGGAAGTCGACGTCACCTTGAACGGCCTTCCGCCCGACGAGATCAGGGAAGCGCTCCTAGCCACCTCGGCCTGCTACCCGCTTTTCCCCGTCCATTCCTACAACGGCAAGAAATGGGTCGACGGCGGCTTCACCAACAACCTGCCGATCGACCTCGCGGTCAAGCGCGGGGCCAGCGAGATCGTCGCCATTTGCCTGCCGGCCATCCCGAAGATTCCCCAAAACTACGAGTTGACCCGCCTCCCGAACGTGACCCTCATCGCCCCCAACCGCGACATCGGGACGATCATGGATTTCACGAGGAAGCGGCTCGACGAGAACATGACCCTCGGCTACCTCGATGCCCGGAAAGCCTTGAAGCTCAACAAAGGCTACGACTACTACTTCGTCGTGAAGCAAAGCGAGAAGGACATCGCCGACCGCTTCGCCCGCCAGCTTTTCAAAAAAGACCCCTACTCCTTCGAGGCCATTACCACGGCCCTCGGGCTCGATCCTGGCAAGCGGCACCATGCGACGGCCTATCTCATGAAGACGGCCGAAATGGCCGCCAAGGCCCTGGGGATCGATCCCCTCAAGGAGTACACCCTCCGCGAGATGGACTATCTCATCCATGGCCGCCTCGAAGACGAGGTATCCCCGCAGGACGAAGGCAATTTCTTCACCTTCCGCCGGCTCTCGGAAAAGATGATGAAGCGCTTTTTGCTAACGTGCTACGGAGCTAAAAAGCACCGCAAAAAGCCTGTCTTCCATAAGGATTTGTTCAGCAATAGCCCCGAGGCCCAAGCCTTGCTCCTTCTGGTGAACACGGTCGCCAGGCACCAACTTTAGCCATGAGAAAAGTCCATCCGGCGAGGATGGACTTTCTTTTTTTGTTAATCAATCAGGCGGCTTCGACGTAAGCGTCGAGGTCGGTCGGGAAGGAGACGTCGAGTTCGTCCGAGAAGGCAATTCCGATGTCGACTGTCATGTCGACTTTGATTCCGTTGCCCTCGGCCCCGTAAGTGAAGTCCATGTCAAGCGCGGAATGGACGACGTCGTTTCCGTAGGCCATCTTGGCGACGCAAGTGCTGACCGAGAGGTTTTTGGCGATTTCATCCGCCGCGGCTTGGGTCTCTTCCATGGTCGAACCAGAGCTAAGATTCATGGCAATGATCATGGCCAGGCTTTCCTTATCCAAGGTGATTTCAAGCCCGACCGATCCGTCGGAGTACTCGTAATAGGTTCCGCCCTCCATGGGGCCCAGGTTGAAGAAGCCTTCGTTCAGCATGCTCCGGAGCTCGCTCACCATATTGGCCGCTTCCTCGTCGCTCGTTAGGGCCGTCGTCACGACCTTTTGGGACAAGGCGGGCGGGAGGCTGCTATTCCCGGCGATCGAAGCCCAGTCGATCTTCGTGAGGTCGGCGTACATCCGGCCGTCCTGAAGGTAAATCGAGGCATCGATCGGGGTGTCGATGTCGAGGGAGTCCGAGCCCGCTTCGACGGCCATCCTGATTTTGCCTTTCGAGGTCATGCCGAGGGCGAGGTCATCGACTTTCTTTTCGTTCAGCCCGACGGCCGTGAGGGAGAAGGTGGCATCGAGTTCGTTGAGGTCGAGCTTGGTGCCGCTACTTGCATAGTTAAGCGTCCCGGTAGCTTTGGCATCGAGCTTGAAGCCATCCGAGGCTTCGGCCGTGGCCTTGGCTGCCGCGTACGAGGTCGAGAAGGAAGCATAGTCGGCTTCGCCCTTCTGGCTGGGGAAGGCGACCGTCACCTGGCTCGGGGTGCAAGCGAAGAGCAAGCCGACGAGGCCGAGGGGCGATAAGAGAGCGGCTTTTTTCATGATTCTTACCTCCTGAAGGTAGTTTTAGTTTAACAAAGAATGAAAGCGGAGGAAGAGGCCTAAAAGAAAAGCCCCTCCGAAGAAGGGCAAGGGGTTAAGGTCATTCCGCCGCCGGGGTCGGGACGTATTCCTGATAGGTGGCAAGCACGTCGTCGGACGGGACGTTGAGGACGGGAGCGCTATAAGTCATCCCGACCTTGAGGTCGAGATCGAGGTCGAAGGCCAAGCCGGAGCCGTTGCCGAGGTTGACCGTGTCCATGGCCACTCCGCCGTTGACGCTGTATTCCATCGAAGGATCGGTGAACGTCTCGGAGAGAACGAGGTTGTCCAAGGTCAACTTTTCAAGGGAGGCGGCAGCAGCCGGATCTAGTCCCTGAAGGAGAGTTTCGAGAGCCGGCGTCGTGAGTTCGATGCTGGCCGTGTGGTTCTGGTTGCTGTACTCGGGCTCGCCGAAGGCCTCGGTGAAGTTGGTGAAGAGGGTCCGGCCGTAGGTGAGGAAGCCTTCCTTGATGCCCGTCATCGTCGTGGCGTCGCTTTGGATATAGAAAGGAGTCGTCAGCGGCGGGAGATTGGTCAGTCCCTGCTGCTGGAGAAGCATCATTACGATCGGCATGTAGGACTCGAGAATGCCCGAGGCATCGATGTAGACCTTGTCGTCAAGAACGTAAGCCGAGAAATCGAGGTGGTCATCCTTGATGGCCATCGCCGAGTCGCCCATCGGGATCGATAGGTCGAGGACCCCGGTCGAGGTGGCCCCGAGGCGGAAGTCGCCGTCGTCGCCTTGGATGTTCTCGGCAATGAGGTCGCCGTCGATCGTCAGCTCGTTGATGTCAATCTCCGTGGTCGAGGCAATCTGATCGGTATAAACAGGAACTTCCGCGGTCGACTTGTCTTCGTCGAGGGCGTAGTTCACCATCGTCACGCTGCCCGAGAGGGCAAGATCGACGTTGAGTTGGATCCGCTCGGCCGCGGCGAACTTGACGAGGCCTTTGGTAATCTCGGTCTGGAACTGCTGTTCCGGCGTCTTGACGACGCTGGAAGAGGAAGACGACTCTTCCGCCGGGGTCGAGGATGAAGATTCCACCGCCGTATGTCCGCACGAAGCGAGCAACGCGGCCGAGGCGATAAGGGCAACGATAGGTTTACGGGCCATGAGAAAGCCTCCTTGTTTATGCAAGCCTAGATTAGGGCAAAGAAAGGGCGTTCGCAAACCGAAAATCGCGCGCAGAAAGCCATTGTCCGCATGGAATCTTGCCTTCCGGGCTTTCTACTTATGGCCTTTCGAACAGGAGACCGACGAAAAAAAAGGACCCCGAAGGGTCCCTTCTTTGGCTCCTCTTTAGAGATAGTACTTCTTCTTGACCGCGAGGGTCTTGTCGTCGAGTGCGTAGACGAGAGGCTTCCCGGTCGGGATTTCGACGGAGACGATTTCGTCGGCCGTGAGGTGCTCGAGTTCCATGACGAGGGCCCGGAGGCTGTTGCCGTGGGCGGCGATGAGAACCTTCTTCCCGCTTTCGAGAGCCGGGAGGATGGTGCCGACGAAGTACGGCTTGACGCGCTTGGCGGTGTCGACGAGGCACTCGGTGAGCGGGAGGTCTTCTTCGCTCATCTCGCCGCTCTTGACGAGGGCTTGGTACTTCGGGTCGTTGCCCGGGAACCGCGGATCGTCCTTCGTGAGGGCAGGCGGCGGTACGTTGGCGCTGCGGCGCCAGACGTGGACTTGCTCGTCGCCCCACTTCTTGGCACTATCGGCCTTGTTGAGGCCCTGGAGGGCGCCGTAGTGGCGCTCGTTGAGCCGCCAGGAATAGTGCTTCTCGATGTTTTCTTCCCCGAGTTCCTCGAGAATGAGATCCATCGTGCGGTTGGCCCGCTTGAGGACCGAGCTGTAGGCGACATCGAAGCTGAAGCCGTTGGCCTTGAGGGCCTTGCCCGCTTCCCTAGCTTCCTCGACGCCTTTTTCGGAGAGGTCGACGTCGGTCCAGCCAGTGAACAGGTTCTTGAGGTTCCACTCGCTTTGCCCGTGCCGGCAGAGTACTAGTAACATGTTTCTTTGCTCCTTTGCGTTGCCATTATAGGCAAACTAGACCTTCTTATAAAGAAGGTTGGGGGCCGCCTTGAGCGGAAGGGTCGACGGGGCGCTGGCTTCGCCCGAGACGAGGGGCGAAAGATAGGCGCGGAGCTCGTCGCTTCCTTCGCTCGGGGAAAGGATCCACTCCTTGGGGAAAGGCCGCCTCGTGCCCACCGCTTGCCCGAGCGGGACAAGGGTCAGGCTCGATTCGTAAGGGGCATCCTTTTCCCGGACGATCGAGGCCATCTTGCCGCTTTCCCCGTTCTTGAAGGAAAGGACGGCCAGCCGGGCGGCCGACTCGGCCTCCCAGACGTCGAGGGAGGATAGGCCCTCCGGGCCGACCCGGTGGAAATAGGAAAGGGGAATCGTCTCGAGAGGGGCCTCGAAGGGAAGATCATCGAGATGGACCCGGTCGAGGAAGCCGCGGTCGGCCAAGACGATGGCCTGCCCTTTCGAAGCAAGCGTTTCCTTGACGGCGGAGAGGACTTCTTCGCCCGAGGCTTCGCTTTCGAGGGGGTAGATGAGGTCAGGACGGGCCGCTTCGGGCAGAAGGAAAGCCGAGGAAGAAAGATAGCCGCTATACGTGCCTTCGACGGAGAGGAGGTAGATCTTCTTCGTAGAAATGGAGTGCGCGACGTCGACGACCGAGCGGACGCTCGAAAGGAGGCGCATCGCGGCCGAGGGATAGCCAAGGGAGTGGTCGCTCATCGGAACCGCGTTTTCCTCGCTGAGCGGCAGGGAAAGGACCGAGGCCTCGATTCCCCCGAGGAGGAAGGACGTCGATAAGGAAAGAGCCAGCTCGGCCGTCTTGAGGCCCCCGAGGAGGAGGAAGTAGCCGACATTCAGGCGGTCGATGACCTTTTTAATGGCTGCCATCTCGCCGGTGCAGTCGTTGTAGGAAAGGGTGATCGAGGAGGTTCCGAGAACCGAGCCCGGGAGAAAGGGAAGCTTCTCGATTTCTTCCTTTTCTTCCTTCTCAAGGTCGACGATGTCGTCGTTCAAAAGGCCTTCCAAACCGCGTTTTGCCCCGTAAATCCCCTCGATAAAGGAAGATTTCCGGGCTTCGAGGATGGCTCCGTAAAGGGCGGCATTGCTCACGGCAACCGGGCTTTCGAGCGTCAAAATCAAAAGAGCTTTCTTCATGCTAGGGCCATTATACAAAGAAAGACCCGACCTCACGCGTAAATCGCGTAAAGGTCGAGGCTTCTCGTAACCGGGGTGAGGTCAGTCATCTTGCCGACGTTGGGGTCGGAGAGCTCGCTCGACGTGTACCATCCTTCAAAGGAAAGACTGGCGGGAGCGGTCGGGGTCGGAAGGTCGATCGTCGACCCTTCTTTCACGGTAAGGCTGTAGGTATTGCCTTCCCCGATGGTGAAGCCGACGAGCTCCGAGGGCGGGATCGTGCCCTCGCCGGCGTGGAAGGTCACCGTGTAGGTCGCCTTCTGCCCGAGGTCGACCCAGATGACCCAGCCGCTATCGGCCGTCTTGTAATAAATCGTTCTCGTCAAGGTGTCGACGTAGATGTAGCCAGTCGCGTAGTCGTCATAGGTCGGATTGTCGTTGGGGTTGCCCTGGGCGACGATCCAGGTCGGCATCCCGTCGATCGGCTTCTGGTCGGTTCCGCCATCGGCCCGGGTGACGTAGAGATACCATTTGCCGTCGGCCCCGAGGCTGATCCCGACGATTTCCGGGGAGAAGCCGTCCTCGCCCGGATCGCCTTTCTCGCCCTTCGGGATGTTGAAAGTCACCTCTTTCCCGTCGTCCATCGTGATTTTGACGTCGGTGGAGCCGTCCTCCTCGTTGGCCGTCGCCGTAATCGAGGCGATGCCGTTGCCCTTTGGGAGAATGATTTCGTCGCTGATCTCGCCGTTCGTGTAGACGAAGTGGAAGGAATAGACTTGGGTCGTGCTGCCTTCCTGGTAGGTGAGGGCCACGCTTTCGATCCCGTTCCCTTCGACGATCGGATAGGTATAGACGGTCGGCTCCCGGTCGTCGGTGTAAGTGATGGTGACGGTAACCGTCTTCTTTTCCTCGTCGACGCTCGCCGTCGCCGAAGCGATCCCGACCCCGGTCTCGCCCTTGGGGATGGTGAAGGTCGTCGCCGGCAGCCTGGTGTCCGTATAGGAAATGGTCACCACCGTGTCGCCGGTGGCCGTCGTCGAGGTCGTCACCTCGTCGATCGAATAGGTGCCGCTCCCGGCGAAGAAGCCGCAGCTCGTGAGCGAGACGGCCCCGAGGGCAAAGGCCGCCAGGGCCAATAGGACGTTCCTTCTTTTCATCTTAGTTTCCTCCTCGCGCCTTGAGCGCATTGATATCGGCCACTTCGCCGAATAGGTAAGGCTTCTCGACTTGCCTGAGGTCGCCGCTCAGGACGAAGCGGAAGGGGTTGGTCCCGGCGGCCAGGGGCACGCAGCGGGCCAAATACGCCGAGAGCTCGTTTCCTTCGGCGAGGCCGATGCCGGAAAGGCAAGCCGTTGCGTAATCGACGCTCAGCTCTCCTCCGAGAGGGGAGACGTCCATCCCCGAGACATCGACTGTCGATAGGTTAAGGCCCCCGCCGTAGAAAGCAATGGCCCCGAGGACGAAGTTGCCGTCCTCGTTCCGGTAGTTGGACCCGACCCGCTCGGCCGCGGTCTGAAGCAGGTTCTTGATCGGGAAATAGCTGTCGATCGGGAAAGTGAGGTCCCCGCTGTCGCTCCCGATTCCGGCCAGGATGGCCGAGATCTGCTCGTAGATGAGGCAGCTAGCGTCGATCGATGAGATGTCTTTGTAGTCGTAGAAGCGGGTATCGCCCTCGATGGTCATGTTCACCGGGCGGGAGACACCGCCGATGCGATCGGGCGGGACCGACTTGAGGTTCATCATGCCCATGAAGGTGTCGAGGAGCTCGGAGACGAAGGAAGGGACGCCGCTATAGAGATAGCCGCCGTTGAAGACGCTTTCGAAGGCGATGGAGAAGAGGCCGCTCGTCTCGAAATAGGTATTCCTCACCGTCATGTCCCAGGCATCGAGCGGCTCGGAGGCGTCGAGCGAGGACTGGATGGCGTTCATCGCTTCCATCGCCGAAGCGATGTCGGCTCCACTCCGGACGGCGGCATCGAGAATCTGATCAGCCCCGCCGCCGCTGGCGAAATTCTCTTCGAGGCTTCCGTGGGCGAGTGCCCCGCCGTAACTGGCGTCGACCCGGGTCGAAGGATCGGGGCGGCTCACTTCGTTGCTCCCGACCTTAAGGAGGAACTCGCGGGCGTTGTTGAGGTAGCAATTGTCGAGGAGGAAGTTCGGGGAGGAGTAGACCCGGAGGGCCGTCCGCCCGTTCCGGAGGTAGGTGTCGGACACGGTGACGTTTGCCCCGAGGACGTCCATCGTCGAGCCGACGTACTCGAGGAGGTTCAAGTCGTCGACGTTGTCGACGGCCATCAGCTTAAGATCAGAGATCTCGATGTCGTTCCCTTCGACGTACATCGCCGAGTTGTCCTGCCCGTAGGCAGTGATGACCTGGAGGTCGTAGGGCCCAAGGAAGACGAAGGGAAGCGGCCCTTCGAAGTAATCGCTGACGTTACTCCCGTCGCTCGAGGGGCTCCAGCGGCCGTTCCCGAGGTAGCCGCCGTGGTAGGTGTAGCAAAGCTCCTGGCAAGAGATGGCAAAGCCGTTCCCGATGAAATCCTTTTGGACATGGATGCCGGTCCTCACCTTGAGGTAATCCTCTTGCCCTGGCGTCGGGGGGTTGTGGGCAAAGTAATCGTCGAGGTAGTCGTGGGGATAGGTGGTGTCGAAAGCATAGATGTCGAAGGAGGTCGTCTCCCGCCCAAAGTCGTAACGCCCGAAAAGGCGGGTATTCGCGTTCAAATACTCGTCGACGTAGCCGCCGTCGCCATCGCTCTTGTAGGTTGACTTGAGGGAAAGAAGATTCCGCTGGAGGCAGATCCTTTCCCCCTCTTCCGAAAGATTGGTCGCCTGCATGAGGTCGTCGTAGCTTTTGACGTTCACCGCGCCTTCAAGGACGTCGAAGGAATAGGTCGCGGTAACGAAGGGCATCTTCTTGAGGGCGAAGGTCGCATAGGAGGCGCCCGGCGCCTTGACGGTCAAGGTCGAGTCCGCGTAGGAAAGGTTGCTCGAGGCTTCCTTGAGCACGACCTCGTCGTCGTCATAGTCGCTATAGATCCCAAAGGACAAAGTGATGGCCGCCTGGACCTTCGTCGCGGTCCCGCCCTCGTAGGAATAGTCGAACTGGCCGTAGGTCCGGACGTCTTCGAAGCTATCGCCCGAGGCCGGGGTCCCGGCATCGACAATCGTGATGGCCCCGTCTTCGTAGACGGTCGCGAGGAAATTCCGCGAGACGCTCCCTTTCTCGTTGGAGCAAGTGATCCGGCAGCTGCCTTCCTGGATGGCATCGAGGTAGAAGGCATCCCCGCTTCTTTTAATGGCAGCAACTTCGTCGTCCGCGCTCGTCCAGACGAGGTCGTTCCCGTCGGCCAAGGTGAAGTTCTCATCATAGATCGGGGTAGCCTCGAGCTCGTAGGATTCCCCGACCTTGAAGCCTTCGCTGTCGAGGTAGTCCCAGGAGATGCCGTCGATATCGACCGCGATGAGGTTCCGGATCGGGGTGATCGACACGAAAGTGAGGATCGCGACGGCGAAGGGGGCCAGCAAGAGGACGGGCAGGGTTTTCTTCATACGCCGGCCTCCATTTCAAGATACAGGCGGTCGAGCCGCCGCGGGACGAAGGGAAGCGGAAGGAGAAGGAGGAAGCTGAAGGCCACCTCGATGAGGTAGATAACAAAAGAAGGAAGGCCGCTATAGAACATGAGGGCAAAATGGACGAGGGCAATGAGCAAAGGGAAGGCGATCGACACAATAGCCGTAAGCGATCCGAAGAAGCCTTTGCCCTTGACCCTAGCCGAATAGGAAGCGAGATCCCCAAGAAGGCCGTAGCTCGAGACCGAGGCCACAAGGAAGGTGCCGCTCACGAGGGCGACGAAGAAAAGAGGAACGCCGATCTCGCCGGTCGCCACGAGGACGATCGCGCTGAGATAAAACGAGAAAAGGGAAACCCCAAGGGGCAAAAGAAGCTTCGCCAAGGTCATCTTGAAAGGGGAGAGGGGCGAGGTCTTGAGGAAGAGGCGTCCCTTTTCCTCGCGGGTGATGCCGTCGGCTGCCCCCGAGGAAACGATGGAGGCAAAAAGGAGGAGCAAGAGGAGGGAAACGCCGTTGGGAAGTTCCGAGAAGTACTTGAGGAAGATGGCAAGGTTGCTATAGAGAAGCCTCGAGAGGGAAGCGATGACGACATAGGAAAGGAAAGGCTGCATGAAGAGGAGCGAGGAGAAGGAAAAGAGATAGCTTCCGTTGCGGAAGAGGAGGATGAATTCTTTCTTGAGCAAGGCCTTGAAGGGCGAAAGCACCCGCAAAGCGGCTTTCTTTTCTCTCTTTTTCTTCTTCTCTTCGGCCATCGGTTCCTTGTTGGAACGATAGAGGTAAGTGAGGAGATAGATTCCAAGAAACGCCATGAGAAGGATGGCCCCGAGGAGGTAGAGGAGATTACTGATGACCTTGTCGCCACCGCTCATGAGGGCAAAGTAGTTGCTGACCGGGATGAACCACGGAGCGGCTTCGTGGAGGCCGCTCAGGAACGAGGCCGAGAAGAGGGAATCGAGGCGGCTCCCCTGGACGATGTTCAGGAAGAGCTCGAGGACGTACTGGTATAGGAAACAGAGAGCGACCGTCACCCCGGCCCCGAGGATGAGCTGAAGGAGGAACTTGCCCTTCATGAAACGGGCCAGCCGGTGATAAAGAGGCAAAAGGGCCAGAAGAAGGCCGATCGCGACAAAGGAAACGACAAACGGATAAAGGACGGCCAACACGTAGTATTGGGGCATCATGTTCGACGTCGTCCCGTAAGCAATGAGAAGGGGCGTCGCGAGGAAAAGGGTCGAGACGACGAGGCGGACATAAAGATAGAGGCCCTTGCCGAGAATGACGTCGTCGTCGCTCACCGGGAGGGGCGAGAGGATTTCCTCGTCGAGCTTCCGGTAAAGGCAACGGTCGGCCAAAGGCAAGGAAGCGAGGACCGAGAGGAAGAAATAGACGAAAAGGAAGAGAAGCAGGAAATCGCCCGAGCCGAAGCTTGAGAAGTCCTTGAGCTGGCCGTCGAGAGCCAGGTAGATATAAACCTCGAGCCCGAGGAAACAGGCAATGGCGACAAGTAGGAGAGCGATCTTCAAGACGCGCGAAAGAAGGCTCCCCTTGGGGAGGAGTCCCTTCAGCTCGTTGATGAAGATATGAAGACTCATGAGAGTTTGGCCCCGTAGACCTTGAAGAAGACGAGTTTCAGGTCCTTCCGCTTCTGCGGCTCCTTGTGGAAGTCGATGAGGGTCGCGACCTTCCCTTCGTTCAGGATGGCCACCCGGTCGGTCACGTCGGCGATGAGGTCGATGTTGTGGGAGGTCAAGACGATGGTATTCCCGTTGTCGCGGTAGCGCTTCATCATGTCGAGGAGGGTTTCGTAGGCCATGACGTCGAGGCCGACCGTCGGCTCGTCGAGAATCCAGAGCTTGGGGTTGTGGATAAGGGAGGCAATGAGCCCCTCCTTCTGCTTCATGCCGTGCGAATAGCCGCCGATCGGGCGGGAAAGGGCTTCCTCCCCGAGCTGGAAGGCCCCGTCGAGGAAGGCGAGGTTCTTGTCGAAGGCCTCTTGGCTGAGGCCGTAGGCTGAGGCCACGAACTGAAGGTACTCGTAGCCGGTCATCTGCTCGTAGAGAAGCGGCTCGGACGGCACATACCCATAAAGGCTTTTCACCTCGAGGGGATATTCGTCGATCGGAAGGCCGAAGATCTTGATCTCGCCTTGGTCGAAATCCTTGGCCCCGATGAGGCAATCGATGGTCGTCGACTTGCCGACCCCGTTTTTGCCAAGCAACCCGAAAATCTCGCCGCGGCGGACTTCGATGTTCTCGCCCTTGAGGACCTCGTGGTCTCCGTAGGATTTATGGACATCGACGATGGAGACGGCATTCTGCGAAAGGTCGTTCGCAATCTTGTCGACGTCGATTTCGAGGGATTTCTTGATCTTCATGTCTATCTCCCCCTGATCGAAGCGATCCAGATCGCCGGATCGACCCGGCCCCCGAGGAGGGCCGTAAGCGATTCGCATTTGGGGCAAAGGAACTCTTTCTTGGCGGAGGAAACGAGGGCCGAGGAGCCGCAGACGGGGCAATGGTCGAGTTCTTTCCCGTCGAGGGGAAGGACGAGGGAGAGGGCCGCGAAGAGGCGCGGGAACACCGCTTCTTTATTGAGAGGATCGACCTCGAGGATTCCGTCGTAAGATGAGGAAAGATTCTTCAAGCAGACGACGTAATGATGGGCGAGGACTTCGCGGTTATCGGCCGTCGGAAGGAAGGTGTCGTAGAGGTAGACTTCCCGCCGGTAGACGGCTCCGCGGTAGAGAATCTCGATCCGAAGGACGTCTTCGTCGATCTTGCAGTGATAAAGAAACCCGTCGAGGCTGAAGGTAAAGGCCGTGATGGTGAAGGTTCCGTCTTTGTATTTGAAATTGGGCTCCTGGGCCAAACGGTAGCCGGCCTTCGTCATTTCCTGGAGAAGCCGGTAGGCCAGATAGACATAGGGTGAATCGTGGCGTCCTTTGCCTTCCTTGCTGAGATGGGAAAGGTAGTAACGATAAAGGCGGTTGTAACGGGAATCGTGGATCAGGATGTTCGTCGGCTGGAGGGGCAGGATCACTTCGTGGTTGGCCTTCATGAGCGTCCGGGCAAACTGGGAGGAAAGAAGGCGCTTGGCCTTGCTAAGAGCCTTGAGGAGAAGTTCGCCGGAGCTGTCCTCTTTCTTCTTGAGGAGGTAGGCGGCGACGCTTTTGCCCCGCTTCTCGGCCGTATAAAGAGGGCCTTCATCCGGGAAGATGGCGAGAGGCGACTGATAAAGCTTCTCGAGGGAGTTCCCTTCTTCTTTGACCGAGGTCGAAAGTTCCTCGAGGCGGGCCTTGATGAGGCAGAAGATGAAATAAACCGCCTTGTTCTCGTAGGTTAGAAGGTTGTCGTCGTACTCGCTACCGTAAACGTATTCCGGATAGAAGGAACCATCTTTCTTCTGCCGCCAGAAGGAAGAGTCGAGGTAGGTCTTCCTAAACTCGTCGGGGGTCAAAGAAGAAGCGAGCTCGCTCCGCTCGACGATTTCGTGGGGCTCGCTTTTGCGGTGAGGGGAGCCGGCAATGCCCATGAAAGTATCGAGGAGGGAAGAGAGCTCGGATATTTCGCTCCGCGAAGGATCGACGTAGGTAAAGGAAAGCTTTTCCTCGCTGAAGGAGGAATAGGCGGCCCTTTTCCCGATGAGGGCGGCTAGGGATTTTTCGAACCGGCTCTCAAAGCCCTCCATGGCTCCTCCCTATTAGAATCTCCGGAGCAAGTGGGCGAGGCGCTCGCGGGTGAGCGGGAAGCCGTTCTTGCCGTAGTTTTTGTCGATTTCTTCCCGGAGGGAAATGAGGGCATCCTTGACGAAGTCCTCGTAGCGCCCTTCGAGCTTGTTGGCGATCTTCTCGGCGAACATGAAGTCGAGGGCTTCTTCCTTGGTGCCGCCGCAGGCGACGAAGACCGGAACGAAGAGTTCGATCTGGTGGTAGACGCGGTTGCCGAAGGTGAGCTCGAAATCCTCGTAGGCCCGGTTGAGGACGTTCCGGAACTTGGCCCAGTCGGCCTTGTTCATCTTCTTGTCCTCGTCTTTCTGGGCGGCTTCGTAGAGAGACATGAGCTTCGAATAGGAGATCGAATACGGTTCTGGTATCCGTTTGACGGCAAAAGGCTCGTTCCGCTCGTTGAAGGAGATGACGATCGAGCGGTCATAGACCTTGTCGGTGATCGTGTAGGTCGAGTCGTCGCGGTTGGCCGTGCCGATGAACCAGGTCGTCTCCGGGATCTTGAGGGTGCCGTCGGGGAGATGCTCCGGAGTCACGAAATCGTAAGGAACGTTCATGATCTTGAGGTAGCGTTCGTCGACCGGGTACTCCATGATCGAGAGGAAGTCGGCGAAGTAATACTCGATCCGGGCGATGTTCATTTCGTCGAGGACCATGACGTTGATGTCCTGCGACTGGTAAGTGGCCTCGTAGAGGCGAACGAGGAAATCGGTCTCGTTGTAGGTCTTGCTGAAGTCGTTCCAATAGCCGAGGATCGAGGTCCGGTCGCGCCAGGTGGTCTGGACCGGCACGAAGAAGGACTTCTCGCCGATGAAGGTCGAGAAGTAACGGGCTATCGAGCTCTTGCCGGTGCCGGAAAGGCCTTGGAGAATGATGAGACGGGAAGCCGAAAGGCCGGCGATGAAGGCGCGGACGGCCGTCTTTTCGTAATAGAGGCCCTCCTTCCCGGCCAGGAAGTCGCGGAAATCGTCGCTCAAGGTGCGGAGGTCGAGGGCCTCGTCGTCCTTGAATTCCTTGACAGCCACGAGGTCGGCCCGGGAATCGACCCGCGAAATGGAGGGGAAGACCCGGTTCCGGTCGAGGGCATAGAAGTCGTCGGGATTGCTCGGGCCGGTGCCGGTTCCGACTCCTTCGCCGCTTCCGTGGGCGGCAAAGGAAGAGGCGACGTCGCCATTGTGGGCATCGAGGGCCTCGTCGACTTTCTCTTCGAGTTCCTCGAGTTTCTTGGCTTCCTCGCTTTCGGGCGAGACTTCGTCTTCGATCGGTTGTTTGCTCTTGGCGGCGATGCAATAGACGAGGAGAACGAGGAAGAAGATGGCTAGATAGGCGACGATGGCAATGACGAGGCCGAGGAGCATCGCTTCGCCCGAATAGGCGAGGGACTGGGCGACGAGGCTCACCCCGTCGTCGAAGGCCAGGTGGGAAACGGAACCGATGCCGATCCCAAGGCCATAGAGAACAACGAAAGAAGCTGCCATGATGGAAAGCCACTTGGCCGAATACGGTTTCTCGTCCGCATTCTCGGCCAGACGCACTTCGACGATCACCGCGAGGGCAAAGAGGAAGGTGTAGACCAAGATCATCGCCAGCATGATGCCGCTTGGGATACCAAGGGATTCGATCTTGGCAAAGCCTAAGGCCGTCGCCAAGGAGGCGATGGGGTTCGAGGTCATCACGATCGTCGAATTGGGGTCGAGGCAAAGCCCGACGAACCCGACGATGAGGCAATAGAAGAAGACGAGGGAAAGCGCGATCCCGTCGACGCGTTTGAAGAGCCCTTTCATTGCTGATCCTCCTTGGATGTAGCTTGGATATTTGTTTTGTCGCCTTTATCGGCGGAGGGAGCCGCTTCAGGCTCCTTAGAAGTTGGTGGTTCCCCGTTGGGGAGGACATAGTCCTTGCCCTTGTAGGTCAGGACTTCCGTGAAGTTGACGTCGGCATTCTCGTCGGCTTCGTCGATGGTGAGGAAGGAGAGGAGTTTCTCGGTCCGTTCCTCGATGGCGAGGTCCATCTTCCGGCGATAGAACTCGAAGATGGCGAAGCAGTAGACGATGGAGATGACGCAGACGACACCGGCCCCCGATTGAAGGAAGAGGACGAAGGCACCGACGGCTGGAAGCCTTACTCCATGGTATTCCCCTACCACTTGCTGGTAAGGCAGGTAGTCGCCATAGAGGGCATTCGCGTCGCTGGCCTTGTTCGCATCCCCGCGGGTGACGAACATCTTGCCTTCCGAGGTATCGACGATATCGACGACCCGGTGAACGACGACCGTGCCTTCCGAAGAGTAGAAAGCGATGACGTCGTAGAGTTCGATGTCGTCGGGGCTCGCGGTCGGGTTGACCACGATGATGTCGTACGTCTGGAACTGGTCGTCCAGATGGTTTGTATATAGATATTGGTTGGCGTCGTTTTTGTAGGACATCGAGCCCGAGACAATGACAAGGGGTATATTGCCCCCTATGCTCATCTCGGTCCCCATGAACCGTGAGACAAGGGATCCGGTGAAAACCCCGACCAAGAGAAGGAGGACGAGGTAGGAAAGGGCCTTGCCGCTATAGTGGAGAATCTTCTGGGCAACGGTCTTTTCCCGCTTGCCCATCGCTTCTTCATAAATGAGTTCAGCATCTTCTTCCCCGCTTTGCACCGCTTCGATGATTCCGCGGAAATAGTTACGGAAGAGAAAGGTGAAGACGAACGAGAGGCTCACGAGAGCGACGATCGTCACGATAAGCGAGAGGATTTCAATGCTGGACATCTGAATGGCTCTATGACGATTTTAAGCAAAGCGGTAAAGCCAAAGCCAATCATCAGAACTGAAAGCAGTCAAAAACTGCTGATAGCTCAATCTTGGCCGGCAGAAACTTCAGGAGTAAGTTTCATAGCCAAACTGCCTTCGCTTCCAAAAGTGGTCTTGAGAAGATTCAGTTTAGCCTTCAAGTCATCGATATCACTGACAGACGGCATTGTGATTTCCGATTCTTGATATTTCCCAGGATTTTGCCCGTTAAAATAGTCGCCCCACAAGAAACTAAACACGAATACGGCTTTGAGAGTCGAGCCTTCGGCCGAGTAAGTCACAGACCATGTCGAAGACTCGTTATTAACCGTTCCGTCAGCGTTATACCTCACAGATGAAGCAAGCGTTATCTCACCGGGCACAATTTCAACGCGGCCTGAATCGATGGGCAGAACAATGAGTTTGTTTGTTGAAACAATGTCATTGATGTCCGCGGGATAAGTCGTTTCAAGCGTGTACCCCGTGAACGCGGTAGAAAGATTTCCGGTTGAAGTGTCAACAGCATTCGTGATGGTGACCGTGAAGCCAAAAGACAAATCCTCCTTAGCGCCATCTCCGGCAATTATCGGTGTGGTAACGTCACCAGCTTCGCAGTCAAAACTCAAATCGTAATCGCGTCCACTTTCGAGTACGGTTGCAACAAACCGCTGGTCCTTAACCTCGCCAACCGTCACAGAAACATTGGCTACATCAATTTGAGTGATAGTGCCGGTAATAATCCAGGCCGAGAACGCGATTCCAGTCATTGCAATGGCGCCCGCGCCGAGAAGAATATAGGCAAACTTCTTGTTACCCTTGATTTTACTTTTCATAGTTTGTACCAAGAAGGTTAGGCATCAACAACAGCAACGCTACAGGTGAGCACAAGGCCTTGTTCCAGCCTGCTCTTCATATTAGCAAGCTCACTTTCGATGTTGGCAGCGTCTTGAACTTGAGCCGTGTCGGCTTGGAATAGCTCGTTGTAATAGGTGGCTGGCGACTTATTGTCGAAGAACGAACCCCAAGTGAAAGTTACAGTCTTGCCTTCGGTGGTAGATGTCTTGGTGGTTTCGCCAGTGCCGGTATTCAACTCGATTTGAGTCGTTTCCAGTTTCACATACGTCCATGAATCGGGTTCGCCCTCTCCAGTAGACGCAACAGTGAAAGCAAGGGGGCTGTCATCAGTGCGCTTTCCAATTAAGTCGTCAGCTTCCTTGGCAAGATTAGAACCATTATTCTTCAAACCCGCGCCATATTTTAGTGAAAGATTAAGGACGAGTTTCTCATCAGCACCGCAGAAATTCGAACCATACTCAACAGTGATTGTTGACAGTTTGATCTTGAAGTCCGGAATTGAGATGCTTCCACCATCGACGGCCAAAGTGTCATCCGAGCTCGTGTATTGGATTAGTCCTTCGGGATCGAAGCTCGAGGCATTCTCCGCTACATTGAGGCCTTTGTCGTTATTATCAATTACAACTGAAAGTTTGACAGAGTTGTTTTGAACCGTGTCCACCGTCACGCCAATGTCACCATCGAACGTTGAATTGTTGACCGCGATAATCCAGGTTGCCGTGGCCGTGGTGAGGAGCGCAACCGCACCGAATCCGAGAACGGCTCCGAGTACAGTCTTGCGACGCTTTTCGAGCTTGGTTTGCTTTTTCATGCTAACCTCCTTTGAATGCTCGGGCACGATGGTGGCAAACGGGCCGCCGCTGGCGCTCTCATGACGAGTAGCTCGGCTTCCCTATTGGGTCATCTGCCCGGCACAATTCTTGCATTGTCGGTAGCGCTCTACAAGCAAAAGAAAGTCCTTGTCGAGGCCTAAAATCAATATCCTTGCAAATCCCCGATTTTTTCAAAGATTTTAATTTCTGATTTTCAAGGTTGGCTTGATATAAACATTAACAGTGTATAGAAAATCCCCCGTTTTTTGAGACTTTGGGTGAATTTCGATGAATTTGCACAAATATTCCGCAAAAACAACCGATATCATCTGAAAATACGAGAAAGACGAACAGAATCGAAGAACGGCGACTATCCCTCATTTCAATGAAGGACGACCGTTTATGACAACTATTTTGTAAAGAGCCGCGAACCATCAAAGCGTTCGTCTTTCCATGCTTCGCGATGGGTTTTATCCTTACCGTCTACAGTACCCGGTGATAGCTATAGCGAAGCCTCCTGAGGGCTAGCAAAATGAGTTTGCCCGATGGTTTATAAACGCTTTCTCCATCATCCAGTTCCCCGTCGCAACTGTCTTTACCATGTAACAAAACGGAAAAAATGTCATCGATTTGCTTGAAATAGTAACGAAAAGTAAAAGTTGCCGTTAGAATAAGGATAAATAAATAGAGGAGAAGTGCCTATGACCAACGAGGAGATTTACGCGGCCTCCAAAAAGAGAGTCGACGCCATCTTGTCTTCCACCACCAAAATTGCCACCGTCAATGCCATCGACCTCAAGGAAGCGGCCCTGAAGGAGAATGGCGTCAAAGGCTGGATGGCCGCCATGGTCATCGACATTCGGAACGCTGCCCCTCTTTTCAAGGAAGAGGAGCCGCTTGATGTCGCACGGATCGTCCGGGCCTTTTATGGGGAGGTCGCGGCCATCCTCCGCGGAAACAAGAAGCTTCTCCGCCTCACGATCGAAGGCGACAAGATGATCGCCTACTACAACACCCCGGGGCAGGAAGATCTCGTCTCCCTCCTCGAGGACGCGATTTACGTGAACACCTTCAACGAGTTGCTCCAGCGGAGCCTCGACAAGAAGAACATGGCCACCTTCGAGATTGGGATCGGCCTCTCGACCTCCGAATGCCTCGTCATCAAGACGGGCGAAGGCGATGCCCCTCTGGCTTATGTAGGCGATTCTCTCTTCGACGCGGCGAAGATGGCCCGGCAAGCCGCAAAAGACGACTTCGGAGAAATCGTCATCGACCGCCTCTACTTCGACAACATCAAGAACTACGCGGCCAACGCCAAGCAAGGCTACTGGGAGTTCTTCACCAGGAAGTTCTCGAAAGAGCTCAACATGTGGTGCTACCACGCCTCGCTCCTCGATGCCGATTACGGCGCCTGGATCGAAAAGAAGGTCAAGTAAGCCTCGCCTGCCGATAAGGGCTTCCAGCTGGGAGCCCTTTTCTCATATCCCGCCGCATTGATGGAAGACATAGAGGCGGTTAAGATAGCGCCAAGAAGCCGCATGGCCATGGGGGATTTAATGAAAGTCACTGTCGCCGGCGCCGGTTACGTCGGGCTTAGCAACGCCGTCCTCCTCGCAAGGGAAAACGAAGTCACGATCGTCGACATCAATGAAACGAGGGTCGACCTCGTCAATGGGGGTCGTTCGCCCATCAAAGACGAAGATATCGAGGCTGCCTTCCATGAGGGAGGGCTATCTCTAAAAGCCACCTCTGATCCGAAGGAAGGATACGGGAACGCTTCTTTCGTCATCGTTGCTACCCCAACCGATTTCGACCCGGCCAAGAAAGGGCTCGATGCCTCGTCGGTAGAAAACGTCGTCCGCCTCGTCAAGGAATTGAATCCGAGCGCTTGGTGCCTCGTCCGCTCGACCCTTCCGATCGGCTTCACGCGAAAGCTTCAGGAGAAACTCAATTTCGACCATCTTCTTTTCATTCCGGAATTCCTCCGGGAAGGCAAAGCGATGAAAGATACCCTCTCCCCCTCTCGCCTCGTCATTGGGACGCTCAAGGATGACGGGGAGACGAAGAAGGCCGCCGAGGAGGCAGCCTTCCTGCTTCTATCGCCGCTCAAGGGCAAGAAAGTCGACATCGCTTTCGTCAAAGCCGAGGAAGCCGAGGCGATCAAGCTCTTCTCCAATGCCTATCTGGCCATGCGAGTGGCTTTCTTCGATGAGTTAGATGGCTTCGCCCTGAAACATGGGCTATCGAGCAAAGCCATCATCCATGGCGTCTCCCTCGATCCGAGGATCGGGGACTACTACAACAATCCCTCCTTTGGCTATGGCGGATATTGCCTGAGCAAAGACACCAAGGAGTTGGGACGGACGCTTGTTAAGGATGGCGCCCTGCTCATTCCGACGGTCGATTTATCCAACGAGATGCGGAAGGAGAAGATTCTCTCCCGCCTCCTTGCCTATGCCGCGGAGCACTCCGGGAAGACGATTGGTTTCTACCGCTTGAGCAGCAAGGCCGGAAGTGACGGTCTCCGTTCTTCTTCAACTCTTGACCTCCTAAGAGGCCTCAATGCCAAAGGGGTGAAGGCTATCATCTTTGAGCCTTCCCTCGAAGGGGAATCATTTGAAGGGAATGCCTTGGAAAAAGACCTCACGGCTTTCAAAGAGAAGGCCGACCTCATTGTCGCCAATCGGGTAACCAGCCATCTTAGCGACGTCAAAGATAAGATTTTCAGCCGCGATGTCTATCATCGGGATTGATAGGATAGTTTAAAAAGTACCGGTTTTGCTGGCGAAAAAGCCATATATTTACCTATTATGGTGTTGGCACTTAGCTATTCTTCCATATGGTAGAATATGGGAAAGGAGGACAACTATGGCAAAAGTTATTTCATTCCTAATGTATGAAAGCACGATCCAAGGAATTAAAACCGACGGAAGCAGAAACGACACTTTCATTATTAATCCTATGGTTGCCTTACATCCAAAATTCATACCATCGAATTTCAGCTTTTCTTTTTGGCTGGGCCTTTATGACCTGAAACTTTCTGATGATTCGAAAATTGTCCTTCATATTCATTCCCCCTCTGGCAAAGAAGTGTTTTCTTTGGAAGTAAAGGTCAATGGCGAAAGCCAAAAGCCATTGAGTAATTTGGCAAAGGCAAAGACGCTTACCCTCAATGTCGATGCTAGGAATGTCGAATTGCCGGAAGTAGGAGATTATCTTCTTTCGGCCGTAATCGACGGCGAAAAAGTAGATCAAACGCTTATTATTCCGGTGAGCAAGTAATGAGAACGCAAGTACTGAACATAAACGCCCAATACAACGGCAGTACCAAAAGTTTTTACTCGTATCCGACAAGCAACAAACATTTTAAGCCGCGCGTCAATAGCATCAGCAAGCAGCTTTTGGACTTCATAATCAATTACTCACTGATTGATGCCGAAGCCATCTGCAATGAATTTAAAGAGAAGTTGAAACGCGAGGCCTACAAATATAGCGTCAATGCCAAAAGGCTGAACCTAATGTCGAACTTCAAAGACAATTGGGATGGCCAAGGAGCAGTGCCTTTTTCGAAGGAAGTAATAGAAAAGGCAAAAAAACTTATAGAAACTCTTCAATTGAGACAGCCAACTGTCGTCCCGACAACATACGGGTCAGTTCAGATTGAATTTGAAAAAAGCAATGGCGATTATCTCCAAATTAACGTATTCAACGACGATTACTCAATATTCTATTCGTATGCCGACGGAGATAACGGAGAAAAGCGCGGAAGCGAAATCGAAGTCAACGAAGCGATCAACAACTTTTTAAACAGAAATGCCGCAAAAACCTCTAATTGATCAAAATTTCACGGACGAACAGGAATTGCTCTTCCGCGCGGTTTGGAGTCCTGAAGTCAAACCAAATCTTTGGCTTAGCATGGAAGGAGAGAAACCACGCCTTTCTTCAGCTGCTTTCACTGACCCGAGAGGTTGTTCGGTTGACCGCCAAGCCAATCGCTCAGTCAAGGAATCAGTTGCTTTCATGAAAAAGCGTCTGCACGGATTAATATTTGCAGTAGACGTCAAGACATGCATGGACGTTAAAGCAATAATCGCCACGCTACCATCGGCCACCAATCCTTATCATTGCGAAATAATAAAATCGAAAGAGCATCGCCAACTCGATAGCCTTCAAGCTTTAGCGCTTGCCCGCAATGCCAAAGTAGTCGAGGACAATTAGCCTTTTTATAAGTCTTCTTCAAAATCTATCGCAATTCCCGCCTCTAATAGCTCTTTAAAAACGTTTTGTACTCCGCAATCTTCTTTCTTTTTAAAGTTTCCAAAGTAAGGCATTCGCTATGAGAAAGCGGAAACGTTCTTATATTAAATGAGTGGCCTTTTTGCCTGTCGCTATAAATATATCTATTGCCGTACCCATTAATTTGCTTGTTTACAGCATCGAGAACATGTGACGACTTCCCAACATAAAAACGGCCATTTGTTTCATTAATGATGGCATAAACCCCGGCGAAGTCATTCTGCCTTCCATAAAGACTGCGATGGGAATGCCTTAAAGTTGAATTTCTCATCTTGAGAAAATCGTCTGTGCCAAGACCCTCAGGCCCATTCAAATCATCGAGTTTGTTGTCGGCTTTGATTATTTTTATCAGCTTCCAGATCAGATAGAAAAGGGGGATTAAAACCGCGGCATAAATAATTCCGTATATCCAATATTCCATCTGGCCAATGTTACTCTTTTTTAAAAGCCGCTCGGACCGCTCTCAATTTTTGAGGCAAGCCAACGGCAGCACATAAACGCCATCGTCGCGCCGATAAGCAAAACGTCCCTTGGTAATAACGGATTTGAACAAAGGCTGGACACTGAAATCTTTCGAGAGCGACGTCATGTGGGCCGCCGCTTCTTCAATATCGGACTCATCGCCAAGTTTAACCTCGAAGAGGCCATAGGAGCCGTCTTTGAAAACCATGACAACATCAACCTCGCGGTTCCGATTGTCCCGATAGTGATAAACAGAGGCATCGTTGGCTTCGGCATAAACCTTGAGGTCCCGGATGGCCAAGGATTCAAAGAGGAAGCCAAAGTATTTCATGTCTTTGTAAAGCGCCTTCGGCGAGAGACCCATAAGACTCGCCGGAATGGAAGGATCGACGAAATAGCGCGTGTTTTTTGTCCTAATGGCTGTCTTGCTCCTTAAGTTGGGGTTCCAGGCGCGGACCTCGTCGATTACATAAAGCCTTTGGAGAGCGGCGAAGTATCGAGCGAACGTTTCGTCACCAAAGCCTTCGCCCATGTCGGAAATGATCGTTTGGTTTGAGATTTGCGTTCCGATATTCCGAGCATAGGAGCGGAGAAACCGATTGGCCGTTTCATAATCCTTTCGAATTCGAATGTCATTAAGTGAAAAGATGTCCTCGTGAGCCAATACGTTTACGTAGTTTTCGGCCATCTTGAGGGCAATGCTGGGATCTTTCCCGATGCTACCGGGCCAGCCCCCGCGGCAAATGTAGAACCCATAATCATCGATGGTCTTGTCAGAAGTGCATGGCGTGAACTTGCCGTCTTTTAGATCGGCGATAGAAACCAATCCGTTGCTTTCCTTGCTCTCAAAGAGAGACATCGTCCGCATCATCTTGGTAACGATCCTTCCGTTTCCGGTATGCCTCTCATTGGTTCCTTCGTTATAGGCGGTCGCATCGGAGACGCTGCCGGTCAAAATATAGAGCCCCGCTTCTCCTTGACGATCGATTTCGCCTTTAAGTCCATTCCAAATGAAAGGGGCGACTTGCCATTCGTCGATGAGCATTGGAGCCTTGCCAGATGTCAAAAACTGGTGAAGAGCTGCTTTCGCAAAAGCTAAATTTTGGGGTCCTTCTTCAGGATCAAGCATATCGATGACAGAAGCCGCATGACGCTTGGCGGTAGAGGTTTTTCCACACCATTTAGGTCCAACGATGAGGACACCGCCCATGACCTGGAGTTCAAAATCCAATTCCTTGTCAAAGAGGCGTTCTAGGTATTCATTGCTCATGATCATATTTTATTCGACTATAGCGGCATTTTTCAAGTTTTTGCGGAGGTTTGTACACGCTTTTCGCGGAGGTTTCTCCATCTTTTTTGCGGAGGAATGTACAAAGAAATCGCGGAGGTTTCTCCATTTTCAGACCGGCAGGACGGCCAAAAGATCTTTTTTCTTGAGATGCTCCAATCGTATTTCCTTCCGGCAGTTGGCCTGAAAGGCCTTGACGACTAGAGGGTCGTCGAAAACGATCGAGGCTTCCTTGATCGCGTAACGCCGCGGGAAGATAGCAACCAGGCTATCGAGGATGACAATCGAAGAAAAAATGGTGTTTCTCAGCCGGAAGAGGGAACATGAACGACCGGAGAGCGAAGGAAGGTCAGATAAATATCCCCGGTACTCCTCTTCGCTCAAGGGGCGCTCAGAGCCGGACAAGAGGTTAATCAAAGGATCGGACTTATTCATTTTGTACGACAATCCGTCCAGCCGTATGGCCAAGGTCTTCCCGATGGGCCGGAAGGCATTCCGCGAGGATTCCAAAAGACTTGCGGTCCTTCCGTCAAGCCGCGAAACAAAAGAGGAAAAGACTCGTTCTCCCATATAGAAGAACGATGGGTTTTCCAAGAGGAAGAAGCCACGGTCGGTAGATTGAAGCCCGGCAAGGAAATGACGATACGCCGCGGCAAAGTCGTGTTCCTGCCGATAGAGCTCCTTCTCCGGCGAAAGGAAGTAGCTTTCGTAAAAGGAACGGGTTGGCCGGTCGACCTCAAGGAAATGGAAAACGTCTTTTCCACGATGGGAGTTACCCAAGACGAGCCGGTCACCCACGATGGCAAAGGATGGAGGCTCGCTTTCGCTCAAGAAGAAGGAAATCCGCCCTTCCAGAAAAAGGAAGAAGAAAGCTTCGGACAAGGAATAGACCTCTTTCCCATAATCGGGTGGCAAAAGAACCCTGACCTTTGAAGCCCGATCCTTTCTAAGGGCCGGCGAGAGGGAAGAAAGGACTTCGCGGAGGAAGGAAAGGGACGAGCCGGAAAGAGAAAGGACGAAGCCTTTGCTTTCGGGGCCAAGAAAAGAGGCAAGGCCGTGCCGAGGGGGAAAGAAATAGTTGTCTATGCTCTTGTCCAAATGGTGATTTGAGCCAAAAAAGGCCTGCAAATCCGTCTTGTGATGTCCCATAAGGGCTCTCTTGATTGTTAGATAGGTCGAAGAGCCGGCCTTGAGCGGGCGCTCATTGGCGAGGCGGGAGAGATAGGACTTCGAAAGGCCGGTCTCCTTCGAAAGCGAGGTCAGTGGAAGCGGCAAGCGGGCGAGCAATTCGCCAAGTTTCGTCTTCATCGGGCTTATCTTAGCAAAGTTGCCATTGTTGCCAAATATTTAATAGCAAAATGACGAATCGTTTGACGGAAGTCGGCCATCAGGCCATCAATACCGTCAGGAGGCGGGGCCGCGCCCCGGTGTTGTCGATATGAAGAAAGCCGCTTTCCTTATCATTGGCTCGAGCTTGTTCCTTACCATATCATGTGCCCAGGAAGGGACGGGCTCGAGTTCCTCTTTGAACGAGGCAGAAAGCTCAAGCGTTTCTCAGCCGACCGTTTCCAGCGAGGAGACCGTCGAAGAGGAAACGCTTGTTCTCAACGTCCAAATCCCCACCGCTCTCGAAGAGGGAGCCAACCTGTCGATCGGCTCGACCATCAATAACTGGGATCCGTCCGACAAGGATTATTTCGCCTCGAAAGTCGACGACACCCATTATCGCCTGACCCTTTCCTTCCCCGAGGAGCGGCTGCCCCTCGAAATCGAATACAAGTGGACGATCCAGCTCCCCTCTTTCGGCGCGGATGACATCTGGCTCGGCGTCGAGAAAGCCAGCGACGGGGTAAGCGAAATCGAGAACCGGGTCGTTATCTTGACCCCCACTGCTTCCGGCACGACGGAAGTGAATGACGTGGTAGCCGCCTTCCGCGACCCCCACGCGGCCGAGCAGCCGACCGTCGTCGGAAACCTCGATATCTTCGACGTCGATGCCCCGGAACTCGGGGCCGGCCTCAAACGGACGGTCCGCGTCTACACACCGAGCGACTACGAGACCAGCAACAAGAGCTACCCGGTCATCTACATGCAAGACGGGCAAAACCTCTTCGATCAGGCGACGTCCTTCGCCGGCGAATGGGGCATCGACGAAACAATGGAAGAACGGCTGGCGGATGGGCTCGAGACGGCCATCGTCGTCGGCATCGACAACACGGCCGACCGGATGGACGAGTACACGCCGCCGTGGGAAGACGCTCAGGATGCCAAGGGAGACTACTACGTTCGCTTCGTCAAAGGCAGCCTCAAGACCTACATCGACGACAATTACCGGACCTTGGAAGACGCCGCGAACACCATGATCGGCGGCTCCTCGATGGGCGGGCTCATCTCCTTCTACGCCGGCATGAAATACCCGGAGACCTTCGGCGGCGTCATCGCCCTCTCGCCTTCCTTCCAAATCAACACGACCGAGGCTCGGAACGGCTTCCTCTCGTCACTCGATAACAGCGTCATGCCGCGCCTCTTCCTCGCGGCTGGAAGCGAGGAGCCCCTCCAGCCTTATCTCGAAACGGTCGCCATGGAACTCTACAGCCACGGCTTCCCGGTGGCCGACAAGCTCTATGTCCAAGAAAACGAAGGCGGCTCCCACAACGAAGCCAACTGGAAGGCTCTCTTCCCCGAGGCGTTCTCTTGGGTCCGCTCGAAGGAAAGCGGAAATTACGATCCGACGCGGGCCAGCGCCAAGGCCACCGTCAAATTGAGCGAAGAGGCGGCCGCTTATCTTTCTTCCATCGAAGCGGAAGGAACGCTCTATCTCTATAACGGCCAGCTCGGGACGAGCCCGGTCCTTGAAAAGGTCGACGAAACAACTTACGAAACCGAACTCTCGGGCCGGATCGACACCGAGGAAACCTACTATGTCCTCTACTACGAAGACGGCGTGATCGAAACCTTTGGCCTTGATGCCCAAGGGGCGGAAGCGAGCCATGCTCATCTCTTCAAGGAAGACGGTGAATCCTTTGTCCTCGACGTCGCTTCCTTCGAGAAGAAAGAACTCCTCGACTACACGATCAACATGCCGGCGAACATCGGGGAGTACTTCTCCTGCTTCGGCGAAGGAGCCACCTTCGTCCTCTATACCGGTTCCTTGGCTTCTTCCCTCTACCCGAGCAAGGTGAGCGACCGGGTCTACAAGGTCCATACCTATCTCGAGCCCGGCACGAGCGTCGCCTTCCAGTTCCTCTACTTCGACAACGGCTCCGGCCTCGAGGCCTACGAGATCGACGAAGAGGGCCATTTGGTAGAAGACCCCCACGTCATCGAACTAGGAACCTCCGGGAAGACCGAGCTCAGCTATGACCTCGCTGGGTTCCAGCTCCCGGTCAACCTCACGGTCGAGGTGACGATTCAGGACGACTTCGAGATCCCGACGGAAGGGGCCTTCCTCCCCGGTCTCTACAACGGCATCTTCGGCGGTTCGTACCGCGACAGCCCGATGACCCTCAAGGAGGGAAGGACGTATACGTTGAACACCACCGCCTATAGCGGGCTTGTCTACTTCACCTTCGGCTACTGCACCGGGCCGGAAGAAGGAAGCTATGACAATCAGGTCTTCGAGCGGAAGGACGACGGAAGCCTCGTGACGGTCTACGAGGAAATCGCCATTCCCTTCTCGGAGTTCGATCCGGCGAACATTCCTTCCTACACGATCGAGTACACCACCACTTACTTGGCCTAAGAGCAAGAAAGCCGGGTAGCCTTCGACGGCAATCCGGCTTTTAACTTGCGCGCGTTTAATTCCTTATCAGGCGAATTTATTCGATGTTTTCTCCGCATTTAGCCCTTTTAGAATTGGGGTCTCCGGGCCGGAATGTATCGCTTACAATTAAGGCATGCCAAGTTGGAGCGAAATTCTAGACGAAATCCGGTCATTACCGATCAATGTCCGGGGGACACCGTCCTACGATTTTGAAAGCGTATTGAAAAAGTACATTAACCGCTTAAGCAAATATAGAAATAGAAACGCCATCATTTACTACTCTGATTGGCTCAATCGTGCCAAGGGACCGAATATTGAAATTAACGATCAAGATATGGAAGGCTTCATGAATGCCTGTTGCGGTATCGACAAGGGCAAAGGCCTTGATCTTATCCTGCATACCCCTGGCGGAAACCCTTTGGCTGCCGAAGGCATCGTAAAATTCTTGCATAAAACATTCGGCCCCGACATCGAAGTCTTCGTTCCACATATGTCAATGTCGGCAGGAACGATGCTTTGCTGCGCGTGTAAATGCATCTGGATGGGCAAACAGTCCTCACTTGGCCCGGTGGATCCGCAGTTTTCCGGCATTCCTGCCTACAACATCAAAAAGGAATTCGAAGAAGCTAAAAAGGAGTTGGCCGAGAAGCCCGATACGTTCAGAAGCTGGCAACTTCGATTAGACAAATATCCGCCTGCTTTCTATTACAACGTATTGGACGCCATTCGCCTTTCTTCAAACCTCGTCAGGACATGGCTTCGAGAATATATGTTTAAGGACGACCCTGCCAGATCAAAGAAAATTCAATCTATTGTAACGGCCCTTAACGCCAACACCGGATCTCACTCAAAGCATTTCAATTCCGACGATTGCAAAAAGATTGGGCTTCGTATTAATGGCTTAGAAAATGATGATCTTTTACAGGATGCAGTATTAAGCATCTACCATTCGTTAACCATAATGGGCAGCTTAACCCTTATGTGTAAAATGATTTGCAATCAATCCGGACAAATATATATTGTCAATGGATTGCTACAAGGAGGTACAAGATGACTAAGCTTCGTTTCACTAACCCGTCTTTCCCCCTTAATCTCTATACGAGCAGGAGTTCCATCCAGGGAGTGTCCAACACTCTGAATGAACCGCTCCCGGAAAACGAAACGGCCGAAAGCCTCTATAAAAAGTTTTTTGTTGCCCCCAAGGATCAAAAGGCCAAATAGACAGTTACCTCCTTCCTTTAAAAACTCTTATTTGCACGTGAGGGATAAAACACCAATCCTGAAGGGCCTTTGATATAATTCTCTCGCCGCGGTTAAAGCCGTGGCGAGATTTTCATAACAAAAGCCTTTCGGCGGGCGTTCTCCCTTTTGGAGCTTGGCGGTTCCGGGAAAACGCTCGCCAAAGGGCGGGACCGCCAAAATGAACAGCAAACAGAAAAAGGCTTTGAAAGCCAAATTTTCGGATGGCCTCGGCTCGTCGGGCATGATGGTTTCCGCGCTTTCCGAATGGTACGACGCGAAGCACCGTCCGCCCTGCGCGGACGAGGTCACATTCATCAATTCGATCCCCGTCGGCTGATGCCCGCGCTGCGGGTCGGAGAACGCCAGGAGGGACGGCCGCTCGAAGAAAACGGGCCTGATCGCCAGGGAACGCAAAGACTGCGGGAAGAAATTCGGGCCGCTGGCGGGAACGGCTTTCAACTCGCGGAAGATACCGCTGTCCGAATGGATCGAAACTTGGTCCGCCTATTCCAATTCCATTCGGCGAAAACGGCGCCATTGGACAACAGGAACGCCGATTCCACCGGGAGACATTGGCTTTCGAAGGTCTTCGCCGCAGTTGAGGGGATGCAGGAAGGCGTTTCACTTTCCGGCGGCGTTTGGATCGACGGAACGTATTTCCCGAAATGGCGCTCGGAGTCCGAAACCCGGGGCGGCAAGCGGCTCCGCGGGCTTTCGGGAAACCAATTCTGCGTGCTGACCGCGACGGACGGCGAAGCCTGCGCTCTGAGGGTGCGCGGCGCCGGGAAGCCGAGCGCCGCGAGGGCCGTCGCCGGCTACGGCGAAATGATCGCCAAAGGATCAAGGATAATCCACGATGGTGGCAAATCCCGCAACGCCCTGATCGAGGCGACGGGACTTTCGAGCAAGCCCACGGCACCGGCGAAACCAAGGGCCTCGCCGATTCCGAAAAAGCGATGGAGCCCGCGAACGAAATCCACCGATACCTACCCGGGCTCGTGGGGTCGCACCGCGGATTCTCGCGGGACGGATTGCAGGATTGGATGGATCCATTCTACTTTTATTGGAACACGACGGGGGACGCCTTCCAAAAGGCGCAGGCCTTCATCGAACTCGCGGCAAAAAAGCGCAAAACTTTGCGCTATCGAAGTTGAGGGAAAGCGAAAAATTCCGATAAATCCTGAAATATTTATCCCTCACGGGCAAATAAGAGTTTTATGTTTAAATTGTTCGTAGTCTTCAAGAATTTCCATAACAACATTAACTATTTTGTTCGGGTTGTTTTCGGATGATAGAGTTTCAAATTGGTTAAAGTGACTTTTCCAAAAGTCATTCAAATTTTCTTTTTCCTTCTCCCAAATTATTCTGGAAATCCCACCGCTTACAGCAACTGGTATAACTAGGTTTCCTACGCTTTTAGCCTTTTCATACTCTTCGAGCATTCCATCGGAAGAAGGATCTTTTTTTGGGTTTCCTTCACCAATGAAAATGGCCACAGAGGACCTTTCGGCGGTAACTTCCCGAATTTCTGAGTAAACTTCCTTTTTATTCTTTGTGCGTCTGGGCATTGGAAATAGATGAACGGTCTTATCAAAATAACGAACGTCGTCTTTTTTAGCAGCATCAAATGCTCCAGCAATAACATCCTGCCCGATGTTTAGCCCATAGCCGTTAAAAATCTCGTACTTTTCCTCAACCAGCTTTTTGACAAGACCCTTGGTAATCTCGCTTGATGCATCATCAGGATTCATATAAGAACCACTAATGAAAACCCTTTTGGAATTAACCTTTTTTCTAAGTCTTTCAAGAATACCATCGACATCCCCATAATCATCAACAATAACTGGTGCAATGTTCATTCTCTTGAAATTTTTCACTCGGTTGTTGATTTCGCTGTCAACTTTATTCTTGTTGAGACCTTCTCTCGTTACAATCCAATATCCTTTTAAAGGACCGCCCTCTCCATTTTCAAAAAGGAGATTCAATTCATCGATCAGACGTTGAATGTCAGAATCGCTAAAACTATACCCTAAATATAAAAAAGTCTTTGTGCAAAGCGAGGCTTTCAACTCATAAGTCAAAATCTCACGTCCTTTAGGGAATTTTTTGTAATCGTCGTCGGATATTACGCAAAATTGTGGCTTGTCGTACGACCCGTGCAGTTTAAAAACTCTGACATCTTTGAAAATGCGGTTTTTATACGACTGATTAGAAACAATGGTGTCAAATTTGAAATTTAGTTTTCCCAAGTGGTCTTCAATAAGAGGGTCGTAATTAGTTGTCCAATATTCATTTATCGGAAGCGACAATAGGCATCTGTGTTTAGAGCTATCTTCCTTACACAGTCGATTCTCACTAGAAAAAACATTTTTTAAAGCGGATCTAATCGCTTCTTCGCCGCCATTATTGAAACAGTATTGGGCCTTTGTCGAAAGTTTGAGAGAGTCGTCATCTACGCCAAATTGTTTTCCAAAAGGATCTAAAAATTCCTTCCAAGACGGGTAATAGCCATATGAAAAACCAGAGCCTATGAAGACGGCTGCTCTGTTTGAACGAATGGCATCTGAAAAAGTATCGATAAAGTCATAAATTTCGTCCCTTCTGTCGTTAGGACCGCTGGTAAGGCCACCATCACTTTTCATAGCAGAATCACCATACAACAAAATCAAATCTTTTTCCTAAAGAGTTGACACGAATTGGCAGGACTGAAGCAAATCTTATTAAAAATATGTACCTCCAATCCCAGGAAAAAGTCCTTCTTGACGAACGTGTAGAAGTCAATGACAATATGTCGTTTTTGGTCGGCTGAACATGCAGGCCGCCAAGCTATGTTGGCCCCAACTGGGAAGCCGCCTTCCTCGGGCGCCCGCGTTTCCTATGGGGACCCCCTAGGGGGTCGGCGGCTGCCGGGCCCTCCCCGGCCTCGTCGAGCTTCCCCTTTATCCGGTAGGAAACGCCGGTTATGCGGATGATGGTCGAATG
>CALVSB010000005.1 GCA_944358895.1 uncultured Bacilli bacterium | reverse complement strand
CTCAAACGCGGGAGCTCCCCAAGGGCCTTTTTCAGCGGGACTTCCCCGCGGCCCGAATTATAGCAACGTCATCACCTCTGTGCACCTAGGGGCTTTAAGCTAAAAAATCATTGGATATGGGTGTGGGCCTTTTTAAAAGAACACAGTACAATTAATTGTCACAATAGGAGGAAATAGTCAGATGGCACGTTCAACTTTTATTTCTTATAAATACGATGACGTGGTCAAAGGAAGAGAAGGCAACAATCTAAGAGATCGTATAGTTGATTCTCTTGGCGAGAGTGCCTACTACTATAAGGGTGAGGAAGGAACCAGCCCCGATTTATCCGGCGACAAAGATGAAACGATAAGGAAATACCTCGCAGATAAAATTTTCGCCACTACGGTGACGATTCTTATTATTTCCAAAAACATGAAAAAGAGTTCTTGGATTCCATGGGAAATTTCATATTCCCTTAGAAAGACGAGGCGAGGCGATAGGAACTCGTCTAGAAACGGCATCATAGGAGTAATTCAGGCCGATGGTTCGAACAATCCATATCGCTGGTATTACGAGGCAGGCGAAAAGTCCATACTTCCTTCCATTGTGATAAAAAATAGATCAAACATCAAAAGAGAGTTCCTGTGTTTGTCATATCGCGGATTGAACGTTTTCGACAAAAGTTACATCGAAATCATGAAAGAAGAAGACTTCTTAGCTAGCGCCGAAAGGATTGTAGAAAGGACGGCAAAAAAGGCGGAAGATTCAGAAAAAGATGGGATTTATGATCTTTATATCCAAAACTTTTAAATTTTTGTAATCTTCTGCAGCGTTCGAAAAAGAGGAGAAGCCGTTAGAACCGTCTCCTTTGAACGTCAAACACGTGAGATGTTTTTTATTGCATGGTTATATAAACACGCAAACACAAACGCGATGGAGCCATCCAATAAGCCCACCTATTGGTGCTAGACGAATCTAAACGGAACACGAGCCAGGAAGCGGCGCAGAAACTACGTTTTTAAACCCAAAGCAATTTTTGAGTTTGGACACCTTTTCTTTGCTGTCTCCTTCGAAATCGAACACAACAATTCTTATATTGGACGGCACATTGTCGCGCAAAAATTCGAAGAAGTAGTCATCGCTTTGTCCTAGGCTGTGGCCGCAAATATACACGTTTTTGCAGCCCTTAATTGCACACCTTAGAAACCTCGCGTTTTTCCATAATATCTCTTGGCCGCTTTTCTTTAGTTTTTCAAAGAGTCTATCGCAAATATTAAATACGCCAGGGTACTTGAATTCCAAATCACAGTCTTCTGGTTTGCTCTCTTCATCATGGCCGACAATTATGTCTTCAAAGCAGCAATCACCATGTATATGACATATCCTGTTTTTGGGAACGCCGTATACGTCTTCAAGCGTAAATGTGTAATTGAATGTCACAAAAGCGCAGTCAGTGTTTGAGAATAGGGAAGAATAGTCCGGAATTGGTCTGGGGTGAGAATTGCTTTCAGCACCTTTTACCCACTCGGCAATCAGCATTGGGAAAGAACCTAATGCTTCAAATAGTTGCTCGGCATTTTCTTTGTTTTTACTGGCTCCCAAAAACGGATTGTTGTCATCAAGTTTGAGACACTGTTCAACCGTTAAACAAACTTCTGATAAGTAATTGTCCCAATTAATGGTGCCAAGATATTTTTCGAAATCTTTCCATTTGCCATCGTCGTTAAGCTCAGCGATTTCCTCTACGAGGCTATAGATTAATTTGGATAGAGTCTCTTTCGACGCAACGACAACCCCGTCGGGAAGCATCTTTGTACTGATGGGTGCAATCGAATTATCACCATTACAATATCGAGACTTGATATATGTTTTGAAATCCGAAAATTTGGTTGCCAGGCCGTGTTGTAAGTCGAAGCCGTTTCCTACGATAAATAAATTTTCCATATCATCTAATTTAGCGTCTCAATTCGCGAGAGCTCGTTCAATAAGTCTAAGAAATAACGGCGTTCCGCAAAATCATTTTCAAACTTCTCTATGGAAATGAAATCAAGCCTTATTCATGCGATTAGCAGCCGTTAGCCGTAGTCTTTGACCTTGTCATTACCATTGAGACAATTAGCGCGGCGAAGAAATAAGGAGGCTCGAAAGTGAATAGCACAACCCCTGAACGCAAAACGCATATAACCATTAAAAAGGCGAAACACGCTGGCCGTACTCTTTTTGAGGCGAATAAATCATAAGGGTGAGCGGCTCTAACGGAAAACCAATCATTGCCCATTATAAGAACCTGGCATTAATTCCTAACTTGCTTGCCTTAAGATACTTTGAGACGACATTTTTAATGAGCAACAAGCGAAGCAATGGACGCGGCGCGCCGACCTTTCATCGCTGAGGCAATCGCGCAAAGGCTCGGCCAACTATGGTCATACGATTTTTCGCTGCCATAAACGTTTCTTAGATCATTGGTATGGCCGCAGGCCATTTCGCATTAGCTTCCAGCTCTTACTAATCGGGCCAGATTTGCATCCACCACTTTCTAAATTCGTATTCGTTTAACTTACTGCTTTCATTCATAGACGTTGCTAGTGCTAATCGGTCCTTCCCTAATTTCAATGGTCGTCAAAAATGTTTTGAATTGGAATGCCATTTCCCAGCCTAGCTATAGCCGAATCAACGGCGTCAGTGGCTTCAAATATAAGGAATCCAGTCTTCGCTAAAAAGTCCTTGGTTTCGTCCAGACCAGCGCTGAGGAATTCTTCGAACAATTTGTGCGCGATGTAGTTACGGGCCCTAACAACTAAACGAAGGCGCCTTTTCATGTCTTTTGATATAACGTCGTCGGGAATCTTATTGAGCAGGTATCCCATGGTCTTTTCTTTGAGCCCGCGACTGCTTTTCAAAGTCCGGCAACACAGTTCTCTTATTTCATGCTCCAGGTCCTGGACTTGCCAAAGGACATAGGCAGAAACCTCTAATATGTCTAGCAAGTTGAAATGGCTTTCCGCCCTTTGCTTTAGTTCGCCGAATGTAAAACCTTCATTGCCTATAAAAGCCGAAATGTTGCGGTTCAACTTAAAGATCGATAATTTTTTGGCCTGTTTCATCTTAAACTCCGTTTTGTATAAGCACTGACGGGAGTAATTCAGCGTTCCGGTCCATAATAGATTTGGTTTACGGCTTCGACGTAGACGATGTATGACGGGTGATCATAGTCCGCGTTGCGAAGATACATGTTCTTGAGCTTCAGGTAGCGGTCGCGCACTTCTGCCCAGCATCCCTCTTTCTTGATTGCCTCTTCCTTGGCTTTAACCGAATCCGAATCTGGAATCTCCTCCCAGGAATATTGATCAGTCTGGATAAATCCAGTCTTGAAGTGGACAAGACGCATCATCTTTTTCGTTTCATCGTTCTCTCTAACAATTCCCAGATCCATTGAGAACGACTTGATATCGGCGTTCGATAGAGGAATGCCAGTAACCGTGAGAACGGCTTTGGAATCTTGGCAGTCTTTGAGACCATTCTCTTCGAGTACCTCGTTGAAGGTCTTTCTGACGGTTTCCTTTACCCGCCTTCCGTCATAGTTTGGAGAGCTTGTAATAAGCAAGTTGTAATCAACGTCCGGATTTTCGTCCCCGTTCCTTGTGACGAGGTTGTGGCTGCCGCTTCCAACGATCCTTATCTGGGTGTTGATTCCGACCTCGGAATTCAGCTTGTCCCTAAGCTCTGTAAGAAGTTTCGATGATAGATTCCTCATCTGCTTGGTGATCGTTTTGTTCTCGACATAGAAATACATATTAATTACCTCCAATAAATGGTTTTGCCCCTGACCTACCATTTGAAGGAGTAGTCGCTTCAAATCGTTAAACAATATTAAAAAACGAGACTTTTGTAAAGCCGCGGCAATTGTCTTTGTAGTTACCGGGTGATTCGTTTCCGATTAAGTCGCGCACATGTGATGATTTTGTGGGAGATCATCATATCAAAGGTCAAAGCAACTCCTATGTCAGATCCATATTCAGGAATACCTGGCCCCGAGAACGACATTCAGTTTCACTATCGTGGCAATGAGGGCAAGCTATGGGTTCTCTGTAAGTCGAGAAAAAGGTAGGAAGCGAAGCCAAAAAAACTACGCAAAATGCATGTTGGCGCTGAATCGTTCCTGAAGAGAAAGTTTGTTATCGAGAAGAAACAGCCGTAGAAAAACTCAATAACAGCAGTCTAAAGAATCGTGACCCGAATTAAAGATTTCGCTAGAAAGAGTGTCGAGCCGGGAGTAACCAGAATCTTCGTATTACTTTTGAGCTAAGGTAATCCTGTACCCCAAAGGGAGGCGCCAAGCCGCTCGAGAAGGGTATAAAGAACATGGCCGCGCCACCCGTCCATGAATTTTTACGGCTTGACCGTTGTACACATGATCGGGGCGCGGCCCTCCTTTCACGACCGTTGATCGGTTGCCTGGCGCCAGACGCCTTATCGGCTGCGATGAGACGGCTGGGAGGGCCGGTGCCCATTGGGGGCGCGGACGGCAAGAAAGGAGCTTTGAATATGGAAGTCAAAGCATTCGTCGGCGTCGATGTAGGGAAGGCGGCCTTCGAGGCGTTCATCGCGAAAAAGAAGGGCGAGTACCCGAAGCTCGCCGTCTGGTCGGAGAAGGCGGAGAACGTGCTCACGTTCTACGAATTCCCCGTTGGGCTTAGGAGGCTTATCTACACGAACAACCGCATCGAGTCCTTCAACAAGCAGATAAAGAGGATACTGAAGAAGCGGATCCAGTCGTGAGCGTTTTATAATTCACGTGGCAGATAACTGAAACAAAGCAACATGACTCTAGAAAATTTATTTAACTTAATATTGAACAGGTGCGGGATAGGAAGACTCCTTCTTTCTTTTAAAAGCCGTAAGAAAGCTATTCCTTTAAAAATCGACGACGCTTCAGCCTCCCGTTCCCTCGACAGATTGGAAGCAATACATTCGATGAAAAAAATTAACGTCGAACGTGCCGATCCTGCAAACGTTACAAATGATTTTGACGTCCAATTTGTGATACCGGCATACAACGCTGAAAAATATATAAATGAATGTCTGAATTCCTTAAGACTCGTCCGCCATTCTTATTGCGCGGTCGTGGTTGACGACGGATCGAAAGATAACACAAGAAAACTTTTAAGCCGTTTCAGCGCTGATCCGAGGTTTAAAATTATTTTTCAGGAAAATGGAGGTTCAGCGTCCGCGCGAAACGCTGGCCTCTTGACCATTAAGGGAAAATATCTCTTTTTTGTCGACTCTGATGATTTAGTAATACCCGATGTAATCGACTCAATGCTGGACATTGCCATTGCCAATAACTACGACATTGTCCAAGGTAATTACGCAAGAACGCGAGAGAATGGTAAAGTTCAAAAGACAGTCAAGCTTGCTAACGGCCCAATTAACACAGACCGCGATTTAACCGGATTCCCATGGGGAAAGCTAATCAAATCTTCATTATTTTCTAATATTTATTTCCCAGAAGGCTTTTTGTTTGAGGACACCATTATGTCAATGCTGATTTATCCAAAAGCTAAGACGGCCTTCGGGGTTAATCAAGTGTGCTATCGTTGGCGAAAGAACAAATTCAGCATTACAGTACGTCAACGGGGATCGGCTAGTTCATTAGACGATCTCTATCTGGTTTTGCTTCTTGACCTCGAAAGAAGAAGAGAAGGGATATCACCGTCTCAGGACCACTACAACGCCATGATAAGGCAAGGATATTTGCATTACAGCAGGTTGAAATATCTTGGCAATGATGTACTCAAGGACGTATTTGTTGTGTACAGTAACTACATCAACAGGTTTTATTCGTCCTGCCAAGTAAACGATCTTAAGCTGAATTTAATGGAAAAAAGTTTCAGAACAGGAAATTACAGTCTCTTCGTGACTGCTGCTAAATATGGCCGGGGCTGATTTGGAATTAAGCTAAAGAAAATATTCAATATTTGAAAAATAGCCTGTTGATAATATTTGCGGAAACATAAAAAATCGATTTAAAAATTGAGAAATTTTCACATTTACGAAAGACAAAGTATTGATATTTCAGAAGTTTAATCTTGTTGCTAGAAACTGAACCGGCTACATGGCGGTAAGAGCCAAGAACAATCCCTACCGAATGAAGATCAATCGATTTTGTTCTCATTATCTTCAGCCAAAGAGCATAGTCTTGCCTTCTACGAATGTCTGGCATGTAGATTTTCCCAAGTTCTTTGCAATTGTAAACTGCCGTAAGGGTACCGACACAATTGTTAAAAAGCATTTCCTTATATGTATATTTTTGTGGCGGAATATATGTGCTTATTATCTTGGATCCACTCAGAACGTTATAACCAGCACAAGTAAATGGATACTGGTTTAGAAGCATGAAATTGATTTGAATCTTAAGTTTTTCCGGAATCCAAATATCATCAGAATCAAGAAACGCAATAAAGTCGCCGCAAGCTTTCGAAATGCTGTTGTTTCTGGCGACAGCAGCCCCGGAATTCTTATTCAAAGAAAATACCTTAATACGGTGGTCTTTTTCAGCAGCCAATTTAGCTATTTCCACCGAGTTGTCAGTTGAACAATCATCGGTAATTAATAATTCCCAATTTTGATAAGTTTGTTTAATTACGCTATCAATTGCTCTATTTAGGTTTTTAGAAGAATTGTAGACAGGCATTATTATGCTAACCAAAGGCGTTTCCATTAGAGCCTCCCCAATAAAAGAAAGACATAGTAACAGGCAATTTGGCAAAAAGTGTAAGTTGGGCGGTTACAGCAAGAATGAATCGAATTTTGAAAAGATCTTTTCGGCGTCATAATCACCAGATTTGACAAGACTATTTATTTTTAAGTCATATATTTTGTCCTGATTTTTGGCAAGGCGAACAAGCAAGGAAACTGCTGCCTCATAATCATTAATGCCAACAGTAAAACCAGTTTCCCCATTAACAATAAGTTCTTTTAACGGTACTGTATCAAATCCTATTAAGCAAAGCCCGGAATGATAAGCATCCAAAACGGTGCCCGGAAATCCCTCAGACGATATCGAGGTAAAAAACAACAGCAAATCATACTTCGTCAATGTTTTTTGGGTGTCAAATGCATCTACTATGCCCCTGTAGTTGACTATTGGTGAAAAGGAATCTATTGACTCGATTATATCATGACCATACTTGCCTTGAGGCGCTCCGTACACATCAAGGCAGTAAGCCCGATACCCTAATCGTTTGTTGGCTTCCAATATTATCTTAATAGCAAAATCGACACCTTTTCCCTGAGCAATTCTTGAAAAGGTGCACGCTTTTATTACCCCAGACGGCCTTTTTATCTGCTTCTTTTCCAGTTTAACAAAAGGACGCGCGTTTCTTATCACTGAAACATTCTTGAAGCCCTGTTCTTCTAGGCCTTTCTTCATGTACTCCATTTCGGGAGCAATCAAATCAAACTTTTTTAAGATTCTTGACAAAGATGGCTTTTCTAAAGTGATTGATGGTAGCCAACCGCCAATCGCTAGGAGAAACATTTTGCTTTTTCGCCTCTTTAGAATCAGGCAAATTCTGCTTAAAATTCGAATGCCGTTTTTACCAGGCATTAAAACGATATTCGCGGATCGAGGGCAAGCATAGAGCAAGCGGAACAGAACTTTGATTATATGTTTCTTCCAGTTTGTTGTATCAACGATAAAAACAGATTTTTTGCCGAACTTTGATGAAAAATGGTTAAAGAAAGCGCGGACTTTAACTTCTTGTCCTCCAGCCGGAGTTTGCTTACTGCTCAGGTGAGCTGGGCCAATAATTAGAATTTTAAATTTGTCCATAGAAACAAGTGCAAAGATTCTATAAATTAACGTTAATAGATTTTATTATGAATTTTCGTTTGCTAAAAAGTGACTTCGAGAAAAAGTAATCGTTTTCCGACAGACAAGCATATAGAAAGCCTATAAATATCATGTCGGCTTTTTCATCGAATTCAACAAGAAAGAATTGATTAAGAAAGAGATAAGTTAGTATAGCTACAACTAGGAATTTATTTTGTTTCGAGATACGTTTAATCCTAAAAAAAGGGATGATTAAAATCAGTTCAAATGCTAATGCACAAAGCAGGCCAAAATCTGCGAGAAGCTCAACAATATTGTTGTGAGACATGATTGCATAGTTTAGAGAAACTCCAGAATATCCATATCCGAACAATGGTCGTTGTATAAAAAGTCTTAGCCCAGATATAGCAGCCGCAACTCTTAAGTTTGTTGAGCCGCCACTTCCAGCATTGCCAAAGTCGTTTAAAAACGATATCAATCGATTTTTAAAGTAGCTAAGTTGCGGGACGTTAATCAGCAATACAAATAGGCAAATCACTATTAAAAGAAGCAAAACGGCCATCCACTTTTTCTTGCCAAAGCCAAAAAGCAAGCATAAAAGCCAAGTTAAGATAAGAAATAGGAAGTTTGAGAAGGAACCGGTAAGAATTATCATGTAGGAAGTGACGATTCCTGCTAAAAAGCTTAAAAGAAACAGAACTTTTCGCTTCCATTTGAAAAAACCAGAGAGAAACAGCAAGGTGCAAAAGCATAATTTCCTCGCCAAATCGTTTGCGTTGCCAAACACCGATCCAAAACTACGCGACTCAATATTCGGAGAAATTAAATCGTTAAAACAAGTCACAAGAACAATTACACAAAAAATTCCGCACGCGGTAATCAAAAGCACATAATACTTCTTGATATTCTTGCTATCTCTAGAGCACCAAAGGAAAACTGCCGCGCTAAGAACCAGAGTGGAAATTGGAGTTAAAGGGAAACTTGAAAAACCATTAGCAATCGTAGAAATTATCATTAAGAAGATAATCGCCAGAATCCCCCCGACAAAGATTACAATTTTCAAGCGGCTCCGATCAAAAACTGCAAAGTAAAAGCCGCTAAGGACAACAAAGACTAGAAAAACGCTTCTACCAACCAAATTTAATGGATAAATGGCATCAAATCCTATTAAAAGCAAACATGTAAAAAAGAAGAAAATGTCAGCAAGCAGCGAAATTACAGCCCTATCATACTGGCTGGAACTCATTTTTTGTATGAGCGCTTTAAAAAAGCCGACCATACTTCGTCCTTTCTTTCCAATTGAGAGTCAAAACCAAAATAGTGGCTAAGCAAACAACTAATGTAACAGTCAAATTAGCAGGAGCGCTGAAAAAAAGATACCAACTATAGCCGGCCGAAAAGACCCTTATGAAATGGGATATCACTAAATAAATCAACGATGGGCAAAGAGAAATTGACAGCTGTGCAAAAAGATTGAGATGCTCTCGGTTAAGGAAAAATATCAATGCTAAAAACGCCAAAACAAAAACGGCTCCTGTGAAGGCAAAAGCAATCATGCTGTTTTCACCATCGCCGGAAGTTTTAAGAAGTGAATTTTCAATCCTCTCGCTTGTGGTTTTTAAAAAAATAGTTTGGCCTTCCTCCCTTATGTAAACTTTAGTGCGAAGGCTTTCAACGGCACTTGCTTTGCCAAGCGAACTAGCAACATTTAAGTAAAAGTTCCTAGCCGTTTCTTTTTTGGAACTAACTATGGCAAAAATACCAATCCCAAAAGAATCGGTCGTTGAAACGAAAGCACTCAAATTTTGTACGAAGCAAAAAGCTCCCGTGTATTCAAATAAATATGACCCAATGTCATAGTCGTTATATTGTTGGTAACGATCAACACAGTAGTTGCTATTAAAGCCTTTAATATGAAAGATATTTGCTATCCGATATTTCTTCAGCACTCCGCTACCGCCTATGGTAACAACTACTGGTTTCGCCGGATCAATTAGATCATCGTATGAGGAAAGCTTTTCGTTATCGATAATTTGATCGGCAATCACATCGGGAAGATAAATTATACCGTCTGCACTATTTCTATCGTAAGAAAGCTCAGTCGCCGGTTCTAGGTACTTATACAGATTTATGCACATGGTTTCAAAACGCAAAGTCGCTTTTTGCTGTGTGTTATAGACAGTACTGCTAACTTTTAAATTTCCATATGAAGTTGCGCCTATGGAAAGGAAGAATTCTGACGGGGCGTTATTTTTGTAGTCGAGCACAACCGGCATCATTTGATATGGCTGATATTCAGAAAAATTTTGTATATAGGATTTTGAAAAGTAATCAAGAACATCGTTACCTGCAGATTGATTTGATGGGTAAATATAGGATCCGGAATATGTATTTCCTATTGCTTCCTCTCCATAGCAGTCGATAGCAGCGTCTCTATAAGCCATGGTTGACTGGCAAAATCCAAGTGAAAACAAGACACATGCAACCGAGGAGAAAAGGATTGCCAGCACTACAAGCAGGGACTGGAATCTTCCATTTGAAGATAAGTTCCGCTTTGTCAGCATGGCTTTATGTTATTTGTTTACGCCTTCTTTTCAAGAAGAGGACTCGTGTTTCCTTCCACTGATATACAGACTTTTAGATATTTCGGTAATCGGCTATGCGACGAACTTCATAAAAGCGTTACCAATTCAGCATGAACGAATAAAAGCGGCATCTTTAACAGCACTGCAATAGGCTAACTAAAAAATGTGATAAATGGTCAAAGAAAAAGATATCTAGGAAAGCGAGGCCTAATAGTGTTTCGGAATAAAGTTTCTCTTTTACATTGCCTTAAAACAAACACAACTAGTGATTTTCAATATCATTTCTGAGAATGCTTTTTGAAGAAGAAACTTGCTCTAAAAGTAATTAGAATACGAAGGAGTATGCACATCATAGAAGTAATACCAAAACTATACCCATGCGGCGGAGCAGAAACGCTTTTGACATCGCTTTCGGTTGCCTTTAAAGAGGAGCTAAACCAAAAAGTTACCGTAATTTGCCTGTATAGTGGAAACAATGAAAACTTTTTGGCAAAAAGGCTTATTGGTTGTGGAATACAAGTTTATTACCTAAACAAAAAAGTAGGCGTGGATTTTAGATGTGCCAAAGATTTAAAAAAATTAGTCAAAAGGCTCAAACCTGATGTGATTCACCTTCACTTGAAAACGTTATTAACGGCATATTTGGGTGGGCTAGCAAAAATTGCGCCTTGCTTCTATACGTTTCATAGCACAATGAACAAGTTGACAAGGGGAAGCATCCTAAGCCCAAAAAACCTCTTCTACCGGGTGCTGTTCCGAAAGAGGTATTTTTTTCCAATTGCTATCTCAAAAGTCGTCTCAGAGTCGTTGAAAAAGTCTTATGGAATCGTTAATCCGCCAATCGTTTACAACGGAATACCAATTGAGCAATATGACTTCTCTGTTCCGTGGTCCCAGCGCACAATTGATTTTATTTTCATCGGACGTTTTACTCAAATTAAGAACCCATTGGCAATAATAAAATCATTTGGCCAGGTATCAAAAAAGAACCAAAACATCAATCTTATTATGCTTGGAATAGGACCAATGTTCGATGTGTGCGATGAATATATACGTTCTAATTCACTTCAAAATGTTAAGCTCTTAGGTTTGAGAAGCGATGCGAACCGGTACCTGGCAGACGCCAAATGCTTGCTACTGGCTTCATCTGTTGAGGGAAACCCGATGGTAATCAACGAAGCCATAGCGTGCTCGACATACGTCATTGCAACATCTGTTGGAGGCGTCCCTGAGATTCTTTCAAATGACGGCGGAACGCTCTTTGAATACAATCCCGGAACCTTGATTTCCGATTTGGCTAAAGAGATGGAGGAATTCATTTCCATGAATCATGAATTGGAAGGCAAGGCGAAAAGTGCAGCACTGAGGGCGAGGAAAACAATATCAATTGGCTCAAAGGCCCGCCAATATTTGGAAATTTTCCAAGGCACAAAAAGATGAAAGACTTTGCTCTCTTTGTTGTTGGGTGTGAAAAACACCTCGAAGTTGCGCAGAGAAACTACCTTTTTCTCAGAAAAAACGCCCCATCGCTTTTGAAAAAGGCAATATACATAACCGATCATCTCCCGAGCACACCTAAAACATTCTTTGAGAATATTTTTGTCTACGAAAATAGTAATTATTCGACACGCCTATTAAGAGCTATAGATGCTGTTCAAGCGGAATACATCATTCTTATTCTTGACGACGACTTTATTACGGCCAGACTACATGACAATCTCTTAACCCAAATATCTACTTTTTTGGATGTTACAAGCACCGACTATTTGAAACTTATAGAGAAACCGCCTGCAAAGAAAAACTTCACTCGTACCGAAAATATTGGATCTTCACATTGCTATAACATCTGCAAGCAAACTCTATATGGCGTCTCGTTGCAGCCATCGGTTTGGAAGCGAGAGTTTTTAAGAGAAGCATGTATTATTGGTGAACAAGTTGGAAAAACGGCTTGGGACATGGAAATAGCATGCTTTAAGGTTCAGAAAAAGCCTGACCTCACACTAACTGGGATGAAGGGCAATATTTTAGGTATAAGAAATGCGGTTTATAGAGGAAAGCTATTCCGTTTTACAAACAAACTATTAAGGGAAAACGGATTCGATGAATTGGACATGGCAACCATGTCAGTTACTGACAGCTTTATCTTTCACATAAAAACTTTAATAGCAAAAACTCCACTTCGCGGAATTATGAGAAGCGTTTTGCGGCATTTTGTTCACCTTTATAGCAGCGACATGGAAAACAAGTAAGCCTTTCTAACTGAAATCAAAGCTAAGATCGTTAGTATGATAGCAATTGGTACTAAAGCAAATTTAAAGTTATCCGTAATTCTCGGATATGTTCTAATAGGCATTAACGTAATTTCTGGAATCGTTCTCCTTCCCTTGATAACCGGTTCACTTGGCCAATCTGGGTATGGCGTGTACACTGCCGCATCGTCTCTAGTTAGCATGTTTCTAATTGACTTGGGGCTAGGCAGTGCGGCAACCAGATTCATTTCAAAATACAGGGTCACAAATACTCAAAAAGACGTGAACGTTCTCATAAACGTTATTTGGAAATGTTTCTTCCTAATAACAGGCATTATTTGTGTTGTTTTTGTAATTTTTTATTTTCTTATAGATTTTTTATATCGTTCTTTTACCCCTGTGGAAATCGGTCAATTCCGAGTGATCTACATAATGGCCGCTATATGCTCGGCATTTTGTTTCCCGTTCAACGTTATAAGCGGAATATTGGTAGCCTACGATAAGGCGTATCTCAATAAAACAGCAGAGATAGTATCGAAGCTGCTTTTCATTGCCGCTACAATCTCATGTATAGTGCTTGATTTGGGACTCTACCCTATGGCAGCTTGTTTTCTGATACATTCATTGCTATCAGTGCTGCTAAAAATGATATTCGGATGGAAGTATACGAAGTCTTCATTCTTTGTGAAGGTAGATAAAAATACCTTTAAATCAACCCTCAAATCAATAATGACATATTCAATATGGACCTCAATTTCTACATACTCACGAACCTTAATGTTGTCCTTTATGACAACAATTCTGGGAATTACTTCTCAGGAAAACGAGGGGACAGCCCAAATATCCATATATGGCATCGCAAACCAAATTGAAACTTACGTCTCCTATTTTTCAACCACGTTCGGAACAATATTTTACCCAGAAGTTTCAAGGAGACTTTACAGAGGCGGCAATTTGAGCAAGGAAAATATAGAAAATTTTAACGAATTCAATGCTAGAATCTCTCATATTCAGGCGATGATATTAGTAATCGTTTGCGTCGGATTGGCAACTTGCGGAAACGAATTTCTGCAAATATGGCTTACAGGCGATCTAGCCCAATCGCATGAAGCCATCTACTTCTGCGTGCTTGCCATTTGTTCAACGGCTGCCTTTCTTTATCCTATGCAGGTCCTTGAAACAGCTTTTAATACATCCGGGTACATAAAATATCAATGTCTAGCAAACTTAATAGGATCGGCCGTTGCTATAGTTTTAGCCTTCCCATTCTCCTACTATTTTGGAGCTTTAGGGTGCTGCATTTCAATCGCCTTTGGAACTATGATAAGAATCGTATTGCTCTGTATATTTGGGAGACGCTTCTTGCAGTTCAAAATAGGAAAGTACTTTTTAAAAACATACCCGCGTTTTGTAATACCAGTTGTTCTTTCCGCCGGAGTCGGCATACTGTTGAATTATTTATTTCCCAATCCCTCGTGGATCACTTTCGTTGGAAAGGTTTTATTAATTAGCGTTGTGTACGGTCTATCAATCATTATTTTCGGATTAAACGAGTATGAAAAAGGAAAATTTTTGCAGTTTTATAAGAGAATTGGTTCTTTCTTTAAAAATCTCATAGACAACGTTGTAAAGTAATTGGAAGGTAAAAACATGAAGATTACGGTTGCGGGTACTGGCTACGTAGGGCTATCGCTAGCGGTCCTACTATCTCAAAAAAACGATGTCGTTGCCATCGACGTGATAGAAGATAAAGTTAAAAAAATAAATTCGCGTATTTCGCCGATCAAAGACCGAGAAATCGAACTTTATTTGAAAACAAAACCATTGTCGCTTAAGGCAACAACTGATCCAAAAACAGCATACGAGGACTCCGACTTCGTTATTATTTCGACCCCCACTAACTACGACAGTGAAAAAAACTTTTTTGATACTTCGCACGTCGAAGAAGTGCTCGAACTTGGTTCAAAGTTTAACAAAAAGGCAACATACGTAATTAAATCTACAATTCCTGTTGGGTATACAGAAAAAATTAGAAACGCATACCCGGACCTAAAAATAATTTTCTCGCCTGAGTTTCTAAGGGAGTCAAAATCTCTGTATGACAACCTGTATCCATCAAGAATCATTATTGGGTCCTCGACTACCGACGAAGGTTTGATAAAACGTGGTGAGATGTTTGCTGCCCTTTTGAAGGAAGGGGCAATAAAAGCGGACATTCCGATATTGTATATGAATCCAACGGAGGCTGAAGCAGTCAAACTGTTTTCAAATACATATCTCGCCTTACGGGTCGCTTATTTCAATGAGTTAGATACCTACGCTGAATTGAAGGGTCTCAATAGTAAATCAATTATTAATGGCGTGTGCCTCGATCCTAGAATTGGGACTCACTACAACAACCCATCTTTCGGATATGGTGGCTATTGTTTGCCAAAAGACACCAAACAACTTAGAGCGAATTTCAAGGATGTTCCTGAAAACCTCATTTCTGCAATTGTGGAGTCGAACCGTACACGCAAGGACTTCATTGCTTCGGAAGTCTTGAAAAAGGCTGGGTTCGATGGCAAAAACGGTTCCTCAATTACAATCGGAATTTATCGTCTAACAATGAAGTCAAATTCCGATAATTTCCGGCAGTCTTCAATTCAAGGCGTAATGAAGCGAATTAGGGCTCAGGGGGCAAATATTGTAATTTATGAGCCTACCATCAATTCAAAAGAATATTTAGGAAACAATGTTGAAAATGACTTCGATGCCTTTATACAAAAATCAAACGTCATCGTTGCAAATCGTTTAGAAAAACCCCTATTTCCATATCTTGATAAAGTATATTCAAGAGATATCTTCAACCGTGACTGACGGCCCTCATGCTATGAATTCAAAACTCAAACTCACAACAATTCTAGGAACCCGGCCAGAGATCATCCGTCTTTCTGAGGTTCTCAAGATGGCCGATAAATACTTTGATCACAAACTAGTCCACACCGGCCAAAACTATGATTATGAACTCAACGGGATTTTCTTTAAGGAACTAGGCCTGCGCAGCCCTGACTATGTCCTTAACTGTGTCGGAAAAGACACTGGAGAGACAATGGGCAATGTAATTGCCAAAAGCTATGCGATTCTAAAGAAAGAAAATCCCGATGCCGTATTAGTCCTTGGGGATACTAACTCCGCCCTTGCAGCCATTGCTGCTAAACGGCTAAAACTTCCAATCTTCCATATGGAGGCAGGAAACCGCTGCTGGGACTGGAACGTCGCTGAGATGACCAATCGGACGATTGTTGACCACATCTCGGATGTCAATCTCCCTTACACCGAGAACTCGCGGCTTTACCTAATTAAGGAAGGCGTCGATCCAAAACGCATCTTCGTGACTGGTTCCCCCATGCGGGAAGTCATTGAAGCCCATCGCGATGAAATCGAAAAAGTCGGCACGGCCGAGAAACTCGGCCTAAAGGAAGGCGAATACATCATTCTTTCCGCCCACAGGGAGGAGAACATCGATATTGATTCCAATCTCGATGAACTTGTTGGTTCAATCAACGCGATTGCTGAAGAATATCAAGTGCCGGTCATCTATTCGCTTCACCCGCGTTCAAGAAAGAAGCTAGAAGCGAGAGGCATCAAACTACATCCGCTGGTAAAGGAAATGAAGCCCTTCGGTTTCTTTGAGTACGTTAATTTGGAAAAGCATGCCAAGGTTGTTATATCGGATTCCGGTACGTTAACCGAAGAGGCATCCATTGTTGGGTTCCCCGCCGTTCTCCTTCGGACTTCAACCGAAAGGCCAGAAGGGCTTGATGAAGGCAACATCATCGTAGGCGGAATTAAAAAGACCGATGTGCTGAGAGCCGTTCAGCTAGCCATAAGCATGCACGCCAACCATGATGACAATTATGAGTTGCATCGAAACTACGAAAACACTGATGTCGCCAGCAAGGTCATCAAGATAATTCAAAGTTATTACCACATCGTTAAAAAAGAGACCTGGCTTCAATGAGCCGGGTCTCTTTTCTATTCACGATAAGTGTCTGGAACTAAGTCGGTATATTCCTCGCTTGCCCATATAAGGGTTATTGCACCCGTCTCGCCAATGTTTTCTATCTCGTGGAAATAACCTGGGGTGACATCAATAACGATGTAGTTATCACCATCACACAATATTTCTTTAGAAACAGATTGATCAGGCTTGCCCGCAGGATACATCCGATAAACGCAGTGGCCGGTCAAGAAGACAAACTTCTCGATCTTGGTCTCGTGATAATGTCCGCCCTTGATCTTGTGCGGTGCGATGACATTAATCGAAACCTGACCCATGTTCTTCAAACGAATGATTTCGTTAAAAGAACCGCGAGGCTCCTTGGCTACCTTAATCTCATACGAGATTGCATCTTCGGGAATGTAGCTGATATAAGTCGCATACATCTTTTTGGAGAGGCCTTCCTGGACAGGAATTTCCCTTGTTTTGCGACTATCGGCACACTCATGAATCAGCTTGTTAAGTTCTCCTAGTGTCGTGTCATAAACGGGCGACACCGAAGGCCACAAAGACGGCTTGGCCTCGTCAAGGGAGTTCACAAAAGCATCAGCAACATCACATACGTAAACGAGGTGAAGTTCATTGCTTGGATTGCTTATCGTTGTTTGTTCGCCACGGGCAATCTGGTAACACCACGTGGCCACCACAGAGTTGTAGAAAGGACGGCATCCTTTTCCAAAAACATTAGGAAGCCTAAAGATAGAGCAAAGAGTATTGGTTTCCTTTGCAAGTTTCTCAATGCAGACTTCAGCTTCTTTCTTGCTAACGCCATAGGGGTTATTCAAATCAGCCTGGATACTAGAAGCAAAAAGCAGGCGTTTTTGTTTATTTGAGGCCAGAATTGCAGAGCAAATCGTCTCCGTTAAACCGTGATTGACCTTTTCGAAATCAGCCAAATCTTTCGGTCGATTCTCACCAGCAAGATGGCAAATGGCATCAGCCTCTTCGATGTCCTTTAAAAGTTCAGCACCAGTATTCTCCCGATCGAAAAGAATAACTTCATGCCCTCTTCTTTTGAGGGCACGAACAAGGTGTTGGCCAATGAAGCCAGATGAACCAGTAACGAGGACTTTCATTTAGAAAAGATCCGTAAGGCGAAGGAGCTGTTTCTTCATGCCTTCAACGTCAAGACGGCCGGTGTTATGGGAAGTGTAGGACTCAGCCATGTCGATGTGCTTGTTACCCTTCTCAACGTACTTGTCATAATTGAGGTCGCGATTATCAGCCTTGATACGGAAGAAGTTGCCTTCGTCCACCGCCCTAACCATTTCTTCCGAGGTGACCAAGGTCTCATAGAGTTTCTCCCCATGACGGGTACCAATGTACTCAACCCCAACATTGGAATGCTTGAGTTCAAGAACGGCCTTAGCAAGCGTATCGATGGTCGCGGCCGGGGCTTTCTGGACGAAGAGGTCACCTTGCTCCCCGTGCTCGAAGGCATAAAGGACGAGCTCGACAGCATCTTCAAGGGTCATCATGAAGCGGGTCATCTCCGGATTGGTAATGGTAAGCGGCTTCCCGGCGGCAATCTGATCGAGGAAGAGAGGAATGACGCTTCCACGTGAAGCCATAACGTTGCCATAACGAGTAAGGCAGAATACCGTATCGCCTTCAAGGCACTGCCGGGAACGAGCAATAACGTTCTTTTCCATGAGCGCTTTGGTCATGCCCATCGCGTTGATCGGATAAGCGGCCTTGTCAGTCGAAAGGAAAACTGCTTTCTTAACATGATTGCGGAGGCAAGCCGTCATCACGTTGTTCGATCCGATGACGTTGGTCTTCACCGCTTCCATCGGATAGAACTCGCAGGAAGGAACCTGTTTCAAAGCAGCGGCTGAGAAGACAAAATCAACTCCGCGGAAAGCCCCATCGATGGCAGAGAGATCGCGGACGTCGCCAATGTAGAATTTCAAGCGGTCGTTGTTGTAATGCTTCCGCATGTCGTCCTGCTTCTTTTCGTCGCGGGAGAGAATACGAATCTCTTTGATGTCAGTCTTAAGGAAGCGGTCGACGGCCGCATGGCCGAAGCTTCCGGTCCCGCCGGTGATAAGAAGGATTTGGTCTTTGTAACTGTGCATAACTCTTAACATTTCCCTTTCTTGTTAAAGATACTCGGAACTCCCTGTTTTATGTAGGCCAATACAGCCAAAATCAGAGAGGAAACCGCCATAATCACGATTCCTAAATAGGAATAAGACGTAAGCTCCAGGAACGGTTCAACCTCTAAGGCGCCAGAAAGAACAAGCGATAGAAGAACGGAAATCATCGACCCAGCAACGGCACAGGCAAAAGAAGCAAGGGCCGAAGCTAAAAGCCCCTTTCTCGTCGGATACGATTTGAAGAGCGATTGCCCAATGAAAACGAACATCCCATACACAAAGAGGGAGAGAATCAAAAGCAAGGCCGCGATCCCGGTCTCGCCCTCTCCAAACAAAGCGCCAGCTATAGTCAAAGAAAGAGATCCAATGAACGGAAAGAGGATAAGGAAGCAAGCTGTCGGCCATTCTTTATTGATAAACTTTTTGAAATCGAATGAATCTTTAGTGCCAGTGGACCTCTGATGTCTAACCACGCGCGGCATCGGCATCGGAGTTTCTTTTTTACTTCTAAGAATCAAAATGGGGATTTCACATCCGTAAAAAACTTCCTTGGCTTCTTCGAGATGATTCCTGTTGAGTTTGGAGTCCAAATCAATCGAAAGATAAAGACAATTAGTTTCGAGCAGAATGCTGATTAATTCCTCCGTCTTCTCTTCCGAACTTTTATCAGGCTCGCCTTTTTCAGGCGAAATGGAAGCGACTTTGCGGGTGATTTCTCTAATTTCGGCTCCTTTTTGAGAGACAAGGAACACTGCCTTCATTTCAAGAAAGTCTTTGACCAAGACATTCAGTTCGAAGAAAGGCGATTCTACCTTTTGTGAGTCAAAAAGAGTCTTGTCGTCTTGAGAAAGAAGGACCTGTCCGTCCTCATAATAAGGCGAAGTAAAGCCAACGACGTCCCGTCCTTCTTCGCCAACGTCGTTGATGCCGGAAACAAAAGAAAGGACCTTGCTAGGCTCATCCTTTCTTTTCAATAGGTAGGTAAGAGTCCTCATCTAGTGCTCATCATACCCCTTTATCCTTCTTGAAGGATAGGAGGGAACGAATGCTGCGATGGTAAGAAGCAAATGTAATGCCGCCGTAGATGACTACGAAGATGGCCGCGTTGATGAAGAACATGCCAACATAAGGAACAGCATTCTTGGGGATGGCATAGGTGTTAACGACATAGACCACCGCAATGGCAATGACGGCGTATGCAACCAGAAGGACGCATTTTATCAAATGCTGCCCCAGCGGGAGCTTGAGGTGAACCCCGTAAATGATGTTGTTCACGATGCCGAAGGCAATGAACGAGGCACTTCCGAGGCCCATCAAAGGACCGTAAACCTTGAGGTCGGCCGGCAAATAAATAACGAGCAAAGCGCTAACAACTGCCCCAACTAAGCAGATGGCTAGGTCTATTACAGCAATGAGATGATGTTTGTTCTCGGCCCGGGCAATTTCCATAGCGGCGTTGCTGGTAAGAGGAAGAGCGAAGCACCAGAGATAGCCACACCCAAGATAGTAAACGGTGTCCTTGGCCCAACTATCGAGCGGAGTGTGGTCAAGCCAGGTATAGACAAACTGACGCCCGGCCGCCGTAAATCCACCGGCGATCAGGAAAACAAGAATGGCAGAAACAAAGGCGCATTTTTTGTAGAGCTCTTTGGCCTTGGCTTCATCGCCGCTGGCAATGGCTTCGTTAATGCTCGGGATGAAGACCCGAGAGACCGCAAGAACAAACAGAGATTCATAAACGTAGAACTCGATGCCGTAGCCAATGAGGGTGCAGTCTTCGACTTCACCGAAGGCACCAATGGCCCAGCGGCCAAACCCGGCATTGAGTTCGGAGACGACCATCGACAAGAAAACAAAGACGGAGAAGGAAAGAATCTCTTTAAGGATGGGCTTGGCCTCGCTCCACGAAAGACGCTCGAAGCGCATCTCATGATGGAAGAAGGAGGCAATAAGACAAAGGAGGCCAGAGAGAATATTGGCAGCCAGTGCGGCAATCCCAACCCAGATGGCGTCACCGCCAACGGCAAGGGCAATCGCGCCGATCGACGCGCTAAGGATCTTGGTTAGGATGTGTGCGCTCTGATAGACGATGAAATGCGTTTTGAAGAACAGGTGCCAAGAAAAAAGCGAAAGGACAAAGCCAACGCCTTGGGAAAGGCCGAGGATGAGGACATAGTTCGTCATGAGCTCGTGCTCAACCGGGTCATAACCGGTCACGACAACGCCCGTCTTGAAAAGAGAATAGACAATCAGGGTGCCAACGATTTCAGCAAGGCCGATGGTCCCAAAGACCATTAGATAAAGAGTATTGAGCTTTCTAATGGCATCCGGCCCTTCCTTTTCGGCCCTAGCGGCAAAGCGAACGTAAGAGTTCTCGACGCCGAAGGAAAGAAGGGTCATGAAGAGAATGATCGAGGCCGCGTATTGGTAAATGCCGTCCTTGGTCTCCCCGACAACAGAGAGGCAGTACGGGGGGTAAAGAAGAGAAACGACAAGGCTGACGAAAACAGCCACGAGACTCATGACAATCCCGGTTTTGATGGAAGCCCCATGCCGGGGCTCGTTGATCTTAGTAGGCATTTCTAATGCTCCTCGGTCGCCTTGTCGACATTATCTTCGTCGTCAGCCCAATCCTGGGCAAAGCCAGGAGATAAAGAGCAGGCTAGGAGGGCAAGGCCGCCGAAGATGATATAGGAAACGAAGTAGGGAAGCATCTCTTTTTCCTCATAGAGCGGCGTATTGGACAAAAATAGGTAGCTGAAAAGGGCAACTAAGACAAATGTGAGCGCAAAGGTTGCGATCAAGCGTCCTTTGTAAGCCCGATACCCGCGTTCGCCTTGGCAAGGACGAAGCAAATACAAGGTAAAGACGACGCTATTGATCATCACGACCAGGGCGATCAGGACATAGAAAAACCAGCCGTCGATGCTCGCATAAGCTGAGCCAAACAAGGCTCCGAGAGAAGACGAGGCCCCAAGGAAAAAGGCAAAGAGGTGTCCGAGGGCAAGGCGGCTTTTTAGCCTCACGAAGACTTTCTCCTAAACGGCAACGGCTTCTTGCGGATAACCTTTCGGAAGTAAAGGTCCTCCATCTTGGCTTCGTTGACGAGACTCCAACGATCGAATGAATCTTCCATGGAGAGAAATGTCCGATCTAAACCGCTATTGAAGAGGCGAACCGGCGAAAGGAGGTAGACGATCGTCCAAAGAGCCATCAAAGTGCCAAAGGACGTAAGCCAGAAGAAGCCGTCGGCCTCAAGATAAAGAAGTCCAATTTCGGCAAAGATAAGCGAAAGGCTTACAACCGCCACGAACGGGAAGTAAAGGGCGATATAGTCCAGCAAATTAGGCATCAGTCGCATGTAAGACAGGACGGCCAAGAAAACGACTGCTATTGTGATAACGAGCAGCGCATTCAGCGGCGCAGGAATAAATAGCGACCCAAAGAATCCGAGGAAAAACACCAGCAAACCGCCAATGCTTGAAAGGATTTTGCCTGCAACTCGCTCCTTTTTGTAATCAAAGGTAGTAAAGAGAGCGGTTCCTAGGAAGCCAAATACGATAATTCCGAAGATTGAGGAGAGATTTGCCGCAGAAAGAGGATCTTTCTGAACTGAAATTACCATAAGAGCAATCGAGACAGCAATTGACGAAAGGCAGAGCACCCGGCGAAAAGAAGTAAAAGGAGGATTAATCCTAACTTGTTTCTCCCTAACAGGCGTTGCCAAGGAAGCGGCAATTGTCTCGTTAAGCTCTTTATGGTCGCGCAAGAAGCTATAGCAAAGGGGCGTCAAAGCCACAACGGCATAAACTCCCATCGAAAACGATTCGAAATAAAGGAGGCCGCTCATTTCAACGAAGCTTCTAATCCCAAAGATGCACCAAAGAGTAAGGCTTACGGCTCCTTCCTTTAGGCCTTTGTTCATAGCTCTAAGAATCACAATGAGAACGGCAATCCAGACAACGAATTCCAAAATGGCTCCGACCCAGCCTCCCGCCAAGAACGAATAGATGTACTCGCCATCAACAGGGGTGGAAGCATGCACACCACCATTCATCCAGCCACAGTAGCAATAAAGGCTGGATTTAAATCCCAAACCAAAGGCAGTTCCCAATGGACCTGAGGAATTAACAAAGTTGAAAATTCGTTCAGCTATCTCAACGCGAGCGGTAAGGGTGTTTCCTCCGGTTGTAATGATGCTGTGGAAGAAATCGGCCATCAATGTCAACAGGACGCTGTTTCCTTCTCGGCTCGGCATGGCCGTTAAAGCGATAGCCCCTGCAACTATCGTGAGAATAAGAGCCAAGGCCACGTTGTTCCTGATCTTGTGGGAAGAAAGGCTCCTAGCATAGCAAACGACGGGAACGATGATGACCATCGCAACGGTAAGCAAAGACTGGGTTCGCGAGAGAAGGGGAACTTGGCAAACGGCCAAGAAAAGAAAAAGAATCCACCGCCACCAGCGCGGAGTTCTTGCCAAGAGCAAAGCCTCGGCACAGAAGCCAAAGAAAATGACGGTCGCGAAAATATTCTTGTTGTGGTAGAAACTGCCGAATGATCCGTTGAGTTTCCACGTTTCAAAGAAAGTCTTCCAAAGATCAAATTCATCTAGGAACGAGAAGAGCATCGATATGAGTGCTAAAGCAACAATGACTCGATATAGAAGCCTAATCCAGAATGATGTGGTGATAGTTCGCGGAACGACCGAAAATGCCACGAAAAAGAACCCGGCATTCAAGATACCCAAAATAATGAATCGCGCCTTTTCGATAGCGCCGAAGGTATAGATAACGGTGTCTTTGTAGACAATTTCGGAGCAGTTGAACAAAACCGCGATGGTGTTCCCGACCGCCATTATCAAAGCAACGGCCAGCCATCCCCAATTCGTCGTCGTTCGATAGCCGGCGTAGGCAATAATCAAAATGGCAGCAATTATCAGAAACTCCAAAATGGACAGGAAGAGGAATTGTTCATTGCTGATGTAGCTGACAAGCTGGCCACCGCTCAAAAGGCCTGTTCCTTCTTCAAGAAAGAAGAAAATGAAGGCTCCGAGCCCAAGAAGGATGCCGCTTAGAATCCCCTGCCGGCGACGCGGAACAATGGGGCCTCGACGAAAAAGCGCAAGTCTTTTTGACATGTTAGGCCCTACATTACCACCCATTTAAGCCGCTTGCACCTCTTCACAAAGAATGCAAAGCCCAATTGGCTATTTCGTCATAGACCTGTTTATTTTCCCTTTCGTTGATAATCTCATGCCTCATGTTTGGATAGACGATACATTTGACATCCTTAACCTTTATTTTTTTATACATGTCGTATAGACGGCGAATGCCTTTCCCAAACTCGCCAACCGGATCGCCTTCACCGGCCAAAAGGAGAATCTTTTCGTCTCGGCTAATTTTCCTGAGCTCCTTCTTTTCATAGAGGTGGCTCATTCCTCTCAGGAACTCCTTCCAGAAGCCATTGGTGTTCCTTACGCCGCAAAGCGGGTCATCGGCGTAGGCTTTAACGTTATCTTCGTTATAGGACAGCCAATCCAGTGGTGTCTTAGCTCCTTTGATGGCTCTCGAATAGGCTCCGAGCCCCATCGACTGGATAAAGTGAGATGGCCTATCCCAATTCCTTTTGTTAACGATGAATGAAGCAAGAGCAAAGCTAATTTTCATCTTAGCCAAACAGGGTCCATTAGAGCCAATGAGACCAACAAAACTAACCGTGCCAGGATGTCTTTCTAGATAGCGTTGGACCATGAACGACCCCATGGAGTGGCCCATGATGCCAGTCGGAAGCGAGGTGTCTTTCTTCAATTCTTCAATCTTCTGGAATGCAAAATCTACCGTGTCGTCAAAATCGTTTAGTTCCCATTCCTGCGGGCCTTTGTCATTTGTCTTATCAATGTTTAGCCCCTGTCCAGGTGCATCCTGAACATAAAGACTAATTCCTTTTTCATTCAGGAACTTGCCCAATTGACCATACCGCGTCGCGTGTTCGCACATGCCGGTAAGAAAGACGATGTTGACCTTCGGTTCCTGGGCGACAAAAGCTCGGCCTTTAATCGTCTTGCCACGGCCGTTATCAAGAAAATAGATATCCATTAATGGGCACTCCTCATTTAAGAAAAATCTACACGGTCATTATAAGGCTAATAGGCAATTGGTCCTACGGCCCTTTTAAGACCGCCGTCCGACCAATAAGATATACATAGGCAACGTATCTTTATCTTCTAGCATACGTTGTATAGACATTGTATTGGTTTTGGAGGCGTTCTGATGGCAGGCAAGGGAATCATCACGGTCAGAGTTGACGACGAAACGAAAGAAAAGGCCACCGAGCTGTTCGAAGAGCTTGGATTATCCCTTTCGGCTGCCATAAACATCTTCTTAAAAAGATCGATACGGGATGGTGGCTTGCCCTTCGATTTGGTCAGGAAAGAAGACAAGCGCCGAAAAATAAAGCCTCTTCACTCTTCTGGAAAGAGAAAATGACATGTAGGACTCGTCGAGCCTTTGCTTTTGAGTAATTTACCGACGTCAATATTTGATATACTGACCGGGATTTATGCGAGCAGGGAAACACTTATCGAGGTCCAAGCGGGCCTATCTTGTTCTTAAAAGACTAATCGACATCGGGGGCTCTCTCTTTGGGATTATCGTTCTTTCGCCCCTTCTACTGATTTGCGCGATCGGCACCAGGTGCTCTTCCAAAGGGCCGATTCTCTTTCGGCAAGCCCGCGTCGGGCTCTACAAAAAAGAGTTCATGTTCTACAAATTCCGTTCGATGCGTGTCGATGCCCCGCAGGTTGCCCCTTCGGACATTACCGTCAAAACCCAGCAATCGCTCATTACCAAATGGGGCCACTTCATGCGTAAGACCTCCCTCGACGAAATTCCCCAGCTCTTCAATATTCTTAAAGGCGACATGTCTTTCATCGGCCCCCGTCCTTCCCAAGGCGAAGCCGTCGAAGGAGAGTTGATCCACCTCCGTGAAAGCAAAGACCCTTCTCCCTATGAAGTCCGCCCGGGATTAAGCGGAATGGCCCAGATTTATCTCGACCGCAATCACGATCCCGTCAAAAAGGCCGAGCTAGACAGCGAGTACGTCAAAAAGCTGAGCCTCTGGCTCGACGTCAAACTCTTCCTTCTCTCCTTCGCCGTCCTCTTCGGCTACGAACCGGGTCGGTAAAAGCAAGCAACAAGAAAAGCCGGCCTCTGGCCGGCTCCTTTTCTATGCTTGTTTAGATGATCCCGTTCGGGTTCTTCTTCTGAAAATTATAGGCATCCCGGCATGCATCTTCGACCGTGAGGGTCGCCTTCCAATGGAGTTCCCGCTCGGCCTTCGAGGCATCCGCGTAGTTCGCGGCCACGTCGCCCGGCCGCCGCGGAGCAATAACATAAGGAATCTTCACCCCCGTCGCCTTCTCGAAGGCATGGACGACCTCGAGGACCGAAGTCCCTTTTCCCGTCCCAAGGTTATAGATATCGAGTCCCTTCAGGGTCTCGAGACGCTTCAACGCGGCCACGTGGCCTTTGGCTAAGTCGACGACATGGATGTAGTCCCGTACACCCGTTCCGTCCGGCGTCGGATAATCGTCGCCATTAACATTGAGATGGTCGAGCTTTCCGATCGCCACCTGGGTGACATACGGCATGAGATTGTTCGGGATCCCGTTCGGGTCTTCCCCGAGGAGGCCGGAGGGATGAGCTCCAATCGGGTTGAAATAGCGGAGAAGGATAACCTGAAGGCTACTATCGGCCTTCGCGGCATCCTCGAGGATCCGCTCGATCATGATCTTGGTCTCGCCATAGGGGTTGGTCGCCGAGCCGACCGGGTCGGTCTCGACGAGGGGAAGATGCTCCGGCACCCCGTAGACGGTCGCCGAAGAGGAGAAGATGAAGCCGTGGCTATCGTGCCGCTTCATGACCTTGAGGACAGCCAGGGCCGAGCCAAGGTTGTTCTGGTAATACTCAAGCGGCTTCCTGGTGCTTTCGGCCACTGCCTTATAGCCGGCGAAATGAATCGTCGCATCGATACGGTGCTCTTCGAAGACCTTCTCGAGGGCCTCCTCGTCGCAGGCATCGATCTCATAGAAGGCCGGTTTCTTGCCGGTTATTTCCTCGATCCGGTCGAGGACGCTCCGCTTGGCGTTGTAGAGATTGTCCACCACGATCGGGTCGTAGCCATTCTTGATGAGCTCGATCGTCGTCTCACTTCCGATGAAGCCGAGGCCGCCGGTAACCAGAATCGTTTTCATTTCTTCTTTTCCTCCCTGTTCTTGGCTATCTTTTCGTCTTCCTTTTTCTTGCGTTTGAGTGCCTTCTCGCGCTTCTTCTCGAGGCTCCGGGCTTCCGCTTCCTCGCTCTTGGTGACCTTCTTGGCTACCTTGAGGTCGGGAGCCGTTCCCTCTCCCCCGTGGAGTTCCTCGTCGAGGAGGCGGAGGATGGCCCCCGCCATATTGCGGTAGATCGAGGACTGGATGGCCGTCCGGAGGGCCAATAAGCCCAGCCGGTCGCGGAGGGCCTCCTCCGCATCTTCCGCGCCCCGTTCCTTTTCCTTCTCGTAACTACGATGGAACTCCTCGACCCGGCGGAGCAATTTCGAGGCCGCCTCGTGGGCGAGGTCATCGCTCATGACCTTGTAAAAGCCGTAGAGGATGCTCTTGTCCTTGCTCACCGCCGCATCCATCTCGATGAGGAGGGCGATCTCGCTCATCGAAAGGCTCTTCTTGAGGGTCGAGATAGCCAGTAGATACCCGATTTGGTCCTTGGAATAACGCTTCCCGGCCGGCTCGGCGATGATCCTCGCCTTCACGTAGTTATTCACCATGAAGGACGTGAGGGGCGATTCCCCTTCCGGCATCGCCGGGTTCAAGGTATCGCGCACATAGTCGAGGACCTGCTCCATGTAGAGGCCGATCCCCGGAAGTTCCTTATAGGAAGGCAACTCGAAAGAAGAGAGAGTCTCGAGGTAGGCGCGCAGCTTCTCGTAACGGTCTTCCATGCCCCTCAATGATAGACCAAAGTCCCCCTAAAGTCCCCGCTTCCTGTCAGGAAGCAAGATTCCTCCATAAGAAAAGGCTGCCCCGAAGGGCAGCCCATCGCTTTTAGCCTTAACGCTTGGCGATCTCTTCCTTGAGCTTCGCCATGACGGCCGAAGGCTTGGCCTTGCCCTTGGAGAGCTTCATGACCTGGCCGACGAGGAAGGAGATGGCCCGGTCCTTGCCGGCCTTGTAGTCAGCAATCGACTGGGGATTCTTGTCGAGGGCTTCGGTGACGAAGGCGAGGATCGCTCCCTCGTCGTCGACCATCGCCTCGATGTGGAGGGCCTTCTTGGCCTCCTCGACCCCGATGCCGTCCTCGAGGCACTTGAAGAGGATGTCCGCCCCTTGCTTGTGGGTGAGCTTCTCCTTCTTGAGGATGAGGGTCAGCTTCCCGAGCTCGGTGGCCGGCATCTTGATTTCCTTGATGCCCTTCCCCGTCTTGTTGAGGTAGCTATTGACCTCGACGATGAGGAAGTTGGCCACTTCCTTCATGTCGGCGCCCGACGGGGCGGCCGCCTCGAAGTAGGAGGCCATCGCCGGGTCGGAAAGGATGATCTCGGCGTCTTTCTCGGTTAACCCCATCTGGAGATAACGCTCGAACTTGCTGTCGTAGAGTTCGGGGCAAGTGTCGATCGCGTCCTGGACGAAGGCATCGGAGAGCCTGATCGGCACGAGGTTCGGCTCCGGGAAGTACTTGTAGTCAACGGCGTCGGTCTTCACCCGCATGAGGACCGTCGCTCCCTTCGACTCGTCGTAGCGTCGGGTTTCCTGCCTAATCTTCTCGCCCGAAAGGAGGGCCTTGGATTGGCGCTCGATCTCGAAGTCGATCGCGTCCTGGATGTTCTTGATGGAGTTAAGGTTCTTGATCTCGACCTTCGTCCCGAACTCCTTCTGCCCGTAGGGGCGGAGGGAGATGTTGACGTCGACCCGGAGGGAGCCTTCTTCCATCTTGCCGTCGGACGTGCCCGAGTAGACGACGATGTTCCGGATGGCCTCGACGTACTTCATCGCCTCGTAGCCATCGTGCATCTCCGGCCGGGAGACGATTTCGACGAGGGGAACCCCGGCCCGGTTGTAGTCGAGGAGGGTGTAGTCGACGAAGTGGGTCTGCTTGCAGGTGTCCTCTTCCATGTGGATCCGCTCGATGCCGATCCGCTTCTTCTCGTTCCCCTTCCTAATCTCGAGGTAGCCGTCGGAGCCGATGGGGCGCCGCTGCTGGGTGATCTGGAAGCCCTTCGGAAGGTCGGGGTAGAAATAGTTCTTCCGGTCGAAGTGGAGTTCGTGGTCGATCGTCATATGGAGCGCATTGGCCACCCGGATGGCCATCCGGACCGCTTCTTTGTTGAGGCGCGGCATCGTGCCGGGGAAGGCCAAGTCGAAGGGCGTGACCTCAGTATTGACCGCCCGGCTGAAGGAATTCGGCGAGGAGGAGAACATCTTGCTCCTCGTCTTCATCTCGACGTGGATCTCGAGACCGATGACTGCTTCGAAGTTCATAGCCGTCCCTCCTTCTTGTTAATGGCGCTCAGCCCGGAAAGCCCCGTGATGTCTTCAAGAGCCTTGGCCGCGGCGAAGAGCTCGCCTTCTTCATAGGCCCGGCCCATGAGGTTGACCCCGAGGGGGTAGCCCTCCTCGAGGGCCAAGGGCAAGGTGATGCTCGGAAGCCCGGCGAAGTTCCCGAGGGCGAGGTGATTGTCGTCGATGAGGTACTCGCTCGAGAGCTTGTCGCTCGATTCGCCGAAGCGGGGAGCGATGCCCGGGGCGGCCGGGAGATAGACGAAGTCGTATTCCCGAAGGATGGCATTCAGCCGGTCGACGATCATGTGGCGGAGCCGCTGAGCCCGTAAGAAGAGCTCTTCCTGGTTTTCCCGCATGAGGCAATAGGAGCCGATGACGAAGCGACGCTTGATGAGTTCCGAGAAGCCCCGGGTCCGGGCCTCGTTCATGCTTTCCTGATAGGTCTTGCCCTCGTAATAGGGGCCGAACTTGATGCCGTCGAGGTTAGCGTCGTTGCTTGTCGCCTCGGCGCACGAGATGACCATGTAGGCCGGGTAGATGGCCCTCAAGAGGTCGAGCCCGAAGGCGACCTCCTCGACGGAGGCGCCCTTCTTCTTCAGTTCCTCGAGCGAGGCGAAGAACTTCTTCTTCATTTCCTCGTCGGAGAGGGAATCGACGATTTCCTTGAAGTAGCAGAACTTCTTCTCGGCGATGCCCTTGTTCAAATATTCGTGGTAGGCCTCGACCGGGCGGTAGGACGAAGTGCTGTCCATGTCGTCATGGCCGGCCAAGGCCTCGAGGAGGTAGGCCGCCCCTTCGACGTCGCGGGTGAAATAGCCGACGTGGTCGAGGGAGGGAGCAAACGGGAAAAGCCCGTAACGCGAGATCCGTCCCCACGAGGGCTTCATCCCGACGAGGCCGGCGTAGCTGGCCGGCTTTCTCACCGAGTCGCCGGTGTCGCTTCCAAGGGCAAAGGCCGCGATCCCTTCGGCCATCGCCGCGGCCGAGCCGCTCGAGGAGCCGCCGACCATCCGCTCGTGCGAGGGGTCATAGGGGTTATAGGCCTTGCCGATATGGGAAGTCGTTCCCGTCCCGCCCATCGCCAGCTCGTCCATCGAGGACTTGGCGATGAGGACGCATTTCCGCTCCTTGAGGCGGGAGATGACGCTCGCGTCGAAGAGGGGCACGTAGCCCTTGAGGACGTTGCTCGAGGCCGTCGTCTCAATCCCCTTGGTCGAGAAGTTGTCCTTGGCGATATAAGGAAGGCCCCAGAGGATATTGTCTTCCTCCGGCTCGGTGAGGCGGGCGGCCTCGTCGAGAGCCTCTTGCTCGAGGATCTTCTCGAAGCTGTTGCAGCTATCGGCTTTGGCCCGCTCGATTGCTTCCTTCGCGAGGTCGAGCGGCGTGATCTTCTTCATGACGAGGAGCTCGTGGAGCTCCTTCATTCCTTTGTCTAGGTATCCCATCATCCAACCACCTTCGGGAGCTTGATCTCCCCGTCCTTGACGCTGCCGGCGTTCCTTAAAACGTCGTCCCGGCTGAGCGGCTCGCTCGGGACGTCGTCCCGGAGATAGTCGACGCTCACGTCAAAAGGGAAAGTCATCGGCTCGTAGTTCTCGAGCCCTTCGACTTCCTTCATCATTTCCATCTGGGCCTGGAGGATCTTGAACTCCTCGAGCAGGGTGTCCAGTTCCTCTTCCTTGAGGGTGAAGAGGAGGCGCGAGCTCGCGTCGACGAGCACGTCTTTGTCCACTTTCTTCATAGCTTTCTCCTTAATTGCCGCCCCGGAGGCTGGCGAGGTGATCGAGGGCCGTCTTCTCGTCCATGATCTCGATCCCGAGTTCCTGGGCTTTGGCTAGCTTCGAGCCGGCCCCCGGCCCGGCGATCACGATGTCGGTCTTCTTCGAGACGCTGCCCGCGACCTTGGCCCCGATCCCCTCGAGGATCTCGGTCATCTGGTCGCGCGAGTAGTGCTCCAGGGTCCCGGTCAGGACGACCGTCTTCTTGTAGAAGTAGGAATTGACGTCGACCTGGTCGGTCCCGAGGTACTCCATGTTCACGCCCTTGAGGCGGAGCTTGGCGATCGTCGCGACGTTTTCCGGATCGAGGAAGTAGTCGACGATCGACTTGGCGACGACCGGCCCGATGTCATCCATCTCGAGAAGGGTCTCTTCCTTGATGGCGAGAAGGGCATCCATGCTCTTGAAGCGCCGGGCCAGGGCCTTGGCCGTCTTCTCCCCGACCTCCTTGATCCCGAGGCCGTAGACGAGGCGCTCGAGGGATTGCTTCTTGCTGGCCTCGATGGCCGTGATGAGGGAGTTGATCGACTTGTCGCTCCAGCCGTCGAGAGCCTTGATTTCCGAGGCATGATTCTCGAGGTCGTAGATGTCGGGGATATCGTGGAGGAAGCCTTCGGCGAAGAATTCCTCGATGACGCTGTCGCCCATCCCGTCGATATCCATCGCGTTCCGCGAGGCGAAATGGATCATCGCCTCGATCTTCCTTGAGCCGCAATGGGGATTGAGGCAGTAATGAAGTCCCTTGACCCGGGTAAGCGGTCCCCCGCACACCGGGCAGGTCTCAGGCATCCGCCACTCCTTCTCGCTCCCGTCGCGGGCTTCCTTCACGTAGCCGACGACCTCGGGGATGACGTCGGCCGCCTTCCTCAGGATGACGGTGTCGCCGATCTTGAGGCCCTTGTCGACGATGAAGTTCTCGTTGTTGAGGGTCGCCCGCTGGACGAGGCTCCCGGCCACCCGGACCGGGGTCAGGACGGCGTTCGGGGTCGCCCGGCCGGTCCGCCCGATCGAGACGAAGATGTCTAGGAGTTTGGTCTTGACCTCCTCCGGCGGGAACTTGTAGGCGGTCGCCCACCGCGGTTCCCGGGCGGTGTAGCCTATTTCGTCATAGCTATCGAGGTCGTCGACCTTGAAGACGAGGCCGTCGATGTCGTAGTCGAGGCTCGGGCGCTTGGCCTGGTACTCGGTTACGTAGTCGAGCATCGGGGCAAGTCCCTTGAGGCGCCTTCTTTCATGGTTGGTCCGGAAGCCGAGCTCGTCGAGATAGGCCAAGGCCTCGTAGTGGCTATGGATCCCGAGTTCCCGGGCGTTGACGAGGTAGTACCAGAAGGCCTCGAGTTTCCGCGAGGCCGCGACTGCCGGGTCGAGGTTACGAATCGAGCCAGCCGCCGCGTTCCGCGCGTTGGCAAAGAGAGGTTCGTGGTCGATCTTCCGCTGCTCGTTAAGTTCCTCGAGGGAAGCTTTCGGCATGTAGACCTCGCCCCGGACCTCGAAGGGCCGCTTCTCCTTGACCGTCAAGGGGATCGAGTGGATGGTGATGACGTTCTTGGTGACGTCTTCCCCCATCACCCCGTCGCCCCGGGTGACCGCGTACTGGAGCTCCCCGCCTTCGTAGACGAGGGACATGCCGAGGCCGTCGATCTTCACTTCCCCGACGTAATCCACGACCGGCCGGTTGAGGGCCTCGCGGGTCCGGCGGTCGAAGGCGGCGATTTCGTCTTCGTTGTAGACGTTCCCGAGCGAAAGCATGAGCCGCTTGTGGGGAATCTTCTTGAACTCCGACTGGACTTCCCCGCCGACCCGCTCGGTCGGCGAGTGCTTGCTCTTGAACTGGGGGTATTCCTTCTCAAGGCCCCGGAGCTCGTTCATGAGGGCATCGAAATCGGCATCCGAGATCGACGAGGCGTTCTCGACGTAGTACTCCCGGTTGTATTTCTCGATGAGGGCGGCGAGTTCCGCCATCCGCTTCTTGATCGCTTCGTAATCGGCCATATGCTCATGCCTCCCCGCCTTTGGAAATGCGGCTGACCAACCGGTGGGTGCCGAGGATGGTCTTCGTCCCTTCCTTCTCGAAATCGACGACGATGATGTTGCCGTCGAGGACCTTGCTCACGACGCCCTTCCCGAACTTCTCGTGGAGGCAGATGTCCCCGACCTTCCAGTCGTGGATGCCGTTGTCGACAATCGCCGGCTTCTTGGCCGGGGCCGGGCGGATGGATGCCGGCTGGCTCTTCTTGAAGGGGTCGATGGCCTCCCCGTCCCCGAACTCGTCGTGGGGCTTCTTCTTGAAGGAGAAGGTGCTCCGCTCGTAGCCCGGCTTCTTGAACGGCGTCTTCCAGCTGTCGGTGCTCCAGTAGCTATTGCCCGGGAGGACGATGCCGGCTTCCTTGAAGAAGCGGCTCGGCTCCTGATGGCTGTCGGTCTGGTAGGAATAGGACTTGTTACAAGAGAGGAAGAGGCGCTTCCTGGCCCGCGTGAAGGCCACGTAGGCAAGCCGCCGCTCCTCTTCGATCGTGTCGCCGCTCGTGTCTTCCATGAGCGAGCGCCCCGAGGGGAAGACCATCTCGTTCAGGCAGATGACGAAGACGTTGTCGAACTCGAGCCCCTTGGCCACGTGGACGGTCATGAAGGAGACGTAGTTCCCGCCCTTCATGTCGTCTTGCGAGGTGAGAAGCGAAACGTTCTGGAGATACTCGGTAAAGTCGCTTTCCGGATGGGCGCTCAGGTAGTGGTTGATGTCATCGAAGAGAGCGTTCACGTTCCCGATCCGGTCTTCGTCGAGGTCTTCTTCCCCGGCGATGTAGTCGTAGTAGCCGATGTCCTTGGCAAAGTCGCGGAGGACGGCCGAATAGGCTTCGAGGTTCTCTTTCAGCTTGGCCTTGGTCTCCTCGATTTTCTTGATCATGGCCAAAAGGGCCGTCTGGGCCTTCTTCGGAAGCTCAGTCTCGACGTCGCTATCACGGAAGGTCAAAAGATAATTGTATTCGCTCAGCCCATGGGCCTTGGCTTCGTTCCGGAGGCGTTCGATCGAGGTGTCCCCGACGCCGCGCCTCGGGGCGTTGCAAACGCGTTCGAAAGCCACGTTGTCGAGGGGATTCATCATGAGATTGAAGTAGGCCAGAAGGTCCTTGACCTCCATCCGCTCGTAGAAGCGAAGACCACCGTAGATCCGGTAGGGAATGCCGCGGTCCTTGAATTCTTGTTCGAAGGCCCGGGTAACATAGGAAGAACGGTAAAGGACGGCGATCTTGGTGTAATCGGGCTCCCCTTCCTTGTTGCGGTTGTTCCGGGCAATCTCCCCAGCCTTGCGGGCTACCCACTCGGCCTCTTCTTGCGAGGTGTCTGCCACGTGGGAGACGATTTTCTCGCCTTCGCCCTGATTGGTGAAAAGATCCTTCGGGATCCGCTTCTTGTTGTTGGCGATGAGCTTGTTGGCCGCGGCGAGGATCGTCGAGGTCGAGCGGTAGTTCTCGTTCAAAATGACGGTCTCGGCCCCGGCGAAGGTCTTGTCGAAGTCCATGATGATCTTCTGGTTGGCCCCCCGCCAGGTGTAGATCGTCTGGTCGGGATCCCCAACGACATAGACCGACGTCGAGGGGGCGGCCAAAAGCTTCAGGAGGTTGAACTGAATGTCGTTCACGTCCTGGAACTCGTCGACGAGGATGTGGTCGAAACGAGAACGCCACTTCTCGCGGATGGCCGCATTGTTCTGAAGGATCTGGCTGGCCACGAGAAGAAGGTCGTCGAAGTCGAGTCCGAAGCCCGAACGCTTCCGTTCCTCATAGGCTTGGTAGAACTTGACGTATTCTTTCTCCTCGGCCGAGAAGACATTGGAAAGATTGATGTCCGACGGGTAGATGCCGCGGCCTTTCTTCTTCCGGATGTAGGAGAGGGCATTCTTGACGATCTCGTCGCTCTTCTTGTAACCAAGAATCGAAGCAATGGCCTTGACGAGCTTCTTTTGGTCGTCCTCGTCGTAGATCGTGAAGCCGGCAGGGTAGCCGAAAGCCTCGTGCTCGGTCCTTAGGAAGCGGGCGCAGAAGCTATGGAAGGTCATGATCTTGAGAATCGGCGTATGGCCGGTCAACTCCTCGACGAGTTTGACCGCCCGGCTCGCCATCTCGGTGGCAACCTTGTTCGTGAAGGCGATGGCTAGAATCCGATTGGGGGCAATCCCTTCGTTCACGATGAGGTGGGCGATCCGATAAGTCAGAACCCGGGTTTTGCCCGATCCAGCCCCGGCCACGATCCGGAGATACTGGGCTTTGGAAGATACGGCCTCGAGCTGGGCCTTGTTCAAGAGCGAAGAAAAATCCATGTCAGCAATAGTCTAGGTAGCCGCGGCTCTCTTTTGAAGTCTTGACAAGAGGCAAAGCCTCTTTTTCCTTGCCATCCAACCAAATAGCCGTTTGGAATCAAGGCTGCCAGCAGCTGCGGAGATGGTCAACAACCAGCACCCAGACCTTAAGCGAAGCGACAGATTAAAGCATCGAAGACGATTTGTACTTAATAGTGTTTTTCCTTAGCAAAAGCTGATTATTTTTGCTGTTTTCGGATTATTTGAAATTGGGATCCGCGGCTTTTGATGTCTCATTTAAAATGTTCATATACAGGACACGCCTCTTTAGGGAATAAGCCTTCAAAGTCTAGAACCCTCATCAACCATTTGTTTAATACCAATCGGCCAATAGCTGACCTATTGTTCAGAGTAAAAAAACAACCATAAATACGACCAATCGCCGGGTTGGCAATGGCAATTGCCGTTCTTATTTATCTGAAAGACCGCCCTCTACCAGGAGCCAAAAAATTGAAAGGAAATGTGGAAAAGTTTTTTAGCCAACAATATTCACAATTTGTTCACAACAGCAAATTAATGAGCTGTTATCGGACTTTTTTAAATTATTATCGAAAAATGTGTGCAGAGTATTGCTAGATATTTATATTCTTTTTGAATATATTTCTTTATGGACAAGGAGTATAAGACATGGAAAGAGTTCGCCTTATTTCAACAACCATATCGGGCATGAAGAACATCAAAGAGCCTGTGACCATTGATTTCAGTAGAACAAAAGATGTCTCTTTAATCCCATCTAACGGCGACAATGTGCGCGCGCTCTATGGTCCGAATGGCAGTGGAAAAACCGGAGTTGCTATGGCCCTCTGGACCGTTACTTTCATCATTAGAAATTTAGACTATCTAGGAGCGACTAACGTCTCTGACTTAAAGAAACTTATCAACTGTGAAACAAAAGCACTAAATGTTTCCATCGACTATGGTGTTTTCCAAGAAGTCGAAGAAAACCAATTAAAGCTAAAAAGTTCATACCGCTATGAGATATCCATTGTGATTAGAGAGAGCGGCGATCTTTTCATTGCGAACGAAAAGCTCTCTGAATTCAACGGTAAATACGGATACTCCTCCCTAACTTCAGTTTTTGAAACTTCTAACGGCCAAATCGAACACCTTTGGGTTCCAAACGACAGCAGTATTGCGCAACTCATTAAAAAAGAAGGGCTTAACACCGTCAGCAAGCAGTCTTTTTTACCGTTCTTCAATCTCTTTTTGACAAACCACCCGGGGTCTGAAGCTCTGATACATATTCCTGATAGCATGATGTATGCGGCACCGCTATTTGTGAGAAACCTGAGGGTGGCCGTTCAAAGCGCAGAAAATCCACAAAATCTTATTTTTGCAATCCATCAAAGCAAAGGAATTAATACTTTTTCAATAGACTCAGCACAATCGTCCAATCTTAGCCGCGGACGCATAGACACATCCGAATTTTTCGTACATAAATCACAAGTTCATTCATTCGAAACTTTTTTGAAGAAGAAGACTAAGTTCATAAAGATTTTTAAGCCTAAGTTAAAAAATATTTCCTATGAGAAGAAGGATGCCGGCGATTATTACCTCTGCACCGAGATTCTAGATTACGGAACGTATACCATTGGCATCGACTTCGAGAGTGCGGGCATCAAAAAACTGATGAAGCTTTTCTCCTATGTTTATGATGCCTATCGTGGCGCGGTTGCCGTTATCGACGAACTAGATGCCTATCTTTCTGGCGTCTATCTTGAAAAGCTGATCCGTTTTCTAAATGACTACGGAAAGGGCCAGCTTCTTTTCACCGCTCATAGTCTTGAGGCCATGAAGGCTTTGGCCGACCACGGAAAATCAATCTACTTTCTCAGCCCATCGAACAAAATTTACGCTTGGAAAAAGAACGCTCATTACAAACCATACATCCTTTACCCTGAAGGCATGATCGGAGATATCGACTTTGATGTTGAAACCTTTGATCTAGTCGAAGCGTTTTCTTGAATGGGGAGCAAAGATGCAAATAGTAATCTTGGTTGAGAGCAAGAGCTCGGCCGATATCGACTACCAATACATCCGCTCCTTCATCAAAAAGAACTACCCCAGTCAAGACCGCCACGTAAAACTGACCCACATTAATCTCAACAGCAAAACACGCCTGGAGGCCAGCCAGAAGCAAATAGAACGTAAAGTGGAGTCCTATGCTTTGACGAACCCTGGTGAAAAGCAATTTGTCGTTTGCTGTTTAGATACTGACACCGGTAAAACCGGCGACCCCAATCGAAATAAACGATGCGCGGCTTTCTGCAAAAAACATGGCTATGAGCTTGTCTGGTTTCATAGAGATATTGAGGAAGTATTCATAGGAAAACGCGTCAAGGACAACCAAAAAGTTAGGGAAGCAAAGAACTTTGTTTCCCAAAGAAAAATAGAATCCTTGAATCTTCAATTCTTTTTGAACGTTGATATTGAATCTAGTAACTACAGACACACTAACCTCAAAGCCGTTTTTGACGAAATAATGAAAAATGTAGGCTAACGATATTTCGCGATTCCTTTTGCCTTTTCATCACATGATGGATAATTTTCCCGATGAAAGACATCTTCGTCCCCCGGAAAGGCCTCGCTCAAAACGTGGCCTTCCTCGCGGTCCTCACCGCGGTGGAGGCCGTTTTGTCGCTCGTTCTCTCTTTCTTCCCGCTGGCTTCCCTTTTCGTGACGATCTTTCTCCCCTCAGTCTCGGCCCTCGCAGCCATCTTGGCGGAAAAGAAATACCTGCCCGTCTATGTCGTCGGCTCGTCGCTTCTGGCCGTGGCTTTCGGACTTCATGACTTGGCCTCCAGCCTTTTCTACGTCGTTCCGGCCATCTTGAGCGGGGCCCTCCTCGGCTTCTTCCTGTCCTCCCGCTTCGACTTCGGCCTCGCCATCTTCTTATCGTCGCTTCTCAACATGGGCTGCGCCTATCTTTCCCTTCCGATCTCGAAGGCCCTGACCGGCATCGATTTCGTCGAATTCGCCCTCGATTTGCTGGGGATATCGTCGATGGAAGGGATAAAAGACCTCGTTCCGGCCTTCTTCTTTGCCTACGGAACGGCCGGGACGGCCCTTTCTTCTTTCTTCGTCATCTACCTGGCCCGCCGGATCGGCATTGAAGACGGTGATGAACGTAAGTGGGCTTCATTCCTCGTCGTTGCTCTAGGCTTGGCTTTCTCGATCGTTTCTCTTTCTATCAACACGTCTTCCCTTGCCTGGTCCTTCCTCCTTGGGGCCATGGCCCTGCTTCTCACCCTTCTCAGCCTTTCCAGCGTTATCAGACACAACCCGTGGTGGCTTTACACTCTTCTGGTAATCCTTGAGTTCGGAGCCCTCTTCCTCTTCGCTTTCCTCTCAAGCGGGACCCAAGGGAAAGACGGCTTTGCCTTCCTTCCGGTTTTCTTCTTGCCGGTCGGGCTCTTCGCTCTTGTTTCCCTCGCGTTGCCCTACCTAGGGCAAGGGCCTAAAATGAAGGGCAAAGCATGAAGTTCCTCAAGAATTTTGCCCTCGGCCTCCTCTGGGCGTTCCTCTCGCCCCTTCTCCTCGCCATCCTGGCTCTTTTTGCCGTCTTTGCCCTGGGCGTCTATTTCATCGAGTGTTTCAAGTGCCTCATTCGCTTCTTCCAAGGCAAGAGCTTCTTCCCACCCCTCGAGGAAGATTTGCTCGTCAAGAAGATCCAAGCCAAGGAGCTCAAGGAACTCATCGGGGAGACGACCGAAGAGAAAAAAGAAGAGGCCCCGGCCGCCCCGCAGCCCCAGCAAGTTTACGTCCAGCAGAATTTCTATACCTCGACCCCGGGCATGCCGTTCCCCGGGATGGGAGCCCCGATGCCCGGGGCCGTGCCTTTCGTCGGGGTGAGCCCGACCCCGATCGCCGCCCCGCAAAACCCGGGACAAGCTGCCGCTCCGGCCGCGGACAAAGTCCCGGTTCCCGACCTCGTTTCCAGCGGAACGAGCGTCCCACCCCCGCCGACCATCGATTACCGTGACCTAACCCCTAACGACGAGAAGAAGGAAGGAGGGAACGAGTGATGTTTTACGTCGGTATCACCCTGAACGAGAACGACCGCCGGCTTCTCATCATCTTCCTCATCTTTCTCCTCGTTCTTTTCATCATTCTTGGCCTCGTCGGGATGGGGATCCGCCTCCTTTTCAAGAAGCAAGGCAAGCGGGTCGATTCCTTCCTCCACGATCCGGTCGTCTACCGCGTCATTTCCTCCCCCGAGCACCTCAAGAAATACGGGAAGAAGAAAAACGCCCAGCTCTTCGTGAGAGAAGCCAGCCCCGCCATTCTCATCGGCCTGGCCCTCTTGGCTTTCTATGTCGTCTATTCCTCCATCGCCGGGGAATGGGCCGTCAACCACTTCGAGCGCTTCTCCACCGTCTTCTATGCCTACGACTGGAACGACGAGAGCATCTACGTGACCCTTTGGGGCATGCGCCTCCTCAACGAATGGCCGCCCCTCATCCATGCGCCCTATCTCGAAGCCTCCTACTGGGCTTCCTATGTCATCGTCCCGCTCTTCCTTGTCTTCCTTGTCTATTACCTCGTCGCGGCCATGGCCTATCTCTCGAGGGCTCTCACCCTCCGGAGCCGGATGCGGACCGTCTATGAGAAGACCCTTGAGGGTTACAACTTCTACGATGCCCTCAAAGGCGATAAGGAAAAGGCCCTCGCGAGCGAAGCCGCGAAGGCCGAGATAAAGCAAGAAGAAGCCGCTGCTTCTAGCGAGCAAAAATCATGATGATCTCGGCCACGATGAGGCCAACCATCACGAAAGATATCCCAAGAACGAGAAAGGTCAGGCGCTTGTAGGAAAGCGCCTTTCTTTCTTCTTCGCTCAGTTCCTTCTCTTCTTCCATGTCTAGCTCCTATTTCAGTACTTGAGGGCGTTGGCCGTGCGCGGGTAGGGCTCAGTGTCGCGGATGTTGGTGATGCCGGTGATGTACATGAGGAAGCGGTCGAAACCAAGGCCGAAGCCGGCGTGCGGGCAGCCGCCGAAGCGACGGAGGTTGTAGTACCACTCGAGCCCTTCGAAGTTGCCGAGCTTCTCCATCTTGGCCCTAAGGATCTCGGGCCGAACCTCGCGTTCGGATCCCCCGACGATTTCTCCTTCGCCCGGAACGAGGAGGTCGCAGGCGGCGACCGTCTTGCCGTCGTCGTTTTCCTTCATGTAGAAGGCCTTGATCTCCTTCGGGTAGTCGATGAGGAAGAGCGGCCCTCCGACGATCTTCTCGGTCAAATAGCGTTCGTGTTCCGACTGGAGGTCCATGCCCCACTTGATGTCGCTATACTCGAACTTGTGGCCTTCCTTCACCGCCTTTTCGAGGTAGGAAATGGCTTCGGTATAGGTCATCTTCTGGAACGGGGTTTCCTCGACGTGCTTGAGCTTGGCGACGAGGCCGGGCTGGATGAACTTGTCGAAGAAAGCCATCTCGTCGGGGCAGCGGGCGATCGTCTCCTTGATGAGGTACTTGAGGAAGTCCTCGATGAGATCCATGTCGTCGCTCAAATGGGCGAAGGCGATTTCCGGCTCGATCATCCAGAACTCGCTGGCGTGGCGCGGGGTGTTGCTCTTCTCGGCCCGGAAGGTCGGCCCGAAGGTATAGACATCCTTGAAGGCGAGGGCGAAGGCCTCCACGTGGAGTTGGCCCGAAACGGTCAGGGAAGCTTTCCGCCCGAAGAAATCCTTATAGGGATCCTTGGCATCGGTCACGACCGAGAAGACCTGCCCAGCCCCTTCGGCGTCGTTGGCCGTGATCTCGGGGGTATGCACGTAAACGAATCCGCGGTCCTGGAAGTAGCGATGGATGTTCATCGCAAGGACCGAGCGGACCCGGTAGAGGGCCTGGAAGGTATTGGCCCGCGGACGGAGGTAAGCCAGGTCGCGGAGGAACTCGAAAGAGGCCCGCTTCTTCTGAAGGGGGTAATCCTCGTCGACGTCGCCGATGAGGTCGATCTTGCTCGCGTGAATTTCGAAAGGCTGCTTGGCCTCGGGGGTGAGGCGCAGCTCGCCGGTGACCTCGATGGCCGCGGCCGTCTTCAAACGCTCGTAGCCGGTTCCCTCGGTGTAGACAATCTGGACACCTTTGAAAACCGTTCCGTCATGAAGCTCGATGAAACCGATTTTCCCGTTGTCGCGGTTGGTCCGAATCCACCCGTCGACAATGCACTCTTCTTTCGTCAGTTCGTCCGGGCACTCGGCATAGAGCTCGTAAAGATCCCGGACCGTCAATTTCTTAGACATGGCACCACTCCTTGCAGTTGCTTCGATATTTTAGAACATGGACGGACTTTTGCCATTGAGGAGCGAGAGGAAAAGAATCGTTTCGAAAGATTCGTTTTTCTTTGCGAAAGATTGATTTTTCTTTTCGAAAATGGCTTTTTTCTTTCGAAAGATTCCGTCAGATTTTCGCGTGGCGGCCAATAATGGCATAGGTTCGACCCTTGGTCGCGGCCCCGTTGGTTCGGACCAAGCCCGCGTTCATCAGCTTAACGAGGGCGGCATTGGTTTGATAACGGCTGTAGCCTGTTTCGGCGACGAGGTCCTTGATACCGGCCGCTCCAAGCTTATTCAGAGCAGCAAAAACCTTCTTTTCTTCCTGGCTAAGGCCCTTGGCGAACGAAATGTAGACGGAGACAAAACACACGTTGTCGGTTCGATAAAACGGTTCGCTCATCTGAAGAGAACGAAGGGCAGCCATCATCTTGCGAATCCCCGTCCCCGCAAGGTCTCCGATTTTGACTGAGCGGAAGAAGGAGACAATCCCACGGTTCCGAGGATTCGAATGCCCACCTTCGAAGGCTTCTTCCAGGTTAATGCCCATCGACCCCGAATTCTCGATGGAAATGCCCCGGCCATCGAGGACGATACGGACACTGGTCCCATGTTGGAAGTCGGCATTGTTAAGACTATTGACCACGCCTTCGATGACAGCTTCCACCAACGTATCGTGCCCCCGATCAACTCCGTTAACGAGGAGGTAAGGAGAAGGAAGGCGATGAAATAGTTCGTCGCTCACTTTGAGGTAGAAATCGAAAACGTTGCCCGACCAGAGGCCGTCATCACAAGAAATCTTTAGCAGACGCTTTTCGTCGCGAGCCGATAGTATTTGAAAATCCAGATAGAAATTGGGATAGAACTGGGAAATAAGCCGATACGGAGCGAACATCAAAATGGCCTCCGTTGTCGGCACATAGCCATCGCGCGCTTTCCTCGTAATGCCTAGGCCTGCGCAAAAATCGGCCATCGATAAGCTCTTCAAATGGTTTGTCGGAAAGAGCCGGTCATAGAGGGAACGATATCGGGCGAGGCACCTTTGGTCGAGATCCTCGAGAAGAACGCCGAATGGGTTGGGGCCATCGACTTTCCGAAGGCACGATGAAGAGAAGAAGAGTCCAAGGACTTTGCAAAGGTCCATTTGGCGGTCTTTCGTGCCGTCGCGTTCATAGCAAAGGGCCGGGTTGCCGTTCAGATAGACAGGCTTCGCTTCGGGCGGGCAGGCGGGAACGGAAACGACGATTGCGTCATGGCCACCGATGGTTTCCGCTTTCACCGAATCACCGCTCAGCGCATTGTGGGAAACCCTACTTAAGTTGCCAGCCGCATCCAAAATAGTCTTCACCATCTGACTACTATGGTCAGCTTCGGCAAGCTGCTTATTGGAGTTGGTTTCCCCGATATCAAGGTAAATAGTTCCGCCAGAAGTGTTGGCAAAAGCCGAATATGTTTTCCAAAAAGCGGCCGGAATCCGATCTTTTACCGTCATCAATTCGACGTTTTCGTTTTTCTTCAAACCCTCGAACATGGCCTTGCCCAAGGCAACTATACTAAAAAATCCCCTTATCGAAGAGAAAACGGCTAATTTTGACGAAAAGTTTCTTCGATAATGGGATATTTCGTTAAAAAGAAGGCTCTTTTGCGGCCAAAAATAAAAAGGAGTCCTTTTAGAACTCCCTATAATCCTCGATCTGCCAGTTCGGGTCGACGTCGACATCGAGGGAGCAAGTTACCCCGGCCGCGAAAAGCTTTTCCCCGACCTTCGCGATCATGGCCGCGTTGTCGGTCGTGCACCAAAGGGGCGGGATGGTGAGGTGGATGCCCGTTCCCTCAAGGGCCTTGGCCGCTTCGCTCCGGAGATAGGAGTTCGCGCTGACCCCGCCGGCGAGCACCACCTGCTTGACCTTGTATTCCTTGGCCGCGGCCAGCATCCGCTCGACGACCGGGTCGATCGCAGCCTTCTCGAAGGAGGCACACAGATCGTCGAGATCGTAGGACTCGCCCTTCGCCCGCTTATGCTCGACGAAGTTGAGGACGGCCGTCTTGAGGCCGGAATAGGAGAAGGAATAGTCGTACTTCTCCGTTCCCGGAATGTGATGAAGCTTCTGAATCGGGAAATCATAGACCGGCTTTCCCTTCTTGGCGTGCTGGTCGATCGGAAGGCCGCCCGGATAAGGCAGTCCGACGATGCGGGCAACCTTGTCGAAGCTCTCCCCGACCGCGTCGTCCTTCGTTTCACCGATGATCTTGAAGTCGAGGTCTTTCTCCATGAGGACAAGCTCGGTATTGCCGCCCGAGACGACCACCGCCAAGAGCGGGAATGAGAAGGAATCGACATACTCGTTCGCGTAAATGTGGCCGGCCAAATGGTGGACCGGAACGAGCGGCTTCTTGTAAAGGAGAGCCAAGGCTTTGGCCGCCTCGACCCCGGCGTGCAATGAGCCGATGAGCCCCGGGCCGCGGGTAAAGGCAATGGCATCGATGTCTTCATACCCAATCCCGGCCTTTTCCATCGTTTCCTTGAGGACGACCCCGATGTTTTCCACATGGAGGCGGCTAGCGACTTCCGGCATGACGCCGCCGTACTTGGCATGAATGTCCGCCTGCGAGGAAATGACGCTCGCGAGGAGCTTTCCGTCCTTCGTGATGGCCGCGGCCGTTTCGTCGCAGCTGCTTTCGATTCCGAGAATGATGCTCATGATATGAGGCTCCTTATCAGATAGAGGGCGTCTTCGCCGTCCTCGTAATAAGCCACTTTCTTAGTGACGTAGACGTAGCCGAGCTTTTTGTAGAGGGCGATCGCTTCTTCGTTGGACTCCCGAACTTCGAGGGTGATCCACTCCACCGTTTCCTCTTGGGCGCGGCAGATTTCCTCCATCTTCTTCATGAGGGAGGTGGCAATGCCCCGCTTTCGGTATTCGGGTTTGACCCCGATGGCCATGACGGTGGCCGAGGTGAAGGTGATCATGAAGTCGAGCCAGGCGACGACTTCGCCGTCCTCGACATCGACGTAGATCCGGGAGAGCTCGTTTTCAGTGAACTCGGAGAGGATGGCTTTCTTCGGCCAGGCTCCTTTCTCGAAAGCCGACTTCTCGACCTTGGCGATGGCGTCGAGGTCCTCGATCGTCGCTTCCCTGATCACCGAAGCGGACCCCTTAGATAAGCCGGGGCCGCCTTCAAGGTGTCGGCCGGTTCCCCATCCTTGGCCGATAGCATGTTGAGGAAGACATCCGGCTTGGCCGTCGCTTCGAGCCCAAGGTAAGCCGGCTCTCCGCCGATGAGGCAATCCGGGTGCTCTTTCAAATAGGCTAGGACCTCGTCGTTGCTCTTGATGCAATCCTCGACGAGGGCCGTCGTCCCTTCGTAGACGGCGAAGTAAGACCGCTTGGCCCGGGCATCCATCATGATGGCCGTCTTCTTTTTGCCTTCGCGGAGGATGGCAAGGCTCGAGACAAGATAAAGCGGGCGGTTGAGGGCCAAGGCCATGACCTTGGCAGCCGTCATCGCGATCCGGACGCCGGTATAGGAGCCGGGGCCGCGAGCCACGATGACCGAATCGATGTCGGAACGCTCGGTCTTCGTTTCTTCCATGAGGCGGCTAAGGGTCGGGATCATCTCCTCGCTTTGCCGCATGAAGGCCGATTTGTCGAGGGAGGCGATAATCTTCCCGTCACGGGCTAAAACAACCCGGAGATGGGTAAAGGAAGTATCGAGCAGAATGTCGGTCATAGCGAAAGCCCCCCTAGCATTTCCTCGGCCCGCTTGCCCCTGGCGGTAAAGGTGATCTTTCGGCCATCATCCGAGGTCTTCTCGAAGGAAAGTTCGAGGTACTCGTCCGGGAGAATGGCCGCGACGTATTCAGGCCACTCGATGAAGGTGATGCCGTCGCCGTAGATGGCTTCCTCGAGGCCGATGTCGAGGTTTTGCCCTTCGAGGCGGTAGCCATCGATGTGGTACATCGGAAGTTTCCCCTTGAAGTAGCACTTCAGGATATTGAACGTCGGAGAGATGACCGGGTCTTTCACCCCGAGCTCGTCCCCGGCTCCTTTCACGAGAGTCGTCTTGCCGCTTCCGAGGCCGCCCTTCAGGAGGACGAGATCGCCGGGCTTGGCAAGGGAGGCAATCTTCTTCCCGAGGAGCATCGTCTCTTCCTTCGAAGAGGTTAAGCAGGTTCTTTCTAACATATGCGGCTGCATTATAGCCTTTTTCCCCTATGGGGAAGAAAACGGCACTTATGGCAAAAGATTGTTTCCTTTTCAAAAGAAGCCACCTACCCTTATGGGCATGGAACGGCACGAAGTCATCGTCGTCGGAGGGGGACCGGTCGGAATGCACGCCCTCGCCCTTCTCGAAAAGAAAGGGCTGGACGTCATTCTCCTGGAAGCCAGTTCTGTCCTCGGCGGCCAGCTAGATAGCCTTTACCCGGCCAAGACGGTCGACGACGTGAAGGGCTACGAGCCGATGAAGGGGCACGAGCTTTTCCTGAACCTTCTCGCGGAAATCGACAAAGCCCACGTGCGCCGCAACACCAAGGTGACCGGAATCCAAAAGCAGGAAGATCAAACGTTTCGTCTCACGACCACTCAGGGCGAATATCAGGCCAAGGCCCTTTTCCTAGCCACGGGGCTGGGTTTCTACCACCCTCGAACCATGGGACTCGAAGGCGAACAAGGAACGGCCAACATCTTCTATGCGCTTAGCGACCCCAACATCCTCGAAGGCAAAAAGGTCATCGTCTTCGGAGGCGGCGACAGCGCTCTCGACTGGGCCAAGGAACTTTGTCCGATCGCGGATGTCTCGCTTGTCCATCGAAGGAACGAATTCCGGGGCGATGGTCATAAAATCGCCGGTCTTCCCATCAAGATCTATCTTTCGTACATTCCAGCAAAACTCGAAAAAAGAGGGAACATTTGCACGGGAATTCATATCGAATCCGTTATCGACCACACTGATCTTCGTTTGCCGTGCGATGCTATCCTCGTCAACTTCGGACTCGTTCCCGAAAGCTTGCCTTTGCCTTATGAGAAAGCTTCTTCGGGCTTTGGCTATCTAAGCGATGAGCACTCGATGGTCGAGCCTAATGTCTATGTGATTGGCGACCTTTCCTATAAGGAAGGCAAAAGAAAAAGGATGGAGCCCGGCTTCGAGGAAGCCGAGCGGGCCATCGCTTCTTATCTCCTTAGTCGTTAGACGAGCGATCCCCTTGCGGCCGCTTCTTATTGACCTCGTAAGGGCGGTTCTCGGCTAGGAACAGGTTGTAGAGACGATGAACTTCATCATCGATGAAGGGGAATTCGCCATCCCTCATCATCTTTTCGATCCGCTTCTCCATGTTGACGCAGATATCGATCGTCTCTTCGTCGTACCCGTACTTAGCCGAGTGCCGGCGGAACTCCTGCTCGTCTAGCTCTTTGACCACATGATCGGGGAAAAGCTTGACGTCTAGGTCATAGTCGATGTAGCGAAGGAACCCTCCGTCAAAGATGGTCGGAGAGGCGATGTTGACATAGTAGACGATGCCCCGTTCGGGCTTCATCATGGCGATGACGTTCATCCATTCGTGCTTGAAGAGGAAGAAGATGGCGTTTTCCGACGTCATCCACCGCCGCCCTCCGGCTTCGGTGACCAAAGAGGCTCGCGAAGCAAGGGCGTAGTAGCGATCGGTTTCTTCCACCAAGTAGGCTGGGGACCATTCCCGGTGGATAGAACCATCATGCTTGTAGGCCTGGACTTTGATCCAGCGCCAGAAACGACGTGAATTATTACAAGAGGGCCTCATCATAGGCAAAATTATAATAGATACCTGAATTCTTCGAACCGTCTCGCCAAACTTTCCAACGTGGTTAGGCCTTTCCCCAAAGAAACTTTGAGATAGGAAGCGGGGAATTTCTCATACAGCTCATAAGGTCCCCAATCCTTGAAGTCTTCATAAGTAAACAAACCATATTTCTCAATATCGCTTGCTTTCTTTTCCTCGTCATATTTCAAGGAATCATCCAAATCAAAGATGTTGAAAAGTCCGTTCAATGATCCATTAATTCCAAGAATGCCGTTCGTGAACACATTCAAGTGATACTCAGAAGCAATGTGGTAAGCCTTTACTGTTTTTTCCGAAATAGACACATTTTGGAGAGTTGTCAGAGATCCATCTTGTTTTAAGAATTGATCCCCAATGAAGCTTTCATAATTAATTTCATTTACATAAACATATTTTTTAATCTTTGCATCGAACAATCCGTGTTCATTAACGAGCCCTAGAGTCGTCCCGTCATCGAACGTCAAGGTCATGACATCATACTGCTCTTCTATTCCTTCAACGAAGAACACAGGCGATTTATCAAGGTGTCCGGTTTCGTGGTTGAAAACCATGAGCATGTCAGAACGCACAATATCTTCAACCGGTTTTTGGCTTCCGTCGGCCATCGTTATCAGCGTGCCCTCAATTACGCATACCGAATTGTCAAAGCTATGAGTAACTGTAAGGCCATTGGTGGCTGCACCATAAAGAACTCTAAATGTATAAACGTTCTCAGAATTTCCACTGATATCAAATCCGGCATTGGTGCTCCAAGTGCCAGTGTTCTCGTCTTTCCCGTGGTAATCCAGTGAAGCGGTTAAAAGATCGCCAACTTTAACATCAATGCCGCTGAACGCGCTTGTCGAGTTGTTATCGCTATTGTCTGTCTGATTGAATACCACACTCCAAGAATTGCCGGTCCTCGAAGAGGCAACGGTCATAGTTACGGTATAATGTTTCCCTATTGCCTGCCCATTCATTGATGAAACAGGCGACGCCGGAACAACAATAAGAGAGTGTCCTTCAACAATGGCAGCAGTAATGGTATCGGAACTTGCGTCCGGGAAGTAAATTTCGTTTTCTAGTCCGGAATAATACGCATAAGCCACATTGCGGAGATTGGTAAGCCTAATCGCCCCCGAAGCTTCGACCGTTCCTCCGCTTTCGTCCATATCGATGGATTGCCCATTTGAATCAACTGTGAATGTCACATATTCCCCGCTTGGTCTACCAACGTACTCAGCGACTTCGATAGGAACGCTCGTTAACTTATAATACGGGTAGAAGCAAGAACCGTCGCTGATAAAACGACTGCATCCCTGATACAAAGAAAGTTCCTTAAGCTCAAAATTAGTGTCCTGCTCGCTGTCCTTCAGATAAGCTCTAGCAGACTCAACAACATTTTCTGTATTAACTAATTGAATAAGGCCCAAATTGACACCCATGGTAGTTGCTTCAGGCGACGATGTCGAAAAGCTTGCACCAGATTCCAAATTTATTTCGGCACCTCTTAAAGAAGTTTCGATTATGCCCCCAAAAGAACCATTGATATGAATGTTGCCGTTGTTCACTAATTTAGCGGCAGGCAAATTTGATGGGTACTTTGCAGAAGCTTCGATTGAACTATTCCAGTTTTGGTAGAAAATGGTCATCCCGTTTAAGAATAAATTCGCGTCTTTTTCAACCAAAACATCAGCACCAGGAAGAAATTTCGTATTCACATTAAATATGAAGTCGCCGCCTTTCGCGATAATATCCCATTTCCAAGAAAAGGGAACAAACATTCCCTCTGTAGAAACTTCAATATAGAGCTTGGCTTTGATGTTATTGAACGTGGCGCCACCATCTATGACGACTTTTGTCCGTCCTTCATTGCCATTTGACCCGTCCTTGATATAGGCCGGAGAAGAATAGTCGTTGTAAGTCAGCCCAACATGCATGCCATCAACATTTTGCGTTAATGACGGGGTGTAATCTAAAAGCAAGGATGCACCATCAGCTAAGTCGATGACCCCACCTTCCCCGGAAAAGATAAAATCGCCTTGAAAGTGTTGTTTCATCGAACCGGAATACATCTCAAGATAGACCTTATAGGTAGCTGAACTTTCAATTAACAAAGGGCAAGAAATATTTGGCAAGTCAAACACTGAAAGCGGAAAAATGTTTGCAGTTTTCAGACCGGATAAAAGCGCACCGCCACGAAAATCATAAAATGCAATTGGCGAAATAAGAGTACCGCTATTAATGTGAACAAGAACGCCGTCAAGGCTTTCACCAACGGCATAGGAGGAGTCGCCGTTGTACTCTTCAAATTGAGGCTTAATGTATCCAAGACATTGAATGTTTCCGCCGTTGCAAATAATCGATGACGACTCTCCTAAGAGCAACTGAGCATATGAACCAGAAGTTACTCCAATAACATTGGAACCGGTATCCCCGACTTGCCCACCTATGAAAAGATTCGCACCCGATTCAATGTACAAATCAGTTTCACTGGCAAGCAGCACATTGGACTTCAAATTTGTCTGTACTTTCGTCCACGAAGAATCAGCAAAGCCGTTTGCATCGTACCCTCTTTGCTCATAGTTTTCACCTTCAAAAGGAAGGTACAGCGAAACGCCTGAAGAGAGGGTCACAACGTTTCTCCCTGATGAAACATTACGGCCACCTTCAAGAAGAATCGGATCGTCTCGAGTTCCTACTCCTGGAATCACATAAACGGATGCAGAAGAAAACGAATTTGCGAAATTAATTGCTTTGCCAAGGTCCCAAAAATATCTATCACTATTTCCATCCGTCCGAACATATGCAACGGCATCCGACGAATCATTTATTGATGGGCTGGCCGAAAAAGATAATGCCGGTATGACCCACGAAGAAAAACCAAGGGTCGTCGTAGCAACGATCCCTAAACTAAGCAGGAAGGCGAGCCCGAGCTTCTTTCTCATGGCTAGGACCTCGCCTCCAAAAGGATGCTCAAATTAAGCCCAGCAGCCTTAATATCCGATTCCAAAGTCGGCCATGCCGACGAATCCGGAACGCTAAAATCAAACCAAATGCAGAACCAAGAGACGGTGGTCATATCCGCCGCAGAAAGAAGGTCAGTCGTTACACTCCCATCGCTCCCCGGGGTTTTTGTGCTTCCGTCGACTCGATACGGCTCTGCCGAAGCAATCTCAGAGATATTGCCCGCCCCAAAGGCGTAGTCGTAGCTGCCGGAAAGTGCAAAAGCATTATCTCCAAAGCCACCGGTAACCTTAATGCCGAACTGGCTGCCGCCAAGCTTATCTGAAATACCGCTGCCATTTACGTAAAAGAGAGCCGCGACCGATCCGCTATTCCCAAAGGAGCCATCTGGTTGAACAAACCCATATTGCTCGTTGAAGGCAGAAACTGAAGAAGTAGTGAGACGTAGATAAGACGTGCCGCTGAAATCGACGACCGTACCTACGTTCGCATCGATTCCCGAGATAACGGCCGGCCCCGCCGCCCCTGCCTCATCGAAACTCCAAGAAGCAAAAGCAATGGAAAAGAGACCGACGCAGGAAAGCGATAGAAGGGTCAGCCCGAGAGCAAGGAAGCGGCGCTTCCGCGATGCCATACCTCGTTTCGTCACGAGCATATTATCGTCTAACAATGCGCGCCTGTCACACACGTACGTGAGAAATGGCAGTCTTCCTTCCAAAACCTTTGCAAAAGGCCTTTCTTTTTATGAAAACAAATTTTGCCTAGGCATGAAAAAACCGGCTCCGTTCACGGAAGCCGGCCTTTTCTTAGTTAAGATGGGAGATGGCTTTGTCGAGGGCGTCGACCAAAGCAAACGTCTTCCTCGTGTCTTCCTTGAGATGCATCGTCGGCTTCGGGTCGAAGGGCTTATCGTAAGGAAGAACCATGAGGGAATCCTCGTAGCCGAAGAAGAAGTATGTCTTGCCCGGCTTCACGAGAATGCTCAAGTCAACCAGGATGGAGTCCGTCGTGATGTTCGCGATGGCGTTGCGGACTTCCTTGGTGAGAAGGCGCTTGCTGTCGTGCTCGCCATAGACGAGCGTCGTTTTCGTGTCTTCGATGAGGTTACGTCCCTCAAGCGTCGTCGGAGGAAGAGCCCGCTTGTTGCCCTTCAAGTAGACGAGGAGTTCGTTGCCTTGGAAGTCGTTGTCGATCCGCATCATCTTGCCGACGAAGACAGTCGCAAGGCTCTTCTGCCCTTTGACCGAAGCCGAGCAGTCGCAATAGAGGGCCTTGTGGCCGTTGTAGGTAAACTCGATGGCATCCCGGCTTCCGACTTTGAAGACGTCCCGGTAGAGGCCGGCATCGGTGAGATCAGTGTCTTTGATCTTGCAGTCGACGTTCCCCGTCCGGTCGGAAACGAGTCCGCCGAAGACATAGTCGTCATTGGCCGTGTAGTAGGAGTTGAAGTAATCGCTCATCGCCTTCTCGACCCGCTTCTTGTAGTAGACATTGAAGCCGAGCAGGATGGCGAGCATGAGGACGATGCCGCCGATGCCGATGCCAAGGGTAACCTCGGTCGGAAGGCCAACGGCGTTTCCTTCCTCGTCGACACCGGTCTGAATGAAGCTAGGGACGATCCAGGCCACCGCCACGATGACGATCATGAGGACGGTGACGATCCATTTGATGCGACTGGCCTTCTTGTAAAAGGAATAGAAAACCTGGCGAGCCGCCTCGATGGCCTGAAGGTCTTCCTCGGTTTCGAGGAGAGCACTTTTTTCTTCGAGTTCCTTCTTGGCCGCGGCCGGGTCTTCTTCCTTGGCCTCTTCTTCTTTGTAGAGGTCGATCGTCGGTTCGGCCGGCTTGGCTTCCTCGACCTTCTTTTCGTCCTGGGCCGCGATCTCTTGGCTAAGGTCTACTTCGTCGGTAAAGCCGTCGTCATCGTCGGCTGCAGCCGGCTTTCCTTCGGCCGAAGTTACGGCCGGGCTTTCTTCGTGAGCGACCGTTTCCGCGGTTTCCTCGATCGAGGAAGCGGCTCCGCCCTCGGTCGCCGATACGTCGGGATCGATGACGCTTTCCTCGGCATCGAGGATCTTTTCCTCGATGGTTTTCTTGTTATTGTCCATAAGTTACCTCAGTCGGGAATATACCATTTTTATTAATGTCTTAAGGAGAGTTGATTGTTGTTAATCAAATCTTCCAGTCGATCGGGGTCGATCCGTTATCGACGAGAAAGGCGTTGCATCTCGAGAAATGATGGTTGCCGAACCACCCTCCGCGATTGGCCGATAGAGGCGAAGGGTGAACGCTTTCAAGAATGAGCCGGTTCGGATGATGGATGTCAAATTTGTACTTCCGGGCAAAGCTTCCCCAAAGGAAGAAAACAATCGGCTGGGGCAAAGTATCGATGTACTCCATCGTGTCCTTCATGAAAGCCTCGTATTCCGGGCGCTTATGGGAAAGCGGTTTTCCAGCCTCGACCGACAGATAGGCGTTTAAAAGGAGCACGCCCTGCTCAGCCCAGGGAGTCAGGTCGCCGCGCTCGAAATCCATCTTCGTTCCCGTATCGGCCTCGATTTCCTTGTAAATGTTGATGAGGGAAGGAGGCGGGTCGATGCCAATCGGGACCGAAAAGGACATTCCCATCGCCTCGGCGGGGTTGTGATAAGGGTCCTGCCCGATGATGACGGCTTTCAAGGTCTTGGGCGAGGTGAAGCGAAAGGCTTGGAACATCATGTCCCGCGGCGGGTAGATGGTCTTGGTCTGATATTCATGGTCGAGAAAAGCGTTGAGCGTCTTGGAATAAGGGGCCGCTTTGACCCGATCGAAAAGTTCCTTCCAGTCTCTTAGCATGGGATAACTATAAACCTTAACTGAGAAAGACCGGTCAATGACCTTATAATTAGCCCCGAACATGAAGGTTCTTTGGGTTTTCAATCATCCGGCCCCCTACAAGGTTGCATTTTTGAAAAAACTCGGCCCGAGGGTCGGCGAGGTTGTTGCCGTGTACGAACGCCGCGGGGAAAGCGACCGGAACGACAAGTGGTACGAAAACCGGGAGGCTTGCTGCCCCGGTTATCGCCCCCTCTACCTGAAGGGCCGGCCCATCGGAAAGCACAATGTCTATTCCCGGGAACTTCCCAAGATCGTCGAATTTGAAAAGCCCGATGTCATCGTCGTGAACGGCTATTCCACCTTGGCGGAAATGCGCCTCATTTCCTACCTCAAGCGCAAAAAGATCCCCTATGTCTTTGCCATCAACGGAGGAATCGTGAAAGGCAGGGAGCCGTGGTTTAAGAAGAAGCTCAAAGAACACTTCATTAAGGGAGCCGCCTTGTATCTCTCCCCCGATGAGCATTCCAGTTCCTATTTGGCTCACTATGGAGCCGACCTCGGGAAAATCAAGACCTACCCCTATTCGACGATCCGCGAGGAAAACATCCCCGAAAAGCCGCTCGCTCACGAACAAAAAATGGCCTACTGGTCGGAAGACCCTTTGACCAAGGCCGCCATGCCGGGCATCCAGCGCGTCTATCTTGCCATCGGTTCCTACATCGAGCGGAAAAACGGCCAGCAGCTTCTCGCCTATTGGACCAAGGTCCCCACAAGCTACCTGCTCATCATGATTGGAGAAGGCGGGCAGAAGGAACAATATCTTTCCTTCATCCAAAAGCACGGGTTGAAGAACGTGGTCCTCTACCCGTTCCTTAACCACGAGGGCATTCTCAAGGCTCTTTACCATGCGAATGGATCGATCTTCCTGACCAAGGAAGATATCTACGGACATGTCGTCAATGAATCGCTATCGCAAGGCACGCCGGTCATTGGTTCCATCCACTCCAACGCGGCCTTGAAACTCCTGGCCAACGACCGGGCTGGGTGGCTCATCGACCCATCAAGTGAAGAGGCATTCCTCAAAGCGATCAACGAACCCCTGAGCGATGAAAAAGGCGAAGCTGCGATTGAGGTGGCCCGCCACAATACGGTTGAGACCATGGTAACGGCCCATCTCGAACTTCTTAGCGAATTTTGGAAAGGCTCGTCGAAATGAAAATCCTCTACTTCACGAGGGCTCTTCCCGACCCCTTCTACGAGCGGCTGCTCAACGAGGGATACGCTCTCAATAACCCCTCCAACCAGAATTTCCACTCGCGTCTCATCGCTTCCCTCCGTTTAGGAGCCGAAGTCGAGTGCGTAACCCTCCTCCCCTCGAACATCGCTAGCAAAGACATCGTCCGTTGCCCGGGCTGGCACTATCTTGTCCCCCGCGGAATCCTCCTTCCCCTGGCCAATCAGTTCAACGATCTCGGCATTAACGATTTTGATATCGTCCTCTTTGACACCCTGGCTGTTAAGCTCGGGCAAGTAGCCATCGCCAAAGCCAAGGAAAGAGCCGTAAAAGCCGTCGGAATCATCACTGACCATCCAAAAAACATCGCAAAAGCCCCTTTTTATTTTCGAATTGCCGTGAACGAACTTTGGAAAAGCGCTTCGGCTTCGATTGCCATTTGCCCGGCGCTCGTTCTCCCCAATAAACCGTCCTTCCTCCTTCCGGGTATCGTCCGGGAAGAAGCGGCCGTGCCCCATAAGGAAGAATCTCCCTATCTTTATTTTGCTGGGGCTCTGTCCAGTCGTTTCGGCGGCCCTTCGCTCGTTGAAGCCTATCTCAAGGCCGACCTCCGCTGGCCCCTATTAGTCGCCGGCCACGCTTCCGATCTACAAATCAACGACAGCCGGGTTGTCTTCCTTGGACAGCTGACGGAAAAAGAGAACGCTTCCTATGAGGCAGGGGCTGCCCTCCTTCTTAATCCCCGGCCCCTCGATCCCGAACTCGACCAGGAATCAATTCCTTCCAAGATGTTCGAGTACCTGGCCTCGGGACGGCCGATCGTTTCGACCCGCCATCCCTACTTCTATCCGCGCTACAAAGACAGCATCGACTTCATCGACGAATCAGTTTTTGAAAAGTACTTCCTTGCCCATAAAGACGAAAAAGGCGGCCTCAAGGGTTTGAAGCCGAATACTTCCGGAAAGATGGTCGTCAATGAATATGGTGTTTCCCACTGGTCGAAACCGCTTCTTCACTTCTTGGAAGAGACAATGGCTGCCTCCAACTGATCCATTACTTTTTCAAACGAGAAACGATCTATGAAAGCTTCGCGGTTGGCTTTTCCCATGGCCTCTTTTTGCTCTTTGGTCAGCGTCATGGCCTTTTGAAGCCCGATGACGATCCGGTCGCGGATCTCGTCGACGATGAGGCTGCCGCCAATCTGCTCGAGGAGTTCCCTTCCGTCGCCGGCAATCAGCCCGAAAATCGGTTTTCCATAGGCTAGGGAAGTAATGAGTTTGTTGGGAATGGTCTTGTAAACGGGTGAGGCGCCGCTTCGGAGGGAGACCAGGATCATGTCGGCCTTCTCATAGTAGGAAGCCACTTCGGCCACGCTTTTCGAGCCGTGGAAAACAACTTTGTCCTGGATGCCAAGTTCCTTGGCTTTCTTTTCCGCGGCTTCGAGACTAGCTCCCGTGCCGATGACATGAAAATGGAAGGCGGAATCCTTCGGCAGTTTCTTGATGGCCTCGATCATCTCTTCGATGAGCTGCAACTTTCCAACATTGCCGGCATAGACGAGGTTGAAGCCGGCAGGCAGTTCAACCGCCTTCGCCTCCCTTGGCCCGTCATCAGCCTCGATTAACGGAGGCTGGGGGAGATAGGAAATATTGGAAGCTGGCATCCGAAGCGTCGAGACAAAATAGTCCTTGAACGAGGGCGACGAAATGAGGATCTCATCGGCCCCAAGATAGATTTTCCGCGACCAGCGATAGAGGATCCGGTAAAGAAGATGCTCGGGATTGACGTTTCCCGCCACGACGGCCGACTCCGGCCAAAGGTCGAGGCAATGAAGCACGTGGGGAATATGGTGCTTCTTGGCAAAGCACCCTGCTCCCTGCACGGACATAACGGGCGACATCGACATCGAATAGACGACGTCGTATTGCTCCTTCAAACCGGAAAGGAACCGCCGGGAAGAGAAATTGAAGCTCAGGTAATTGAGAATGAGCGAAACCTTCCCCTTCTTCCGGGGATAGAGCCAAACGCGGTGGATTTTGACTCCGTTCCTTTCTTCGTAGGAAAGGTGGCGGTAAGCCTTTGGGATGCCATTGAGCCCATAGTTGGGCCGCCCGGTCACGACCGTCACGTCGTGACCCCTTTTCACGAGGTCTTCGGCAATCGGCGTAATCGTTACCTTTTCCGGGTAGTAGTACTGGCAGACGATGAGGATTCGCATCTAGGAGGGATTATCTCACAACCGCGGCCCCTAAACCGCCAAAAGGCGAAAAGAAACGTGAAGAAATAAGCCCTTAGGAAACCTTTCCCAAAGTCGCCTTGTTTCTTGGGAATCCTCGCTATCACGCAGGGAGCTTCCCAGTGGCTATAATTCCCTCGATGCTCAAGCCGGCTCTTCACGAAAACCATCTCAAGCGCGCCCTCGTGACACCCTTCCGGGGAATCATAAAGCGGCTCTCACCCGTCCTTTACGTCAAGCTCCAATACCGCTATCTGACCCACCGAAAACTCAACTTGAAGAACCCGGTCCGCTACACCGAGAAACTCCAGCATCTTCGTCTTTACGAATACCCGAACAATCCCGAAGTGAGCCGCCTCGCTTCCCGCCTCGGAGCCCGCGACTACGTAAAAGAGCAAGGCTACGAGAACATTCTCGTTCCCCTTCTTGGTTCCTACTCTTCGTTCGACGAGATCGATTTCGAGAAACTGCCGACTTCTTTCGTTCTAAAATGCAATCACGCCTCGGGTTTCAATGCCATCATTGAAGACAAATCCGCGATGAATATTCCCCTTTTGCGGGCAAAATTCACCAAATGGCTTCAAACTGACTATGGCAAAATGACCATCGAACCGCACTACTCCCCGATTCCTAGGAAAATCGTCGCCGAGCCTCTTTTAAAGGAAGACGGCCACCTGCCAACCGAATACAAGATCCACGTCTTCAACGGCAAGGCCCGGAACCTTTATGTCGTTAGGGGGCGGGGCCAGGACATCCATTACGACCAGCTCTATATCGACTGGACGCCCTTCGATGCCTCCCAGTTCAACGGATGGACCAAAGGAAAGGTCCCGCCCGAGAAACCGGCCAACTTCGAGGAGATGGTCGCGATAGCCGAAAAACTCGCTGCCCCCTTCCCCTTTGTTCGGGTCGATCTTTATTCAATCGACGGGCACATCTATTTCTCCGAGATGACTTTCACCCCGGCCAAAGGAACCCTCGTCTTCGACGACGACGAGGCCGACTTCATCCAAGGCCGGTGGCTTAATCTTCCTAACGCCAAGTAGAGTCGACGAACATCACCTCGTAGAGAAGAAGCCCAAAGTGGTAGTCGCTATCGTCGCTCGCACGAGCGGAAATGCTTTCTTTTTCGCTAAGCGGGTCGCGGTAGTTCTCGAAGGAAAGGCCATAGCCAATCAGGCCTTTTTGCCTGATGCCGTCCAACTTGAAGCCGGTAAAGGAAACGGCCTCGCCGCCGTTGTCGGTGTTCACGTAGGTGTCTTTCAGGCGGAAGGAAGCCGAGGTTCCGTCTTCATAGTAGAAATCGACCAGGAGATCGAGCTGGACGAGCCGGGGAGTCGTATCCCCGCCATTGGAATCGTCGTTGCTTCCCCCTCGGAAAGAGACGAGGAAATAATCGCTCTCGACCAAGGTCTTGGGCAGCTTCGTCGAAAAGCCGTCCTCGTCAATCGAGACGAAGGCAAGCGAATGGGTTCCGTAGCAATACATCTGCCCGTTGTAGAGTTTCGAGAGATATCCCAAAGAGAAAGCTTCGTCGACCGTCGAGAGACACTTGGTCTTCCCAAAATCGTGGCCGATGTAAGGGCTAAGATCCTGCCCTTCAGCCGTGAGGATCCAACTGCCGGCCAAGGTCGTGCTGAGAGTCGTTTCGCCGTAGGCGAGCATGTCATCATAGCCAGTGTCTTTGAGGCCCAGGTGAATTGGCAGCGATTTGTCCTCCGAAAGGGCATGGACGCCCCCGGGATTGCCGCGGGTCGGCTGGGACGGGTCGAAGGAAAGGGCGCCGTCTCCCTGTAGCGAAGTGCCGCCTCCGTTGAAGAAACCCTCGACGGTGTTGTCGGAGGTAAGGGGCAGGAATTCTTTTTCAGCCGTCGGCCGCTCATCAAAGTCGTGATGGCCGAGATAGTAATAGGCCGTGAAATCAGCATTCACGTTGATGGAAGGATCCATCAGGCCTTGAACATAGGTGCAGCCGCCAAGAGCCAGTCCCATCAAGGGGACGAGCCAGAGTTTCTTCTTAGTCATTTTCCCCTCCTTCGGCCTCGATGGCCTTACGGAAATAGATGGGGCGATAGCTAAGTCCCATCAGGACGAGGATCACGGCAAAGAGGGCATTGCCCCCGAAAGGCGAGACGTAGGTCTGGCTTTCGCCTTTTGTGATATATGGCGTCATGTCCATGAAGAAGGTCATGTAAACGAAGTAGGAGAAGAGAATCATCGCGACGCTCATCGCGAAGGGGCTCCGTTTCTCGTCGTGGGCGAGGCGGTAAAGAAGGACGACGGTCGAGAAGAGAACGATAAGGAAGGACAACAAGCCCACGAGCCCGCCTTCCATGAAGGAAACGATTTCGAAGGTCTTTAGATCGGTATTGATCCAAGCCGCGCTCGACCAAAGGGACGAATTGTAGAAGAACGACGAACCGCTTTGGTAATAAGGATTCATGCCGAAGAGGAGGGACAAGAAACTCGGAATGCCGTCGTGGTAGAAGGTGGCCGAGATGATGTCATTGATCGGCTTCGTCCACCGCCCGTTGTTGAAAATCTTCCGCAAAAGTCCCGTCGAAAATAGGGAAGTTTGATTGGAAAGGATGATTGCGAAGTAAACGGCCAGCACCGAGACGATCAATCCCACCACGGCCGCCGAAACAATGATCAGCCACTTTGGGGCTTCCTCTTTGAAACAGGCAAAGCGGAGGCCGAGGGCAACGAGATAGACAAGAACCGTAACGATGAGAGCCTCGATGAGAGGAACGGTCACGATGAAGAGAAGACCGATCGCGGCCACGACGGATAGGAAGATTCCTTTTTCCTTCTCCTCGCGGAAATCGACGAACATGAGCCCGGCCCCGGAGGCAGCCAGGACCGTGCTGAAACCGCCCGCGTACATAAGGGATACCCGGGTCATCTTCGTTCCGAGGAGGAAGACGACCTCTTCGTCGATCGGATAGGCGACGCCATTGATGTAGTACTGCTTCCCGCTATAGATGAGCGTGTGCCACGGACCATAAAGGATCATCGTGGAGAGCCAGCTCGCCAAAACGAGGAGGGCCAAGCCTCCTAGAAGCGAATAGACGAAGAACCAAGGATTGAGCTTCCCGTCTTCCCGGGCCGCGAGCCCGAAAAGGAAAGACCCGGCCAGCCCCATGAGGGAGAGGAGCCCGGAGACGATGCCGGAGAAAGCGTCGGCGTAGCTATTGAGCGAGAAGACACCCAGCGAAATGACGGCAAAGAAGAGCAGAAGCGGTCCCGCATAGAGATAAAGAGCCTTTTTCTCCGTTTTCGTTTTCTTTCGATTAGTCAAAAGGAGCATCAGGATCGATAAGGCCAAGAGAATCATCCCGACGACGCTCACGAGAAGCTTTTCCCCAAAGGAAAAAGCCAGAAGAAGCGAAAGAGCGCATCCCGCAAGCGAGAGCGCGTTCTCCTTCTTTAACAATGACGTTATTTTCATTTCGATGGAATGTTAGCACCCGGCTTCCTTATTAGAGAAGAGCGAGCCGCCCTCGGACAATCGCCCAAGTCAGCCCCTATCCTTCTAACCGGTAATCAATTATCGGCTCTTTCAACCAAATGGGGCCTTGTCTATAATTCTTTATGCTTGCTTTGCAAGCAATGGTAATTAAGGAGAACAGACAGAATGCCATTCATTGAATCGATCCACGCCCGTCAGATCATCGACTCGCGCGGAAACCCGACCGTTGAAGTCGATGTCCTTACCGAAAGCGGAGCCTTCGGACGGGCGGCCGTCCCGAGCGGCGCTTCCACCGGCGAAAGGGAAGCCCTCGAACTTCGCGACGGAGACAAGAAAGTCTACGGCGGGAAGGGTGTTCTCAAGGCTGTTGAGAATGTCAACAAGATCATCGCCCCGAAACTCATCGGATATAGTGTCCTTGATCAGGTCAAGATCGACCACACGATGATCGCCCTCGATGGAACCGAAACCAAGAGCAACCTCGGCGCCAACGCCATCCTCGGCGTCTCGCTCGCCGTTGCCAAGGCTGCGGCTGACTATCTTGGCATTCCGCTTTACCGCTATCTCGGCGGCCCGAACGCCAAGGCTCTCCCGGTTCCGATGATGAACGTCATCAACGGCGGGAAGCATGCCGATTCCAGCGTCGACTTCCAGGAATACATGATCATGCCGGTCGGCGCCAAGAGCGTTAAGGAAGCCATCGAGATGGGCGCCGAAACCTTCGCGGCCCTCAAGAAGATCATCAAGGATCGCGGCGACGTCACCGCCGTCGGCGACGAAGGCGGCTTCGCCCCGAATGGCCTAAAGAACAACGAAGAGCCGCTCGAGCTCCTCGTCGAAGCTATCAAGGCGGCCGGTTACGTCCCGGGCAAGGACATCTACCTCGGCATGGACGTCGCTTCCAGCGAGTTCTATGATCCGGAGACCAAGACTTACAACCTCCACCGCTCGGGCGAAGGCAAGAAGACCACGGACGAGATGATCGACCTCATCGCCGGCCTCGTCGAGAAGTACCCGCTCATCACCGTCGAAGACGGCCTCAGCGAGAACGACTGGGAAGGCTGGAAGAAGCTGACCGAGCGCCTCGGCAAGAAGGTCCAGCTCGTCGGCGACGACCTCTTCGTCACCAACGTCAAGTACGTCGAGAAGGGCCTCGAGATGGGCTGCGCCAACAGCGTCCTCATCAAGGTCAACCAGATCGGCACCCTCACCGAAACGCTCGACACCTGCGAGAAGGCCATGAGGCACGGCTACACCTGTGTCGTTTCCCACCGCTCCGGCGAGACTGAGGACACGACCATCGCCGACCTTGTCGTCGCCCTCAACGCTGGCCAGATCAAGACCGGCTCCATGTCGCGGACCGACCGCATCGCCAAGTACAACCAGCTCATCCGCATCGAGGAAGAGCTCGGCGACGAAGCGACCTATCCGGGCATCAAAGCCTTCTACAATCTCGGCAAGTAAAACCGTCCAAAAAGGGGCCGCGGATTGAACCGCGGCCTTTTTTTAACGCAAATTAGACTATTGCCCTCGTCGATGAATGATAAATATAATCAGTGTGACATGGAAAACCTATCGCTCAATCAAAAAATCCTCTCGGTGCCGGCCGGGAGCTTGATCATGGCCTCTGATTTTAAGAAGGCCGCTTCCTACGAAGCTGTCCGGCAAGCCCTCTCCCGCCTTGCCAAAAAAGAAAAGATCGTCCCGGTCATCTGTGGCATTTACCTGAAGCCCCGGAAAGGCGAAGACGGTTCGAGCGCCCAAGCGAACCCCCTCGATCTCGCCAAGAAAATCGCCAAGAAGAATTCCTGGACCATCTTCCCGGCCGAGGAGATGGCACTTCGGGCCATGGGCCTTCAAACCTCTGACACAACCGACATCAAGTTCGCTTCCTCGGGGCCGAACCGCGAATACGACTATGCCGGCGTGAAGATTGCCTTCCACCACCGTTCCAACCGCTTGATGGACGGACTTAGCGAAACAAGCGGCCTTCTTGTCCAAGCCATCGATGCCAAAGGCAAAGACCAGATGACCGACGAGGACCGCGAAGCCATCCGCAAGACCCTGATCGAAAGGAAAGCCAAGGGGGAAAAGATCCTCGACGAAACGGAAAAGACCTACGCCTGGATTTACGAGGAAATCCGTCTCATCCTCGAAAAAGGCCTCGCCCTTTGATTCTCAATCACTTTAGCGGCTCCCGAAAACGGGCCGCTTTTTTGCTGCCTCGAAGGGTAAACAAAATGTTTCACTTTGGAAAAATATGTATTTCCAATGTTTTCCAAGTCAATTGTTTGCCTGTTGCTTGCGAATTGGATAAAATGACTTTGGAAAAATATGGAAGTACATAAAACTTCAAAGCAAATATTCTTATGATCATCACAAGAGACCTGTATCTGGACCGGCTAAAGCGGAAGGCAAACAACGGACTTGTCAAAGTCGTCACAGGTTTAAGGCGCTCAGGCAAGAGCTTCCTTCTCATGACCCTCTTCAAGAACTGGCTTCTGGAAACCGGAGTAAAGTCTGAAAATATTTTGGCCATCGATCTCGAATCGGACGACAACCGGGCTCTCCGGAATCCCGATGAACTAAGTGCCTATTTCAAAACACACATCCACGAAGGACAGGGAAGGTGTTACGTCCTTATCGATGAGGCCCAAATGGCCATCCAGAAAAGTGAGTTGAAAAGCGATGAGCCCATTCGTCTCTATGGCATCTTGACCGACCTCATCAAGCGGAGGAACGCGGATGTCTATGTCACCGGCTCAAACTCGAAGTTCCTTTCGAGCGACATCCGGACCGAGTTCCGCGGTCGGAGCGACGAAATAAGAGTCTATCCCCTGACCTTTGCCGAGTATTTCTCTTCCTGCCGCCACCAGGACAAACTCCAAGCCTGGCGTGACTACTCGACTTACGGCGGTCTTCCTTATCTAGCCTTCGTCGACAATGAAGAAGATAAGAGAAATTATTTATCCAATCTCTTCTCCAACATCTATTTCAAAGACATCGTCGAACGTTTTTCCCTCCAAGGCGACGAAATCTTAAGCACCCTGACCGACATTTTGGCTTCCAATGTCGGGTCGCTCACCAACCCGACAAGGCTGGCCAAGACCTTCGAAAGCAAAGGCATCAAGGCCAGCGACGTGACCATTTCCCTCGATATCGAAAGACTAATCGATTCTTTCCTTATTCAAAAAGCCGCCCGCTACGACGTCAAAGGAAAGAAATACATCGACTCGCCCTTCAAGTACTACTTCGCCGATATCGGACTTAGGAACAGCCGCCTCCGCTTCCGTCAGCAAGAGCCGACCCACATCATGGAGAACATTATCTACAACGAACTCGTTGCCCGCGGCTACGAAGTCGATGTCGGAATCGTCCGGAAGGAAAGCAAAGACAACGAGGGCAAAAGAGAACTCAAGAACCTCGAGATCGATTTTGTCTGCAACAAAGGAAACGAACGCTTCTACGTCCAATCGGCCTATTCGATCCCGACCGTTGAGAAAATGAATCAGGAAACGTCTTCTTTGAATAGCGTCCCCGACTCTTTCCCCAAGGTCATCGCGACCCAAGACAACGTCGCGCCGTACCATACCGAAAAGGGATATCTCGTCATCAACGTCCTCGATTTCCTCCTTGGCCAAAAGTAAAAAAGAGGCCTCCTTTTGGGGGCCAGCTCTTCTTACATCGGATTCTTTTCGAGATAGCTTTTCGCGTAGGAGCAGATGGGCACAATGTGCCAGCCTTCGCCTTTGGCTTTCTTAACGGCCTCTTCCATGAGGCGTCCGGCTAGCCCCTGCCCACGATAGGCGGGATCGACGAAGGTGTGTTCGATGATCATCGCGTCGTTTTCTTTCGACCACGAGACGTAGCCGGCTACCTTCATTCCGTCGAGAAGGTAGATGGCCGTGTTCCTGATTTGAAGTTCCATGCCTCTTTTTTAGGGAAAAGGGTCCGGAAGCACAAGGAAAACGCTCAAGAAGCCTGCGCGCCGTCCCTCGAGAGTTCCTTGCTTTCCGCCGGCGGCTCGTTCCGGTAAAGGAGCTTCAGGAATATCGGGGTTAGGAACGAAGTGGCGACGATGAGAATGAGGGCAAATGGCATGATGCCGGAGCTGACCAGGCCGGCATCGATCCCCGTCTGAGTCGTGACGATAAGAACCTCGGCCCGGGCCATCATCCCGACGCCGATCCGAAGGGCGTCCTTTCCCTTGAAGCGGCCGATCAAGGCACCAGTGCCGGCACCAATGACTTTCCCGAGCATTCCGAGCACTACCCAGACGAGCCCGAAGACAATGAACACCCAATTCGTCACATCGAAGTCGGCCGAGTACATCTTTAGAGCGACGGAGGCAAAGAAAATCGGGATGAAGAAGACATTGCTCGTCGTCTCGGTCCGGTGGTCAATGTAGTCGGAAGAGACGGTCCCGGCCAGCATGAGCCCGGCAACGTAGCCGCCGGTGATGTCGGCAATCTGAAAGAATGCCTGGGCAAGATAAGCCCAAAGAAAGGCAAAAGCCAAAGCCAGGATAGGGATGCGGATGTGATGAGGGTACCGCTGCCCAAGCCAATTGAAGGCCTTCTTGATAAGAAAGCCGACCCCGAAGGAAAGAGCGAAGAAGACCGCCATATTAACCACAATGACGATGACTTCGGTCGCGGCGTCAAGCTGGCCTCCAAGGAGAGAAACGACGTACCCGAGAAGATTGAAATCGGTCGTTCCCTGGCTTGTTCCCGAAAGGGAAACGACAAGGGAAAGGAGAACGATGCCGATGATGTCGTCGATGATGCTCGCAGCGACGAGAGCCGAGCCGACCGGGCTTTCAAGGCGGCCCATCTCCTTGAGGGTCGCGACGGTAATCGAAACCGAGGTGGCCGTCAGGATGACGCCGTAATAGATGTCGCTATAGATGGGCGAGGAAACCTCGGATGGCAGGAAATCGGTCGATAGGCCCCCGTAGATCCGGAAGAGAGCCGCCGCCCCAAAGCCAAAAACGAGGGGAAAGATAACGCCAAGGACCGTGATGATGACCGAAGCCTTGCCGACGGCTTTGATTTGCTTAATGTTCGTTTCAATGCCGGCGCTGAAAAGAATCAAGACGACCCCGAACTTCGCCAGGATGTTGATTCCTTCTTCGGTGTAGGGAGTCAAGATTGTTTCGCCCGGAATGAAGGTAACAAGCCCGACCAAGAGCCCAGCCAGAAGAAAGCCGATGACCTGCGGAATCTTGAAATGGGAAAGGAAAACGGAAATGAGTTTGGCCGCGATGAGGATGAGGGCAACGGGAAGCAGGACCTCGAAGGGCGAGCCAAGATCGATGGTAGAAGCAAATGTCATATGGTGTTATCCCCGCTTAGAGACAACCGATTATAGGAGCATAAGAGCAAATATGGGGAAAAGCCTTGGCATTTATTGCTTCTTTGAACCGAAATAGGCAGTGCTAGACAGCAAAAAGCAGCCGCAAAGGCCGCTTCTTTTGCTTGAATACCCTAAAATCAGAACCCCGTGTAAACAATGAGTCCGTAATAGCTGAGGAGAAAGATGAGCAGGGTGTGCAAGACGAAGAAGGCCAAGCTCAGCCAAAGGAAGCGACGGCCGTTCAGCGAATCCTCGTTCCGGATTTCCTTAAAGGAGAGGTAGGAGATAAGAAGGCCGAGGCTTCCAAGGAGGAAGCCGCAGACGAGGACCTCGCCCTCGTTGACATGGAAGGAGGGCTTGTAGTCCTCGTCGTAAAGGTGTTTGAGCTCAACCGCATAACGCGTCGAAAGAACGATGACCGAAAAGGTCATGAAGACGACGGCCAAAACTATCCAATAGAATTCCATAGGGCAAGCCTATAACGCCCGGAGGGCGCTTGCAACCTCCTCGCCCGAGCCGATCGTCCCGGTGAGGAGCAAGACGACGACCGTCACGATGGCCGCAAGGCCAATGAAGAGAAGAATCCAACTGCCAAGGCTGGAGAATTTTCCCATGAGCCGCCGATTGAAGAAAAGCCATCCCGAACCGAACGGGGTGGCTTTTTCCTTGGAATCGACGACGAATTTCTTGTCGCTATCCTCCATTGTCAGTTACTTCTTGACGACGTACTTCTTCATGTCGAGAGAGACGGCGATGAGGATGATCGCGCCCTTGACGATGTTCATGTAAGCCGTGTCGGCGCCAAGGGCCAATAGACAGCTATCGATGATCTTGAGAAGGGCCGAGCCGAGGACGACGCCGGAGATCTTCCCGATGCCGCCGGTGAAGGAGACGCCCCCGATGACGGCTGCCGTGATCGGGTCGAGTTCCCCGCCTTGACCGGTGCCTAACTGAGCGCCACCGTTGATCGGGTTGTAGATGAAGCCGCCGAAGCCGTATAGGATGCCGGCCAGGGTGAAGGTGAGGATGATCGTCTTGAAGGAGCTGATGCCCGAGACGTTGGCGGCTTCGGGATTGCAGCCAACCGCGAACATGCTCTTGCCGAACTTCGTCTTGTTCCAGACGAACCACATGATGCCGACGAGGATGATGGCATAGAAGACATACCACTCGATCTTCGTGTTCATGACGGTGAAGCCGCCGGCAACAAAGTTATGGTAGTCAGCCGAGATCTGGACAGAGGAATCCCGGTAGAGAACCGAGAAGCCCATGTTGTTGCCAAGGAAGAGAATGACGCCGTAGACGATGAGTTGGCTCGCCAGGGTAACGATGAAGGGGTGGATTGAGAACTTGGCCGTGAAGAAGCCGTTGAAGGCCCCGCAGAGACCGCCGATGGCCATGACGATGACGAGAACGACGAGAATCCAGATCCACGGCATGCTGGTCGTCCATGGCAGGACGGCCCCATCCGTCGAGCCGAAGCCGAGAAGGATGCCTGACATGAGAGCGGTCAGGCCCCATACCCGGCCGAGCGAGAGGTCGGTGCCGGCCAAGACAATGCAGCCGGCGACGCCAAGGGAGAGCGGCAAGAGGGCTGCCGTGTTCTTGATGATGACGATGATCGTCGGAATGTTCAGCCAGCCTGGGCGGTTGGCCGCTGTGACAATGGCCAAGATCAAGACGATAAGGTAGACGGCGTTGTGAACGAACCAGTCCTTGAAGCCATTCCAGGAAGTGAAGGCGTTCTTCTGACGGTTTGCAAAGCGAATGCCCCAGTTCCGCCACCAGACGCCGAAGCGATACCAAATTGGAGCGACGTTGGTGTAGTTCTGCCTGATCGAATCAGCCTCGGCCTTCAACGGGGCCAGTTCCTTTTTCATCTCGGCCCGCTTGTTCTTGATGAGGGTCTTCATCCGGGTCCGGACGAGGTTGTAGTCGTTTTTATAGGCAGCGAGTTTTTCCTTGTGGGAGGCGACGAGGGCCTTCATCTCGTGTTCTTTGCTTAGGACCTTCAGGTCAGCTTCTCCCGACACGTGGTAGATTTCGGATTTGAGAGTATCGAGCTTGCTCGCCTTATCGGCCCGCTTCATCGGGGTCTTCTTGACCTCGGCATATTCCCTCTTCAAATCGCTCACCCGCTGCTTGGCTTCTTCCCTGATGGCAACAATATCGGCTTTGATTGCCGCAAGAGCGGTCTCGTACGACTCTTTCTCTTTAGCCATCAAACCATCGAAGGTTTCCTTGGCTTTTTCGAGCTCTTCCGGGGTCGCGGTGTTGAACTCCGAGGACTTGATTTCCTCGATGGCCGCCTTATAGGAGGCCGTGGCCTTGCCGATTTCGAGTTTTTTCGCGTCGAGGGCTTCCTTTGCCTTAACGACGTTTTCCTTGAAGACGGCCTCTTTGCGGGCGTATTCGTCGTAGATTCCCTGCTTGGCCGCTTCGAAATCAGCCTCGCTTAAACCATCGAACTGGAGGTCGTAGATCCGGCCTTTGATTTCCCGCCGGTCCGCCCTCAGGTTCGCTTTCTGCCGAACCAAGGGAAGCTCTTCGGGCTTCGCTTCGGGGACGGCGTTTTCCTTGATCGTCGCTTCCATCTGATCGATCCTCCTTACATGTATTTGAGGGAGAGGCTCATGAGCTTCTCCTGGGTGGCGTCCTTGATGTCGAGCGTCCCGGCGTAGCGATGTCCGCTCATGACGCCGATCCGGTCGCAAATGCCGAGGAGCTCAGGCATTTCGCTCGAGCACATGACGATGGTCTTGCCTTCCTCGGCCATTTTGATGATGAGCTGGTAGATTTCGTATTTGGCCCCGACGTCGATGCCGCGGGTCGGCTCGTCGAGAAGGAGGACTTCCGGCTCGGTAAGAAGCCAGCGGCCCAAGATGACCTTCTGCTGGTTGCCGCCCGAGAGCGAGCGGATCTGCGTCTTCTGGGAAGGCGTCTTGACGTTCATCGAGTCGATGACCCAGTTCGTGTCCTTGGTCATCTTGCCATTGTTGAGGCCAAGGATCGAACGATAGGCCGAGAGGTTGGCAATCGTCGCGTTTTCCTTGATGGTAAGCGCTCCGAAAATCCCAGTCGCCCGCCGCTCCTCGGTCAGGAGGGCGAAGCCGTTTTTGATGGCTGCGATCGAGTCGTGGTTATGGCAGAGCCGGCCGTCGAGCAGGACGTGGCCGGCCGCCTTGGTCCGGACACCGAAAATGGTTTCGAGGAGCTCCGAGCGACCGCTTCCGACGAGGCCCGCGAGTCCGAAGATTTCGCCCTTGCGGACGGAAAAGGAAACATCGTGGATGGCATTGTTGCCGTATTTGGAGGACAGGTGGCTCACTTCGAGGCTCACTTCCCCCGGCTTGTTGCGCTTGGGCGGGAAGCGGTTGGTAAGTTCCCGGCCGACCATCTTCTTGATGATGTCGCCCATCGTGAGGTCTTTGGCCTTATCGGTCGAAACCCACTTGCCGTCTCGCATGATGGTGACTTCGTCGGAAATGCGAAGGATCTCGTCCATCTTGTGCGAGATATAGATGATGCCGCATCCCTTCTTCTTCAGGTTGGCGATGATCTGGAAGAGGCGCTCGATTTCGTTGTCGGAAAGCGAGGAGGTCGGCTCGTCGAAGACGACGATCTTGGCGTTATAGGAAACGGCTTTGGCGATTTCGATCATCTGCCGGTCGGCGACCGAAAGGCTTGAGATGACGACATGGGGGTCGATGTAGTCGATCCCGAGTTCCTGGAAGACGGCGTTCGTCATCTGGAACATCCGCCGGGAATCGATCATCACCCCGCCGAGCATCGGATAGCGCCCGAGCCAAAGATTGTCCATGACGGACATCTTCTGGGCTTGGTTCAACTCTTGCTGAACCATGGCGATTCCATCTTCAAGGGCCTCTTTGGACGAGTGGTAGGTTACCGAGCGGCCGTTGAAGATGACATCTCCGCTGTCGCGCGTATAAAGGCCGAAAAGGCACTTCATAAGCGTCGATTTGCCGGCACCATTCTCGCCCATGAGCGAGTGGACGGAGCCGGGCCGAACCTTGAGCTGGGCATGGTCGAGGGCCTTGACGCCCGGGAACGACTTGCAGATGTCGAGCATCTGTAAGAGGTAAGAATTTCCGCCTTCGGCTTCCTCTTCCAGGAGCTTTGCTTCTTCTCTCTCTTGTCCTTCCATGTCTATCTCCTTAGGTTCGCGTGTAGAAGGGAGGGCGATTGGCTCGCCCTCCCAAAAGGTCAGTGATTTGGCTTATTCAGCGGTGATCATGCTGTAGGGGATACGGATCTTCCGGACCGATTCGGATTCCCATTTGTAGGAGGTTCCGTCGAGGAAGTCCTTCCCGTCGAGCGCGTTCTTCGAGAGGGCGGCAATGCACTTGGCCATCGCTTCGCCGTCCTGCTTGACGGTGCCGTACATCGTGCCTTCTTGGATGGCACTCAGGCCGGCTGCCGTGGCATCGACGCCGATGACGAGGACTTTGTTCTTGCTGCCGGCAGCGTTCCAGTTCTTCTGGCCAAGGGCCGCGATGGCGCCGAGGGCCATGTCGTCGTTGTTGGCGATCACGAGCTCGATCGGGGTATCCTTGCCCGATTCACCGGGGAGGCCGTAGGTCGAGATCCAGTTGGCGGTCGTCTGCTGGGCGGTATCCTTGTTCCAGTTGGCGTTGAAGGCCGGGGTCAGGAGGTTGAGGGGTTCGAGGCCGGCTTTTTCGAGGGCTTCGTTGCAGACGTCGACCGAGTACTTGGTCCGTCCGTCGGCTTCCGGGTTGCCCGGTTCGGCGCGGAGCATCACGTAGTTAATCTTGCCGTCGCCGTTCTGGTCCCAAGTCGGGTTGAGCTTGCCGTCGACGATGAGGGCCTGGGCAAGAATTTCGCCTTGCATGACGCCAGCTTCGTCCGGATCGGTTCCAATGAAGGCGGCTTTTTCCCAATTGACCGCGGCATCATTGACCTCGCGGTTGAAGAAGATGACCGGGGTGTCGGCCGTCTTGGCCTTTTCGAGAACGGCTTCGCCCGTCGCGACGTCGACCGTGTTGACGACCAGGAGGCTCGAGCCGGCGGCAATGGCAGCATCGATCTGCTGGGTCTGGGTCTGCTGGACGTTGTCCGCGTCTTGGAAGGTGGCCTTGATCTGAAGGGTCTCGTACTCGCTTTCGAGAGCGGTCCGGACGGTGGTGATGTAAGTGTCGCTGTACTTATAGATGAAGACGCTGGCTTCACCGTTTTTCGGGGTGGAGCAAGCGGCAAGGACGCCGACGAGGCCTAAGGCGAGGAGCGGAATAAGTTTCTTTTTCATTTTTTCCTCCTTTATTCCTGCTTTACGGGGGCAAGCTGCTGACGCATGCGACCCCTGTCTACGTTAAAGATTTTTAAGGAAAGCGCTTACACGGAAAATGCGATTTTCTCTACACAATTCGGAAAATTCTCTACTCGCAAGCAAAAGCGAATTGTAAAAAGAATCGATGAAACCTGAACAATCGTTTCCTAAAAGGAGGAATAAATTCCTCCTTCCACATAGAAATAGTTGCCCTCGCGAACGACATTCGCGGTAACGGGCGGAAGTTCCTCACTCAGGAGAAGTTCCGAGAGCAGATAGCCAATCCACTCGCTCTGGATGGCGGCATCGTTGATGACGGTTCCGATCATGTTTCCGTCATCGACCGCGGCCCGTCCGGCCGGGGTCGCATCAACGCCGACAATCGGGAAGAAGGACTCGGAAATGAAGCCGTTGCCGCCCGGAAGAAGCGTTTTCAGGAAGTCGATGACGCCCAGGGCCATGTCATCGTTGTTGGAATAAAGGAGTTCGATCTCGTCGAGCGGGAACTTCGATGTCTCGGCAAAAGCCGCCGTCCGTTCCCAATTGCCATACGCGGTCGCGACCAGCTGGTAGGAATAGCCGAGCTCCTCAAGTTTTTGGAGGCAAGCCATCGTCCGTTCCTCAGCATCCTGGTGTCCCTGCTCCCCTTTCATGACGGCCACTTGGACGATGCCGTCGCCGTTTTTGTCGTAGGAAGAGGCGGCAAAGCCCTCTGGCCCGCCGAAGAAACTGTCGACGATTTCCGATTGGGTCGCCCCTTCGTAAAGGGGATAGCTGCCGACATAAAAGCAATTTTCTTTCACCCAAGAGGCATAGTCGCTTTTTTTCTCGGGGTCGAGATCGCTCATCAATGGCTTGCGGTTGGCAAAGACGATCGGCACTTCCTCTTGATAGGCTTTCTCGATGAGGGCGCCGGCCGAAAGGCGGTCGACCAAATTGATGACAAGGGCGTCGGCCCCACCCTCAATCGCGGAAATGGCTGCCAAGGTCTGCTGGACCTGGTTCCGCTCAGCATAGGACAAAGAGGAGGCAAACTTGCCCGATAGTTTCTTCTGGATGCTCTCTTGAAGGCTGAGCATGAACGTGTCTTGGCTGTCATAGATGAAAATGGCAACTTCCGGAAGGCTTTCCTTGGCGCACGAAACAAGGCAAAGAGAAGTCAATATCCCTAGCAAAAGCGGTTTATTTGCCTTCATTTTGTACTGCTCCTTTCAAAGGAATGACCAGCGTGACCTTCGTTCCGACATCCGGTTCCGACTCGATGACCACATCGGCCTCCTCGCCGTAGTAGACGCGTAGCCGCTCATAGACATTCTTGAGTCCGACGCCTTGATACGATTCGCGGCTTCTCATCGATGCATCGAGGGCTTCGAGCTTGTCTTTCAGCATCCCGTATCCATTGTCCTGGACCGCGAGATAAAGGAATTTCTCGTCTTTGAAGGCCTTGATGAGAATCGATCCGGGTTCCCCTTCTTTCATTCCATGGGCAATCGAATTCTCGATGATTGGCTGCAGGATGAGCTTCACGACATAGAGGCCGTCCAGCCCTTCCATCTTCTCGATGCGGAAATCGAAGGAATCGCCAAACCTCATCTTCTGGATCAAAAGATAATTTCGGGCATGCTCGATTTCATCCTTGAGAGGAATGATGTTGTGGCCTCTAGAGATGGAAATGCGGAAGAACCGCGAAAGGGCCACGACCATCCTCTGGGCCTTTTCCCCTTCCCCGCGGTCGATAAGCGCGATGATGGAGTCCAGCGTGTTGTAGAGAAAGTGGGGATTGATCTGATTTTGGAGAGCCTTAAGCTCGCTCCTCCGCTGCTCTTCCTTTTCCTTCACCACGTCATCCATCAACTGGCGAATCCGCTTCATCATGTTTTCGAAACTATGGGAGAGATCGGCTACCTCCCGCGAGCCGGCGTTGCCCGTCGCGAGATATGACTCGTAAGCCAGACCTTCGACGCGGCTCATCTCGCGCTGAAGGAGCCGGATCGGCCGGGTAATCCGATTGGCCACCAAGACCACGAAGACGACAAAGATGACGACCATGACAATCGCCGTGGCCGAAACGGCGATGGCAAAGGTGGAAATGGCCGTCGTGATCGAGTCGATGTTGGTCAGGATGGCAACCCGCCACGTTGTGTTGGAGATCGTCATCGAATAAAGGTAATAGTTGTGCCCGCCGAAGTAGATAGTCGTCGAGCCGACGACGAGTTCTTTTACATAGGAAAGGGCCTGCTCCAGCTCGTGGCTGTTCGAGGCGTAGATCGTCTCGTAGTCCCGGTCGTAGATGATGAAGCGCCCGCCTTCGCCAAGGGACACCGGGGAAATGGTTTCGACGATCTGGGTAAAATCAAACCCAATCCGCGCAACCGCATCGCGCCCGCCGTCGACATCACTCACCAAAAAGCGGGAGAGAACAAACGAATAGGGAACCGCTTCGCTGGAAGCCCCTTGGGAAAAGACATTGATATAAGGGTCGGCGATAGCCCGGAGAAACCATTCTTGCTCCGCCGCATTGATTGAAAAGGAAGAGGACGTGTTCTTGGCGAGCGGTTTCCCGCCGTCCGCCGAATAGATCGAAACGGAAATGATCTCAGGTTTCAACTCGATGATGGTATCGAAGTAGGAAGGAAGAGACGCGACATCATCCGGCGCGAGGTCCGAATAGCGGGCGTAGATGCCGTCGCTGACCTGGACGGCCGAAGCAAAATAGGTTTCGTAATTGCGTAGCACTTGCTCGGAAGTGGCTTCCATCTGGCGATACGAAGAATCACGGACATTGCTCGAATAGATGAAAAACGCCGCCCCGGTCAAAATGGCAACGAGCAGGAGGAAAAGAGCCGAAGACGGAAGGATAAGAAGGGTTTTGAGCTTAGGAGGCTTCCGCATTTTTCCGGAACTCCAAAGGGGATTTGCCTACGATTTTCTTAAAACAATGGCTGAAATAATAAGGATCGTCGTAACCGACTTCCAACGCAATCTCGGCAATCGGCTGGCCGCTTTCAAGCAGGCGTTTCTTTGCCTCTTCCATCCGAAGCGAGGACAAAGCCTTGGTAAATGAATCGTCGTGGCGCTTGAGGATGACGGCGACGTAGGAAACGCTATAGCCGAGGGAAGCAGCCATGCCGGAAAGATTGAGATTTCGATCCCGGTAATGGGCATGGAGGTAGTCCATGATGGCCTCGTAGGCCTCGTCGACCCCGCCGGTCCGGCGCTCGCGGTTGATTTCCAACACACGATCGATGATGAGCGAAAGGAAGTCGCCCACCGCCTCCGGCCCTCTAGAGGAAAAGACCCGTTGGGTAATCTCGATGTGGGTCATGAAATTGGCATAGAACTCGTCGAGGGCCACGCAGGCTTTGAGAATGGCATCGAGAATGTTGTTGAGAATGAGGAAATATGAATCGCGGAACTCTTCCTTCGAGATGTTCTTGACCAGTTTCCTCATCGCTTCCTTGGCTTCTTTCTCGTGCCCATAGGAAATAAGGTTGGTCAGCCGCCGGTACTCGTTGTCATCGACCTTGCCGACGGCCGACGGCTTCTTTTGAAGATCGTCGTAGAAGAGGACGACGCCGTCCCCAACGACGGTCCGGTATTCGAGTGCCCATTTGGAATGGCGGTAAAGCTTCCGGTAGGAAAACGAAGACGAAAGAGGGGCCCATTCGCTCACCCCGGCCGATATTTCGAGCCCCGTCGCTTTTTTGAAGCGACCAATGACTAGGCGGAGCCGCCTGGCAAAACGGTCTTTGTCGTAGGGATGATCGGAAACGACCAAGCAAATCTTTTGAGGAGGGGCATCGAACGAATAGCCAGCAAGGTCAACGAACTCTTCATTGAGCAGGCGCGAGAGATCGTGTTCGATGGCTTCCGCTTCTTCAAGCGAGAGGTCGGCCTCGTCCTTATCGGGGTCGAAGGAAACGACAAGTACTCCTTCTCCTTCGATCACGATTCCATCGCTTCTCAACTTGGCAGAGAAAGAGGGCGGAACATCGCGGAGGGTTAGCAATTTTTGAAGGTCTCCTTCGTAGTCAGGGGCCTCCTCTTCTTGAACGCCAGAATCCACGTTGAAAAAGGCGTCCAATTTTTCCTTGGCTTTTCCGAGGCAAGAAGCCATTTCCTCATAATCGATAGGCTTGCTGAGATAGCCGATGACCCCTAGGTCGATGGCCTTTTTCGCATAATCGAACGAGTCGAAGCCGGAGATGATAATCGACTGGACGACCGGCAGTTCCTCTTGGGCTTGCTCAATCAAGTCCAGCCCGTTTACGAACGGCATCTTAACGTCGGTGATGATGAGATCTGGGCTCTTCGGGACCCCATACATCAAGGCGTCGTAGCCGTTCTCGTATTCCCCGAGCAGCCGAAAGGACTTGGCTTCCTTCCTGAGAAAGGAAACGATGCGCTCCCGCACGGAGGCTTCGTCGTCCACGACGATGACGCTGTACATCGCCCCTATGTTAGCAAAGAAGACTGAAGAATGGCATCCATACCGTGACAGGTGTTTTGTAAAATATTCCTACTACAATGAAGGGCGGAAAGCAAAGAAGCGAAACGCGTCACCGCTCTCAAAGCCAAATGTGGAAAGCAAGGACTCGATTTCGAGGCCGAAAACAAAAAGTACTTCGACGCTTTGGCTGAAAAGAAGGCCAAAAAAGCGGACGAAGAAGCCGCTTGGCGCGAAAAAGAGCTTCAAAAGTATCGTGCCTTCCGGTCCTGGATGGGACACTAGGAAGGCATAGTATGGACGGGGGCTTCGGCACCCTCCTCTTCCGACAGCAAGGAGCACCACGATGGAAAAGATCCTGAAAGACGGGTGGACGCTAGAAAGGGAAACCGGCGAAAGGATTCCGGTCTCTCTGCCCCACGACGCCATGATCGAGGAAAAGCGCCGGGCTACCTCGCGCACCGGCAAGGACGGCGGCTATTTTCCCGGTGGCATTTACGTCTATTCGCGGGAGCTTCATTTCACCCATGAAGACCTCGACAAGCGCATCGAACTTCTCTTTGAAGGGGTCTATCAACTCGCGGCTGTCTACCTGAACGATGAGGAAATCGCCCGGAATACCTATGGCTATGGGGAATTCACCGTCGACCTAACGGGCAAAGTCCACGAAGGAGCAAACATCCTCCGCGTCAAGGCGGACAATTCCCTCGTTCCCAATTGCCGCTGGTACAGCGGAAGCGGCATCTACCGCCCCGTCCGCCTCTTTGTTCTCCCCAAAGGGGCCCCGACCTTCCTCAAAGTCAGGACGCTTAGCCTCAGCCCGGCGAAAATCGAAGTTACTTCCGACGAAGGAAGCGAAATCGAGATTTATGACGGAAATGCTTTGCTTTATAAGGGTTATGCAGGCGAAATTTTGATTTCCGATCCTCATGTGTGGTCGCCGGATACCCCGCATCTCTACCGGGCCGTCAGCAAAAAGGACGGTGGCGAGAAGGAGACGGCCTTTGGCCTCCGAACCATTTCCTACGATGCCAAGACCGGCTTTCTCCTCAACGGAGAGCGAACCCTTCTTCGCGGCGGCTGCCTCCACCACGACAACGGGATCATCGGGGCCGTCTCCCTTTACGACGCCGAATACCGGAGGATCAAAAAGCTGAAGGAAGAAGGCTTCAACTGCCTCCGCATCTCCCATAACCCCGCCTCCCGCTACCTCCTCGAGGCGGCCGACCGCCTCGGGATGCTCATCCTCGACGAGTGCTTCGACGGCTGGTACCTTCCCAAAAACTACCACGACCACGCCCGTTACTTCTTTTCCGACTATGAGAAAGAGTTGAAGGCGATGGTCGAAAAGGACTATTCCCATCCCTCGGTCATCATGTATTCCCTCGGGAACGAGGTTACGGAAACGGGAACTAAGAAGGGCGTTGCCCTTTTGGACAAAATGCGCCGTTACGTCCATTCGCTCGACGATACGAGGCCTTGCACCGTCGCCATCAATGTTCTCCTCGACGTCTACTTCAAGCATGGCCTCGGCATCTATCGGGACATTGGAAAATATAAGCCGGTGCCTCTTCCCGAGAAACGCGGCTACCACGAGAAGAGAGCCGGCTCGGCCTTCTTCAATTACTGGACCTGTCGCCTCGGGAAACTAATGTTCATGATGTCGAAGTCAAAGAGTGCCGAGAAGATCGTCGACGCCATTTCGCCCGCCATCGACATCATGGGCCTAAATTATGCTTCTTCCCGCTACGACATCGACATTGCCAGGCAGCCCGACCGCCTGCTCCTCGGGACCGAGACGATGGCCGGCGACCTCTATTACAACTGGGAACGGGTCAAGAAATACCCTGCTCTCCTCGGCGATTTCGTCTGGTCGGCCTGGGACTACCTCGGGGAGGCCTGCATCGGGGATTGGACTTACCACTCCTACAAGGGACTCCCGCTTCTCGCGGGCCAAGGGATGCTCGACATCACTGGGAATGCCAAGGCGTCGATGCATTACATGCGCATCGTCTGGGGCTTTGAAAAGAACCCCTATCTCGGCGTCCGCCCCCTCAACCACAGCGGCGAGCGGCCCTCGAAAGGCGCTTGGCAGTTCACCGATGCCGTCTCTTCCTGGACTTGGCATGGCTACGAAGGGAAAAAGACCGTCGCCGACGTCTTTTCGCTAGCTCCTAAAGTGCGGCTTGTCCTCAACGGAAAGACGATTGGGGAGAAAAAGACGAAGAATGCCCGGACTTCTTTCAAACTCAAATATGAACCGGGGATTCTCAAAGCCGTCGCTCTTGACGAAAGTGGAAACGAAACGGGCGAAACCACCCTAAGAACCGGCGGCCAGGAGCCCGTCATCGCTTTGCTTCCCGAATATCGGGAACTAAAGGCCAAGGAAGGGAACCTCCTCCATCTTGAGATCGAGTTCCGCGACCAAGACGGCAACCTCCTTCCCTACATCGAGAACCCGGTGAAGGTCGAAGTCGAGGGGAAGAGCCTCCGCTTCCTTGGGCTCGGAAGCGGCCTCTGCAAAACCGACGAGACCTTCTCGGCAACGACCCACCGTGCCTATCGGGGTCGGGCCGAAGCCGTCTTCATGACGACGGACAGCGAAGGCAAGGCAACCATCAAGGTTTCCTCGCCGGGGCTTCCGGCCAAGAGCATCGAATTCGAGGTAAGAAAATGAAAGAGAAATTTCGCGTCTACGGGGAGCGTAGCCTCAAGGCGACCGAGCGGGAGCTCTTCAACCGCAAGCTCTCCAAGATAGCGGCCGAGGAAGGAATCGTCCTCCTCAAGAATGAAGGCGTCCTGCCGCTTCAAGGCGAGACCGTCGTTTTGCCGTCGAGCAATCTCGTCAAGGCCTACGAAGAACGATATCTCAATTGGCGTAGGCTTTACCCAGCCCTCAGAGGACGTTTCTAGCCATCCTTCCAAAGGAAAACGAGTATTGCCGAGAGTCTCTTGGCTTTGGCTGATTGTTGTCAAAGCGTTCTAAAGAAGCCCCTTTTGCGGGCGTTTATCACGCTTCGCCTGTCGTTTCGAAGCAGATGCCAAGGCAAAAAGAAAAGCTCGATTTCTCGAGCGATCCTTGCTTGTTGGTGGAGCCGAGGGGAATCGAACCCCTGTCCGAAGAAGACCCGACGAGAACGCCTACAGTTTAGGCTAGGTCTAGGACTTCGCCCACCCGACTGACAAAGCCAAAGTCGGAAGGGCTAGGCTGGACAGAATTTTCGTCGCTTCGCCTCAGCCGAGGCTAAGCGCTTATCGCCTTTAATGACGCCCGCACCGGCCAATAGGCGCTAAATGGCCGGGAGACGTGCTGCCCTCGGATCAATGCCGAGGAACCCGTAGGCTACCGATCAGGCGCAAGCATACGAAGCGCGCATCGCGGGCTTCGCATAGAGATAACTGTTGTCAGTTATTGTTGGTTGGCGTTTAGGCTCGCCACGCCACTGCTGTCCAAGCCGGAATCATTCCCCGTCAAAACCAGAACGACCCCATTCGCTCCTTTGCGGAGCCTGATTATTATAACAGCCATTTGGCAACGTTGTGAACACGCGCATGTAAGCGCTTTACTCATAAATGACACATCCGGTATCATTTCGCCATGAAAGGGGCTATTTCACATGGCTAACAAAGTCTTCACCATCCTCGCGACTTGCTTCAAAGTCCTTGCCGTCATCCTCGGGATCGGCGCCTGCTTCTTCTCCTTCGTCGATGCCATCACGATCGACGGAACGACCGGCATTCCGACCGAACAAGTCTTCATCGCCGGCCTCCTCCCTCTCACCTCTACGATCGCGATAATCGCCCTCTTCGTCGGCGGCCTTCTAATCTTCTCGAAGAACTACACCGTCGAGCTGGCCGGCTACGGCCTCTTCCTTGGCCCGATCGTCGCCATGCTGTCCATGGCCTTCCAGGCCACCAGCAAAACTCCGATAACCTACAACCTCGGCCTCGGCTCCATCTTCGAGATCATTGCCGCTGCCTGCGTCCTCCTAAGTCTCGGCTGCCGTTTGCTCGTCCTCCTTCTCCTCTCACCAACCTACAAGAACGCCCAGCTCGAAAGTCGGATCGCCACCCTCAAGGAGTATAAAAAGCTTCAAGAGGAAGGAATCATCACGGCCGAAGAGTACGAAGAGAAACGCTCGGCAGTCCTCGGCCTTCAAAAGGACCAGACGACCAAAAAGTAGCCGCGATAATTTTCAAGAAGAAGACCCGCTTAAGCGGGTTTTCTTTGTCCCCGCGCCTTCTTCGGTGTATTGTTACCTAGCCTCTAGTTAAGGAATAGACATGTCGAACAAGAAGAAAATCAAAGCGAAAAAGGTCAACAACCCGACCAAGAGTTCAAAAAAGACCAATGTTTGGAAAGCCAGGATCTGGCCGGCGATTCTTTTCTGGCTCAAAACTTGGGTCAGCAACGACTACTGCGTCGAAGGACGGAAAAAGAAATGGTATGCCCCGGTCGGCATCGCCATCCTTTCGGTCATCATCGCCCTCATTCCCTTCACCGTGACGAGTTTTACCCAATCGGGCGGAGCGATCCTCAACAGCCCGACATACGGACTCAATACCGCCCTTGCCGACTTCTCGCGCGATCTCGAAGCCAAGGGCGTTGAGCTCGTCGTAAAAGACGGGGAGCTGGTCAACGAAGGCACCTCGTGGGACGAGGCCTACGAGGGCAACGCGTGGCGGCCGGTTTACCTGCATAGCTACACTCACACGGTCGTCGACATCCCGACCGTCGAAACCTCGAATTCGAGTTCTGTCATCATCGACGAAAAACCGCCGGTCGCCGAAACGGTAACGACCGTCGACTTCGCCGTCTATTACCTCGGCAACGACGTCCAGTACACCGCCCAGGAATTCGCCGTCCAGGTCGTCCTCGACCGGGCCACTTCCGGCAATGAGAACTACAACCTGAAGACGACCTCGTTCATGGTCCTTTCCAAAGAAGCCTACGTCATCTACCTCCGGCCCAACTATGACGGTGAAAACAGCAACGCCGTAAGAGGCAGCGCGACCGGCGAGTGGAACAACCCGAGCCTCGAGGGACTGAGCCTCGGCAAAATCGCCGTCCGCGACTTCGAAGGCGGAGCGTATCCGGTTTCTTACGAAGACAATCCGCGGGAATACGTCACCGAAGTAAGTGCCACCTGGCAAAAGGTCTTCACCGAGGCGGCCTATTACACCCTTCTCATCAGCGGCTTCACCTGGATCGGCATCTACGCGGCCATCTTCGTGGCCCTCACCTTCATCCTCGGCCTCACCGTCTTCCTCATGACGAGGGGCAAGCGGAACCCGTTCAACAGCTACACCTTCTGGGACGGCCAGAAGATCGCCTACTGGGCTTCCTTCTCGCCATCCGTCCTGGCGATGATCGCTTCCTTCCTCATTCCGGCCTGGGGCATCCTCTTCTACATCTTCCTCTTCGGCATGCGGATCATGTGGATGAGCATGAAGAGCCTCCGCCCGACTTACAACGCCTAGTCGCTAGCCATCATAAAAGCGGACAGCCTAAACTGGACCCCGTAATTCGGACAGTCTAGAAAAAACCACGACCAAAAGATTGCCTCCGATTACAATGTGATTGG
>CALVSB010000004.1 GCA_944358895.1 uncultured Bacilli bacterium | reverse complement strand
CGAGTTTGAATTCCAGTGTGTACTTCATGAAAAATACCCCTCCTCCTGTTGTCCAGGATTTGGGGTACAGTTCATTCCCGGCCGGGTCTTTTTCCTTATTCGTCTTTCTTTTCGTCGATGGCCGCCGGACCCTCGACGCTGGGCGGGTCCTTCTCCTCGGCCGTTCCGTCGATCACGTCTTTAGGCTCGGCTTCGGCATTCGTCCCCTCGACGACCTCGGAGACGACGACCTCGGTGCTGGTAGCCGGGGATTTAGCCGCGGCTTCTTGCTTGGCCGCTTCCTTTTCCGCTTTCTTCTCGAGGTGGCGGATGTAGGCTTTCATGCAGATCTGGCCGATGATGAGGATGCCGACGAGGGTGAGGAGGACCCCGACGATGATGAGGACGACCTGGATGAAGTTCTTGGCTTCGCTCATGTAGGCGATGACGAGGCTTCCGAGGACGATGGCAATGACGCCGAGGACGATCTGGAGGACCGGTAGATAGACGGGATAGATCTTCCGGACGAGGAAAGCGATGGCAAAGGCTATGAGGGCGGCTCCGGCCACGAGGAGGCTGATTCCGATGAAATTGGCGAGGAAGAGGACGATCGAGTTGAAGGCGGCGGTGCTGTTGGACGACAGGACGACGAGCGAAATGCCTAGAGCCAGCTCGAAGGTGCCGCCTACGACCATCGTGTATTGGAGGTCGGTTCGGTTCTCGGCTTTGAGGCGGAGGATCGGGAGGAAATTGATGATGATTTTGACGGCGCCGGAGAGGATGAGGATGATGCCGACGATCATGATGATGGTCGTCTGGAACTTCTCGTCTCCCGAGTAGCAGATGGCCAGGATGCCGGCTGCGATGAAGAGGAGAGCCTCGATGATCGCGATGATGGTCTTTGCGGGCGAGTTGCTCCCGAGGTTGGGGATTTTGCGTTCTTTCGTTTTGGACATGGATTTGTCCTCCTGCCATTGATTCTACACTCTATAGGAGGGCGAAAGAGATCTCTTCCTCTTTAATCGATGGCTCTTCTCGATAAAATAACCCGGAAAGAAAGGTTAGAAATGATTAAGAAATCGCTTATCAAATCGTACGCCGAGCTCATCGTCAAGGCCGGCGGGGCCATTCAGAAAGGCCAGGAAGTCGTCATCAGGGCTCAGGTTGAGCTCGAGGACTTCGTCGAGGTCGTTGCCCGCGAATGCTACAAGCAGGGCGCGAGCCGCGTCGTCTATGAATGGCAGTCTTCGAAGCTGAGCCGCCTCGAGGCCAAGTACGGAAAAGAGAAGGTCTGTTCCGTCCCGACCCCGATGGAAGTAGCCCTTCAGAATTATGAAACCGATTATCTCCCGGTCCTCATCTGGCTCGACGGGGACGATCCTGACGGCCTCGCGGGCGTCAATGTCGAGAAATTGGCCCGGATCCACCAGGCCAAGATGCGCGTTCTCGGGCCGATCCGCCAGAAGAGGGAGAACAAGTACCAGTGGACGATTGCCGGGGTCCCGACCGTCGCTTGGGCCAAAAAGGTTTTCCCTTCCCTTCCGAAATCCCAGGCGGTCGAGGCTCTATGGAACGCCATCCTCAAGGCCTCGAGGGCCTATGACGGGAATGGCATTGCCAATTGGGATGAGCATGAAAAGAACCTCAAGGAGAAATGTGCGAAGCTGAACGCTCTCGATCTCCGGAAGCTCCACTATACCGCGGGCAACGGGACCGACTTCACGGTCGGCCTCATCCCGGGCGTCATCTTCCTCGGCGGCGGCGAAAAGACGACTTCCGGCATTCTCTTCCAGCCGAACATTCCCTCGGAAGAAGCTTTTACCACCCCGATGAAGGGCGAGGCCGAAGGCATCGTCTATGCTTCGAAGCCCCTGTCCTACCAGGGTCAGCTCATCGAGAACTTCTCGGTTCGTTTCGAGAAAGGCAAAGCGGTGGAAGTCCATGCCGAGAAAGGCGAGGAAGCCCTTCGTTCGATCCTTGCGGTCGACGATGGCTCAGCGTATCTCGGCGAGTGCGCGCTCGTGCCGTTCGAAAGCCCGATCAACCAGCTTGGCTTCCTCTTCTACAACACCCTCTACGATGAAAACGCGGCCTGCCACTTGGCTCTCGGGCGCGGCTTCAGCAACCTCTATCCCGACTTCGAGAAGTACACCAACGAGGAACTGATCGAAAAGGGCATCAACTATTCGACTTCCCATGTCGACTTCATGATTGGAACCCGCGACCTCAAGATCGTCGGGACGAAAGCCGACGGCAGCGAAGTGACGATTTTCGAAAATGGCACCTGGGCGATTTGATCGCCTCGGGCTCATTTGGGGGCTTCGGCCCCTTTTTTGTTTTGAAGGCCGTTTTGCGGGCTCTTTTTAGGTCAATTTACAAAAAAGCCCTTGCAATAAGGGCTTACGTTCATGGTTCTTATCTCAGGCGAGAACGATTTCGCCGTCCCCCCAGTTGGCCGAGTTCGGCCCCGTTCCGGGGCTATGGCCGCCGGGGTCGTAGGGATAGCCATAAGGATCGGGGCAAGAGCCCGGCCTCGAGGCCATTTTGTCGAGGAAGGCAGCCGTCATCGATAGGAAGCCGAGGTAGTTTTCCTTGCTTGAACCGGCGAAGTCGATGATGGCTTTTTGAATGTCGAAGAAAAACTCGGAGACTTTCTTCGCTTCCCCCGTCAAACCTTCGCAGTACTCCGGATCGTTGAGAAGGTAGTAAGGATCTTCGTCGAGGAGGGAGGGATTGACGTTCCAAGGAATCTCCTCCCGCATGGCGAGGAGATCGGCCTTCAGTTTCTCGATTTCCTCGGCGGTGAGGAGGCAGTTTCCCCTTTGGGAATAGACGGCGTAGGAAATGGAGAGGGCGCGCCCGATGGAAAGGCGGGCTGTATCGCTTAATGGAGCCGCGGCCAGGGCGTTCCCGACTTTCTTGAGCCCTTCGATGACGGAGGCCGACTCATGGAGGAGAGCCCGGTAGTTCACCTTCCGGTTGAGAAGTTCATAGACCGAGAAGACATCGGCCGCCTCGGCGTAGTTCATTTCCGATATCGAGGGTTCGAGGAGGTCGCAGGTGAACTCAAGCTTAGCATAGATCCGCTTTTCGCAAAGGCTTTTGCGGAGAGCTGCTTCGGCGGCCTTCACGTAAAGGTCCTCGAAATCGTTTTGGTCGGTCACGATCGAAATTTCGATGACATTGTACGAGGCTGGGGTCTTGGCTTCGATGTAGCCACTTTCGTAGGAACCTTCGAAAAGGGCCGAAAACACTTCTTCGACCGAGAAGGCGTCCCGATCGGGGCTGCCGAGCTGGTCCACGACATAGGTGGCGCTTAAATTCATCGGGCTGAATCCCTCTTGGTAGATTTTGGCATCGGAAGTCGGGACTAAGAGGAATTCCGGCTTATAGGGATTGACCGGCGCTTCGCTTAAGCTTCTTTCCGCGTTCTGGCTCGACGCCGGGGCGATCGAGAGGCGGATTAAGGCGCCGGGGGCGCCGGAGCCGGCCGGCAGGGCACTGGTTACGGTGACGACGGCCGCGACGACGAAAACCGTCGACAGGCATGTGCCGATGGCAGTCGCCGTCCGGCGGAAGTTCAGATGGTTGCCGAGGCGGAAGCTTTTCCTTGCGCCCGTCTTTTGGTAGATGAGCTTTTCGAGGTCTGGAACCATTTTGTTCCCCTCGTTTCCGAGGATTTCCGTAAGCGAAAGCTCTTCCCGCGTCTCGATCGGGGCTAGGAGCCCGGCCTTCTTCTTGACGTAAGGGTAAACGTTGGGAACGAAGGCATCGGCTTCTTTCCTGAGAAGGGAAAGAATCTCTTCTTCCTGTTCCCTTTCGAGTCTGGCGCGCGCCTCCAGGGCGGCACTCCGGCTAGTTGCTTTGGAGCTGCCTCTTGAGCGCGTATTTACTTTCTTCATCGGCCAGCGCCTTCCTGAGTTTCTTGAGAGCGGTCGCGTATTTCCAGGTGACGGTGCCCAAAGGCATGTGCAGGAATTCAGCGATTTCCTTGTGCTTGTATCCGCCGATAGCGTACATCATGACGATGTTGAATTCGTCTTCGGCCAAGACATTGTTGGCCAAGGCGATCGTCGGGCTGTCGATTTCCCCGAGGTAGTAGACGCCTCCGGCATTGGGCTCGCTGTCGAAGTCGAAGGAAAGCTCCTTGTTCCGCTTTCTCAGCTTCGAAAGAGCCGTGTTCTTGGCAATCGTGAGGAGCCAGTTCCGGGGATTGGTTCCCGGGCGGTAGCTCGCGATGTTCTCGTAGCAGCTGACATAGGTGTCCTGCATGACGTCTTCGGCCAGCTGGTAATCGCGAAGAATCGGCAAAACGAAAGTAAACACCCCTTTGCTGGTGATCTGGTAGATCTCCGCGAGGGCGTTCCCGTCGCCTTTCTGCAAGGCGACCATCGCTTTTTCGAGCCGCTCTTCGTTCATGTCCCAATTATACCCCTTAAGTAATTAGAAGGCCCCCTGGGGGGCTATATGATGGGGGCCTTCCTTGAACCCCGAACAATCGTGGGATTCAACCTATTAAGAAGGAAGGCGGGCTTTTTATTGGGGAATGTCGAAATCTTCCTCGGCGATTATTTCGACGATGGAGGAAAAGGGGATCTCAAAAGAAGGGAAAACAAGCCGTTTCGCGCGGAAATCAATCTTTTCGGGAACGTCTTTGCAGGAGTGGACGTGGCCGGAGGCAAAATAGCGAAGCTCGATTTCGCCTCCCTCGTAGCTCCGCAAGAAAGAGTCGATCTTCCGGGCCTCGTCTTCCAAGGGGATGGGCTTTTCCTCAATCGATTTGCGGGCGATGATTTCGCTGAGGTACCCGCCTTGCTCGGTGAGCGACTTGTAGGGGAGCCATTTCTTCATGCCGCGGTCGCTCATTGCTTATGGCCTCCGATTTGCCCGTGGCGCATTTTGAGGGTCGAGGCCTTGGTGAGGGCCGAGCAGGGGACGAGGGAATCGCGCCCGAAAAGGGAATGGATGGCATCGGTGGCCCGGGCCAAACGCCGCCTCCGGTCATTTTCTTCGACGTCCTCGAAGAGGGAGAGCTGTTCATAGCTGGGGTCGACGAGCTTCCCGAAGGCAATCGATAGGGAACGGATCGGCAGCTTTCCGCTGGCGCCGCGGAGAAGGAAAAGGAGGCTGGAAACAAGGGTTGAGGTGTCGTCGGTCGGATAGGCGAGGCTCCGTTGACGGCTGAAGGGCCGAAGGCCGTCACTATAGCCGAGCATGAGGGAAACCTTGCCGGCGAGTTTTTCCTGGGCGCGAAGGCGGACGGCGAGTTCCTCGCCCATCTCGCGGACGAGAAGGGAAATCTCGGCACCTCGGTAATCGCGGTTGAGAGTCTGGCCGAGGGTAAGAGAAGGATCGACTGGCTCGTATTTTTCGTTCAGGCGGCTATGGTCGATGCCATTCGACATGCCGTAGAGCTGCTCGCCCATGATGCCGAACTCCCTTTTGAGCATGTCGGGCGAAGAAGCGGCGAGATCCTTGAGAGAGCGGATGCCGCGGCGGTGGAGCCGAGCGCTGATTCCTTCGGCTATGCCCCATATTTCGTCGAGGGGATAAAACTTTTGAAGGCGCTCTCTCCCTTCCTCGAGTTTCCAGTTCGCAATGAAAGGCGAGCGCTTTTTCCCTTCCTTGTCGAGGGCGCACTTGGCGAGGAACATGTTCTCACTGATACCGGCCGTTGCCGTGATGCCGAGTTTCCTTTTGATATCCCCCTGAATTCTCTTAACGATCGTTTCGGGGGAACACCGGTAATAAGAAAGGTAGCTCGTCAGGTCCAGGAATGATTCGTCGACCGAGTAGACATGGATGTCCTCGAGGGCCACGTAGTCGAGGAAGATGGACAGAACCTTGGCCGAGACCTTGAGGTAATAGCTCATCCGCGGGATGGCGTAGATCATGCCATCGATGTCGGGCAGGTCGCGTCGGCGGCAGACGTTGGGAATGCCGTAGCGCTCTTTGAGAAAGGGCGAGACGCTCATGACGACCGAGGAGCCGGAGCGGTAGGGATCGCAGCAAACGAGGGGCGTCGAAAAAGGATCGAGGTGCCGGCAGGCGCACTCGCACGAGGCATAAAAACTCTTGAGATCGATGACGGCAATCGTTCGCTTCATAGGCCTCATTCTAAGCGGGGAAATCTTCAAGTTCAGGCCTTGACTTTCGGAGGTATCGACGGATTCGAAGGAATGTCGTTATGCCAATTTATTGCCATCAAAATGAGCAAAATTGGGGGCCGTGTTTAGCGAAAGTCGCGATAAACTATGGCAGAGGTTTTTTCATGATCGAGTACGTAATCATTGCCCTATTGGCCGTTCTTATTGCCCTATCGGTTATTGGACTTATCGTTGTTCTTAAGAAGAAAAGCGGTGGCGATTCGTCCTCCTACGGTCGCCTTGAGGCGAAACTTGAAGGGCAGGAAAAAGCCATCAATCAGAAAATCGAGATGACTTTTGCGGAAAAAATGACCTCCGTGAGCAAGGAAATCGGCCAAAACAGCGAACGGTCGCTCGAGCAATTGGCCACCTTTCAAAAAGGCATGAGCGAGACGCTTTCTACCTCTCTTCTTTCGATGAACAAGACCCTCAACGAGCGGGTCGACAAGATGAATGAAGCCCTGACCAACCGCGTCATGGAACTAAGCGGCAAGATCGACAAGAACCTTTTGGACATCAATAAGAAAGTAGACGAGTCCCTGCAGAACGGCTTCAAGCAAAACTCCGAGGCCATGACCGAGGTTAAGACCCGGCTTGTCAAAATCGATGAGGCTCAGAAGAACCTCGACTCCTTGCAGAAGCAAGTCGTCTCCCTGAACAACGTCCTTTCTAACAACCAAACCCGCGGCCAATACGGGGAACTGCAGCTTGAGATGCTCCTTGAAAGCACCTTCCCGGATGGCAAGGGCAAGTACTACGAAATCCAGGACGATCTCGGGATCGAGGACGATGGCTTCAAGCGGCGGCCCGATGCAACCATCATCTTCCAAGGCGCCGAAGGACAGATCAAACTCTGCATCGACTCCAAGTTCCCGTTTGCCGACTATCAGAAACTCTTTGCCGGCGAAGAAGCGGACGAGGCCGAGCGCCAAGCCTTGAGCCGCTCTTTCAAACAGGCTGTCCGCGGCCGAATTAAGGAGGTGGCGAGCAAGTACATCATCCATGGCAAGACCGTCGACAGTGCCGTTGTCTTCATTCCCAATGATGGGGTTTATGCCTATATCTCGTCCCATTATCCGGATCTTCTAAGCGAGGCTCGGTCTGAACACGTCATCGTTTCCTGCCCGTCAACCCTTCAGGCCATCATCGTCCTTTTCCATAACGCTGCCGTCGATAGCGAGCGCAACAAAAACCTCAAGATCATCAACGAGGAACTAGGGAAACTGGGCAAGGAATTCGGCCGCTTCATCGATCGGTGGAACGACCTTTCGAAGACGATCTCGACCCTCGAGAAGCGTTCGACCGAATTCGGGACGACCGTCAAAAAGATCGGCAATCGCTTTGATGCGATAAGCAAAAACCAGCTCCCTTCCCCAACGGAAAACGCCATCGACTACGAAGAAAAAGAGCCCGGCCCGTCCGGGGATCCGGAGTGAGGGTTTTCTCTTTACTACCGGGGTTTACCTCCCTATAATGTCGGGGCGTTTGGGGCTGTAGCTCAGTTGGGAGAGCGCATCGTTCGCAACGATGAGGTCGCGGGTTCGATCCCCGTTAGCTCCACCAAGCGGAACGCTTCATCCGGTCGCTTACGGGCGGCTGGATTTTATTTTTGCCAAAAAAAGCCCTTTTTGCGGATGTTTTTTCGACTTATGGCCAATTCCTGAGCCTCTTTTGCCCTTTCTCTTCGCTATTGGGCTAAAGTATGTCCATGGATTTTTCAGGTTGGGAAAAACTTTCGCTCGTCGACTACGACGACAATATAACGACGACTCTCTTCATGGCCGGCTGCCCATTCCGCTGCCCGTGGTGCCATAACTCTTCTCTCGTCCTTGAGCCAGGAAAGGTCGGGCATATCCCTTGGAGTGAGATCATGGACTACCTTTCGAAGAGAAAGAATGTCCTTGATGCCGTATGCGTCACCGGCGGAGAGCCGACGATGATGCCTGATCTCCTCGACAAGCTTGCCGACATCAAAAGCCTCGGTTACAAAATCAAGCTGGATACCAACGGCAGCGATCCCGTCCAGCTCCGCGTGGCTGTCGAGCAAGGGCTCGTTGACTATGTCGCGATGGACATCAAGAACTGCGAGGCCCGCTACGCCGAAACAGTGGGAGTCAAGAATCTCAATTTCGCCCCGGTGAAGGAATCCTTTACCTATCTTTTGACTTCCCCGGTCCGCTACGAATTCCGGACGACCCTCGTCGAGGAATTCCATACGAAGGAGGATATCGAGACTCTTGGCAAAATGATCCGCGGGGCCAAGGTCCTTTACCTCCAGGAATTCATCGACAACAAGAATTGCATTGCCCAGGGCTTCCACACCGTGCCAAAAGAAAAGGCCCTGCTTTACAGGGCCATCCTTCTCAAGTACGTCGAGAGGTGCGAGCTCCGCGGCTACGATTGAGCCGCGTCGAGTTTGTTCAGATAATCGATTGCCGATAGGGCCGCGATGGCTCCGTCGGATTCCGCCGCGACGACTTGGCGGATTTTCTTTTGGCGGCAATCGCCGGCGGCATAGATGCCTTCGGTCGTGGTCCCCATCCCCTCGTCGACGAGGATGAAGCCGTTGCCGTCGAGTTTCACGAGGCCTTCGAACCGGGCGTTGTCCGGCAGCTGGCCGATCGCGACGAAGCAGCCGTCGGCTTTTAAGTCGAAGGCGCTTCCGTCCTTCCTTTTGAAGGAAATGCTTTCTAGGCTTTCTCCTCCGTTGAAGGACGTAGCCGATACGTCGTGGATGACCTCGACGTTGGGCCGAGCGAGCAGAACCTTGACGGCAGCTTCCTCCCCGAAGAATTTGTCGAAGAGGGTGCAGACGGTAACCTTTTTGCAGAGGTCGGAGAGGCTGAGGGCGTAGACGATGGCGCTATTGGCATCGCCGATGACTGCCACTTCCTTTCCCTCGTAGAAGGCTCCGTCGCAGACGGCGCAGTAGCTGACGCCCTTGCCGAGGAATTTCTCTTCGCCGGGAATGGCCAGCTTCCGGGGGCGGCAGCCGGTCGCGATGATGACCGCGCGGGCCTCGTAGGAACCGTATTCGCCTTGGGCCGTGAAGTAGCCGTCGTTTTTGACGATGCCGGTCACGTTGTCCATATCGAACCCGACCCCGAGATTCGAGATCTGGTCGAAGAGGCGGGAGGCGTACTCCTGCCCGGAAATCGAGGCGATGGACGGGATATTCTCGACGAGCGGGCTTTCGGCGATTTGGCCGCCGAAGGCACTCTTTTCGAGAAGCATGACGCTTTTGCCGGCCCTTAATGCATAAAGGGCGGCGGTCATTCCCGCCGGCCCTCCGCCGATGATCAACAGATCAGGACGCATGGCTCCCCTTGCTCGCTTCGATGTAGCCGCGGATAAGAGAAGCGTTGTCGTAGATGTCGTAGCTGTCGCCATGCGGGACGATGAGCGTCGGAGCCTTGCTGACGCCGTACTCCTTGGCTAGGTCCTTCTTTTCCATGGCGTTGATGTTTTCGTAGTCGATGTGTTCGCGGTCGAGCATCATCTTGGCCATCTTGCAGTTGGGGCAAGTCGGCGAGGTGAAGAGGATCGCATGAGTCGGGACCGGGGCGCCCTTGCTCGGGGTTTGGACCTTGCAGGAAGCGTTCTCGGTGATGACCGGGTTCTCGTTTTCCCGAATGATGTAGGTCTTGCGGTCCTTGAATTCCTGGACCTTGCCTTCGTTCCAGTTCTTGACCGGGCGGTAGTATCCGGTGATCCGCGAGTAGACCTCGGTGGTCTTGCCGCAGACCGGGCACTTCCACTGCTCGCCGGTGATGTAGCCGTGATCGGGGCAGACCGAGTAGGTCGGAGACATCGTGTAGTAGGGGAGCTTGTAGTTCTCGGCAATCTTCCGAACGAGCTTCATGCAGCTTTCCCAGTTGGGAAGGCGCTGCCCGAGGAAGGCATGGAAGACGGTGCCGGAGGTATAAAGGGTCTGGAACTGATCTTCGATGTCGAGGGCTTCGAAGATGTCGCTCGTGAAGCCGACCGGGAGGTGCGAGCTGTTGGTGTAATAGGGCGTGCCCGCATTGTCGCCGGCGCAGATGATGTCCGGGTAGCGTTCGCGGTCATGCTTGGCAAGGCGGTAGGCGGTCGATTCGGCCGGCGTCGCCTCGAGGTTGTAGAGGTCGCCGTACCGCTCCTGATAATCGGAGAGGCGGTTCCTCATGTGGTTGAGAACCTCGACCGTGAAGTCGTCGGCTTCTTTGTGCGTGAGGTCCTGGCGGATCCAGCGGGCATTGAGGCAGGCTTCGTTCATGCCGACGAGGCCGATCGTCGAGAAGTGGTTGTTGAAGCTTCCGAGGTAGTGCTTGGTGTACGGATAGAGGCCGGCTTCGAGGAGAGCCGTGACCGTCTTCCTCTTGATGGCGAGGGAGCGGGCCGCGATGTCCATGAGGCGATCGAGGCGGGCATAGAAGTCTTCCTTGTCCGTCGCGAGGTAAGCAAGCCGCGGCATGTTGAGAGTGACGACGCCGATCGATCCAGTCGATTCGCCCGAGCCGAAGTAGCCGCCGCTCTTCTTACGAAGTTCGCGGAGGTCGAGGCGGAGGCGGCAGCACATGCTGCGGACGTCGCTCGGCTTCATGTCGCTATTGATGTAGTTGGAGAAGTAAGGAGTGCCGTACTTGGCCGTCATCGTGAAGAGAAGACGGTTGTTCTCGGTGTCGGACCAGTCGAAGTCCTTCGTGATCGAGTAGGTCGGGATCGGGTATTGGAAGCCGCGTCCGTTGGCGTCGCCTTCGATCATGACCTCGATGAAGGCCTTGTTGACCATCCGCATTTCCTCGACGCAGTCCTTGTATTTGAACGGCATTTCCTTGCCGCCGACGATGCAGTTGAGCTCGACCATGTCATCGGGGACCGTCCAGTCGAGGGTGATGTTGGTGAACGGAGCCTGAGTGCCCCAGCGCGAGGGCGTGTTGACGCCGTAGATGAAGCTCTGGATGGCTTGCTTCACTTCCTTATACGAGAGGTTGTCGGCCTTGACGAAAGGAGCGAGGTAGGTGTCGAAGCTGCTGAAAGCCTGGGCGCCGGCCCACTCGTTTTGCATGATGCCGAGGAAGTTGACCATCTGGTTGCAGAGGGTCATGAGGTGACGGGCTGGGGAAGAAGTGATCTTGCCGGCGACCCCGCCGAGGCCTTCCTGAATGAGCTGTTTGAGGCTCCAGCCGGCGCAGTAACCGGTGAGCATCGAAAGGTCGTGGATGTGCATGTCCGCATTGCGGTGGGCATCCGCGATTTCCTTGTCGTAGACCTGCGAGAGCCAGTAGTTGGCGGTAACGGCACCGGAGTTGGAAAGGATGAGTCCGCCGACCGAGTAGGTAACGGTCGAATTCTCCTTGACCCGCCAGTCGTTGATCTTGAGATAGTTGTCGACGACCTTGGCGTAGTTGAGCTCGGTGTTCTTCATTTCGCGAAGTTCTTCGTGCTTCTTGCGGTAGTCCATGTAGCTACGGGCGACTGGGACATACCCGCTTTCGATGAGGACGACTTCAACCGCGTCCTGGATGTCCTCGACTTCGATGACATCGTCCTTGACCTTGGGCTGCATCTCGCTCGAAACGCGGAGGGCCAGCCTTTCAAGAATGTCATCGGTGATATTGACGTGTTCGGCGCTGAAGGCCTTGCTCATGGCCTCCATGATTTTCTTGAGCTCGAAGTCGACGATCGAGCCGTCTCTTTTCTTAACGCGCAGCATAATGTGTTTCCTCTCTTTCGGATGGGACGGACTTGGGGGTTTCAAAACGCCGGGTCGGTGCAACAGGCGCTATTGAATCCAGGGGGGTCCTCCCGTCGCTTGCTATCTTAAACGGGCGTATCCCATTTTCAATCAATTTGCTTGGACTTATTTCCTTGCATTTTTGACATCTTGAGACGCGTTTTTCAAAAATGTCTTTTTTGGGGCGAGAAAAGCGGGTGTTTTTGGACTTAATTCAGGGTTCTTTCAGAAATCAATATGCCGGATGGCCTTTTTAGACACAGTTTAGAAAAGGACAAAAAAGCCCGACAATTCCTTTGAAACGAATTTTGTTAATTGAAAAAGCCAGAGATCCAGTGGGAGATTGCGTTGTTTTCAACGAGCCACTTGGCAAAAGACCAGTCGTTCGTGCCCAAATGGAGGATATTCGTGAGCTCTTGCCCAATGGCGGGAACGGAGGAGGCAAGCATCGCTAGAACGAAAGCAATGATATAGATGAATAGAAAGCTGTTTGCCAGCTGAATGATGCCGCCGGCTATCCTTGAAAGCATTGAAGGCCTCTTGTGCCCCGCCCTGCGGAGGGCCCAGGCGACGATCTTGACGATGATGAAGACAATGAAGATCAGGGCGAAGATTGCAATGAAGGAGATGACGATCGCGATCGTATAAGTAATCCCGGTACTGAAAGCTTCGGAAACGATGACGTTGCCCGTTTTTGGAAGCGTAGCTATCACGAGGTTCAAGATGATGCTTTGAAAGACTTGCGGAATCTTCAAGGCCTCGAAGACGGCGACAACGAAGTCGGCATTTTGAGTGAAGGCCGATGCCGACATACTGAGATTGATGTAATTCGAGTAGCCGCTTTGCCGGAGCGCTTCCTTGATGTAGTTGAGGACTTGGTCGTTGAGGGAATTAAAAACGCCGGCTCCCATAAGGGAGGAGGCTAGCGGCTTGGCGGCAAAGAAAGCGACCACGAGTCCAATGATTGCGCCGAGGCTTACACTTATGGAGGCAATAAACCCCCGGGAAAGCCCGATGACGAAGGCAATTATGAGAATCGCCAGAAAAACGATGCTAATCCAATCAAAAAACACGGCCTTATTTATAGACCATGGGCATTTTATTTCAAGGTTTTGGCTTGCCTTGCCAGGCCGAAAGGGGACAAAATCGCTTGCGTAGAGAAAGGCATCATCAATGGTCGAAAAGAAAACTAAGAAAAAGCGGGAGCATAAGTTCCTAAAGAGAATCAAGGCGACGTGGGAAGCCTTCAAGGCTTTCGCGAGCAAAGGCTCAGTCATCGACTTGGCCGTTGGCGTCATCATTGGCGGCGCCTTCAATGCGGTGGTCAATACCCTTGTCAGCATCTTGATGAGCATTTGCACATGGGGCGTTCCTGGTGGGCTTTCGGGTCTCGTTACTGTTTTGCCGGCGGCCAATGCGGCCCAAGCAGGCATCGAAGGCATCGGCCAGACGTTCTCGTCGGATCCCGACGTGGTGACCGAGATGGTGAATCGCTATGCCACCGTCTATAACCTTGAAGGCTCCTTGACGACGGCCCGGAGCGAACTCCTCAGCAAATACACCCTTCACGGGAATATCTATTACTACAATGGTTCGGCCCTCATCGATTGGGGCAGCTTCATAAACGCTGTTATATCTTTCCTCGTCATCGCTATCACACTTTTCGTTATCGTTAGAATTTTCACTTATCTCCAGCAAAAGCGTCTTCTTTTAGCAGAAAAAGCCAAAGAAGAGTACTACAAGAAGCACCCGGAAGAACGTCCGGTCGTAGCCGAACCCGAGCCCCCGAAACCGACCCAGGAGGAACTTCTTACTGATATTCTGGTCGAACTTAAGCGAGCGAACGGAACGCTTGTCGAAGAGGGGACGGACGGCAATGACGCTTCGAAGGATCCCGCTTAAGGGCATCGACAACTTCCGCGACGTCGGCGGCTACCCGGCTCGTTATGGCGAAACCTCGTACGGGGTGCTTTATCGCTCGAGCGACATTTCGCACATCGATGAAGCAGACCTCCCGCTTGTGGCCTCCCTTGGAATTAAGACGATCATCGACCTTCGCTCCTCCGAGGTGCAAGGAAAGTATCCGGATCACGTTTCGGCTTTCCCGGGAGCTACTTACTATCATCTTGAGGCCAATGGCGGCGGACGCATTCCGGTCGACGAGGAGGACATGTATGCCTCTTATTTCGAGATGATCGAAGAGCCTTTAAGCGCCTCCAAGATCTTTCGGACGATTCTGAACTGCGAGAAGCCGATGGTCATTCATTGCACCGCCGGAAAAGACCGGACCGGACTTTTTGTATCGCTTGTCCTTTTAGCCAACGGTGTCGACCCGATTGATGTCAACGCCGATTATCTTCTTTCCCTTCCGCTTCTCAAACACACTCGGGACCGCACCTTGAAGGCCCACCCTGATTTCCCCCATGCTTGTCTATACCCGTCAGCGGAGTATTTCCCAGCCTTTCTTGAACGGTTTGGAAAAAGATACGGAAGCTTGAACGACTACTTCATCTCCATCGGCCTGACCGATGTCGAGATCAAGGGGCTCAGCAATCTTCTGGGCGTTCAGGAACGCTCCTATGGGGCTGTTCTCCTTTATGACGGAAAAGCCCTTTTGGAGAAGATGGGACTCGGGCACATTTCCCTTCCCAAAGGTCATGCCGAGCCTTTCGACCGAGACATAAACGCGACCATTCATCGGGAAATTGCGGAGGAAATCGGGCTGAAAGCAGACGAATATGACTTTGTGTCCGATCAGCGTTTCCCGATCGTTTACTCCCCGGCCAATGGACATATCAAGCGTGTCGAATTCAAGGCCGCGGTTTTAAAAGAAGACCCTCAGGTGAGGGTCGACCATAACGAAGTGACAGGCACTTTGCTCGTGGGCAGGGAAGAGGCTGAAGAACTATTGACTTTCCAAAGCGACAGAGACGCCTTGGCTTGGGCTTACCGTCTCACTGAAGGCCAAGAGTCCTGACGATGTGGTCGGCGTAAGACGCAGCTACGTTGACGCCGGTCGTCTTTTCGATGCCGTCTAGGAAGGCATTGGAGTTGACTTCGGAAAGAAGGGGCTCCCCGTCAGGCCCGACGAGGAGATCGACGCCGGCATAATCGAGGCCAAGAAGCTTGGCGGCCTTTTCGGCCATGTAGATATAGCCTTGCGGAATCTCAACTTTTTCACCAACGCCGCCGCAAGCCAGGTTGCTCCGGAAGTCCTTCTCGTTTTTGCGGCGCATGCCAGCCACAAAATGGCCCCCGACGACAATCAGGCGGTAGTCAATCCCTTTCGATGAGGGGATGTATTCCTGATAGAGGTGAGACTTCAAAGCATTTTCGTCTTCGAAGGATTCAAGCTCAGAATAATCCTTGACGAGCTTTACTTCGCGTCCGAGCGACCCATAGGAACATTTCGCGACAAGGGGATAGGACAGCTCCTTTTCAACGAGGCGGAGGAAAGCTTGGTCATGGCCTCCAACGTAATTGAGCGGAGCCCCGATCGTTTTTGGCATCCGGATGCCGTGGCCGGCGAGAGCGAGTGACGTCAGCATTTTGTCGTCGCTTAGGCGGATGGCTTCGGCTCTATTAAAGAGGCGGTAGCCTTGGCCTTCGAGGGCGGCGGCCAGATATGCGTCTTTATCCAAAAAGAGAACAAAGGAGAACATGCCGGGAAGGATCTCGATGGTTCCGTTTCCGTCAATCTCCGAGAGGAAGGTGGTAGCTTTCAAAAGGGAGAGGCCGATGTTTTTCCTCTCGAGTTCTTCTTTCATCCGTTCATAGAAATGGCGCGGACCTTGGAGCGAAGAATAGCCATTGACGATGCAGAGACCTTTTGCCATACGGCCGTATTATAGCGACATACTTATCTTCGATAAGGGTACAAGAATGACAATATGATGGTAAAATTTTGTCATGAAGAGAACAGAACCCATCACGGCCCTACGGGACACGAACAAGCTGGAAGCGGATTTAAGGGCGGCGGACGGTAGGCTGCCGGTCAGCAAAAACGGAACGATTCGTTTCGTTATCGTTTCGCCCGAGGAATACGAAAAGCTGGAAGAAAAGAAAGAAGACAGGCCCTCTTCCGAAGAAGTGACGATCGATATCGCCTTTTCCGGCAATAACCTTGGCTTCGCCAGGGTTGCTGCCGGAACCCCATTTGTCCATCTTGGAAATCCCGAGGGCAACGCTGACGAGATCATCAAGGCGATTAAGGAAGGGGCGGGCAATGGCGCCCACGTCTTGGCTCTTCCTGAATTGTGTCTTACGGGATACACCCTGGGAGACGGGTTCCTCGACGAGCGGATCCTTCAGGGCGTTCTCGACGGGATTAAAAAGATTCTCGACGAAACGAAGGAACTAAACATCATCTTTGCTTTCGGAGCTCCCTTCAAGGTTTTAAGCAGGTTATACAATTGTGCCTTTATATGTTCGAAGGGAAAATTGCTAGGTATCGTTCCCAAAACGTATATTCCGACCTACTCGGAATTCTATGAGGGACGTCATTTCGCGGCTGCTCCGAAGAAGCGTCTCAATGTTCGCCTTTTCGGCGAGGAAGTGCCTTTCGGGACAGGGATTGTCTTCGTTGACCGTGCTTATCCATCTTTGAAGATCGGGGTCGAAATTTGTGAGGACCTGTGGGTTCCTTCCTCTCCGTCGACCGATTTGGCTCTGGCTGGCGCGACGGTGATACTCAATCTTTCTTCTTCCAACGAAACGGTTGGGAAAGCCGCCTATCGGAGGAGCCTCGTCTCCATGGCTTCGGCCAAAGAAGTAGCGGCCTATGTCTATGCCGATTCCGGGGAAGGGGAAAGCACCTCCGATCTTGTCTTTGCCTCGCACAATATTATTGCCGAAAACGGGAAAATCCTCCGTGAAAGCCCCCTGTTCAGTATGAAAATGGCCATTTCTGACATCGATTTGGACCTTTTGCAGGCCGAACGGCGACGCATGAATTCGTTTAAAGAGGAAACAAACGACAAGACGCTCTACGTTACTTTTGATCTTCCGATTGGACTTCCTGAGGTCCTCGATCGGTCATATGGCCGCAACCCCTTCATTCCTTCTGGGAATGTCGATACTGAACGGGTGACGTCAATTCTCGATATCCAAGCTGCCGGGCTTGCGAGCCGCCTTCGGGCCATCCGTTGCCGTAAGGCAGTCATTGGTCTTTCGGGTGGCTTGGATTCCACCTTGGCTCTCCTGGTCACGCATCGGGCCTTTGTTAAATTGGGCCTCGATCCGAGAGAGATTACGGCCATAACGCTCCCTTGTTTTGGAACCTCCAAAAGGACGCATGACAATGCGGAAGCTTTGGCGCGGTCTTTAGGCGTTACATTTAGGGAGATTAATATTGCTGAAAGTGTCAAATGTCACTTAAAAGACATTGGGCACGGCGATGATCTGAATGTCGCTTACGAGAATGCCCAAGCCCGTGAACGGACCCAAGTTCTGATGGACATTGCGAACGACACCGGGGCCATCATGATCGGAACCGGCGACCTCTCTGAACTGTGCCTTGGGTGGTGCACCTACAACGGCGACCATATGTCAATGTACGGAGTCAATGCCTCTATCCCCAAAACGCTTGTCAAATATCTAGTCAGGGGATATGCCGTGCTTCATCCAGAATGTGCGCCTTCCCTCCTAGACATCTTGGACACGCCTATTTCGCCTGAGCTTCTCCCGACCGATAAGGAGGGAAAAATCGCCCAAAAGACGGAAGACAAGATTGGGCCTTATGAGCTTCACGACTTCTTTATCTACTATTATCTTCGCTATCGTTTCCGCCCGAAAAAGCTTTATTTCATTGCGAAAGAGGCGTTCAGAGGCGAGTATGACGATTCGGCAATCAAGAAGTGGCTTACGGTTTTCTTCAAACGTTTCTTCGCCAACCAATTCAAACGGAATTGCTTGCCGGATGGCGCCAAAGTCGGTTCGGCGGCCATTTCCCCGCGCGGGGATTTGCGTTTTCCTTCGGATGCCGACGGAAGTTTGTTGATAAAAGAAGCGGAAAGCCTATAAATGCCTTTAGGAAGGAATGCTAATATAGCCTTATGAAGAAAAAAGACATCAGCGTCGGGACCGAAACTCTCGATGCAGCGGCCTCGAAGAAAGAGACCAACAAAAAGAAGCTCTCGCTTGAACTCATACGCTTCTTCTTCGTCGGCGTTCTTTGCACGGTCATCGATTTTGCCCTCCAATATGTGATTGTCTGGGCCCTCTCCGACAATCTATCGGCGATCAATGAATGGACGGGGTATGTGAGCTTCGCTATCGCGGTGACGGTTGGCTTTGTCATCTCCTGCTGTGTCAACTTCGTCCTTTCGCGGACGGTCGTCTTCAAAAACGTAGACAAAAGCATCAATACGAAAACAGCCAAAGCGTTCTGGACTTACTTTTTCTTGGCGGTTGGCGGCTGGCTCATCGGCCTTGCCATCCAGGAAGCCGGTGTCTTCCTCTGCAACTACCTTTGGCAGCTCGACATCAGCCTCGACATCGCGAATGTCAGTTGGGGTAATCTTCTGGAGACCGGTGGCCTCGCGTTCTGGGCCTTCCTCGTTATCTTTGTCATCAAAACGATCGTGACCCTCATCTATAACTACACCACTCGTAAACTCATCATCTTCAAGGCCCCGAAGGAAGAGCAGGTCGAGAATGAGAAAGCGGCCCCGGCTGCCAGTGAAACGACGGCTCCAACCTACAGTGATCCTTCGACTCAGCCCTGCACGCCCGAGTCGCTCCAGAAAATCGTCCACGAAGAACTCCTTTCCTATTACGGGAAGAGCCAACTGGTGATTAGCGAGGACGAGGCTAGGTCCCTCACGAAAGAGGAACTCGACCGCTTTTGGAAGAGCCACCCCTCGACGAGAAAGTAATAAGTTATGAAGATCGGCATCGTTGGCGGTGGGGCGGCCGGTCTTTTCTTTGCCCTTTTCCTTTCTTCCCTCCAGCCCGATTGGCATATCGAGGTTTACGAAAAGGAAGAAAGAGCGGGGCGGAAGATCCTCGCGACCGGGAACGGCCATTGCAATATCTTGAACGAAAACCCGGCTCCGGAATGCTACTCCGATCCGCTAGCAGGCAAGTATTTGGCTATCTGCGGGTACGAAACTCTCCATAGGGCGCTGGAAGAGGAGGGAATATACCTGCAGAAACGGAAGGAAGGCATTTACCCGCTTACCTATAGTGCCGCATCCCTTCTTGCTTATCTTCTCGATATCCTTTCCTCCCGTAAAGTTGTCTTTTTTACCGGTTTTAAGGTAATTGACTACGTAAAAAGCGCGAACGGAGCTGATGTTCTGCTTAATCACAACACGAAAAGGCACGTCGATTTTTTGGTAGTATCGACCGGTGGAAAATCATCTCCGAAGCTCGGGAGCGACGGTTCTTTCTTCTCGGTTCTTTCGAAGCATGGATACCACATTGAAAATTTGGTTCCGGCTCTTTCGCCGATTAAGGTGAAAGAGGTAGGGCTCGGCATCTTGAAAGGCATCCGTCATCAATCCCTGGTTTCCGTAGTTTCCAAGGGACGCTCCCTTTACGAGGAAAGAGGCGAAATTCTTTTCAAGGAAGACGGGTTGAGCGGCATCGTGGCTTTCAATGCCTCGAGCTTCCTTTCGTGGAAGCGGCTTTGGAATTCCTCGGCTGTCGTTCTCGACTTTTTTCCAGACCGAACGGAAGGCGAGATTAAGAAGATGGAGATGCGAGCCCGTAGCTATGGAGGGCGGCCTCTTGAAACGATTGTGGAGAAAAACCTGGCTGCCTATATCTTGAAAAGAAGCGAACGGGAAAAGAAAGACCCCGTCGCCATGCTTAAGAATCTCGTCTTTCACCCCTCCTCCTCCTATGGCTTCAACGATAGCCAAGTTACCCATGGCGGTGTCGTTTTGGATGATGTCGACCTCGCTTGCCATTCGAGAATCGAAGATGGCGTTGGAATCATCGGCGAAGCCCTCGATGTCGACGGAAAATGCGGGGGTTACAACCTAACTTGGGCCCTAGCGACCGCCTATTTGTTGGCTAAAAGCCTTAAATCTTGAAAAAGAAAGGGTTTTTGCAGCTGATTTTGCGACGAGTTTGTCAGAAGTTATTCTTTCTTTTGCCGTAAGGCAAGAGGGCCATTTCGTAATTGACTATCTTATAAAGATAGAATTTAATAACTAGGACGCTTGGACACTCATCTGTCAGGTCCAGTGCCTTTATTTCGAGAGGTATCAGTAAATGAAGTATTCTCAAACCGCCCGTGTCCTAAGTTTGATCTTCCACGGGATCATTGCCTTGGCCTTTGGCTGCCTCGGCTTCTATTTTGGTTTCTTTGTCGTTCCGGAGTACTTCAATGCGGGGGCCAATATCTTCGTCGATTCGCTCTTCCGGGCTTCCTACCTCCTTTACTTCGAACTCGCTGCAGTCGGCCTTACGCTGTTCCTCATCTCGACTTATGGCTTTGTGAAGGCTCTGCTCTCGCTCAATAGCAGCAGCGACGAGAAACTCGTTCAAAGCTTCTCGGCCTTCATTGCCGACGGTTGGGTTGCTTCGATCTTCTTCCTCCTGCAAGCCGTTCTTCTCTTCGATCTCACTAGCAATACGACTGGTACCAGCAACGGGAGCGTTGCCTTCGTTGTTGTCGCCGCCCTTATCGTCGCTATTATTCTTCTCATCGCCACGAACATCCCGATGGTCAAGCTCTTTGATGGCAAAGATTCCTCGGTCCTCGTTACCAGGCTTGCTTGGGGCGCCGCGACTGGCCTTCTTGTGATGGCGGTCGAAGCTCTCATCACGCTTCCTGGCCTCTATCTCTCCACTGACATGGCCTACGATGCGGACATTTCGCTCCAGCTTTGGACCTTGATCGTTGCGACTGCCATCCCTGGCATCATGCTTGCCGTCCTTGGCTTCAAGGTTCGGAAGGACGGGTTCGCGAAAGCGGCTAAATTCTCCAATGCCGCCATCACGGTCACCGGCGGTCTCCTTGGCCTCGCGATGCTCTTGATCGGCTGCTTCGAACTCGTCGGCCTTGGCGACAAGGACAGCTTCTATACCATCCTCACGATCGACTACAAGCCGGTTGGCTACGGCTATCCGGTCATGCTCGTGATTCTCGGCTCGCTCCTCATCATCGGGACGGTGGCTTTCGTCGGCTACAGCCTCTCGCCGAAGGCCAAGCGCGAGAACGCCTAATCATTGGGATGCGAAAATGCCCTCCGCTTTGGAGGGCATTTCTTTTTTTCCTTTCAGCCAACGGCGCCTTATTTCATTAAGGCGTCGATGTTATGGATGATGAGGTATTCGTCGTAGAGGTTGATTGTCTCCTCATCTGGCTCTTCAAGTTCGGCATAGAGCTTTTTCATAGCTTCGTCTGGGACAACCCGGTCGCTGCTCCGCATTTTGTTTTGGCGGCAGCAGACTTCGTACGGCATTTTGAAGTAGACGAGAACGTGGCGGTCGAAATTGGGCGTTTCTTCGCAGTAGTAGCGGCGGTACTTGTTCTGAAGGTTGGTCGCATCTGCGATGACTGTCGTATCGTCGAATTCCTTCCCCGAGTCGTTCAGACGCTTGAGATAAGTGTCCCAAACCATTTTTTCGTCCCGGAAATCCTGGGCTTTGCCGAAGAGCTCAACCCGAATTTCGTCGCTGCTCACGATATAAGTGTGAGGATGGGCCGCCTGATAGGCCCGAGCCCAAGTCGATTTGCCGCTCCCGGGCATGGCCGAGAGAAGAATCAAGGTACGCATACGGCCCTAGTGTATTGCAAACGTTCCGCCTTTTTGAGGGGTAAACGCTTTCTTTGGATTGTTTATTGCCTTTTTCGGGCTTAGACGGGCCGACGAATGTTCTATAATCCGAAATATGAACAACCTTGCGAACGTTACGCTTTTCTATTTGACAGCCAATCCATCCTTGGCCAAAGAAGTGGCCGATAACCTTGGCATCCCCCTTTCAGAGAGCGAGGTTACCCACTTTGCCGACGGCGAAGTGCTGGCCCGCCCCCTCTCCAATGTCCGGGGCAAGACGGTCTACGTCATCCAATCGACCGCGACCCCGGTGTCGGAAAGGCTGATGGAGCTTTTGATCTTCATCGATGGCTTGAGGAATGCCAAGGCCAAGGAGATCAACCTCGTTATCCCTTATTACGGCTTCTGCCGGCAGGACCGCGTTGCCCGCTCGGGCGAGCCAATCACGGCCAAATTGGTGGCCAAGCTTCTTGAAACCGTCGGCGTCAACCGGATTATCACGGTGGATCTTCATACCCCGCAAATCCAAGGCTTCTTCTCCTGCCCGGTCGACGATTTGTCCCCGATTTCCCTTTTTGGCGAATATTATCGGAACCTCATTGTTAAGAAAGGGATCAAAAGCGAGGACTGCTGCGTCGCTTCTCCCGACCACGGATCGACCCATCGGGCCCGGGACCTTGCCTCGGAGATTGCCAATTCGAATCTGGCCATCATCGATAAGCGGCGGCCGGCCCCCAATGTCGCCGAAGTCGTCAATGTCGTAGGCAACGTCAAGGGCAAACACTGCATCATCGTGGACGACATCATCGACACGGCCGGGACCGTCTTGGCTAGTGTCGACGCTCTTTACCGCCACGGCGCCGCTTCCGTCTTTGTCGGCGGGACCCACGGCATCTTCTCCCACGATGCCCTTTCGAGGATCAAGGAAGGGAGAGTTGGGGATCTCGTCGTCACCAATTCGATCGAGCGGTCTTACGATTCTTGGGTGAGCGTGATCTCGATTGCCCCGATGATCGCCGGCGTTATCAAAGCTTCCGAGGAAGGCCTCCCCGTCCCCGATTCCTGGATGGCTTTCTATTGATTTCCTCCGCAAAAAGCCTATAGTCTCACCGCAAACGTGTTCCTCCTCTGAACCACGTATAAAAAACAAGGAGGTCAAGATATGACCGAAAATACCACGAAGAAAATAGCCGCCAACGCTGTAGTGGCGGCTCTTTATTTCGTCCTCACCATCGCCCTTGGATCGCTTTCCTACCAAGCCATCCAGTTCCGGATTGCCGAGTGCCTCATGCTCCTTTGTTTCTTCCGGAAGGACTTCACCTGGGGCCTTACGATCGGCTGCTTCTTAGCCAATCTCGCCTCCCCGGTCGGCTGGCCGGACTGGGTCTTCGGAACCCTGGCGACGTTCCTGAGCTGCATCTTCATTTCCTACCTGTCGCCGCGAATGCTCATCGCGGCCGTTTGGCCAGTGGTCTTCAACGCCCTCATTGTCGGGGCGGAATTGACCTTCGTTTTTGGCGACTTCTTCTACTTGAATGCCATCTACGTCGCTCTCGGCGAACTTGCCGTTTTGGCGGCCGGTTATGTCCTCTTCCTCCTCCTTATGAGGAACAAGGCTTTCATGGCGGCCGTTAAGCCGACGATTCACCTTAGCGCAAAGTGGTGAAGGTGACTTATCTCGTCTAGAATAGGCGGGCTATGGATAAGAACTTTCGCTTAGAAATCACGCATGTCGATCCTTCCGGGGCCCGCACCGGAATTCTTCACACCCGGCACGGGGATGTGCTAACCCCGATGTTCATGCCGGTTGGGACACTCGCGACCGTCAAATGCCTTGATCCAGAGGAAATCAAGGCCCTTGGTTCCGGCGTTATTTTGAGCAATTCCTATCACCTCCATCTGCGCCCGGGCGAAGACATCGTCGCGAGGGCCGGGGGCCTTCATAAATTCATGGGCTATGACGGACCCATTTTGACCGATAGCGGGGGCTTCCAGGTTTTTTCTTTGGCGAGCAAGCGCGAAATCAGCGAAAACGGCGTCCGTTTCCGCAACGATTACAACGGGAACATGGAAGACTTCACGCCCGAGAAGGTCATCGCCATCGAGGAAAAACTCGGACCCGACATCGCGATGAGTTTCGATGAATGCATTCCTTATCCGGCCGATTTCGATTATGTCAAGAAGTCGACCGAGCGGACCATCCGCTGGGCCAAGCGCGGCCTGCTCGCGCATAAGCGGGAAGACCAGGCCCTGTTCGGTATCGTACAGGGGGGCGACTACGAAGAGCTGAGAAGAATGTGCGCCCGAGAATTGGCGGCCCTTCCTTTCGACGGGTATTCGATTGGCGGAACTTCGATCGGCGAACCGAAGGATGTCTGCTTCCGAATGATCGAATACGCGGTCAAGGACCTTCCTTTCGACAAGCCTCGCTATCTGATGGGCGTTGGGTCAATTGACTACTTGTTGGGCGGCGCTCTCCGCGGGATCGATATGTTCGATTGCGTGCTTCCGACCCGCTTGGCCCGCCATGGGGCCCTCCTGACCTCGACGGGGCGGATCAATATTCGCGACAGCAAGTACAAAGATGATTTCACTCCGCTCGAAGAAGGATGCGACTGCTATGGCTGCACCCACTTCACGAGAGCTTACCTCCATCACTTGTATGTGACTGGCGAAGAGCTCGGGAAACGGCTGAATACCATTCACAATATCCGTTTCCTCATCCGTATCATGGAGGGGGCGCGAAAGGCTATTAACGAAGATCGCTTTGCTGCCTATTTCGAGGATACGATGGCGAAATTCGGAGATTTAAGGGGGTTTTAGCGGTGGATATTGAATTATTTGACTATGATTTGCCGGAAGAATTGATTGCTCAAAGCCCGAGCAAGGTCCGCGATCAATGCCGACTCATGCTCGTTGACCGCGAGCATCAAACCTACAAGGATGCGGTCTTTGCCGATATCTACGATTACCTACATGCGGGCGATGTTCTTGTCAGGAATGACACCAAGGTTCTCCCTTCCCGGCTCATCGGGACGAAGGAAGAAAGCCAAGGCAAGGTTGAACTCCTCCTTCTGAAGGAACTCGGAGGCGATGAATGGGAGTGCCTCGTGGGCCACGCCAAGTCGGTCCGCGTCGGTTCGGTTCTCGTTTTCGGAGACGGCCGTCTTAAGGCCGTTTGCACCGGGGTATACGACGAAGGGATTCGACACGTCCGTTTCCTTTATCAGGGCATCTTCCTCGAGATTCTCGAAAGCCTCGGCGAGATGCCGCTTCCGCCTTATATCAAAAAGCAGTGCGAGAGCAACGGCGAGTATCAGACCGTTTATGCCAAGCATCCGGGCTCGGCCGCGGCTCCGACGGCTGGCTTTCACTTTACGGAAGAACTTCTCGACCGCCTTGTTCAGAAAGGAATCGAGATCGTCGACCTGACGCTGGATATCGGCCTTGGCACTTTCCGGCCGGTCAAGGTCAAGGACACCAAGGATCATCACATGCATAGCGAGATGATCCACCTCCGGAAGGAAGCGGCCGACGCTCTCAACAAGGCCAAGGCCGAAGGAAGGCGCATCGTCGCCGTCGGGACGACCTGCGTCCGGACGCTGGAAGCTGTCTATAGCAAGTACGGGACGTTCGTCCCGGTCGACGAAGCGACCAACATCTTCATCTCGCCGGGTTACGAGTACAAAGCCGTCGATGCTTTGATTACCAACTTCCACCTTCCGAAGAGCACTCTCATCATGCTGGTCTCGGCCTTCATGGGCCGTGAATTCACCCTTGAGTGCTACCGCCATGCGGTCGAAAGCCGTTATCGTTTCTTCTCCTTTGGGGATGCCATGTTCATTTACGGCCATTACGATTATTCGAAGGCCAAGATCGATGGCTGAGCGCTATATCGACTACGACAAAGTATTCCAAGACGAGGCCAAGCGCCTGAACGGGCGGAAACCCCGTCTTCTTTTGCACGCCTGCTGCGGCCCTTGCTCGTGCCATCCGTTGGAAGAGCTCGTCCCTTACTTCGAAGTGACGATTCTTTATAGCAACTCGAACATCTATCCCCGAAGCGAATTTGAGCGGAGGGAAAAGGAGTTGGCCACGCTTCTCGGCGATCTTCATAGAGACCGGGGATATAAGGTCGACTTGTTGTTAGACGACTACGATTACGAGACTTATATGGCTGATTTGCGGCCTTTTCCCGACGACAAAGAAGGCGGGAGGCGTTGTCAAATCTGCTACGAGAAACGATTGCGCCGAGCCTTCGAAGTCGCTTCCGAAAAGGGCTTCGAATACGTTACGACGACATTGACGCTTAGCCGGTTCAAGCCGTCCCAGGTCATAAACCGGATCGCTGCCAGGGTGGCTTTGGACTACCCGAGTGTCAAATATCTCCATAGCGATTTCAAGAAGCGGGGCGGCATCGACAAAGGAAAGCTGATCCAGCGCCAGTACGGCCTTTACCAGCAGCTATATTGCGGATGCGAGTTCTCGTACGCGGGCGGCCTCGAGCGCGCCAAGAAATTAGGACTCAAGGACCTCTACCACCCGATCGATGGTCCCTCCAAAAGCCCGGAACCGAAGTAGTAAAATTGTGCACCACGCACAAAGTTTTAGGGAATTTCACGATTTCGCCAATAAAAAATCTCGATAAAACCGCAACCTTTTTCCAAAAACCCAAAAATCGAGATGGCTTCTCTAATTTTTGGCTTGTTTTCGCCTACGCGCGAGGGTAAACTTTCGCACGCTGGCGCTAGCGTTGATTCGCGATGTTGCCGACACGCTAAGAGGCGTTGAAGCCCCTTGGCTTAGTCGGGGAACTCGCGGAGAGCTAACTCCAGAAGCCAAGTTGAAACACATAGGAGGAAAGACATGGCGAACAATCCAGCCTTGAGGATAAGGCTACAAGCTTACGACCACAAGATCCTCGACACGGCCGTCGAGAAGATCGTCGAAGTGGCCAAGAAAACGGGCGCCCAAGTGGTTGGCCCGATCCCGCTTCCCACTGAGAAGCAGGTCTACACGATTCTCCGCGCTACCTTCAAGTACAAGGACAGCCGGGAACAATTCGAGATCCGGACCCACAAGCGCCTTCTCGACATCATCGATCCGAAGAAGGAAACGGTGGATGCTATCAGGAAGTTGGATCTCCCCAATGGCGTCGACATCAAGGTCGACACCAAGGCCGCCAAGGCCAAGAAGTAAGGAGGGACTTAGATGAAATCCATTCTCGGAAGAAAGATGGGCATGACCGAAGTCTTCGCCAAAGACGGAACGATGTATCCCGTCACGGTGATCGAAGTCCTGCCGAACGTCGTCCTTCAAAAGAAGACGAAGGAAAAGGACGGCTATGAAGCCCTCCAAATCGGCTATGAAGAACTTCCGCTCCGCCTCGCCAACAAGCCGCGGCAGGGCATCTTCAAGAAAGCCGGCGTCACTCCGAAGCGGCACCTTGCCGAACTGAAGGGCGACGAAATCTACGGAACCAAGAACGTCGGCGACACGATCGATGCTTCGATCTTCGCGGCCGGCGACGTGGTCGATGTCCTCGGTACCACCAAGGGCCACGGCTACAGCGGCACCATCAAGAAGTACGGCAACCACATCGGCCCGAAGGCCCATGGTAGCGGCTACCACCGTCAGATCGGCTCTCTTGCCAACAACGGACGTTGCAACAACCGGGTTATCCCGGGCAAGACGATGTCCGGCCACTGGGGCCCCGAACACGCGACGATCCTGAACGTCACCGTGATCGAGTCCAATGCCGAAAAGGGCTACATCCTCGTCAAGGGCGGCGTCCCGGGACCCAAGAAGAGCCTCGTGATGCTCCGCTCCGCCGTCCTCACCCAGTTCAAGAAGCCTGAGGTGAAGGAACTCATCGACCGGACCCCGGTCAAGGAAACCGCGCCCGCGCAGGAAGCCCCTGCCGAGCAGCCGAAAGGAGAATAAGGAATGGCTGAGAAGAAATTGTCGGTCGACCTCCTTAAGATGACCGGCGAAAAGGCCGGCACGGTCGATCTCTCCGCCTCGGTCTTCGGGGTTGTCGACGCCAACATCCAGTGCGTCCACGACGCCGTGGTCACCGAAGAGGCCAACGCCCGCCAGGCGACGGCCAAGACCAAGAAACGCCACGAAGTCAGCGGCGGCGGCAAGAAGCCCTGGCGCCAGAAAGGCACCGGCCGGGCCCGCGCTGGCTCGATCCGCTCCCCGCTCTGGGTCGGCGGCGGCACGGTCTTCGGACCCGATGGGAACCAGAGCTACAAGCTCTCCCAAAACAAGAAGGCGCATCTCCTTGCCCTTCGCACCGTCCTCTCGCAGAAGGTCAATAACGGCCTCGTGATCGTGGACAAGATCGAGCTCAAGGAAATCTCGAGCAAGGAATTCGCTTCCATCCTCAAGAACCTCAAGCTCGACGGCAAGAAAGTCCTCTACGTCACCGACGGGAGCGACGAAAAGGTCATCAAGGCGGCTCTCAACCTCGCGAAAGTCGGCATCCGTGCCTACTCGAACGTCTCGGTCCGCGATGTCCTCAATAGCGATGCTCTCCTCATGGACGAGGGCACCCTCGAGAAACTTCAAGGAGGCCTCGAATAATGGCTGAAGAAAAGAAAGAGACCGAAAAGACGGCCGAGACCAAGAAGGTCTATGCCGCCCCGACGGCGCACGACTACGAAGTCATCCTCGAACCGGTCATCACCGAAAAGAGCATGGCTCTTCTCCAGAACGACGGGAAGGTCACCGTGAAGGTTGCTGCCTCCAGCAACAAGAGCGAGATCAAGGACAGCTTCCAGCGCCTCTACCAAGTGGCGGTGGAAGACGTCAAGGTCTCCAACGTGAGCGCCAAGGAGAAATCCCGTGGCTCCCGTTACAAAGGCCGCGTCGGCGGCTACAAAAAGGCCATCGTTACCCTCAAGGAGGGCAACGCGGTCGATCTCTTCAAGGAATAGGCCCTGAAGGGAAGGCAGGAAACCGCCTCCTCTATATATAAGAGGAAAGAGACCGCTATAGGAGTAAAACAATGGCTATCAAAACGTATCGGCCGTACACCAAGAGCCGTCGCAACATGACGACCCTCAGCTACGGCGAGCTTAGCAAAGTCGCTCCTGAGAAAAAGCTCCTCACCCCGAAGAAGCACACGGGTGGGCGCAATAATCAGGGCATCATCACCTGCCGTCACATCGGCGGCGGCAACAAGAACCGCTACCGGATCATCGACTTCAAGCGCAATAAGGACGGCATCCCGGGCAAGATCGCGACGATCGAATACGATCCGAACCGCACGGCCTTCATCGCCCTCGTCAACTATGCCGACGGCGAGAAGCGCTACATCATCTGCCCGAAAGGCCTCAAGGTCGGCGACGTCATCTATTCCGGCGACAACGTCGACATCAAGACCGGGAACTGCCTCCCGCTGAAGGCGATCCCCGATGGCACCTTCGTCCACAACATCGAGCTGAAGCCCGGCAAGGGCGCTCAGATGTGCCGGGCCGCGGGCACTTCCGCCCAGGTCCTCGGTTCCGAAGGCAACTACGTTACCCTCCGCCTCGCCTCGAGCGAAGTCCGGAAGGTCCTCAATTCCTGCCGTGCCACCATCGGCATCGTCGGGAACGAAGATTACAACCTCGTCAATGTCGGCAAGGCCGGCAAGACGCGCCATATGGGCATTCGCCCGACGGTTCGTGGCTTCGTCATGAACCCGGTCGACCACCCGCACGGCGGCGGCGAGGGCAAGTGCCCTGTCGGCCGCGATGCCCCGCGTACCCCTTGGGGCAAGAAAGCGATGGGCGTCAAGACCCGCCGCATGAAGAAGAATTCGACCCGGCTCATCGTTCGCCGGAAGAATGGCTAAGGAGAATTAGGACATGTCTCGTTCAAGCAAAAAAGGCCCGTTCGTGGACCAGTATCTCCTGAACAAAGTAGAGGCGCTCGACAAAGCCGGCAAGAAAGACATCATCAAGACCTGGTCGCGCCGCAGCACCATCTACCCCCAATTCGTGGAGCACACCTTCGCCGTCTACAACGGCAAGGAACACATCACCGTCTTCGTGACCGAGGACATGGTCGGCCACAAGCTCGGCGAATTCGCCCCGACCCGTACGTTCCCGGGACACCACGGCAATAACCTCGGCGATCAAGCCGCCAAGGCCGCTGCCGCCAAGAAGTAAGGAGGCCTAAGCAATGGCAGAAACCAAGAAGAAAGCCACCAAGAAGGCCGCGACCGAAGAAACCGTCAAGGAAGAAACCGTCAAGGAAAAGGCCCCCAAGAAGGCTGCTAAGAAGACCACCAAGGCCAAGGCCGAGAAGGCTGAGGTCAAGGAAGAGGCCAAGGTCGAAAAGGCCGCGGCCAAGAAGACCAAGAAGGCTGTCAAGGCCGAGCCGGCCAAGCCGGTCGTCACCGAAGCCCACGCTTCGAGCCTCAACGTTCGGGTCACCCCGCGCAAGGCTCGCCTCGTCATTGACCTCGTGAGGGGCAAGGACGTCGATTACGCCCTCAAGATGCTCGCCCGCGTCAACAAGAGCGCCGCGACCCCGGTTGCCAAGCTTATCAAGAGCGCGGCCGCCAACGCGACCAACAACTTCGGCATGGATTACACCCGTCTCTACGTGGCCATGATCCAAGCCTCCGACGGGATCAAGATGAAGCGCTACCTGCCGCGCGCCAAAGGCTCTTCGTCCGGCCTCGTCAAGAGGACGAGCAATATCTACGTCACCGTGAAGGAGAGGGATTAACCATGGGTCAGAAAGTCAACGCCGTCGGCCTCCGCATCGGCATCAACCGCGGCTGGGAAGCCAATTGGTACGCTTCCAAGAAGGACTTCGCCTCCTTCCTCAAGGAAGACATCGACATCCGTCGCTTCCTCGAACCGAAGCTCAAGGACGCGATGCTCTCGCATATTGACATCGCCCGCAACAAGAACGACAAGGGCAGCCAAGTCATCGTTACCCTCCACGTCGGCCGTCCGGGCGCCGTCATCGGCCAGGAAGGGGCCAACCTCAAGACCCTTCGGACCGAGCTTGCCAAGGTCGTCAAGACCGGCAACCTCACCCTCAACGTCGAGGAAGTCAAGAACGTCGACCTCGACGCCACTCTCGTGGCCAAGTGGATCGCTGAGCAGCTCGAGCAGCGCCAGTCCTTCCGCTCGACCCAGAAGAAAGCCATCCAGCGGATGCGCAAGGCCGGTGCCGCCGGCTGCCGCACCCAGTGCCAGGGCCGTCTCGGCGGCGCGGAAATCGCCCGTCGCGAAGGCTACAAGGAAGGCGTCGTCCCCCTCGAAACCTTGAGGGCCGACATCGACTTCGCGGCCGTAAGCGCCCATACCGCCTATGGCCGGATCGGGGTCAAGGTCTGGATCTGCCGCAGCGCCAACAAGAGCGAGGCTTCCTCGCTTGTGAGCGAAGAACGGAGGGAAGACCGCCGCGATCGCCGCGACTCGCGTCGCGAAGGAGGTAACCATGCTACAGCCAAAGCGCGTTAAATACCGCCGCCCGCATAGCCTCAGCTACGAAGGCATTGCCACCAAGGGCAATACCGTCGAGTTCGGGGAGTGGGGGCTCCAGGCTCTCGAAGGAGCCTATCTCACCGACCGCCAGATCGAAAGCGCCCGTATCGTCCTCGCGCGTTACACCGACCGCGCTGGCAAGATCTGGATCCGCGTCTTCCCGCATCTCGCGAAGACGAAGAAGCCGGCCGAAGTCCGTATGGGTTCCGGCAAGGGCTCGCCCGAAGGCTGGGTGGCCGTCTGCAAGGAAGGCCGCGTCATCTTCGAGATCGGCGGCATCAGCGAGGAGCTCGCCCTCAAGGCACTCCACCAAGCCGGATACAAGCTTCCGGTCAAAACCAAGATCATCGCCAGGACCAAGGCCCTGAGCGAGGAAGAACGGGAAAAGATGGAAGAGGCCCACGCCTCGACCCTCGAAGCCATTGAGAACGAGGATCACATCGAAACCGTCTCCGATACCGGCAATGAGCCGGCCGCCGAAGAGGCGGCTGCCCCGGCCGAGAAGGGGGATAAGTAATGAACATCAAGGAAGTGCGGGAACTTACCGCGGCCGAGCTTGACGAGAAGATTTCTTCCCTTCGTCAACGCCGCTTCGAACTGACCCGGTCCAAGGCCGTCGGCCAGCTCGAGCATCCCGAGGAAATCGCGAGCATCCGCAAGGACCTCGCCCGGCTCCTCACCGTCAAGAGGGAGCGCGAACTCCAGATCGCGCACAAGTAAGGAGAAGATCATGGAAAGGAATCAGAGAACGACCGTTCAGGGAACGGTCACCTCGACCAAGACCGCGAAGACGATCACCGTGACCGTCTCCACCAAGCGGAACGACCCCCTTTACGCGAAGCGGGTCAGCTACACCAAGAAGTACCACGCTCATGACGAGAAGGGCGAGGCCAAGGTCGGCGACGTCGTCACGATCATGGCTTGCCGCCCGATCTCCAAGACGAAGCGCTACCGCCTCGTGAGCATCGACAAGAAGGCCGTCGGCAGCGAGTCTGCCGCGACCGTCGAGGAGAAGCTCGAGGCCATCGAGGGCTCTTCTGAAGAAGTCGCTTCCAACAAGGAAGAGGCCGAAGAGAAGAAAGCGGAATAGGAGGACGATATGATCCAGAACGAAACGAATCTCGTCGTCGCCGACAATTCCGGCGCCCGTAGCGTCCGGGTCTTCCGCCAGCACGGCGGCGCCCGTCGCAAATTCTCGACCCTCGGCGACACGGTCACCTGCGCCGTGAAGGACGCGATCCCGAACGGCAAGATCAAGAAGGGCCAGGTCGTCACCGGCGTCATCGTCCGCGTCAAGCGCGCCATCATCCGCAAGGACGGCAGCTCGATCAGCTTCGACGACAACGCCGTCGTCCTCATCGACAAGGACGGCAACCCGCTCGGCACCCGTGTCTTCGGACCGGTGGCCCGCGAACTCCGTGACAAGGGCTACATGAAGATCATCTCCCTCGCCATGGAAGTCATCTGAGAGGAGCAAGGCAATGAACATCAAAACCGGCGACAAAGTCATCGTCCTCTCGGGCGACGACAAGGGCAAGACCGGCATCGTCCAAAGGGTCTACCCGAAACTCAACAAAGTCGTGGTCGAAGGCGTGAACGTCCACAAGAAGCACAAGAAGCCGACCCAGAATACTCCCGAGGGGAGCATCCTCGACATCTACGTGCCGCTCGATGCGAGCAAAGTCGCGCTCATCGATCCGAAGACCAAGAAAGCCACGAGGGTCCATCACAAGATCGTCGACGGGAAGAAAATCCGCGTCGGCGCTTCCGGCGAATCCCTTGAAGGCAAGAAGTAAGGAGGCTAACCATGGCTGAAGAAAAGAAAGTCCTAGAGGCCTCCAAGAAGGCCCCGGCCAAGAAGGCTCCGGCGAAGAAAGCCGCTGCCCCGAAGGCTGAAGGCGCGAAGAAAGCCCCGGCCAAGAAGGCTCCGGCGAAGAAAGCCGCTGCCCCGAAGGCCGAAGGCGCTAAGAAAGCCCCGGCCAAGAAGGCCCCGGCGAAGAAAGTCGAAGCGGCGGAAGCCCCGAAGGCCAAGAAGGTCGTCGGAAGCGAGCTCAACCGCGTCGAGAAGAAGTACCGGGAAGAAATCGTCCCGGAACTCATGAAGGAGTTTGGCTACAAGACGCCGATGGAGGCGCCCAAGCTCGTCAAGATCGTCATCAACATCGGCGTTGGCGACGCCACCCAGAACGCCAAGGCCCTCGAAGATAGCGTGGCCGACCTCACCCTCATCGCGGGGCAGAAGCCGGTCGTCACCCACGCCAAGAAGTCCATCGCGACCTTCAAGCTCCGCGAGGGGCAAGCCATCGGCTGCAAGGTCACCCTCCGCGGCAAGCGGATGTACGAGTTCTACGATAAGCTCGTCTCCATCGCTCTTCCCCGGGTCCGCGACTTCCGCGGCGTTTCCCGCAATGCCTTCGACGGCCACGGGAACTACACCCTCGGCGTGAAGGAACAGCTCATCTTCCCGGAAATCGACTACGACAAGATCGGCAAGATCCGCGGCATGGACATCGTCATCGTGACGACGGCCAAGAAGGATGAGGAAGCCCTTTCGCTCCTCACCCACCTCGGAATGCCCTTCCGGCACTAAGGAGACAAGACATGGCTAAGAAATCGCTTAAGATCAAAGCCGCGCGGAAGCCGAAGTTCTCGACCCGCGAATATACCCGGTGCAGCCGCTGCGGGCGGCCCCACGGGGTCATCCGGAAGTTCGGGCTTTGCCGGATTTGCCTCCGGGAACTCGCCTACAAGGGCGAAATCCCGGGCATGAAGAAAGCCTCTTGGTAAGGAAAGGAGACACAGAAACATGATTAACGATCCGATCGCTGACATGCTCGTTCGCATCAACAACGCCAATGCGCTGCGCCGCGAGTCTGTCTCCATGCCCTACTCGAAGATGAAGGCCTCGATTGCCAAAATCCTCAAGGACCAGGGCTACATCCTCTCCTTCCTCTCGGAAGGGGAAGGGGCCAAGAAAACCCTCATCATCAATCTCAAGTACGGCGAGAACGGGGAGCGCGTCATCACTGGCATGAAGCGCATCTCGAAGCCGGGCCTCCGGGTCACCGTCGAAGCTGCGAAGCTTCCGCGCGTCCTCAAGGGCCTTGGCATCGCCATCGTCTCGACGAGCAAAGGAATCCTCACCGATAGCGAGGCCCGCAAGGCCAACGTCGGCGGCGAAGTCCTCTGCTACGTCTGGTAAGGAGGAAATCAGGCATGTCACGTATTGGCAAGCGTCCGATTCATCTCCCCGAAGGCGTCAGCATCGAGGTGAAGGAGCATAGCGCTCTCATCAAAGGGCCGAAGGGCGAGGTCGAAATCCACCTTCCTTCGGACGTCAAGATCATCCTCGAGGACAAGGTCGCCCACGTCGAACCGATCCTCGAAGCCGAAGAAGACGCGATCCAGGGCTCGGAGAACCACGGCACGACCGCGGCCATCCTCCACAATGCCGTGGTCGGCGTCTCGGAGGGCTGGAAGAAGGAGCTCGAGGTCGCAGGTACCGGTTATCGCTGCTCGATGAAGGGCGACACCCTCACGATGTTCCTTGGCTACTCGCACCAAGTCACCGTCAAGGCCATCGGCAAGTACACCAAGATCACTTGCCCCGATGAGACCCATATCGTCGTCGAAGGCGTCGACCGGCAGGAAGTCGGCCAGACGGCCGCGACCATCTACGACAAGCATCGGCCGGACGTCTACGGCAACAAGGGCGTCCACTACAAAGGCCAGAAGCTCATCAAGAAAGTCGGCAAGCGCGCGGCGGCCGGCGGCAAGAAGTAAGGAGGTAGCCTATGATCGAGAAAGTATCGCGCAATCTCGTCCGCGAGCGTCGCCATGAGCGCGTTCGGGAGAAAGTCAAGGGCACTTCGCTTCGCCCGCGGCTCTGCGTCTATCGCTCCAACAAGCACATCGAAGCCCAAATCATCGATGACACGAAGGGCGTCACCCTCGTGAGCGCCTCTTCCACCCAGCTTCATCTCGCCAATGGCGGGAATGTCGAGGCGGCTGCCAAGGTCGGCTCGGTCCTAGCTGAGAAGGCCAAGGCTGCCAAGATCGAGGAAGTTGTCTTCGACCGCGGCGGCTACACCTACCACGGCCGGGTCAAGGCCCTCGCCGACGCGGCCCGGGAAGGCGGGCTCCGCTTCTAAGGAGACAGACATGGAAGAAACGAAAAAAGAGGCTGCTCCGGCGGCCAAGACCGAAGAAAAGGCCCGCCCGACCGGCAACCCGGTCTACGAGCCCCACGGCTCCGTCCGTAGCGAGCGCCCCGGTTCCCGCAAGTTCGGGGATCGGCGCGGCCGTCCGGGCGAACGCCGCGGCGGACGCGGCGGCTACCGTCGCGACGAGGACGAATATCAGGACCGCGTCGTCGACATCAACCGGGTATCCCGGACCGAAAAGGGCGGCAAGCACATGCGCTTCGACGCTCTCGTCGTCGTCGGCGACGGCAAGGGAAGGTATTCCTTCGCCATGGCCAAGAGCGGCGAAGTCCCCGATGCCATCAAGAAGAGCCTTGCCCAGGCCAAGAAGCATCTCTACAAGATCCACGTGGCCAAGGGCGGGACGATCGCCCATGAAGTCAGCGGCAAATTCGGGAAGACGAAAGTCGTCCTCAAGCCGGCTCCGGCCGGCACCGGCATCATCGCCGGCGGCCCGGTCCGGGCTGTCCTCGAACTCGCCGGCATCCGCAACATCGTGAGCAAAGTCTACGGCTCGCGCTGCCCGATCAACGTGGTTCGCGCCACCCATGACGGGCTTCAGAAGCTCAAGGAGTACAACAGGGTGATGGTCCTCCGCGGTCTCAAGACCCCGGAAGAGGTCAAACCGGCGGCTCCCGAAGCCAAAGGAGGCAAAGCTGAATGATCACCTCGCTTAGCGATCTCAAGGTCGTCAAAGGAGCCAAGACCAAGAAGTGGCGTAAGGGCCAGGGCCTCGGCACCGGCAACGGCAAGACGGCGGGCAAGGGCCAAAAAGGCCAGGGTGCCCACGCCCACACCAAGAAGAGGGGCTTCGAAGGCGGCCAGATGCCGCTCGCTCGGCGCCTCCCGAAGTTTGGCTTCAAGAACCTCGGCGGCAAGCACTTCGCGACCGTCGACCTCAGCGTTCTCAACCGTTTCGAAGACGGAACCGAGATCACTGAGGAGCTTCTCATTGAGAGCTCCATCGTGAAAAAGCCCGAAGATGGGATTAAAATCCTCGCTAAGGGCAAAGAGCCCCTCACCAAGAAGCTTACGGTGAAGGTTAGCGCTTGCTCCAAGTCCGCGAAGGCTGCCATCGAGGCGGCCGGCGGCACCTTTGAGGCCAAGAAGTAATGAAAAAGTTCGTCTCGATCTTCAAAAACAAAGAAATCGTGAATCGTATCTTCTTTACGATCATGATTCTCTTCATCATCCGGATCGGGGCGGCCATTACGGTCCCCGGCGTCAGCGTCACCTCGGAGTTGGACGATGCCTTAAGCAGTGGGAACTCCCTCGCCATCATGAACCTACTGGGTGGCGGTGCCCTCAGCAACTTCTCGGTCTTCGCCCTTGGGGTTTCCCCCTACATCACGGCGCAGATCATTATCCAGCTACTCTCCAAAGACGTCCTTCCGGCCCTCACCCAGCTATCGAAGCAAGGCGAGTACGGGCGGAAGAAAATCGAGATGGCGACCCGTTACCTCACCCTTCTACTGGGTGCGGTGCAGGGCTACGGCATCATCCGGACGATGGAGAACAGCGACTACATCAACCTCAATCTGAACCCCGACTTCTGGACGTATGCCTATATCGTCACCGTCCTCCTCGCCGGGGCGATGCTGGCCATGTGGCTCGGCGACCAGATTACCGAAAAAGGCCTTGGGAACGGCATCTCGGTCATCATCTTCGCCGGCTGCGTGCGCTCGCTTCCGACCCAGATCTCGACGGCTTGGACGAAGTGGATCACCGATCGGGTCCAATATGGCTCGAGCGAGATGATCCAGGGCGGCTTCATGTTCGCCCTCTACATCATCGCGATGGTCTTCATCGTCGGCTTCGTCGTCTTCATCGAGTTGGCCAGGCGGAAGATCCCGGTCCAGCATGCCGGAAAGGGCGGTTCGACCGCTCCGATGGCGCGGGCCAGCTTCCTCCCGATCAAGGTCAACTCGGCTGGGGTCATCCCGGTCATCTTCGCCGCTTCGATCATGTCGGCGCCGGCCATCATCGCGAGCTTCATCTCGTCGGAGGCCGCTAGCGCCAGCTGGCTCACCGTCTTCAATTACAACCAGACGATGGCCATGCCGTGGTTCGACGGCTCGACCTGGGAAATGAACTGGGGGCTCTTCATCTATCTCGCCCTCATCATTGCCTTCACCTTCTTCTACTCGCAGATGACGATCGACCCGGCCAACCTGGCGGACAACTTCCAGAAGAACGGCTCCTATATCCCTGGCATCCGCCCGGGCAAGGAGACGGAACGCTACGTTGGCAAGGTCCTCAACCGGATCACCTTCATCGGGGCGGCGGCGCTTTGCTTCATCGCGGCCCTGCCGGTGGTCCTCGTCTGGGCCAACGCCTTTGACGGAGACGCGTCTCTCGCCATCGGCGGCACCGGCCTCATCATCATCGTCGGCGTGGCTCTCGAGCTGAATTCGCAGATCGACGGCCTCCTTGCCGGCAAGAGCTTCGAAGAAGCGAGGGAGGGAATCTAATGCTCAACATCATCCTCATGGGCCCGCCGGGAGCGGGGAAGGGAACCCACGCCAAGTGGATCGCGACCGAATACAAGCTCCCGCACATCTCGACCGGCGACATGTTCCGCGAAGCGATGGCTTCCGGTTCCGAGCTCGGCAACAAGATCAAGGACATCGTCAACGGCGGTGGCCTTGTGAGCGACGAGCTCACCTGCGAGCTGGTCAAGGAGCGCCTCTCGCGCCCCGACTGCGCCAATGGCTACCTCCTCGATGGCTTCCCGCGGACCATTCCGCAGGCTGAGGCCCTCAAGAAGTTCGGGCCCGAAATCGGCCGCGAGGTCAACCTCGTGATCGACATCGAGTGCCCGAGCGAGGTGCTCGTCTCCCGGATCGCCGGGCGGCGGGTTTGCCCGAAGTGCGGCGCTTCCTTCAACGTCAACACCATGAAGCCGAAGAAGGAAGGGATCTGCGACTACTGCGGGACTCCTCTCATCCAACGGAAAGACGACAACGTCGACTCCTTCAAGGTCCGTCTCGAGAACTACTTCAAGTCCACCGAGCCGCTCCTTGATTACTACAAGAAGGAAGGGCTTCTCCATAGCTTCGACGGGACCCTCTCCCTCCTGAACATGCAGTCGGAGCTGCTCGCCCTCCTAGGCAACAAATGATCGTCCTCAAATCAAAGGCCGAAATCGGCCTCATGAAAGAGGCGGGTAAGGTGCTCATCGAGTGCTTCGCCCGCCTCGAGGACTTCATAAAGCCCGGCGTCTCGACCCTCGAGATCGCCGATCTCGTGGACAAGACCATGGCCGAAATGGGTGCCATCAATGCCGAAAAAGGCTATGGCGGCTTCCCCGGCTCGGCTTGCGTCTCGGTCAACGAAGTTCTCGTCCACGGCATTCCTTCAAGCAAGAAGGTCCTTCATGACGGCGACATCGTCTCCGTCGACCTCGTGGCCCAAAAGCACGGCTACATGGCCGATGCCTGCCGGACTTATCCGGTCGGGATCGTGAAGGAGGAGCACCTCCGTCTCATTAGGGAGACGCAGGAGTGCTTCGAGATCGCCTATAAGATGCTCCGTCCGGGCATCCACCTCGGCGACGTGTGCCACGCCATCGAGGAGCATGCGCATAGCTGCGGCTATAGCGTGCCCCGCGAGTACACCGGCCACGGCATCGGGCGCGAGATGCACGAAGATCCCTACATCCCCAACTACGGGCGTCCCGGCACCGGGCCGATCCTGAAGGAAGGGATGACCCTCGCCATCGAGCCGATGGTGATGGAAGGGAAAAACAGCCTCCGGGTTCTTCCCGACGGCTGGACGGCCGTCACCCGCGACCATCGGTATGCCGCCCACTACGAAAACACGGTGGCCATCACCTCTACGGGCGCCGAGATCCTAACTCGGCAGGAAGGAGAAGGCTCTTGAGCAAAGAAGACTGCATCGAAGTCGAAGCGACGGTGTTGGAGAACCTCCCCAACGCCATGTTCAAGGTGAAACTATCCAACGGCGCGGTAGTCCTAGCCTGCGTTTCGGGCAAAATCCGGATGCATTACATCCGCATTCTTCCCGGCGATCGGGTTACCGTCCAGTTCTCGCCTTATGACTTAACACGCGGGCGCATCACGTTCCGGTACAAAAACTAGCCGGAAGGAAGGAAAAACTATGAAAGTCAGACCTAGCGTCAAACCCATCTGCGATAAGTGCAAGATCATCCGCCGCCACGGGGTCGTCATGTGCATTTGCCCCAACCCCAAGCACAAGCAGCGGCAGGGCTAATTAAGGAGTAAATAAGAATTTATGGCACGTATTGTCGGGGTCGACATCCCCAACGAGAAGCGCGTCGTCGTCTCCCTTACCTACATCTACGGCATCGGGGACTCGACCGCCAAGAAGATCCTCGCCGCCGCCAAGGTTAGCGAGGACATCCGCGTCAAGAACCTGACCGACGAACAGCTCGGCGCCATCCGCGCCGAGGTCGCCAAGCTCAAGACCGAAGGCGACCTCCGCCGCGAAGTCGCGATGAACATCAAGCGGCTCCAGGAAATCGGCTGCTACCGTGGCATCCGCCACCGCAAGGGCCTCCCGGTCCGCGGCCAACGGACGAAGACCAACGCCCGGACGAGGAAAGGCAAGCGGAAGACCATCGCCAACAAGAAAGAGGCCACCCGCTAACTTAGGAGTCAACTGATATGGCAGATACCAAGAAAAAGGGCAAGAAGTCGACCACCGCGCGGAAGAAGAAGGTCAAGAGAAACTTCACGCGGGGCATCGCCCACATCCATTCGACCTTCAACAACACCATCGTCACGATCACCGACCCGGCCGGCAACGTCATTGCCTGGTCGAGCGCCGGCGCCCTCGGCTACAAGGGCAGCAAGAAGTCGACCCCCTTCGCCGCGCAGCTCGCGAGCGAAGCCGCGGCCAAGAGCGCCTTCGAGCAAGGCATCCGGCAGCTTGACGTGAACGTCAAGGGCCCGGGCCCCGGCCGCGAAAGCGCCGTCCGCGCTCTCGGCGCCGCCGGACTCCAGGTTCTCTCCATCTCGGATACCACCCCGGTTCCCCATAACGGCTGCCGTCCGCCCAAGCGGACCCGCGGCTAATAGACGAGCAAGGAGGATAGCAAATGCCTATTAACGATACTAAAACCGTCGAGAGCGTCATCCCCGGAGCCTTCCTTCCCTTCACCGTTGAAGAAGAAGCCAGCGACCCGGTGGCGCACTATGGCAAATTCGTCGTCGCCCCGCTCGAACGGGGTTTCGGAATCACCATCGGCAATGCCCTCCGCCGCGTCTTACTGAGCGCCCTTCCCGGCGCTAGCGTCTACGCCCTCGACATCGAAGGCGTTCGTCACGAATTCAGCGCCATCAAGGGCGTTGAGGAAGACGTCACCGAAATCGTCCTCAACCTGAAGGACCTCGTTCTCCGGGTCGACGACGACAAGTCGGAGACGAAAGTCATCAACGTCGACGTCAAGGGACCGATGGTCCTCCGCGCCGGCGATCTCGACCTTCCTTCCCTCGTGACGGTCGTGAACCCCGAGCTCGAAATCGCCCACCTCGCGGAGGGCGCCGAGCTCAAGATGACGATCTACGTGGCCCGCGGCCGCGGATACGTCACCAGCGACATCAACAAGGCCCAGAAGAAGATCAGCCGCATCGGGACCATCGTGACCGACAGCAACTACAGCCCGGTCAAGAAGTGCGCTTACCAAGTCGAGCCGACCCGCGTCGACAGCGACAACAAGTTCGACAAGCTCACTCTCGAGGTCACGACCAATGGCTCCATCGCCCCGGAAGAGGCGGTGGCCATGGCGGCTCACATCCTCGTCGAGCACTTCGAGCGCTTCCTCAACCTCAAGGAAGAGGTCAAGAACCTCCGCCTCGTGAAGGAAGAGAAGCACAACGAAGAGAACAAGTACCAGGACATGATGATCGAGGAACTCGACCTCAGCGTCCGGGCCAACAACTGCCTCAAGCGGGCTGGCATCTCCACCGTCATGGAGCTCATCCAGAAGAGCGAAGACGAGATGATGAAGGTCCGCAACCTCGGCAAGAAGTCGCTCAAGGAGGTCAAGGAGAAGCTTGCTTCGATCGGCCTCCACTTCCGCGATTACGTAGGAGAATAACTTATGGCATCACAAGGTAGAAAAAACGTCCACGGCAAGACCGGCGTCCGCTTCAAGGCCGCCTATACCGCCTCGAAGAACTATTCGATGCTCCGCAACGTCGTGAGCGAGCTCATCGTCCATGACGAAGTGACCGTCACGAGCGGCGTCGCCCCGGAGCTCGTCTCCCTCGCCGACTCGATGGTGACGCTTGCGAAGGAAAACACCCTCGCCAGCCGCCGCCATGCCGCCAGCGTCCTCCGCGACGGCATCAAGGACAAGAACGGCGTGAGTGCCCTCGACAAGCTCTTCAAGGAGCTCGGCCCCAAGATGAAGGACCGCGTCGGCGGCTACACGAAGACCTACAAGCTCGGCGCCCGCAAGGGCGACAATGCCGAACTGGTCCTCGTCCGCTGGAGCGACTAAGCGACCTAGCAACCAGAAGGCCCTTCGGGGCCTTTTTCATTTTGTGCTATGATTAGCCTCGAAAGAGGTACTCATATGCTAGCTTGGATCATTCCCGTTTCCATCGTCGGAGGCATCGTTGTCATCCTGCTTCTTGCCTTCGTAATTTGGTGGATTGCGACCAACAACAAGTTCAAGCGCTACGCGGTGAAGATCGACGAGGCCGCCAGCGGCATCGACGTGGCTTTGACCAAGCGCTACGACCTTCTCAGCAAATCGGTCGAAGTGGTGAAGGGCTACGCTAAGCACGAAGCCGAGACGATCATGAAGACGACCGGGCTCCGGGCTCCGAAGGCCGAGGAGGGGATGAAGGAGAAAAGCGCCATCGAAGGCCGCCTGAACCGGGCCTTCGCCTCGATCCAGGCCGTGGCCGAAAACTATCCGAACCTCAAGGCCGACACCGTCTTCGCCGGCCTCCAGAACCAGGTCAGCGACGTCGAGGAGCAGCTCCAGAGCGCCCGCCGGATCTATAACTCCAACGTTTCGATCTTCAATCAGGAGATCGCCGTTTTCCCTTCTTCGATCGTCGCCCACCATCTTCATCTAACCTCGCGCGATTTCTTCGAGGCCGAGGACCGGAAGAAGGAAGACGTCGAGATCAAATTCTAGTTTCGAAAGAAAGTAAGCGCCTTTTGCGGGCGCTTTTTGCTCAACAATGGCTTACATAAGCGAAGAAGACAAGAAGGCTCTTTCCGCCCTTCGGGCCAAGGGAGCCAAGAAAGGGAGCATCTTCAAGAACGTCGGCCTCGTCATCGGCCTTTTCGGCGTCCTCGCCCTCATTGCCGTTTTCGTCCTCTTCGGCCTCGACTACATCGCCGACGGCCTTTTGGTGGCCCTTTTCATGACTCTGGCCGCCGCCTTCACCGTTGCTCTCGTTTTTTATGGTTATGGGAAGGGCTTTCGCTCGACTTACCAAAGGAAAGCCTTTGCCTTCCTTGAGGAGAAGCGGGGCCGGGCTCTTTTCGGGGACATCGTCTACGATCCCGATCGGGCCATCGCAGAGCAGGTCATCGACTATGCCGGCTTCTTCGACGTTCCTTCCCGCTACTTTGGAAGCTTCTACATGGCCGGTCGCTACGAAGGGATTCCTTTCGAGAAGGGCCATTACGTCCTTCAACGGAAGCAAGAGAGCAAAAACGGGACCCATTACGTCACCTATGCCGAGGGTACTTTTTACCGCTTTGCCCTTGGGCGCGACCTCGGCGGCCTCGTCCGGATCGTTGAGAAGAAGGAGAAAAACGGGACCGTCGATCCGGGAGAACTGATCCTCGTTCAGACCGAGTCGATCGCCTTCGACGAGAAGTTCGCCGTCCTGAGCGACGATCCGACCCGGGCCCTTTACGTCTTGACCCCGGCCGTCATGGAAAAGATCATGGACCTTGAAAAACATTTCTCCGGGCTCTTCGACATCGCCTTCATCGGAAAGGAGTTCTATGTCTCGATTTCCGACGGGACCGAGGACTTCTCGCGCCTTCCCTTCGACAGGGAACTTGAGGACAAAGACCTTGAGAAGATCGAGGAGCGCATCGCCCTCCCGGCCACCTTCATCGAAGCCTTTAAGATCGACGAGGCGAAGTTCGGGGCCTGACGGCGGCTTGAAGCCTCGAAAAATATCGGTAATTTTGCCTCCAAAGATTACCGGTTTGTTCAGTTGTAATCGAAGATTACCGATATTACAATTTTTATCGGTATTTTTTTACTAGGAGGATCGAAATGGCACTTCGAAGCGAAGCCAAGAAAGACATCGTGGCGATCTGTGCCTCCCACAAGGAGGAACCCTCGCCCCTCATGATCATCCTCGAGGAGATCCAGCGGAAATACGGCTATATCCCCATCGAGGCCCAGGAACTCGTGAGCGAGGAAACGGGCATTCCCCTCGCCGAGATCTACGGGGTCGTGACCTTCTATAACTTCTTCTCGTTGACCCCGAAAGGCAAATACGTCGTGGGCGTCTGCCTCGGGACGGCGTGCTACGTCAAGAATTCCCAAGCGGTGCTCGACGAATTCGAGAAGCTCCTCGGCATCAAGCCGGGGCAGACTTCCGACGACGGGCTTTTCACCATCGAGGCCCTTCGCTGCATCGGGGCCTGCGCCCTCGCCCCGGCTGTTTCGATCAACGGCAAGGTCTACCCGATGGTCCAGCCCGGGCAAGTGGCCGGCCTCATCGCCGAGTGCCGGGCCAAGGAGGAAGCATAAATGGAACGCCTATCCACCCCGGAAATCCTTGAAAGGGAAATCGCGAGCTGCACCTCGTCGTTCAACGACAAATTGAGCGGGAAGGGCGGCAAGCGCGCCGTCCTCATCTGCGGCGGAACTGGCTGCATTGCCAACGGGTCGGAGGACCTCGTCGAGGAGTTCCGCCGGCTCATCAAGGAAAAGGGCCTCGACTACCGGGTCACTTGCAACCACGTCGGCTGTTTCGGATTCTGTTCGCAGGGCCCCTTCGTCAAGATCTTCCCGGAAGACACCCTTTACCGGAAAGTGACCATCAAAGACGTTGCCCGCATCGTCGAGGAAGACCTCATCGGCGGCCGCATCGTCGAGGATCTTCTCTATGTCGACCCGGTCACCCACGAGAAAGTCGCCAGGCAAGACGACATCAATTTCTATAAGAAGCAGAAGCGGATTTCCCTCCACGGCTGCTCCCTCATCAACCCCGACTTCCTCGAGGAGGCCCTCGGCTACGACGGCTTCAAGGCCTTGAAGAAAGTCCTCACGACGATGAAGCCGCAGGACGTCATCGACGAAGTCCTGAAGTCCGGCCTTCGGGGCCGGGGCGGAGCTGGCTTCCCGACCGGGCGGAAATGGAGTTTCGCCGCGGCGGTGAAAAGCGACAAGAAGTACATCGTCTGCAATGGCGACGAGGGCGACCCCGGCGCCTTCATGGACCGCTCGATCCTCGAGGGCAACCCCTTCGAGGTCATCGAAGGCATGATGATCGCCGGCTACGCTTTCGGGGCCGACGAAGGCTATTTCTACGTCCGGGCCGAATACCCGATCGCCGTCGAACGCCTCCAGCGGGCCATCAAGGACATGGAGGAAGTAGGGCTTCTCGGCGACAACATCCTCGGGACCGGCTTCAACTTCCGGGTCCACCTCCGCGAGGGGGCCGGGGCCTTCGTCTGCGGCGAAGAAACCGCCCTTCTCAATTCGATCGAAGGCAAGCGCGGCATGCCGCGCCCCCGCCCGCCCTTCCCGGCGGTCAAGGGGCTTTGGGGCAAGCCGACCTGCGTCAATAACGTCGAAACGTTGGCCCAAGTGCCCTACATCATCAGGGTCGGGGCCGAGGAATACGCCAAGACCGGCACCGAGGGGAGCAAGGGCACCAAGGTCTTTGCCCTCGGCGGCAAGATCAACAACGTCGGCCTCGTCGAGGTCCCGATGGGAACTACCCTCCGGACTCTCATCTACGACATCGGCGGCGGCATCCCCGGCGGCAAGAAATTCAAGGCCATCCAGACGGGCGGCCCCTCGGGCGGCTGCCTGACCGAGGAAGACCTCGATACCCCGATCGACTACGACACCCTCGTGGCCCGCGGCTCGATGATGGGCTCGGGCGGCGCCATCGTGATGGACGAGGACAACTGCATGGTCGACGTCGCCCTCTTCTACATGGACTTCATCTGCAGCGAATCCTGCGGGAAGTGCACCCCGTGCCGAATCGGGACCAAGCGCCTCCACGAAATGCTCACGACCATCGTGAACGGGACGGCGACGGAGAAGACGCTCGAAGACATGGAGCATCTGGCCGAAGTCACCCAGAAAGGCTCGCTCTGCGCCCTTGGCCAGACGGCGGCCAACCCGATTCTTTCCACCATGCGGAAGTTCCCGGAGGAATACCGGGCCCACGTCGAGGAGAAGCGGTGCCCGGCCCACGTCTGCAAGAAGCTCACGCGCTACAAGATCGTTCCGGAATTGTGCAAAAAGTGCTCGCTTTGCGCGCGAAATTGCCCGGTGCAGTGCATTTCGGGCGTTCCGGGCAAGGAGCCGTATCACATCGATCAAAGCCGCTGCATCAAGTGCGGGGCCTGCATGGCGGGCTGCCGCTTCCACGCCATCGTGAAGGAGTGAGACCATGGACAAGGTAAACGTCAAAATCGAAGGCCGGCTCTACGAAGTCGACGCCTCCTTAACGGTCCTCGAAGCCTGCCGCTCGGTCGGCTTCCGGATCCCGACTCTCTGCTACTGGAACCATGGGCACAACTCCCTGGCTTCCTGCCGGGTCTGCCTCGTCGAGATTTCCTCGCCCCGGGGTTCCCGCCTTTACGCTTCGTGCGTCTATCCGATCAAGGAATGCCCGGCCGAGAAGGGATTCGAGATCAAGATTTCCTCCCCGATGGCCGTCGAAGCTCGGAAAACCTCGGTCGAGCTTCTCCTTTCCAACCACAGCAAGGATTGCCAGACCTGCGTGAAGAACGGGCACTGCGAACTTCTCCACGTGGCCAACATCACCGGCGCCGAGGATAACAAATACCTCGGGGCCCGGACCCCGGTCAGCAAAGACGAGCTGGCCCCGGGCATCATCCGCGACTCCAGCAAGTGCATTCTCTGCGGGCGCTGCATCGAGCGGTGCAAGGAAGCGACCGGCATCGGGATCCTCGGCTTCGAGAACCGCGGCTTCAAGACGGTCGTGAGCCCCATCGCCGGACGGAGCTTCGCCAAGGTCCCGTGCCTACAGTGCGGGCAATGCATCGAAGTCTGCCCGACCGGCGCTCTTTCCGAGAAGCGCGAAATCAACAAGATCGACGAAGCCAAGAAAGCCCACAAGTTCCTTGTCGTCCAGACGGCCCCGGCCGTCCGGGCAGCCATCAGCGAGGAGTTTGGGCGGAAGATCGGCGAGGAAAACGGCGAAGGCAAGATGGTCGCCGCCCTCCACCGGCTCGGCTTCGACCGCGTCTTCGACGTCAATTTCGGGGCCGACCTCACGATTGCCGAGGAAAGCCAGGAACTCATCAACCGGCTGACCAAGAAGAGCGGTCCGCTTCCCCAGATCACCTCCTGCTCGCCGGGCTGGATCAACTTCATGGAGTTCTTCTATCCCGACCTCATTCCCCATGTCTCGACCTGCAAGTCGCCCCATGAGATGCAGGGCGCCATCACCAAGACCTACTTTGCCGAAAAGCATGGGCTGAAGCCCGAGGACATCTATGTCGTCTCGATCATGCCCTGCACGGCCAAGAAAGGCGAAGCCGAGCGGCCGGAGAACCAGGCGATCAAAGGTATCCCCGACGTCGACTGCGTCCTCACGACCCGCGAGCTGGCCCTCCTCATCAAGCGGAGCGGCATCCTCTGGGACGATCTCCCCGAGGAGAAGTTCGACGACGATTTGCTAGGCGAATACACCGGCGCGGCTGCCATCTTCGGCGTGAGCGGCGGCGTCATGGAAGCGGCCCTTCGGACGGCTTACCACACGGTGACCGGCAAGGAGCACGAGCCGGTCGAATTCACGGCGGTCCGGGGCCAGCAAGGCGTCAAGACGGCCGAAATCGACATCGACGGCACCAAGGTGAAGGTGGCGGTGGCCTCCGGCACCAAGAATGCCAAGCCCCTCCTCGACGAAGTGCGGGCCGGGAAATCCCCCTATGCCTTCATCGAGATCATGGGCTGCCCCGGCGGCTGCATCAACGGCGGGGGTCAGCCCTTCGTGAAGCCCTCGCTCCTCGACCACGAAAGCGCGGACATCCTCGACACTTACCGCGAGAAGCGGGCGGCCATCCTCTACTCGATCGACGAGCGGAAGGCCATCCGCCAGTCCCATAACAACCCCGACATCATCCGTCTCTATGCGGATTACCTCGGGAGCTACGGGAGCGAAAAAGCCGAGGAAATCCTCCATACGAGCTATCGGAAGAACCGGGAACGGTATCCGAAGTAAAGGAATAAAGGAAAGCGAGCCGGCGGGCTCGTTTTCTTTATGCGCGCCTGCGCGCATAATAGCGGCGATGGCCAATCTCTTTTTCGATCTCGACGGCACCCTCGTCGATACCTTGCCCGGCATTGCCCGGGCCCTGAACGAAGCCTTGCGCGCCTCGGGCGTTCCCTTTTCCTACACCGCCAAGGAGTGCGAGCGCCTCATCGGCCGGGGGACCGACGTCCTCGTCCACCGGGCGCTTGCCCACCTTGACGAACCATCCCTTTTTGCCGAAGTCAAAGCTGCTTACCTCCCGCGTTACGAAGCTTTCCAAGTGGCGGGCAGCAAGCCCTATCCCGGCCTCAAGGAAACGCTTGGCAAACTCAAAGGCGAGGGCCATCGCCTCTTTGTCTATACCAACAAGCCGGACAAACTGGCCAAGGAGCTTCTCGCTTTCCATTTCGGGGACGGCTTCTTCGAGGAAATTCAAGGACAGCTCGAGACCCGGGGCGTCAAGCCGAACCCCGAGCCGATCTTCGCCATGATGGCGGCGCGGGGCCTCGCCAAAGAAGATTCTTACTATGTCGGCGACTCGATCGTCGACTACGAAACGAGCGTAGCGGCGGGGCTTCCCTTGATTCTCGTGACCTATGGGTACGGGAACTACGGCGAAGAATGGACCCAAAAAGCCCTCTTTGTGGCCAAAGAGGCGGCCGATATTGGTAAAATTCCCCTATGAGTATCGTTACGAAGAAAATCGAGGAAGGCCAAAGCCGTCCTTATTACGAAATCCTCGTCGGGGCCTTTGCTTTCGTCCTGGCCTTTGCCTCCTCCCTGGCGAGCACTAACCCGAACTACGAATCGGGAATGAACGACCCGGGGTATTACCTCCGGACCGGCACCGTCTTCTTCGTGCCGCTCACGATCGCGGCCCTTATCGTCCTCGCCCTCGGGACATCGATGCGGAAAAAGCCGGCGACCGGGCATGTGGTCAAGGCCGTTGGTTACTTAATCGATATCATTGCCTTCGCGAGCTACGGGGCGATGAGCCTCGTTCACTATGCCGCCCGGCCCGAGACGGCGAAGAACGTCTACTTCCTGGCCTCGGTCGTCGCGGCCATCCCTTATCTCTACCTCTTCGCGGCCGAGCTTCTTGACTACGTGGGAAGTGATGTCCTAAAAGGCGGGAAGGATATGGTGACGTCCCTCATTCCTTCCTTTCTCGGGGCGGCTGGCTTCCTCTATGTCCTCGGCAATTACATTTATCCCGACCTTCATCAGGTCGAAGACATGGGGAACCCGGAAGTTGGCTACGGCCTTCATTTCTATCTCTTGTTAATCGGGATGGTGGTGGCCATTCTGAGCGGACCGGTCGGCCACCTTGCGGCCAAGAAGTTCTATCCCGGGGAAACGAGCGGCAAATCCGATATGCTGAGCGGGGTTTTGCTGGCGATTTCCGGTCTTGTGCTCTTCATCGACGCCTTCCTGATCGATAGTTCGGGCCTCTTCCTCTATGAGCTCTATTACGTGAGTTTGGCCCTCGGATGCGCCATTCTCCTCATGGGGGCGTGCCTGGCTTCCTACGGGGAGCTGGCCTCGCGGATCAAAGTCGGCGGCGACGAGGCGGAAGAAGAAAACGCGGAGGAAAAGAAATGAGAGACACTTACATTGCTGATTCACTGAGCGGAAAGAAGGTTCTTTTCGAGCCGCTGGTGCCGGGGAAGGTTTCCCTTTATTGCTGCGGGCCGACCGTCTATAGCGACCCCCATATCGGGAATTTCCGCCCCGTCGTCGTTTTCGACCAGCTCGTGAAGTATTTCCGGGCCATCGGCTATGACGTTACCTACGTGAGCAACTACACCGACGTCGACGACAAGATCATCAACCGGGCCAAGGAGCTCGGCATCAGCGAAGCCGAACTCTCGGAAGGGGTCATTGCCGAGTTCGCGCGGCTGGTGAAGGAAGTGGGTTCTTCCCTTCCCGACATCACCCCGCGGCCGACCAAGATGATGAACGAGATCATCGCCTATATCCGCCGGCTCGAGGAAAAGGGCTATGCCTACGAAGTCGACGGCAATGTCTATTTCCGCGTCCGGAAGATTCCTTCCTACGGGGCCTTGAGCGGCAACACGGTCGACAATCTCGAGAAAGGGGCCCGGATCGAGGTCGACTCGGCCAAGGAAGACCCCTTGGATTTCGCCCTTTGGAAAAAGACGACCGACGGGATCAAGTGGGATTCGCCTTGGGGCGAGGGCCGGCCGGGCTGGCACACCGAGTGCTGCGTGATGATCGACACCATTTTCCGCGATCAAGGCGGGTACATCGACATCCACGGCGGCGGCTTCGACCTCAAGTTCCCCCATCACGAAAACGAGCGGGCCCAGTCCTTTGCCCAGAACGGGAATGGTCTCGCCCATTATTGGATGCACAACGGTTTCATCGACATCGTCGGCGAGAAGATGAGCAAGTCGCTCGGGAACGTCGTCCTCATGAAAGACGTGGCCAAGGACTACGGTGGCCTCCCCTTCCGCCTGATGGTGCTTTCCACCCATTACCGGGCGCCCCTTTCCTATAGCGACGACAAGATGAAGGAAGCCAAGGAGAAATACGACTCCCTGGCCGCCTCTCTTCATAAGGCTTTCGTCCAGCTTTCCCTCCTCGGCCGGGAAAAGGTCGAAGCCGAAGCCAAGGACTCGGCCCTCCTCGAGGAACTATCCGACGATCTCAATACCCCGAACGCCCTCTCGCGCCTCTATGCCGAGCAGAAGGCCCTGAACCAGGCCCTCCGGATGGCCAAAAAGGATCCGGCTGGCCTCAAAAACGCCTACAAAACCTTTGTTTCTTCCTTGAAATTGATGGGGCTTTACGTCGAGCCGGAGCCCCTTTCGGAGGAAGACAAGCAACTGTACTTCGATTACAATAAGGCGAAAGATGAGAAAGACTTCGGAAGGAGCGACCTCCTCCGGGCCAAGCTCATCGAGAAAGGGCTTTTCTGAACGACCATGACCACGATTGACCGCATCATCATCGACTGGTTTAACACCGGTTTTGGGAATCTCCTCCCCGAGAACTTCTTTTGGGTCGGGAACATTTTCCTCATTCTCCTCTCCTTGGTGATGACGGCCCTTCTCTCGGGCCTCATCGGCTTCGAACGCGAGTACAACGGCCATGCGGCCGGGCTCCGGACGCACCTCATGGTCGCGATCGGCAGCGCCCTCATCATGATCATCTCGATTTACGGCTTTTCGGATGCCGCTTTCCCTAACCGCGACCCGGCCCGCCTTGCGGCCCAGGTCGTCCCGGGCATCGGCTTCCTCGGGGCCGGCACGATCATCCAAACCGGCACCGACATCAAAGGCCTGACGACGGCCACGACCATCTGGGTCACGATGGCCATCGGCCTCGCCTGCGGAAGCGGCAATTTCATTGTTGCCGCGATCGCGACGGGCGTCGCCCTCGTCTGCCTCGTTCTTCTCCGCCGGGTCGAGAAAGCGATGGCCAAGCGGAACCCGATGCTCATGCTTGTCCTTCCGAGCGACCGTCCGGTCATCCGCGACATCATCCTCGCGGCCAATCGCTACAACATCAAAATCCGCGAGACCCAGACCGAGCTTCTTTCCTATCAGGAAGGCAGCGCCCTCCGGGTTGTCTTCCGGATGTCGAGCGCCGACGAGACGGCCATCTCAGCCTTCCTCGACGAGATTCGTTTCGTCGTGAAGCCGCTTGAACTCAAAATTTCCACCGACGTGCAATGATCACCTATCGTAAAAAAAGAAAAACAATTGTATCGACGAAGCCTATAATCGTATACGGACGTAACGCCTGTCGATCGGCTGTCTATTCGGGCCAAGCTGAGCGGTTATACTATCTTTCGAGGCTCGAAGATGACGAAGTCGTTCGCCTCGCCAAAGAGCGGGGTCTATGGGCACGTCCCTCCGATGAGCCGTCGCTCGCGCGCTTGAGCGGCCACGCTCCCCACCAAGGGCTCGTCTGCCAGGTTCGCCCGGCGGAGCCGATCCCTCTCAAGGAGCTGATCGCCCAAAGCCGGAAAAGCGAGTACCCGACCATCGTTCTTTTGGACGGGATTGAAGATCCGCACAACCTCGGGGCGATCCTTCGCTCCGCTGATGCCTTCGGGGCCGACGGCGTTGTCGTCCGCCTTCGGGGGCAAGCTCCGCTAAATGCCACGACCTACAGAACGTCGGCCGGGGCGGCTTGCTATGTAAAGCTCTCTATCGTGTCTTCCTTATCGAACGCCGTTCGGGAACTGAAAGCCAATGGCTTCTGGATCGTGAGCAGCGAGGGCAGCGCCTCTCTCTCCTACCTCGACGTCGATTACAAGGTGCCCATCGCCCTTGTCGTTGGCAGCGAAGGCAAGGGGATTTCGCGCCTCGTCCTCGAGGAAAGCGACTTCGTCGTCAAAATCCCGATGCATGGACATGTAAACTCCCTCAATGCGTCGGTGGCAGCTGGTATTTTCCTGGCCCAGATCGATGCCTGCCGCATAAAGTAACATTATCAAAACATCGCAAAACGCTAGGGACGAAGAGTTATTCGTCCGCCTCCGGCTCGGAAGCCAAGAAGCGCACACCGCGCTGATGGAACGTTATTTCGCCCTCCGGGTCAAACTCTGCTACCGGGCCCAGCCCATCCTCGCCTCGAGGATCGACGTCTGGGACCTCAACTACATCTTCTTTTGCTCCTTCGAGAACGCCCTCCTGAGCTTCGAGCTTGGGCGGGGCACCTTCCGGAGCTTCCTCCTCACGATCCTCTCCCACGAGATCATCGCCTTTTACAACAAAGAAGGGTGCTTCGATCCCCAGACGGTCTCCCTCGACGGCTATGTCGACCGCGACGGGACGCTTACCTTCCACGACGTCGTTTCCTCCCCCGAGGAGTCTCCTTCGGCCTACTACGAGCGGGCCGAGGCCTTCGAGCAGCTCGCGGCCGTGATGGACCGTCTGAGCGAAGAGGAAGTGGCGATTGCCTCCTTGAGGCTGGAAGGGCTATCCCTCCGCCAGATCGCCGAGCGCCTCGGCCTCACTTACAAGCAAGTGCGGCGGCGCTATGAGCGCTACAAGTCCCTCTTCCTCGAGAAAAAGGGCTGATGATATAAAGGCCGCGGACTAGTCATCCGTGGCTTTTTACACGCAAAAACCCCATCTTTTTCACGAAAAACGGAATAGATGGCCGCCCCCTGCCTTGATGGACGAATTTTGCCCCTTTCTCTATAAGAGAACTTTTCTTGACCGGCCCGGCGCGAAGGACTACCATTCCGCATGCTAGGTGAGTAAGATAAGCCGATGGCAAGGAAAAAGGTCTTTTTGATTTGCGAGGAATGTCTCTCGCGCAACTACCAAACGGAAGTGAATCCCGCTTCCAGCAAGCGCCTCGAGCTGAAGAAATTCTGCCCGAAGTGCAACAAGTACACCTTGCACCGCGAATCGCGATAAGGAGGAATCACCATGACCCCGCCGGTTAAATACCTAAAAGAAGTGGCAAAGCAGGGCAAGAAGGTCCGCTGGCCCAGCCGCGAAACCCTCTGGCCCTCGATTGCCGTCGTCATTTGCATCGCGCTCTTCTGCGCCATCTTCCTCGCTCTCGAGGATCTGACGGCCCAGAGCATCATCCAGCAGCTCGAGGCCGCCTTTGGCGCCTAAAGGAGGAACAGGGAATGGCAGAAGCAGCTAAGCTCGGCGAAAAGAACTGGTACATCATCAATACCTACTCGATGCACGAGCAGAAGACCGCCGACAACATCAGGAAGCGGATTGCCTCGATGGGGATGGAAAACGAGATTTTCCGCGTCCTCGTCGTCGAGGTCGAGGAGCCGGTTCTCAAAGACGGCATCCAAACCGGCAAGACCAAGGTCCGGAACCTTTATCCGGGCTACATCTTCGTCGAGATGATCATGACCGACAAGAGCTGGTACATCGTCCGTAATACTCCGGGCGTCACCGGCATCGCCGGTTCGAGCGGCGGCGGCCAGAAGCCGACCCCGGTCCCGATCGAGCAGATGGAGCCGGTCCTCAAGCGAATGGGCATGGTCGACGAATCGATGTTCAACGGCTATGAAGTCGGGACCCGCGTCAAGATCATCAAGGGGCCCCTCGAAGGAACCGAAGGCACGATTACCTCGCTCGACAAGAAGACGGGCGCCGTTCAAATCAAGACGCTCTTCTTCGGCCGCGAAACCGTCGTCGATCAGGATTTCTCCGACATCGAGCGTATTTAATCAATTTGGTCTAAGGGCCCCGGGCGACCGGGGCCTTTTTTCGTGCTTGTTCTCAAATATGAAAAATTGTTCATCTTACCCCTTGAACCATGAATGAACCTTCATATAATAGGCTTTGCATGAAAGGAGATTCATATATGGACATGCCCAGCGAGCAAGTTCTCGAAAGAATGGAAAGCCTCCTCAAGATTGCCGGCGACTTCACCCGCCTCAAGATCCTTTACGCGATCATGGACGGGGAGAAATCGGTCGGCGAGATTCAAGAAGAGGCGGGGGTGAGCCAGTCGCTGGCTTCCCACCAACTGAAAGTTCTTAAGGAGGAGAATCTTCTCTCGATGCGGAAGGACGGGACGAAAGTCTATTACGTCTTAGCCGACGATCACGTGCGCGAACTATTGAAGGTCGTTTACGACCACGTGCAGGAGGCAATGTGACATGGCCGAAGAAAAGATCGATCAAGCTTATCTCATCACAGGCCTCGACTGCCCGGCGTGCGCCGAGCGGGTCGTCCACCGGATGGAAAAGGAAAGCTGGGTCAGCGAGTGCAACATCGACTACGGCGCCGGGAAGATCTACCTGACGGCCGAGAAGAAGCCGATCGAGGAAATCGACAAGATCGTCAACTCGGTCGAGGAAGAATTCCACGTGGCCCCGATTCCGGAGAAGCCCTCGAAGCGGGTGGCTTGGGACAAGGCGATGTGGGTGAAGCTCGTCCGCGTCATCGTGGCCTTTGCCGTCAGCGCGGTCACGACCTTCACGATGATGGGCCTCGGGCTCGGCCACGACTATCTTTGGACCGTCCTCTTCCCCGTCAATCTCGTCGCTTGGCTCCTGGCCGGCTACGACGTCGCTTGGCGCTTCATCAGGAACGTCATCCACTTCCGGAACATCTTCGATGAAGCCTTCCTGATGACGATAGCCTCTCTCGGGGCTTTCCTCCTTCCCATCATCGCGATGGATGAGATGATGAGTTTCTTCGACGCGGTCATGGTCGTATCTCTCTATCAGCTCGGCGACCTCTTTGACATCGTCGCCAGCCGGAAATCGCACAATGCGATTGTCGATGCGGTGAGCCTCAAGAGCGAAACGGCGACTCGGATCGGGGCCAACGGCCTCGAGACCGTGAAGCCGGAAGACCTTCAGGTCGGCGATCTCGTGATGGTCAAGGTCGGCGAGTCCTTCCCTTCCGACGGCGTCATTGTCACCGGCGAAGGAAACGTCGACGTGAGTTCTCTCACCGGCGAGTTCGTCCCTGTCTATAAGAAGAAAGGCGACGAAGTCCTCTCTGGCACGACTCTCAAGAGCGGCAATCTGACCGTCCAGATCACCAAGCCGTATTCCTCTTCGACCCTGGCCAAGATCATGACTCTCGTCGAGAACTCCGGCCGCGGCAAGAGCAAGGCTGAGAAATTCATCTCCGTCTTCAGCAAGTACTACACCCCTTTCGTCGTCCTTCTTGCGGCCCTTGTGGTGGTAATTCCGCCCCTGTTCCTTGGAATCGGCGACGCGGAGACTTGGAAGACCTGGATCCGGGTCGGCCTCTCCTTCCTCGTCATCGCCTGCCCCTGCGCGATCGTCTTGAGCGTCCCGCTCTCGTATTTCGCCGGCATCGGCCTCGCCTCGAAGAACGGCCTCATCGTCAAAGGCTCGCCTTATTTCGACAAGCTGCTCCGCATCAAGACGGTTGTCTCCGACAAGACGGGGACCCTCACCTATGGCGACTTCCAGGTCACGACCTGGCATCTCTACGGCCTCGACAAATGCACGTTCATGCATTATCTCAAGTGCGCCGAGTCGCGGTCGGCTCATCCGATCGCCAAAGCCATTGTCGGGGACGCCCACGACGCGCTTGAGCTGGCCGCCGAGCAGGAAGACTACGAGGAAATTGCCGGGCACGGGATCAAGACCCGCTATCATGGCGATGAAATCCTGGCTGGCAATGCCAAGCTAATGAAGCAGTTTGGCATCGATTGCGACGAGGTCAAGGAAGAAGGGACGGTCGTCCATCTGGCCGTCAATGGCAAATATCAGGGCTATGTCATCCTCAACGACGTCATCAGGAAAGAGTCGAAGAAGATGGTGGACGGCCTCCATTCCCTCGGCATCAAGGTTAAGCTCTTCACCGGCGACCAGGAGAAAAATGCCAAGGCCGTCGGCAGCCAGCTTGGCCTCGACGAGGTCAAAGCAGGGCTTCTCCCAGAAGAAAAGAGCGACCACCTCAAGGAAGAGATTGCCGCGGCTCCGGGCAGCGTTGCCTTCATCGGCGACGGCGTGAACGACGCTCCTTCGATTGCCTTGGCCGACGTCGGCATCGCGATGGGCGGCATCGGCAGCGACTCCTCCATTTCGTCGGCCGATCTCGTCATTATGAACGACGATCCAAGCAAGCTCGTTTCTGGCATCAAGATTGCCAAGAAGACGCGCTTCCGGGCCGTCTCCATCATCGTCCTCGGGCTTCTCATCAAGGCGAGCATCATGCTTCTAAGTGCTTTCTTGGGAGACGCCTTCCCGATGTGGGTTGCCGTCATGGCCGATACGGGTCTTACGGTCTTAATGGTTCTCTATGCCTATACCCTACTCTACGAAAAGGTGAAGTAGGGGAGAGGACGCCGATTCTCAATAAGCAAGCTCGTTTCCGGGCTTGCTTTTTCTTTATGCAAAAGGTCACCTAAAATAATAAATAAAAAGATTGAATTCATCGGAGGATTTTTGGTTGAAATCCATTAATACAAAGTAACAAAGAATCTTAATAAAACATATAAGGATATATCTAAGCATTGCCTTTACAAAGCAAGCAATTGGAGATTACTGAACTTGCCCTCTGAAAGGTATAATCCAAGACGAATGAACAATGGCTTGCCGGGCCCAGAGGCGGCGCGACCCAATAAAAAACGCACGAAGTCTTTTTAGTTGATTTCGGCATAGATAACGGGTTTTTGCAGAATAAAGTCCGCAAAACGCCATTCTTTTATCCGATTTTTGCTGGAAACAAAAATTAGGTTGCTGCAAAAAATTTCTATTGAACGAGGGCGCCTCGCGCGTATAATACACAAGCACGTATGTGCGGCGTGGTAGGGCCTTAGACGGGGCCCGCGCACCACGGCCAGATTACCAAATAGGAGGAAACCATGGCAAAGAAAATCGTCAAGGTCCTCAAGATGGAGCTCCCCGGCGGGGAAGCGCATCCGGGACCGAAACTCGCCTCGGCTGGCGTCGTCATGAACAAGTTCTGCACGGACTTCAACGCCAAGACCGCGGATCGTAAGGGACAGGTCGTCCCTGTCGTCATCACCGCTTACGAGGACAAGTCCTACGACTTCGTCATCAAGACCGAGCCGGTAGCCAATCGCTTGCTCAAGGCGGCTGGCATCAGCAAAGGAAGCGGCAACCCGAAGAAGATCGTCGGGCACATCACCGAAGCTCAGCTCAAGGAAATCGCTGAGTACAAACTGCCGGACCTCAACGCCAATGACGTCGAGGCGGCCATGAAGATCGTCGAAGGCAGCGCCCGCCAGATGGGCATTGTCGTCGACCGCTAAGGAGGGCCAATAGATGAAAACCGGAAAGAAATACCGCGAAGCCCTCAAACTCGTCGATCACAGCAAGATCTACACCATCGATGAGGCCGCGGCTCTTCTCAAGAAGACCAGCGTCACCAAGTTCGATTCGACCATTGACGTGAGCTTCCGCCTTAACGTCAACCCGACCCTCGCCGACCAGCTCATTCGGGGAACCCTCGTTCTCCCGCACGGCAGCGGCAAGACGAAGCGGGTCCTCGCTCTCACCAATGCCAAGCAGGAAGAAGCGAAGGCGGCTGGTGCCGAATTCGTCGGCGGCAAGGAACTCATCGAGAAGATCCAGAAAGAAAACTGGTTCGACTACGATGTCATCGTTGCCACCCCTGACATGATGGGCGAACTCGGAAAGATGGGCCGCATCCTCGGCCCGAAAGGCCTCATGCCGAACCCCAAGACCGGAACGGTCACCATGGCGATCGGCCAGGCCATCGCCGAGATCAAGAAAGGCAAGATCGCCTACCGCGTCGACAAGGACGCCAACCTCAACATCTCGGTCGCCCGTTGCTCCTTCTCCGATCAGGATATCGCCGACAACCTCAAGGCTGTCTGCGACGCGGTGGCCAAGAGCCGTCCCTCGACCGTGAAGGGCGCCTTCATCTTGAATGTCGTTGCCCACACCACGATGGGCCCTGGCATCAAAATCACCTTCGAAGGCCGCAACTAAGCCTTCGAAGGAACCCTACTTTGGTGAAATGCTTGCTAGCCTAAGAAAGCAACGGGCACATGCCTTAATAAAAACACGTTGCCGAGGTTAGTCGATAAAACCCGCTAGTCTAGTTAGCTTCACAGATATATTTGCGAAGAAAGGAGGAACGAGGATGAACCAAAACGCTCTGCAGCAGAAAAAGGCCGCGGTGAGCGAGATCAGCGAAGGCCTCAAGAACAGCAAGACCCTTGCCATCGTTGGCTATCAGGGCCTGACGGTCGCTGAGCTCAACGAACTCCGCCGCGCCTTGGCCGAGAAGAAGGCCCACCTTGGCGTTTACAAGAACACCATGGCTGCCCGCGCCCTTCACGACGCCGGCATCGAAGGCCTCGACGAGTACCTCGAAGGCCCGAACGCCTTCGTCTTCTCGGAGGATGTCTCGACTGGAGTTGCCGCTCTCTACAAGTTCTCCCGTTACCACGAGAAGCTGGTCCTGAGGGCCGGCCTCGTCGAAGGGAAGGTCGTTGATGGAGCCGGCCTCAAGGAAGTTGCCAAACTTCCGTCGAAGGAAGCGCTCCTCTCGATGTTCTGCATGGTTCTCAACGAACCGATGGCATCTCTCGCCCGGGCAATCGACGCGATTGCCAACAAAGACGGCCAAGCGGCCGCCAACTAAGCCTAGGAGGATAAAATCATGGCTGAGAAACTTACCAACGAGCAAATCATTGATACGCTCAAGCAGATGAGCGCGCTCGAACTTAGCGCCCTCGTCAAAGACGTCGAAAAGGAATTCGGTGTCACGGCCGCCGCCCCGGTGGCTGCTGCCGCTCCGGCCGAGGACGATGGCCCGGCCGCCAAGGGACCGACCGAGGTCAACCTCATTCTCAAGGGCCTTGGCACGGCTGGCAAAGTTGCCGTCATCAAGGCGGTTCAGGGCATCACCGGCCTTGGCCTCATGGATGCCAAGAAGCTCGTCGATGCCTGCCCGGCGACCCTCAAGGAGAAGATCTCCCCGGTCGAGGCCGAAAGCCACAAGAAGGCCCTTACCGACATCGGCGCCGAAGTCGAAATCAAGTAGTTCCGACTCCCCAACAAAACTCATCATCCAAAGCCCTGCCCTGGGAGCGTTCCTCCTGGGGTGGGGATTTACGCGCTTATATAAGGATATATAAATGGCTCCTCAGTACTTCGACAACGTGGAAGGGATGTCCCATCAAGACATCACCTTCGAGTGCGAAGTCCTCGGCCGGAAATATTCCTTCAAGAGCGACAAAGGAGTCTTTTCTTCCCACGAGCTCGATCTTGGCTCCAAGATCATGATCGAAACGATCGCGACGCTCGACTTGGGAGAGAAGATCCTCGATCTCGGTTGCGGGGTCGGGCCGATCGGCCTCATCCTTGCCTCCTTCGACCCAAAACGTTCTCTCACTTTGTCCGACGTGAACGAACGGGCCCTCGACCTGACGCGGGAAAACGCCCGACACATGGGGCTAGCGTCCAGGTGCACCGTGGTTGAAAGCGACGTCTACCTCCACCTCGACTCCCTTTTTGACTCAATCGTCTCCAATCCTCCGATCCGCGCTGGCAAGAAAGTCACCTATGCCATCTACGACGGCGCCCCGTCCCACCTTAGGGAAGGCGGCTCGCTCTACGTGGTGGTGCGGCGGAAGCAGGGCGCCGAAAGCGTCCATGCCCACCTGCAGGAACTATTTCCCCGCGTCGCGATCCTCGAGAAGAAAAAAGGCTATTGGATCATTAAAGCAAGCAAATAGGAGCAACAAATGAACGAAGACAAGAACCTTCTCGCCGCCTATGCCTCTTACCCGGTCGACGAGAACGGAAGGATCGACTTCTCCAAGATCAGCGGAAGCGCGCCGCTTCCCAATCTCGTCGAAATCCAGACCAAGAGCTTCGCTTGGTTCCTCGACGAAGGACTCGATCAGGTGATGAAAGAGGTTTTCCCGATCAAGAACTATGCGGAAACCTATTCCATCGAGTACGTGAGCTCGCGTTTCGAAGCGCCGGTCTATACCCCGATTGAGTGCCGCGAAGGCGACCTCACTTATGCGAGCAAACTGAAGGTGACCCTCCGCCTCGTTTCGCCGACCGGCGAAAAGGCCGAGAGCGAAGTCTACATGGGCGACGTCCCGATGATGACCGATTCAGGCACCTTCATCGTGAACGGGGCTGAACGCGTCATCGTCAGCCAGATCGTCCGTTCACCGGGCGCTTATTTCCAGGATACCCCCGACAAGAGCGGTGCCCATATCTACAACGGCGAGATCATCCCGACCCGCGGCACCTGGCTCCAGTTCGAGTCCGATCTCAAGAACACGATGTTCGTCCGGATCGACCGCCAGCGCAAGATGCCGGCCACGATCCTTTTCCGGGCGCTCGGCCTCGATAACGATCAACAGCTTTTCGACCTCTTCGGCGAAAGCGAAATGATGAAGACGACCGTCGAGAAGGAAAAGGCGATGTACCGGGACGACGAAGGCCACGACCTCGTCGCCGAGGACAAGCGCTTCGCTTCCTATAGCGACGTCGCGCTCCGCGTCATCTTCTCGCGCCTCAAGCCGGGCGAGCCGATGACGGGCAAGGGCGTCATCAATTTCCTTGTCCAGAAATTCTTCGACGACAAGCGGTACGACCTCGGACGGGCCGGCCGTTTCAAATACACGGTGAAGCTCGGGATCTATTCCCGCCTCGTCGGAAGGATCCTTGCCGAGGACCTTGTCAATGACGACGGCACCATCTTCACCAACAACGATGGAGAACCCCTCATCAAGGGCCATACCCTCAGCAAAGAAGACGTCCAGGAACTCCGCGACGCCGAATTCTTTGAGCATAGCGAGCAGTTCACCCAGGTTCTCAAGACCAACGATCTCATCGATACCCATAACCGCGTCAATGTCGTCAAGGTCCATGCCTATGACAAGCCGGACGGCGATATCGTCAAGATCATCGGCACCGACCTCCTTCTGACCGGCCTCAACGGCGAGCCGTCGCTCTCGAGGGCTTCGATCAGCGACATGGTCGCCTGCTTCTCCTATTTCAACAACATCCAGTTCGGGATCGGAACGACCGACGATATCGACCACCTCGGCAACCGCCGGGTCCGTTGTGTCGGCGAGCTGCTCCAGACTCAGTTCCGGATCGGTCTCACCAAGATGAGCAAGACGGTCCAGCAGAAGATGTCGATCACGGCCGACCTCGCCACCGCGAAGCCCCAGACCCTCATCAACATCCGGCCGCTGACCTCGTCCATCCGGGAGTTCTTCGCCTCGAGCCAGCTCTCCCAGTTCATGGACCAGACCAACCCGCTGGCCGAACTTACCAACAAGCGCCGTATCTCGGCTCTCGGCCCGGGCGGCCTTACCCGCGACCGCGCTTCGATGGAAGTCCGCGACGTCCACTATACCCACTACGGCCGCATCTGCCCGATCGAAACTCCTGAAGGCCAGAACATCGGTCTTATCAACAACCTTTCCACCTACGCCAAGGTCAACGACTACGGCTTCATCCAGACCCCTTATCGGCGGGTCGAAAAAGTGGTGGACGAGAAGGGCAAAGCCCATTACTTCGTCCTCGACGACGGCGTCTACCTCTCGGCTGACGAAGAAGCCGGCCACTATATCGCCGAAGCCAACATCAAGCTTGGCGAGCCGGTTAAAGTCGAATTCGAAGGCAAGACGATCGTCGGCAAGGAAATCCTCGAGAACGACGTCGTCTGCCGGCACGACGGGGAAAACCTCGTCGCCCCGCGCGAACTCATCGACTTCGTCGACGTCTCGCCGAAGCAGATCGTTTCGATCGCCGCGGCTTGCATTCCGTTCCTCGAGAACGATGACTCCACCCGGGCCCTCATGGGCGCCAACATGCAGCGTCAGGCTCTTCCGCTTCTCAGGCCGCAGCTTTCCTACGTCGGAACCGGCCTCGAGCGGCGGATTGCCCGCGACTCGGGCCTAGCCGTCGTCGCCGAGGAAGACGGGACCGTCACCTACATGGACGGCTCGACCATCAAGGTCGAAGGTGAGAGCGGCGAGAAGACCTACACCCTCCAGAAGTTCGACCGTTCCAACAACGGCACCTGCATCAACCAGCACCCGATCGTCCACGTCGGCGACAAGGTAAAGGGCGGCGAAGTCATCGCCGACGGCCCGGCCATGCGGGGAGGCGAGCTTGCCCTCGGGCAAAACATGCTCGTCGCCTACATGACCTGGAACGGCTACAACTACGAAGACGCCGTCATCATGTCCGAGCGGATGGTCAAGGACGATTGCTACACGACCATCCACATCGAGGACTATGACTGCGAATGCCGGGAAACGAAGCTCGGCGAAGAGGAAATCACCCGCGACATCCCGAATGTCGGCGACGACCTCAAGACCAACCTCGACGAGAACGGCATCATCATCCCAGGCGCCGAAGTCCGGGAGGGCGACATCCTCGTCGGCAAAGTGACCCCGAAAGGCCAGTCCGAGCCGACGCCGGAGGAAAAGCTCCTCATGGCCATCTTCGCCGAGAAGACGAAGGACGTTAAGGATTCCTCCCTCCGCGTCCCGCACGGCGGGGCCGGCATCGTCCTCAAGGTCAAAGTCTACGAACGGAAGAAGCGCGATCCGCTTCCGACCGGCGTCATCAAGAAAGTCCGCGTCTACATCGTCCAGAAGAGGAAGATCTCCGAGGGCGACAAGATGTCGGGCCGCCACGGCAACAAGGGCGTCATTTCCAAGATCCTCCCGATCGAGGACATGCCGTTCCTCCCGGATGGCACCCCGATCGACGTCATGCTTTCCCCGATGGGCGTTCCTAGCCGTATGAACATCGGGCAGATCCTCGAAGTCCACCTCGGCCTCGCTTGCCGCAAGCTCGGCATCCGGGTGGCGACCCCGGTCTTCGACGGCATCAGCGACGAAGAGATCGCCGACCTCATGCAGAAGGCCGGCCTCAGCAACGACGGCAAGACCGTCCTCTACGACGGGCGGACCGGCGAACGTTTCCCGGAGCGTATCTCGGTCGGCATCATGTACATGATCAAGCTCGTGCACATGGTCGACGACAAACTCCACGCCCGGGCGACCGGACCTTATAGCCTTGTCACCCAGCAGCCGCTCGGGGGCAAAGCCCAGAACGGCGGCCAGCGGTTCGGCGAAATGGAGGTCTGGGCCCTCGAAGCCTACGGCGCGAGCCACGTCCTCCAGGAAATGCTCACCATCAAGAGCGACGACCGGGTCGGCAGAAGGAAGTGCTACGAAGCCATCATCAAGGGCCTCGACATCCCGAAGCCCGGCATGCCGGAAGCCTTCAAGGTCTTTACGAAGGAACTCAAAGGCTTGGCCATGGACGTCCACCTCTACGACGAAAACGAATCCGAGATCAACATGGACTCCCTAGCCAAGGAAGCCCTCATCGAGGAGCGGAAGGTCAATAGCGCCATCCGCAGCCTCACCTCGCCGCGGGAACACCCCTCCGAGGAAGAAGAGGAACCGACCGCCGCAAATAGCGACGAGACGGCCATCGCCGAGGAAGAGGGCCTCTCGGTCACCGACCGGATCGGCTCTTCGCTCGACGACTAACGGAGGCAATTAGATGGACATCAATAAACTCAAGGCGATGAAAGTCGGCCTCGCTTCCCCGGAGACCATCCGGTCCTGGAGCCATGGCGAGGTCACCAAGCCCGAAACCATCAACTACCGGTCGCAGAAGCCGGAAATGGGAGGTCTTTTCTGCGAGAAGATCTTCGGCCCGGTCAAGGACTACGAGTGCCACTGCGGCAAATACAAGAAGATCCGTTACCAAGGCATCACCTGCGAAAAGTGCGGCGTCGAGGTCATCTCGAAAGAGTGGCGGCGGGAACGCTTCGGCCACATCGAGCTCGTCTCCCCGTGCTCTCACATCTGGTACCTGAAGGGCATCCCCTCCAGGATGGGCCTCATTCTCGACATCTCCCCGAAACAGCTCGAGGAAGTCGTCTATTTCGCGGCCCACATCTGCCTCGATCCCGGCAAGAGCACCGTCCTTTACAAGAAGGAATTCCTCGATGAGGCCGCTTCGCGCGAAGCTTTCAGCGACGCCATCCTCGACTTCATCCCGGAAGCCCGCCCCGACTATGAGGCTGAGAAGGAAAACATCGACGCCGAAATCGAGCGCCGGTATTCCGATCATGCCGTCCACCCTGCCGACGAAGAGAACTTCAAACTTCTCCTCGTCAACGGCACCCGGGTCGACCTCCTCGGCAACCCGATCAGCCAACTCGACATCGACGATGCCCAGCGCTACGTCCGCAACCTCGCGAGCCCGAGCGAACCCTTCGACTTCTTCACGGTCTCCAGCTTCATCGCCCGCCACACCGGCGCCGTCTTCGGCGAAGGCGCGGACGCGGTGAAGAAGCTGCTCCACGAAATCGACCTCGACAAGGAATTCGCCTCCCTCAAGGAGGAAATCCGGAAGGAAACCTCCGACCAGAAGCGGGTCAAGCTCGCCAAGCGGCTCGAGGTCGTCCAAGCCTTCCGCGATTCCGGGCAGAAGCCGGAATGGATGATCCTCGACGTCATCCCGGTCGTCCCGCCCGACCTCCGTCCGATGCTTCAGCTCGACGGCGGCCGCTTTGCGGTCAGCGATCTCAATGACCTCTATCGGCGCGTCATCTCCCGGAACACCCGTCTCAAGAAACTCATCGACATGAGCGCTCCTTATGTCATCTTGATGAACGAGAAGCGGATGCTTCAGGAAGCCGTCGACGCCCTTATCGACAACGGCCGGCGCAACAAGCCGGTTACCGGTCCGTCGGGACGTCCCCTCAAGTCGCTCTCCAGCGGCCTCAAGGGCAAGCAAGGCCGTTTCCGGCAGAACCTCCTCGGCAAGCGGGTCGACTACTCGGGCCGTTCGGTCATCGCGGTCGGACCCGACCTCAAGATGTACCAATGCGGACTCCCGCGGGAAATGGCGATCCAGCTCCTTCGCCCCTTCATCGCGGCCATCCTCATCAAGCGCGGCCTCGTCAATGCCCATAAGCAAGCCGACAAGATCATCGACCGGGGCGACCCCGTCGTTTACAAGATCATCGAGGAGATCATCGGGCAGCACCCCGTTCTCCTCAACCGCGCCCCGACCCTCCACCGGCTCGGCATCCAGGCCTTCCAGCCCAAGCTCGTCGACGGGCACGCCATCCGTCTCCACCCGCTCGTTTGCACCGGCTTCAACGCCGACTTCGACGGCGACCAGATGGCCGTTCACGTCCCGCTTGGTAGGGAAGCCCAGCAAGAAGCGGTGGAGCTCATGCTCGCCTCTAACAACATCCTCGGCCCGAAGGACGGCAAACCGATCGTCATCCCGAGCCAGGACATGGTTCTCGGCAACTACTACCTGACCCTCGAAGAGACCGCGCAGGACTTCCTCGACCGGGCTGACGACCTTTCCAAGATCGAAATCCACGGCGAAGAGGAAAAGGCGGCCAACGACGAGGAAATCGAGAAGTACCGCCGTTTCGCCACCCTCGAAGGCAAGGCCTTCTCTTCCGTCCAGGAAGTGATCGACGCCTACGAGACCGGGATGATCGCCCTCCACACGAGGATCGCCATCCGCGCCGCCTCCCTCCACAAGGACTTCGGCGACGACATGGCGAAGTGCGGCCTCCCGAGCAGCGTGAAGGACATGTACCTCCTCACCACCCCGGGCAAGGTCATCTTCAACGAGATCTTCCCGTCCGACTTCCCCTTCATCAACGGCGACAAGCCGACGACCGACGTGAGGACGATCGAAAGCTGGTTCGTCCCGAAAGGCACCGACCTCAAGAGCGAGATCGCTTCCCGCCCGGTCCACACGCCGATCAAGAAGAAGGAACTCGGGACCATCATCGACATGGTCTTCCATCGTTACGACATGTCCGACCCGACCTCGACGGCCTGGCGCCCCTCCAAGACGAGCGCCATCCTCGACAAGATCAAGGACCAGGGCTTCAAGTACTCGACCGTTTCCTCGGTGACCGTCGCCATCAGCGACATCAACACCTTCGAGGAGAAGAAAGAGGACATCGAAGCCGGCCAGAAGCGGGTCGACAAGATCAACGCCCTCGCCCAGGACGGCTTCTACACCGAGGCCGAACGCCACAAGGCGGTCGCCGACACCTGGTCGAAGGTCACCGACGAGGTCAAGGAAAAGGTTCGCGCCTTCCTTGCCCGCGACAAGCGGAACCCGCTGGTTATCATGTCGGACTCCGGCGCCCGTGGCTCCCTCGACAACTTCAAGCAGCTGATCGGCATGAAAGGCTGCGTCGCCAACCCGAAGAACGAAGTCATCGAACTTCCGATCACCTCCTCCTACCGGGAGGGCATGACGGTCGCGGAGTTCTTCATCAACACCCACGGCGCCCGTAAGGGCGGGGCCGACACGGCTCTTAAGACCGCCGACTCGGGCTACCTCACCCGCCGGCTCGTCGACGTCGCCCAAGACGTCGTCGTCCGGGAAGAGGATTGCCACTGCGACCACGGCTTCAAGGTCCGCGAAATCCGCGACACCTCGAGGAACGAGGTCATCGTCAGCCTCGAAAGCCGGCTCTCGGGCCGCTTCGCGATGCATGACGTCGTGAACCCGGAGACGGGCGAAGTGATCGTCGAAGGCAATACCATGATCAGCGACGAGCAAGCCAAGGCCATCGTCAAGGCCGGGATCAAGGAAGTGGAAATCCGCTCCCTCTTCACCTGCGCCACGAAGGACGGGGTTTGCCAGCACTGCTACGGACGGAACATGGCGACCGGACGCCTCGTCGAAATGGGCGAAGCGGTCGGCATCATGGCCGCCCAGTCGATCGGCGAGCCGGGCACCCAGCTCACGATGCGGGTCTTCCACACCGGCGGCATGGCCGGGACCGACATTACGCAAGGTCTCCCGCGTGTCCAGGAACTCGTCGAAGCCCGCAACCCGAAAGGCGAAGCCCTCATCTGCCCCTTCGATGCCACCATTACCGACATCGAGACCCAGGACAACGGACGCTACAAGGTGAAGATCACCTCGACGAGCGCCAAGACGGCTGAAAGCGCCACCCCGGAAACGGCGGAGCTTCTCACCGGATACGGCGTCCGCCTCCGCGTCAAGAAGGGCGACATCGTCGAAGCCGGCGGCAAGATCACCGAAGGCGCCATCAACCCGAAGGACCTCCTCGAGAAGGCGGACGTCGAGAAAGTCGAGGTCTACCTCATCAAGGAAATCCAGAAGGTCTACGCCGCCCAGGGCATCGGCATCTCCGACAAGCATTTGGAGGTCATCATCCGCCAGATGCTCCGCAAGATGATGATCATCGATGCCGGCGACACCGATCTCCTCCCGGGGCTCAAGGTGGACGTCGAACGCTACACCGAAGCCAACCAGAAGGCTCTCGAAGCGGGCAAGCGCCCGGCCCTCGGCCAGCCGCTCGTCCTTGGCATCACCAAGGCGGCCCTCGAAACCGAGTCCTTCCTCTCGGCGGCCTCCTTCCAGGAGACGACGCGCGTCCTCACCGACGCTGCCATCAAGGCGAAGACTGATCCTCTCCACGGCCTCAAGGAGAACGTCATCACCGGGAAACTCATCCCGGCCGGCACCGGCCTCCTCACCGACGAAGAGGAAGAGGGCAAGCTCTCGACCTTCACCGTCGACGGCGACATGGACCGGGTCAAGGCCCAGTACATCGAAGCCCACGAACGGATCGGCGACTAACCTCATCCTTATAGGCTCTAGCTGCGGCTAGGGCCTTTTTTCGTGCCCGAAAGGAGAAAACGCTTTCATGCGAAAGAGGAGAAAAGCCACCGTGAAAGTTTCCACGTTGCCCGGCGTATCAAATAGGTCCGAAAGTCGGTGTTGACTTCACTTTTCATGGGCCCTATATTCTTGCCCGGACACTAGCAAGAAAGCGTCTAGTTTTAGTAAGGAGAAAAAGCGATGCCTACCATCAATCAACTCGTGAGGCAAGGCCGCCAGACTTCCAAGGCCAAGAGCAAGAGCCCGGCCCTTGGGAAGCGGTGGAACGCCCTCACCAAACGCTCGACCTCCGAGCCCAGCGCCCAGAAGCGCGGGGTCTGCACCCGGGTCGGCACCATGACCCCGAAGAAGCCGAACTCCGCCATGCGGAAGTACGCCAGGGTCAAGCTCAGCAACGGCTACGAAGTCACCGCCTACATCGGCGGGGAAGGCCACAACCTCCAGGAGCACTCCACGGTCATGATCCGCGGAGGCCGTGTCAAGGACCTTCCGGGCGTTCGTTACCACATCATCCGCGGCTGCCTCGACTGCGCCGGGATCGAAGCCCGTCGGCAGGGCCGGAGCCTCTACGGCACCAAGAAGCCGAAAGAAAGCAAGTAAGGAGATAGGAAATGTCACGCAAAGGAAAAACCGAGAAACGGGACGTCCTTCCTGATCCCGTTTACAACTCGAAGCTCGTCACCCGCCTCATCAACCGCGTCATGTTCGACGGGAAGCGGGGCACCAGCCAGACCATCATCTACCACTCGTTCAAGCTGATCGAAGAGCGTACCGGAAAACCGGCCATCGACGTCTTCGCGACGGCCATCGGCAACATCATGCCGGAAGTCGAGCTCAAGGTTCGCCGGATCGGGGCCAGCAACTACCAGGTCCCGGTCGAGGTTTCGCCCGAACGCAAGCAGACCCTCGGCCTCCGCTGGCTCGTCACCTATTCGCGCCTCCGCGGGGAAAAGACGATGGAAGAAAAGCTAGCCGCCGAGATCATCGACGCGGCCAACGGCACCGGAGCTTCGGTGCGGAAGAAGGAAGAAGTCCATAAGATGGCCGAGGCCAACAAGGCCTACGCCCACTATCGCTGGTAACAAGGGAGGAAGCAAAGTATGGCCAATAACGAAGACGCGATCAAAGAATCGGAAACCTACGACCTCCCCCATACCCGCAACATCGGCATCATGGCCCACATCGATGCCGGCAAGACGACCACGACCGAACGTATCCTCTATTACACCGGCCGGACCCACAAGATCGGCGAAGTCCACGAAGGCACGGCCGTCATGGACTGGATGGAAGAGGAGCAGGAGCGGGGCATCACGATCACCTCGAGCGCGACGACCTGCTTCTGGAACGGCCACCGGATCAACATCATCGACACTCCGGGGCACGTCGACTTCACCGTTGAAGTCGAGCGTTCCCTCCGTGTCCTCGACGGCGCGGTCACCGTCCTCGACTCCAAAAACGGCGTCGAGCCGCAGACCGAGACCGTCTGGCGCCAGGCCGATAAGTACAATGTCCCGCGGATCATCTTCTGCAACAAGATGGATGCCATCGGCGCCGACTTCGAGATGTGCCTCGACACCCTCAAGGAACGCCTTGGGGTCAAGTACGCGGCTATCCAGTACCCGATCGGCCGCGAGAACGGCTTCACCGGCATGGTCGACCTCGTCAAGATGAACGCCATCATGTACTCGCAATCCAAGGACGAAGCTCCGAAGATCGTCGAGATCCCCGAGGAAGTGAAGGCCAAGGCCGAGAAGTACCACCAGATCCTCCTCGAGACCCTCGCCGACTATAGCGAAGAACTCATGATGGACGTCCTCGACGGCAAGGAACCTTCCGTCGACCTCGTCAAGAAGACCATCCGGAAGGCGGTCATCCACGACTCCTTCTTCCCGGTCCTCTGCGGCACGGCCTTCAAGAACAAGGGCATCCAGCCCCTCCTCGACGCCGTCATCGACTACCTCCCCTCGCCGCTCGACATCCCGGGCGAAAAGGGCGAGCTCGACGGCGAAGAGTACACCTGCAAGACGACCGACGATGCCCCGTTCGTGGGCCTCGCCTTCAAGATCGCGACCGACCCCTTCATCGGGCGTCTCGCCTATGTCCGTGTCTACCAAGGCACCTTGAAGAGCGGCTCCTACGTCCTCAATAGCTCGAGGAACAGCCAGGAGCGCATCTCGCGTCTCGTCCTCATGCACGCCAACAAGCGGCAGGAAGTCAGCGTTCTCCACGCTGGCGAGATTGGCGCCGTCGTCGGGCTCAAGAACACGACGACCGGCGACTCCCTCACCGACGTGAACACCCCGGTCGTCCTCGAACGCCTCGAGTTCCCGGAACCGGTCCTCGAAGAAGCGGTCGAGCCGAAGACCAAGGCCGACATGGAGAAGATGAACAACGCCCTCCAGAAGCTTGCCGAGGAAGACCCGACCTTCCGCGTCCACACCAACCAGGAAACCGGCCAGACCATCATCGGCGGCGTCGGCGAGCTCCAGCTCGACATCCTCGTCGAGCGGATGCGCCGCGAATTCAACGTCGATGTCAATGTCGGCGCCCCGCAGGTCAACTACCGCGAGACGATTCGCAAGACCGGCGAGGCCGAAGGCCGCTACATCAAGCAGACCGGCGGCCACGGCCAGTACGGCGATGTCTGGATCCGCTTCGAGCCGAACCCCGGCAAGGGCTTCGAATTCGTCGATGCCGTCGTTGGCGGTGCCGTTCCGAAGGAATTCATCAAGCCGACCCAGCAAGGCCTTGAGGAAGCGCTCAACCGCGGCCTCGTCGCTGGCTTCCCGGCCATCGACATCAAAGCCACCCTCTTCGACGGGTCCTACCACGACGTCGACTCTTCGGAAGCTGCCTATAAGATCGCGGCCTCCCTCGCCCTCAAGGAAGCGGCGCCCAAGTGCGACCCGGTCATCCTCGAGCCGATCATGAAAGTCGACATCACGGTGCCGGATCAGTACTACGGCGACGTCATCGGCGACATCTCGCGCCGGAGGGGCCAGCTCAACGGCGAAACCCAGCGCGGCAACGCCAAGGTCGTCTCCTGCCTCGTCCCGCTCGCCGAGATGTTCGGCTACGTCACCGACCTCCGCTCCCTCACCCAGGGACGCGGCAACTTCACGATGACCTTCGATCACTACGGTGAGACCCCGCGGTACATCCAGGACGAAATCGTGAAGAAGAGCAACATGTCGATGCGCTAAAAAAGGCTTCAACGAAGTTGCCTTTGAAAAAGCGTTGCTCTATCATAACTAGCGCGTTTCAAGAAACCATTTGGAGGAAATTGCAAAATGGCAAAAGAAAAGTTCAACCGTGACCGCGTCCACGTCAACGTCGGCACCATCGGCCACGTCGACCACGGCAAGACCACCCTTACCGCGGCGATCACCCACGTCCTCGCCCTCAAGGGACTCGCGAAGGACATGGCCTACGACCAAATCGACGCCAACCCGGAAGAAAAGGCTCGTGGCATCACGATCAACACGGCCCACGTCGAATACGAAACCGACAAGCGCCACTATGCGCACGTCGACTGCCCGGGGCACGCTGACTACGTCAAGAACATGATCACCGGCGCCGCCCAGATGGACGCCGCCATCCTCGTTGTCGCCGCCACCGACGGCGTCATGCCGCAGACCCGCGAGCACGTCCTTCTTGCCCGTCAGGTCGGCGTTCCTTACATCATCGTCTTCCTCAACAAGTGCGATATGGTCGACGACCCCGAGCTCGTTGACATCGTCGAGATGGACGTTCGCGACCTTCTCACGAAGTACGGCTTCCCGGGCGACGACATCCCCGTCGTCCGTGGCTCCGCCCTCAAGGCCGGCCAGGTCAAGAGCGCCGACGATGCCGATGCCAAGTGCATCTGGGATCTTCTTAACGCCCTCGACACCTATGTCCCGGATCCGCAGCGCGATACCGACAAGCCGTTCCTCATGCCGATCGAAGACGTCCTCACGATCTCCGGTCGTGGCACCGTCGTCACCGGCCGTGTCGAGCGTGGCATGATCAAGATCAACGACGAAGCTGAAATCGTTGGCATCAAGCCGACCCAGAAGACCGTCGTCACCGGCCTCGAAATGTTCCGCAAGACCCTCGACTTCGCTCAGGGCGGCGACAACATCGGCGCCCTCCTCCGTGGCATCACCCACGACCAGGTCGAGCGTGGCCAGGTCCTTGCCAAGCCGGGCTCCATCGTCCCGCACGACAAGTTCACCGCGACCGTCTACGTCCTCACGAAGGAAGAAGGCGGCCGTCACACGGCCTTCATCAACGGCTACCGTCCGCAGTTCTTCTTCCGGACGACCGATATCACCGGCGACATCACCCTTCCGGCTGACGTCGCGATGGTCATGCCGGGCGACAACGTCACGTTCACCGTCCAGCTCATCCACCCGGTCGCTCTCGAAAAGGGCACCAAGTTCTCCATCCGCGAGGGTGGCAGGACCGTCGGCGCCGGCACCGTCACCGAGATCCTTCACTAATTGAGGGGTCGAGGTTAACTTGAGCCATGAGGCCTTGGGGAAACCCAAGGCCTTTTTTCGTTTTTCGGCCAAGAAAACAAACTTTTCCTTCGTTCTTTTTGCCTTTCGCCGAGACTTGTATAAGATTAACTCGTTATGGACGCTAGCATTAAAGAAGCCGGCCTCTTCCGCCGGTTCGTCGCCTTCCTCGTCGACTTCCTCCTCCTACTCGTTCCTTTCCTTCTTCTTTCGCAGTTCCTCATCGGGCCGGCGATGGCCAAAGCCCTCGGCAACGATGCCCTTACGAGCGATTTGAAAACCTATCAGCAGGCGACCGGCCTCTTCCGCGAAGGACAGGACGGAAACTACTACCTTTATTCTTATGACCCGAATGGCCCCTCGGCCTACCCGGCGGTTTCCGGCTCCTCGTCCCTTCCGAGCGACTACCAATACGACAAGCTCCCGGAGGGCGAGGAAACCTACGAGGCCTACTACCGCCTGGCTTGGCATTACGTGGTGGGGGTCCTTCCGACCTACGCGGATTCGGACGGCCTCTTCCAGCCGATCACCTACACTCTTTCCAACGGGGAAACGGCGACGGTTGGCGAATTCACTTCCTATGGGTATTCTGATTACTTCGCCCAGAACTTCTTTGGCCTTCCGACCCGCGACGAGGTCAATTCCTCGATCGAGCGGAACGGGGTGACGGAGAAAGGACTTTCCGGCGATTCCGAGTACTTCAAATATGCGTTGAGCGAAAGCGGGGAAGCGGCTGACTTCGCGGCCCGGCCGGTCCTCCAGGCCAAGTACCAGGAACTCGTCGACGCCGGCGACAAGGACACCTTGAAGGAATTGGCCCTCTATTTCTTCGACCTCGACAAAGGCGGCTCTTCCTATGGCGACCTCGGCGTCTACGGGAAAGCGGTGGCCCTCGCCATCGGGAGCGACGCGAACCCGACCCAGACCTACTACAGCAGCATCGTGAGCCGGCTCAATAGCAATGCCTGGCTCGCCCTCTTGCCCGCCTATCTCCCCTTCGCCTTCATCGTCTTCTTCCTCGTCCCGATGGTTTCGAAGGACGCGAAGACCCCGGGCAAGTGGCTGATGAAGCTTTCGGTCATCAGCCTCGACGGCTATACCATCACCATGAAGGAACGGACCCTCCGTTCCCTCCTCATGTTCATCATCGTGTCGATCCCGATCCTTCCGGGGGACACGATCCCGATTTTCGCCTTCCTCATCATCTGCCTCATTGACTACATGTTCCTCGCCCTTTCGAAGAGTAAGCAGTCCCTGCACGACCGCTTGACCCATACCTTGGAGGTCGACTCCCGCACGAGCGTCGTCTTCAAAGACGAAGCGGAGAAAGAAAACTACATGCATCTCCATCCCGAGCTCTTCCCGGGCTACGTCGATCCGAAGGCCCAGGCCGAGAACGAGCACATCGCGATGCTTGATAGCATCCTCGATTCCTCGACGATCGACCGCAACCGCGAGGAAGCCCGGAACATTACCAATTTCGACGAGTACGAGCAGATGAAGGACGACGAGTTCAACGCCGCCCTCAAGCGCCTGGCCGAGCAAAAGGAGCAGGGCTACGTCGTGGCGGGCAAAGGCAAGCCCAATCTCCACAAGGAAGAAGGGGAAGCCGCGAAGCCGGAGGAAGATAAGCCGGCCGAACCGAAGAAAGAAGAAAAGAAGGAAGAGCCCCTTCCTTTCGTCAATCCGGTGAGCGAAAACGAAGACGATCTTCTCGGCGAGGACGAGAAGAAGGATTCATGAGCGTCGAGGGAGCGGAGCGCTCTTTCCTGCCGCCGGCGCGGCGGGGTCGACGCTTCGGAAGCTATTTCGTCGACATGTGCATCGTCGCGATGACGTCGATGATCGTTTTTGCGGCGATAGGGGCCCCGATTTTCGACTATTATGGGAAAGCCGATGCCGTTTCCCTCGCCTACGATAGCCTCTCCGCGGAAGCCGGAAAGACCCGCCTTTTGAGCGAGGGAGAGGCGATCCCGACCGACGATGGGGCCCTAAAACGGGGCGAAGATTGGATAAACCGACAAATCGACGGGACTTCTGACGGGGATTTTCTCCTTTACGCGGACACCTCCTACCTAGGGCTGAGCCCAGAGGAGCACAATGCGCGTTTCCTTGAATTACAAGACCTGCGTCCATTCGCGATTGGCGAAGACGGGGCCTATGGATTGAGTGAAGAGGCCAAGGAGGCCTGCTCTTCCTACCTTGACGAAGGGCAAAGGGACGACGAGACGGCTTCTTTTTACGAAGCGGCCCTTTCGGGTTTCGTCGCGGTCTATCAGGACATCTGGGTCGATATCGGGCGAAGCGAGACGCTCCCTTACCGCGAACTATATTCCGCCTATGCCGGCGCCGATGAGGAAGTCCGCTATGCCGGCGGGGGCGCGGCCCTCGTTTCCTATTTCCTGACCGCGGCCATCTATTACATGGCCCTTCCCTTCCTTTTCAAGCGGGGACGGACTCTTTCCAAGATGGTCCTCCGCCTTGAGGTCGTCGACGATGGCGGAAATCCCCCAAGCGTTTACCAAATCCTTTCCCGGGGCTTAATCGAGACATTGGAGGGGGTTTATGCGGTGGTTTTTGCCCCTTTCTTCTTTTTGACTTATCAGTCGATTACCCTTCCGGCCTTCGCTTTTCTCGGGAGCGAGTTCGAGCTTTGGCACGTTGCCATCGTCGGGCTCCTCCTAACTCTCGTATCAGGGAGCTTGACCTTCTTCAAGGAAGGGCGCTCGACCCTCCACGACCTTTCGACCTTTACCCGCGTCGTCGAGAAGGACGACCTGGAGGCTTGGCGGCTCAAGAATGGCTACTATGACTGAAGGCGAAAAAATCGAAATGGTCTATCGGCCGTGCTCCAGGTGGAGGCGGGCCATGGCTTTTCTCATCGACTTGTCCATCGGCTTGATCTTGGCCCTGGCGATCGGGGCCGCGGCCATGACTGGATTCTCGAAGGCCCCCTTTTACGAAGGAGCCGTCGCGACGATGGACGAGATCGAGCTCCGGAGCGGCCTCTATGAGAAAGAAGAAGGCGGCGGGACGGTTGCCATAACCGAGAGCCATGCGGTAGGCGATGACGATGAAAACCCCAACTATTCCGCGGCCGATACCGTTTTCGCGACCGCCCTCGATCAATTCTTTGCCGACGCCTACTTCTTCCCGGAAGGCGACGGGATGGAGATTTATTCCGCCCTCAAGTATGGGGAGGGCGCGATCATTTACGAAGGGAGTGAGGGGAACGGCCCTTACTGGCGAAGGGAGGCGGACGGGACGCTGGTTCCTCGCCTTTCTTCGAAAGCGATGTACTCCTTTTACGTCGAGGCTATAGACGGGACGGCCATTCCCTATGTCTCGACCGTCAGCGAATACATCGACGCCTCGAGGGTCGCCTTTCTCACCGTAGGCGGCTGCCTTGTCTTCTCACTCTTCGTCGGCCTTTTCGTTCCTTTCTTCGTCCCGCCCCTCTTCTTCAGGCGGGGGCGGCAGACGCTGGGCCTCAAGGCCTTGAAACTCGGGGTCCTTACCTCCGAAGCCGTTCCCCCTAGCCTCAAACGGACCATTGCCAGGAACCTTATCTTTCTTTTGGCCGAGGTTTTGCTGTCGATTTTTGCCTTCATGATCCCCCTATTGGTCTCGATAACGATGACGATGGCAAGGCGGGACCGCCAGAGCTTCCACGATTACGTGAGCGGCACCTACGTCGTCGATGCCTCGGAGATGCCGATTTTCCTTTCCTACGACGATTTCGTCTCGAAGGCCGGGGCCTCGACCCCGCTCGACCTCGTGGAAAAGGAAAGAATCCTCTCGCCGGAAGAAAAGGAGAGCGAAAGGCGGGGCATCGATTGAACTGGCGATGGCCCCTAGGTTTTCAATGTAACCGATATCGGTATTTTTGGGCGTGGGGTGCCTTGTCAGCCTACCTCATTCTTCTTAGAATGTCTTAAGGCAAGAGGCCACCAGGAGACTCTCATGGAAATTAGACTCAAGCATCTCACGAAGATCTTCCCGGGGAATCCTAAGAAGAACATTCCCGACACTCACGCGGTCGAGGATCTCAATCTCACGATTCCCGACGGCAAGCTTTACGCGCTCCTCGGTCCCTCGGGATGCGGCAAATCGACGACGCTCAACATGATCGCCGGCTTAAGCGAACCTTCCTCGGGCGAGATTTGGTTCGGGGACGAAGACGTCACTGACCTCTCCCCGGAAAAGCGCGGCATCGGCCTCGTCTTCCAAAACTACGCGCTTTACCCGCATATGACCGTCTATAAGAACGTCGCCTTCCCCCTTACCAACCTCCGAGTCGAGGAAAAGGTCAAGGATGCCAACGGGAACGACGTCCTCGACGAGGAAGGGAAGCCTCTCGTCAAGAAAAGAAAGCTGACCAAGATCGAAATCGACAAGCTCGTCCGCGAGACCTCCAAGATCGTCCAAATCGAGGAATACCTCTGGCGGAAGCCGAGCCAGCTCTCCGGCGGCCAGCAGCAACGGGTCGCCATTGCCCGGGCCCTCGTCAAGCATCCCCGGGTCCTCCTCCTCGACGAACCTCTTTCCAATCTCGATGCCCGGCTCCGTCTCCAGACCCGGGAAGAAATCCGCCGGATCCAAAAATCGACCGGCATCACGACTATCTTTGTTACTCACGACCAGGAAGAGGCAATGTCGATTTCCGACGAAATCGTCGTCATGAAACTCGGGGTCGAGCAACAAGCCGGCATCCCGCAGGAAGTCTACAACGAGCCGGCCAATCGCTTCGTCGCCAACTTCCTAGGCACCCCGCCGATCAACTTCTTCCATGGCGAAATCCGCGGCAACAAGATTTACATCGGTGACGCGATGGTCAAGGAAATAACCGACAAGACCCTTCCCGATCAGAAAGTCACCGTCGGCATCCGGCCGGAGGGCATCGTTCCCTCCGAGAAGGGCGTCCTTCCCTTCCATATCGACCAGATCATCACCCAGGGCCGCGACATCATCATCCAAGGCGATCACCCCTTGGAAACCCGCCCCTGCAAGTTCGTCGTCGATGCCTTTACCGACGTGAAAGTGGGGGACATCCATTGCGAAGTCAAGCCGCACAAATGCTTCGCCTTCTCCCTTGAGGGCAACGAAGAGAGGATTGCCTAAGGATGATCAAGAAAAACAACTGGAAAGGGTGGCTTTATTTGGCACCGATCATCATCTTGATGGCGGTGTTCACCTTTTATCCCCTCATTTCGACTTTCTCGATCGCCTTCATGAAGGACTACGACTACATCAAGCAGACGTCAGCCGGCTTTACCTTCGACAATTTCGCGATTGTCCTCGGGCTGGCCCCGACGAATCCCGAGGCCCCGGTCGAACTCCAGGGTTACGTGACCGACGTCGTTCGTTACGCCATCCCCAACACGGCCATCATCACCTTCGTGACGGTCCCTCTCTCGATCATCATCGCCTTGGCGATTGCCGTCGGGCTCAATTCCATCCCGAAGTTCCAAAAGATCTTCCAAACGATTTTCTTCATTCCCTACGTCACGAACTCCATCGCCGTCGGCATGGTGTTTGCCGTCCTCTTCGACTACAACGGCATCGTCAACTTCTTGCTTGGGACGATGGGCCGCGAGTATGCCTGGATCGATCTCGGCGCCCCGACCTGGAAGGCAATGATCGCCCTTTGCATCTACATCATCTGGTCTTCATTGCCGTTCAAGATCCTCATCTTCCTTTCTGGATTGGCTGGCATCGACAAGCAGTATTACGATGCCGCGAAGATCGATTCGGCCGGGAAGTTCAAGACCCTCATGCACGTGACGGTTCCTCTATTGTCCCCGCAAATCCTTTACGTGATGATTACTTCCTTCATCGGGGCCTTCAAGGAATACGACAGCGTCGTCGGCCTTCTCGGGAAGCCGGGCACGGACGCGACCAAGAACATGTACACGGTCGTCTACTACATCTATGACACCATTTCTCAGAACAACGTTCATTATGGGTCGGCGGCGGCCGTTCTCCTCTTTGTCGTCATCCTGGCGTTCACTGGCATCCAGTTCTGGGTTTCCAAGAAGAGGGTTCACTACTGATATGAGCAATAAAGAGCAACTCCCGGTCGAAGAGACCCAAAACGAGCGGGGCGGATTCGCTTCCTTCCTAAAGAAGACAAAAGCCGCGGCGCAAGGCGCTTTCCAATCCATTGCCAAGGCTTTGCATAGATTTACGTCGGCCGGCCGTTACGAGAAGATGCTTGCGAGCCCCGAGTACAAAGCCACTTCCGTTAAGGGCATGGTACTCGTCCTCCAAGAAAGCGGGCAGTCGGTCAAGGCGATCGAACGGGCCCAGAAAGCCGGACGCGTCGTCTCCCTCGTCGTCACCTATGCCTTCATCGGTTTCATGGCCTTGGTCGTCCTTTTCCCCTTCTACTGGATGATCATCACCTCGCTCAAGTCGACGACCGAAATCCGCCAAACCCAGCAGACCTTCTTCCCGAACACCGTCCTTTGGAGCAACTTCGTCAATGTCTTCAAATGGTTCGACTTCGTGACTTATCTCCGGAACACGGTCATCGTCGGCATCATCTCGACGCTCGGCACTCTCGTCACGACCATCCTCGCGGCCTTTGCCTTCGCGCGGCTTGAGTTCAAAGGGAGGGACTTCTTCTTCATCCTCATCCTCGCGACGATGATGATCCCGGGCGAAATGATGGTCATCACCAATTACATTACCGTCTCCTATCTCGGCTGGCTCGACAATGTCATCGGCGTCTTCAGCGCCATGATCGTTCCCTTCTGGGTTTCGGTCTTCTACATCTACCTTCTCCGCCAAAACTTCAAGCAAATCCCCAACGAACTCTATCTGGCAGCCAAGGTCGACGGGAAAAGCGACTGGTCCTTCCTTTGGCAGGTCATGGTGCCGCTTGCCGCCCCGACCATCATCTCGATTTTCATCCTCAAGCTCATGGGCGCCTGGAACTCCTACGTCTGGCCGAACCTCGTGGCTTCCAAAGACGAGTGGCGTCTCATCACGAACGGTCTCCGGAACTCGTTCACGACCACGACGGGCGATCCCCAATACGGACTCCAGATGGCCGCGACGATTCTCGTTACCGTACCGCTTCTTCTCCTCTTTATCTTCTTCCGCAAATACATCATGCGCGGCGTTGGCCGCGCCGGCATCAAGGGCTAGCCGTGATAGCCCTTTCAATTTAGGTTCTAACCCTTAAAGGGTAGAATAATCTACGAAGATTCAATTGAAAGGAGATCTTCTGATGAAAATAAGGAAAGCCTTCCCTATCGCCTCCCTTCTCGTCTTGAGCGGCGTCCTCGCGGCTTGCGGCCCGACGGAACCCTCTTCCAGCAACGTCAGTTCCGAAGCCGTTAGCAGCAGCGAAGCCCCCGAGGTAGACTCCTGGGAAACTCCCGACGACTATGTCCCCTTCGAGGGCGATCCGAAGGACCTTACCGCGAACATCACGGTTTGGCACACCTATGGCGCCAGCTCGAGCCCGACCGTAACCTGGCTCAACGACCAAATCAAAGCCTTCCAAGCTTTCTTCCCCAACATCAAGGTCACTTTGGAAAACCACTCCAACTACGACCAAATCTGGGAAGATCTCCGTAAGGCCATCTCCGCCAACAACGCTCCGACGATGGCCGTTGCCTATCCTGACCACGTCGCCGACTACCTCGATGCCGGCGTGAGCGTCAACCTCGCCGGCTACATCAACGACCCAATCATCGGCATGGGTTGCGACGACGGCACGAATGCCGGCCCCCTCGACGATTATTACGGCGGCTACCTTGAAGAATGCGTCTCCTACGACACTCCGGGGGTCTATTCGATGCCTTGGAGCAAATCCACCGAAGTCATGTTCTACAACAAGGACGTCTTCGATCTCAACGGTTGGGAAGTTCCCACGACTTGGGAAGACCTTTGGAAGCTCTGCGGCGAGATCATGGCCGTCGCCGGAACCGGGAACGAAGAGTTCTACCCCTTCGGCTACGATAGCGACGACAACCTTTACATCACCTTGTCCGAACAGATGGGCATTCCCTACACGACGGCCGAAGGAGACAACCACTATCTCTTCAACAACGACCAAGCGAAGGCGATGGTTAGCGACCTTCTCGCCCAGTACCAGAAGCATTACTTCGTGACCAAGGGCTCGCTCGGCGGCAACCAATTCACCTCGAGCAAATTCCAAGAAGGTAACCTCTACATGACGGTCGGCTCGACCGGCGGCACGAAGTACAACTTCACCACGGATTTCAATATCGGCATTGCCGCCCTTCCCCAATACGACCCGGAAAACCCGAAGGTCATTTCCCAAGGGCCTTCGATGACTTTCTTCGCGACTTCCTCGAGAGAAGAAATCCAAGCGGCTTGGCTTTTCTACAAGTGGTGCAGCAATAGCGACAACACCTGCCAGCTTGCTCGTTATACTGGCTACAACCCCGTCCGCAAGAGCGCCTTCGAAACTGAATCCTACAAGAATTGGCTGAGCGAGGCGGTGAGCGGCTCGGAAGCCGGCCTCATCCGCGAGGCCATCCAATTCGCCAACGACAACTATGCCGATGCCTACTTTACCTCCCCGGTCTTCCACGGCTCGGCCGCGGCCCGGACGGCGGTGGGCGGCATCATCACCAACGTCCTGCTCGGCTCGCTTACGGTCGACCAAGCTTTCGAAACGGCCTTGAACGACGTCACGACCGCTAGCTGATTGGCGATCAAGAAAGGCTATCAACATGTCAACTTTTTCTAAATCCCGCGTCAAAGCCGGCCTCCTCTTGGGCATTGCGACCTTCGCCCTCGCTTCCTGCGGGGGCGGGGCGGAATCCTCCTCGACGGCTTCCGACGGTTCTTCCACCGATTTTGTCTACCAGAATTACGACATCGACCTTTATGGCAATCCCGAGGATCTCAACACGACGATCACCATTTGGGTCACCTCGAGTGGCACCAACCTTCAATGGATCGGCGTCCTTGCCCGCGAGTTCAACAAGTTTTACCCGAACATCAAAATAGAGGGCACGACCTCGGGCCAGGGCGACTATGACGGCATCAAGGACAAAATCGACCGCACTATCGCGGCCGGCGGTTCGGGGCTCCCGAACTTGGCCTATTGCTACCCCGACCACGTTTCCGACTACATCGAGGCGGGGGCCGTCATCCCGATGGACGCCTTCGTCAATGACCCGGTCATTGGCCTCGAGGGCTCCTATAGCGAGGAAGGCATTACCTACCTCGGCGTCGACGACTTCGTGAAGAGCTATTGGAACGAAGGCCTGGCTTACCAAACCGAGGGCCTTTATTCCCTTCCCTGGACCAAGTCGACGGAGCTCCTCTTCTATAACCGCGACCTCTTCCAGGAATTCGGCCTGACCGAGCCTAACGGCAACATGACCTGGGACGACATGTGGGATCTCTGCCAGCAGGTTCAGGATGCCTGCGCCGGCGTCGTCAACAACTGGCACGCCCCGCTAGGCTACGACAGCGATTCCAACCTCTTCATCACGATGTGCAAGCAGATGGGCATTCCCTACACGGACAATACCCAGGAGATGCCTCTTCTTTGGAATAACGACCAGGCCAAGAGCATGGTCAGGGAGCTCAAGGGCTACTACGACAAGGGCTTGCTTAGGACCAAGCTGACCAGCGGGAACAACACCTATACCTCTTCCTTCTTCGAAGAAGGGCGGGCGGCCATGATGATTTCTTCTTCGGGCGGCACGAGCTATGCCGATACCCCGAACTTCGAAGTCGGCGTCTGCGCGGCTCCCCATATCGAAGGCCAAGACCCGGCCTACGTTTCGCAGGGCCCATCCCTTTGCTTCTTCGGGAACGGCTCTTGGGAACAACGCTATGCCTCCTGGCTTTTCTACCGTTTCTGCACGAGCAGCGAGAACAGCGCCTACATCGCGACCCAGTCGACCGGCTATGACCCGGTCCGCATCTCGAGCTATGAGACCGACTATTACAAGACCTGGCTGCAAGACCAAGGCGACCGCCTCTACGGCCGCGCCAGCAAGGTGACGGCTTCGATCCGGGACGACACCTTCTACACCGACGTTTTCCCGGGATCGGCGGTTTGCCGCGATGAAGTCGGGAACATCCTCGGCAACGTCTTCCTCGACACAATGTCGATCGACGATGCCTTCCAGTATTCCTTCAACCAATCGGTGAACGCCCTATAAGGAGAATGACATGGTAAAACTCAAATTTGCCCTTTTGGCCTTGGCCGGCTTCGCCCTTGCCTCGTGCGGGGGGACGACCGGCGGCGAGTCTTCTTCCGAGGCTATTTCCGTTTCGGATGGGACGAGTTCTTCCGAAGGGACTTGCGACACGACGGTCTATAGCGACCTCGTCAAGCTTAAGCTCGATTACAAAGGACGGGATTTCCTCAAGGACGGAATCGCCGAGGTCGCCCTTCAACGGCATGTCGACGGCGACACTTCGCGGGTTCGCCTCCTCGACGAGAACGGCGAGCCTTACGGGGCTTCCTTGCTTTGCCGTTACGACGGCATCAACACGCCTGAATCGACGGGGGACATCCAAGACTGGGGCTTTGCCGCTTCGCGCTTCACCAAGCATTTAACCGAAGGAGCCGCCCACATCGTCATCTCTTCCAACTACAACGAGTACCACGTGCCCGACATGGACGGCAACGACCGTTACCTCGTCTACGTTTGGGTGACGACCGAGGAAAACCCCACCCTCGACGACTTCAAGATGGTTAACCTCATGCTCGTCGAGGCCGGTCTTTCGCCAGCCCAGGGCGTGAGCGACTCCATCTACAGCGACTATTTCTACGATGCCGACTTCAAGGCCCAGTGCGAAGGCAATTACATCTGGTCGGGCGAAGTCGACCCGGAGAACCCGGACGACGAAACCTATTCCACGACGATCCAAGAGCTTGTCGAGAACAAGCGCACGATCGTCGACAAGGAAACCGGCGAGCAGGAACTCGTCGACTTCGACTGGACCCCGAAAGCGACCGATACCGAGACGACCGTCTACCAGGTTTCCTTCGAGTGCTATGTGGCCGCGAGCTATTACGACGGCGGCGACAACGCCTATGTCTACATGGACTACCCGGATTATGAAACCGGGGAGATGCGGCGCTATGGCCTCTACATCTTCGGCGGCTACAAGAGTTACTTGCCGCTCCGCCACCCGGGATGGCATCTCCGGGTCATAGGGACAATCACCGAATTCGGCGGGAACCTCCAGATCACCAACTTCAAGTACAACGATCTTTACGAGCTTCCCGGTGCCACGGTCATCCTCGAAAGGAACGACGCCGAGTACGTGCCGGTAACGGTGACGGCGGCCGACATCGCCAATAGCAATCGCTACGTCAACCAAATCGTCCGGGTCGAAGGCCTCCATGGCGTCGAAAAGGACAGCTGGGCCGACGAATCGAGCGGAGCCTATTCCCTTTGCGTTGCCGATTCGACCGGCAGCACCATGCTCCGGGCCCAGGATTCGGCCATTGCCGACCGCAACCAGGCGGGCGTCCGCATCAACCACACCAACTTCCTTGACTACTTCACGGTCGAGGGCGAAACCTTTACCTTCGTCGGACCCGTCCAGCATTACGTTTCGACGAGCGGCAAGACGGTCGAGAACCAGTTGATGGCTCTCAATAACGACACCGTCATCTTCGACGACTGACTTCAATTGGCAGGAGGAAAACTATGCAAGCCAAGAAATTCTTCATCCCCGCCGTGGCCGTCTTGTTCCTAGCCACGGCCTGCGGCCCCACGGAGGAGACTTCCTCTTCGATCCCATCGACTTCGTCCGAATCCTCGTCCATCGTCGTTTCCGGACCGACGGTCTCCGATGCCAACGCCGCCTTGGCCCGCCTTCTTTATAACGAAGGCAATCCGGGTTCCCGCTCCCGCGTGATCGAGCTCTTCACGAGCCAGACGATCAACGGCTACAAATTTGACATCAGCTATACGGCCACCGAAACCACCCCCTACGAAGGCTCGGGCGTCACCATCCTCAACATGGCCGCTCCGCTCCTTCTCACCCACGAGGGCACGACCCTCTTCCTTGGCACGAACGGTTCTCATGACACCATCGGCCTCTACGATGAGTCGAACCTCTCGAGTGCCGACTACTACGTCGTCGGCCTTTATGAGGCGGCCCCGGCTGCCCTCAACGCCGAAAAGACCAATGTCGATCTCGGCGTGAAAGGCGAAAACGGCAAGACCTACAAAGTCGGCCTTTATAGCTACAAGCTCGGAAAGTACGTTTTCCTCAATGGGGAAACGGGCAATTTCCTCCCGACTACCGAGAGCTTCGATGAGGCCCTCGGCTTCGCCTACGAGGCTTCTGGCGAAGGATTCACCCTCAAGGCGAGCAATGGGAAGTACCTCGGCGCGACCTTTGGCGATTATAACAACGCGGCCTACGTCGACGAGCCCTTCGTCTGGACCCGCGGCGAAGGCCACGCCTTTGCCGACGTCGTTTCCGGCTCGACCGTCGAGAACGCGGAAAACCCCTATGCCGTCTGGAAATTGACGGCGACCGCCAACTACGAGGGGACGGCCATGGCGAGCAAGGATTTCAACATCCGGATCGACCCGACGGCCCCGGCCGATGACGGCGTCGTCCCTGAGGACGGCAAGACCTACCGCCTCGGCACCTATCACCAGGAGAAGGACTCTTACCTCTTCTTCACGGGCAAGATGGATGGCTTTTACTTCGGCACGACGGACGAATGGCTCCCGACGGCCGTTCTCCAGGCGACCATCACCGATGCCGAAACCAATGCCCTTTCTCTCCAGATCACCAATGGCGAGAATGCCGGCCAGTACATCGCGACGGTCTTTGCTACCGGCACCGACGGGAATTATCACCAGAACGTCGTTCTCCAGGCCGAGCCTTTCACTTGGACCTTCGACGAGGAGCACATGGCCCTCACTGGCATGTGCGGAGACGAAGAAGTCTTCCTTTGCATGGGCTCCGAACACGACACGATCGAAGTCGAAGGCGTCGATTCCTTGGGCTCGAGCGACTACTATGCGGTCCATCTTTACGATTCTGAGACCGGAAAGCCCTCGGCTGACATCGAGGACGGCGAAGCCCTCCCCGACGGCCATTACGAAGGCCAAGCCGGGGTCGAGCCGGAAGTCGGCAAGGAGTATACCCTCGGCGTCTACCATGCCAATAACGGCTATTACGTCTACGTCGACGGGAGGATCGTCGATTCGAACGGCAACCGCTTCCAGTCGACCAAGACCTATGCCGATGCCGCGACGGTAACTGTCGAAGAGGGAACCACGGCCGGCACGATCGCGCTCAAGGTCGAAGACGGCTACCTCGCCGCCGGACAAGACGGGGAGAAAGTCGCTGCTGCCATCACTAAAACCAAGTTCGACTGGACCTACGACGAGGAGTACAAGACCGTCGTCGGAACCGTGAACGGCAAGACTTATTACTTCGGTGTCTATGGAACTTTCGACACGATTTCCGTTTCCAACACCTCCTATCTCGGCGCGGATGGAAACTACCCGGTCCAGTTCTACACCGCCGAGCCGACGGCCGTCTTCGTCCCGAACACCGATGACGTTCCGGACGTCGAGCTCCCGGCCGAAACGACCAACATCGCCGGAGCCTATGGAAAGTCCCTTGGCGATAGCGTCGCGGTCGTCGCTTACATCAGCGGCCGCTTCAGCGAGGATGACCGTTATCTCTTCCTTGCCGATGGCGATCTCGGCCTTTCCGTCTACAACAAGAACCTCGACCTCACCTCTTCCTACACGGCTGGCAAGGTCGTCCTCGTCGAGGGCAAGCTTGCCGAATATCAAGGCTATTGGCAGATCAGCAACGCGAAAGCCACCCTCATCAACAATAGCGACGATGACATCGTGAAGGGCCTAGAGACCCCGACGACCCTTGTTTACGACGGCTCGACCCCGATCAAGCTGACCGATTACGGCCGGCCGATCGAAGCGACCGGAACGGTTGCGAGCGCCGAACTCGACGGCGGCTACTTCGACATCGACCTCACGGTCGGCACCGGCTCGATCCCCGTCCATTACGAATCGAGCAAGAGCGGCGAAGCCGGTTTTGCCGAGATCAAGAAGATCGCGGTGGGCGACAACGTCACCTTCAAGGGCATCCTGAGCGCCTATAGCGGCGCGCAGATCGTCAATCCGACTTGGACGATCAACGAATAGCCCGATTTGCCTATTGGAGCGGTTGATCCGACCGCTCCTTTCTTTTGCCCGGGAATTGAAAGGGTAGGGGGTCTTTCATATAATGAAACGGATGAAAAAAGAAGTCTTTCTGCCGTTGGTTGCGGCCTTCCTCCTCGTCTCGTGCGGCGGCGGCGGGGCCATTTCTTCTTCCTTGTCTGAGGAGTCGTCGTCGAGCGGCGTCCGGCCGTCGGTCTCGAGCGTTCTTGCCCGCTTTGACCATGGCGGCCTCAATACGGTCTCGTTCAATCTATTTCCAGGCGACTACGACGACGATGCTTCCCTTCCAAGCAGCGTGACCCCGCGCCTAGTCTTTTCCTATGCCGAAAGGGGCTTTTACGCCACTCCCGATGCCGATACCGGATGGGATGCGTCCTTTGGGCCTTTCGGATACGTCGACGTGAAAGACGGCGAGCTTTCGGGTGTTGCCGCCGGGACTTATCGGGCCGTACCAGCCAAAGACCTCCCGGCTGGCCTCCTCGAGCCGACGCCCGGCAATTACTATCTTTCTTCTTTTGTGAGCGATGACTGGCAATACTATTCCTATGATGGCTCGACGGGCTTCCTTGGAAACGAAAACCGCTTGAAGGCCGCTAGCTTGACCCTCGCGCCGATGGACGGCGGCTTCTCCCTTTCCTTCGAAGGCAGGGACGAAACGGTTTCTTACCTTGGCATCGAGACGGGGGAAACCTCCTCGAAGCTCGCCCTTCTTGCCGATCCCTTCGCCTGGTCGCTCGATGAGGAAGGGAACATCCTCTCCGACGAAAGCTACCTCGTCTTCGATGGCCAGCGCTTTTTCATCGACGAAAAGCCAGGCGAGGAAGGGGCCCCGCGCCTTTACGCGGAATATCCCATTCCCTATGCGCTCGAGGCTTCTGCTTACTCTTCGGCTTACGATCTTTTCACCCCTCAATACCTGTCTGACCATGCCGAGAGCCTGGCCCAAGATTTCGTGGCCGGAAGCTCCTCGACCATCTCGGCTTGCTTCGAAACAGACACGATTTCCCTCTTCGCCAAGTCTCTTGGGGTCGATCAAGCCGTGAAGGCGGTGATCCCGGACTTCGTCTATACCGAGCTTGACCTCACCTATACCCAGTCTTCGAGTGCCTTCAACTACCGTTTCTACGGGTGCCTCGATTCCGAGGCGGCCGAGGACAAGGCGAACAACGAGTTCCTCGTTGCAACCTCGATCCTCAATCCGAATCCCCAAGCTGCCCAGGCTTCGGTGTTCGTTTCGCTTTTTGGCGAATAAGGGGGAAGAGCGATGTTCAAGAAAATCCCGCATGTCGAATACGAACGTTCGAGTGAGAAAATCGATCAGGATACGCGGACGAAAGTCGTGCAAGCCCTTCACCGCGAAGCCAATGCCTATGGCGAGCGCCGCGATTCCTCGATGAGCTTCCTCGTCCTCGGCGCCATCTTCCTTGTCATCGGCTTCATCTTCCTCATGCTTTCCTATAAGCCCTATACGGTGAACGGGCAGAGCTTCCGTATCCTTCGCTTCGACAGCCTCGAATTCGGCATCTCGGCGGCCGGGCTCGTCATTGGGGGGATCGGCTTCCTCTACGGGCTCGTCCTCGCCATCCTCTTTACCCGCAGGATCAGGGTCCTTCGCCACGACATCGACTACATCAACCTCAACATGCGGCTCGACCCGGGGCCGACGCCGCTTTGGATCGTCGACTTCTGGAAGAAGGGCACGCTCCGCCTTAAGAACTACCTGATGATCAAGAAAATCGAGCGGGAAAACAAGGCGGCGGCCAAAGGGAAATCCGAAGACCTGAAAAAATAGTCCTTGCTTCCCTTAAAGGCAGAGACTATTATTGTCGGGCTGGTCCGTTAGCTCAGTTGGTAGAGCAGCTGACTCTTAATCAGCGGGTCGCGGGTTCGAGTCCCTCACGGATCACCAA
>CALVSB010000003.1 GCA_944358895.1 uncultured Bacilli bacterium | reverse complement strand
GCATTTTCGGCATGCGAAGAAAAGAGAAAGCCCGAAAAGAGAAAAAACCAGTTGACTGGGCTTATCCTATTTTTCGTACAAAACTCTTGCGCTTGGCCTTTCGCTTGATGATAATAATCAAGCGCTTCGCTGGATCATTGGTGTAGCGGCCTAACATGCCTCCCTGTCACGGAGGAGACCACGGGTTCGAATCCCGTATGATCCGCCAGTGTCTTGGCCCGATAGCTCAGCTGGTAGAGCAGAGGACTGAAAATCCTCGTGTCGGCGGTTCAACTCCGCCTTGGGCCACCACGAGTGCAAGCGTTCCCGACCGCGCGGTCGGGTTTTTCTTTTACCTAGTGGTCTCAATTAGCTGGTCTCAAGAGAAATGGGCCTCGTCTCTTATTTGGCGCCGGTCTAGAATACGGCAGCAGCGAGGAAGCAACATGAACATCGATTTCGGACGCTTTTCCTGGGTCAGGGAACCTAAGGAATGGAAACTTCAGGACGGAAGGCTCGAGGTGACGACCCTTCCCCATACCGACCTTTGGCAGAGGACCTATTACCATTTCCGGAACGACAGTGCCCCGTGCTTCCAGATGGAAAGCGAGGAGAAGTTCTTCTCCTTCACGGTCAAGACTTCCTTCCCCGAGGCCCATCATCGCTTCGACCAGTGCGGCGTCATCCTCTATCTCGACAGCGAGAACTGGATCAAAGGGTCGATCGAGTACGAAAACGAGGAGTTCGAGCACCTCGGCAGCGTCGTGACCAACCGCGGCTATAGCGACTGGGCAACGACCAACCTCGATGCGAAGGTCAAGGAGATGTGGTATCGCCTCTCGCGAAGGGAGGACGACTTCAAGATCGAGTGTTCCAAGGATGGCATCCACTTCGAGCAGATGCGGATTGCCCACCTCGAAAAGGGAAGCGGCAAGATCCGCTTCGGGGTCTATGCCTGCTCCCCGGAGGATTCCTCCTTCAAGGCATATTTCTCCGACTTCGATCTTGGTCCCTGCCAGTGGCTGGCCCACGATGGGCAGCAGCCTGATAAAGACTAGCGAGGATACCGGCCAGCCTGGAGCCGGTTTTCTTTATTTTCCAATGTAAGGGGCTTTTGCGGACGATTTCGGGCGATGAACGTCTGACAGTCGGAAAGAGAATGTCTTTGGTGTATGATTGTCTCCCGTGGGTTCAACCCGAGGTAACAAGATGAAACATTCGCGCCTATTCGCTCTCGTGCCGGCTTTGCTGGTCGCTTTGACGTCCTGCACCGGGCTTTTCGGTTCTAACGACTCGTCGTCTTCATCCCATGAAGAAAGTTCCGTGTCCAGCGGTTCTTCCTCTTCCGAGAACGCAGCCTCTTCGAGCGAAGAAACCGTTTCCTCAAGCGAAACCCTTCCCCCTCAGAGTGACTCTTCCTCTTCCGAGGATACGACTTCCTCGAGCGAAGCAGCCGCGAAGGCCACCATCCTTCTCGAGCAAAGCGAAGGCGGGAAGCTTTCCTTCCTCAACCATTCGAGCGGCGACGAGGTCGAGCTCGGGACGAGCATCGAAGTGGTGGTCGAAGAAGAAAGCGGCTATTCCCTCGTCAGCCTCAAAGTCAATGGGACCGACATACTGGAGAAGCGGTCGTTTGTCTGCGAAGAAGCGACGGCTTACAAAGTAACAGCTGCTTTTGCCCCGGCTTCCTCTTCTTCCTATGAGGAAGCGACGATTGGCCTGACTGGCATTCCTCGCGGCCAGAACTACGCCTTGAGCGCCGGGAACGTCGTCTCCGAAGAAATCGAGGTGACCGGCTTTTCCGGGACCAACCTCTATAACGACGACACCTACCACGATGACGAAATCCGCCTCGGAAGCGGCAAGACGTGTGGGACATTGACCTTCACCTTCGCCGAAGAGGTCGTCATCCACGAAGTGACGGTCGAAGGGCGCGCCTATAAGAGCGACGATCCGACCCTCAAGGTGACGCTCGACGGCTCCTCGAAGACCCAAGGCTACGACGAAGGGGCTTTTGCATTCGACGACGTTGCGACCTCGACCCTCAAAGTCGAGACGACGGTCAAGGGCGAGCGCTTCATCTTCACCGGCCTCACCCTCCTCGTCGAAGGCGGCACTTACGTCCCTCCGACTCCGGTCGCGGCCAAGATCGAGACCAAAGTCACCGGCAACGGGACGATCGCCATCTCCCCGAATGCCGACTGGATGACCGGCGACACGATTACCGTTACGGCCACCCCGGGGGACGGCTCCTATCTCTCCTCCCTCGTCCTCAATGGAAAAAGCGGGACGTTCCTTCGGGAAAACACCTATTCCTTCGTCCTCCAAGAAGAAAGCAACCGCCTCGAGGCCCTCTTCCGGGAGAAAAGCGGGGAAAGCGAGGACTTCTCGAACCTTTATGCGAATGAGACCATCTTCCCTGACCGCGGAAGCCAAAGCAAGGACATCGACTCCTACTACGAAAGCGTCCGCGGCCTCAAGGGTGAGGAGCTGAAGGAAGGGCTCCATAACATCATCAAGGGCCACAAGACCTTCGGCTATTCCTCCCTCGGGCAGGAAGACTGGGAGACCGTCGATGTCGATCCCTTCAATTCCTCCAATTTCTACGTCATCTACGAAGGCTCGAAGAAGAAGGGCTACTCGGTGAACAAAGAGCACACCTGGGCCAAGAGCCACGGCAGCTTCGGGACGAGTGCCCCGGCCGGAAGCGACCTCCACAACCTCCGGGGAAGCAATAGCAACCTCAATTCGACCCGCGGGAACCTCGATTTCGGAGCGGTGGACCATACGAGCGGCAACTCGATCTACGGCTCCTTCTCCTGGGCCAATGCCGACATGGAAGGCAACTACCGGGACAACTATTTTGAGCCGAAGGATTCCTGGAAGGGCGACGTCGCGCGGATCATCTTCTACATGGCGACCCGCTATGACGGCGGAAGCGAGCCCGAACTCGAAGTCGGGGGCGACATCGACCATTCGCGCTTCAACGACTTCACGAGCGGCGCGAGCGGCCTCCACGGCAACTTCGCCGACCTCTACGAATGGGCGACGTCAGGCATCGATCCGGTCAGCGACTACGAAGTGAACAGGAACAATCTCGTCGACCAGCTATATCAACATAACCGGAACCCTTTCATCGATCATCCCGAGTTCATCGTCATGATCTACGACAAGACCTACGACGGCCCCGGCGCCCTCATGTAGGCCGCGAAATCATTTCAGCGCCTAAGTTTAAGAAAACTCCGCAAAAAGCCCTCAAAGCAAACGAAAACCGGCCGTCGTGGCCGATTTTTGCTTGGATTGGGCTCAAATGGTGTGGAAGAGGAGATCGCCGTAGCTTGGGAGGGGCCATTCCCGTTTGTCGACGATAAGCTCGAGGCTGTCTAAGGGCGCGCGGAGTTTCCGCATGGCCGCAAGAAGAATGTCGTGGGCATAATTTGCCTTCTCTTTCGGCGTCTCGCACTTCGGGGCGGCCTCGGTCTTGGCCTCGAGGTCCTTCACGGAGGCGTAGGCTTCGTCGATGAGGGCGGCGATTTCCCTCGACGTCTCCTCGACGTAAGAGGGAACTTCGGCCCCGGCCTTTTCCTTGAGGAGGAAAGAGAGGTAGCGGTTGGCCGCCGGGATGAGGAGCTTCCTCGCCATGTGGGACATCGTCCGGGCGTCGATCATCGCTTCCTGGTAGTAGCCCATGTACTTGATGGCTTCCCGGGAACGGAGCTCGGACTCCGAGAAGACGCCGCTATCGACAAAGAGGTCGCTCCCAAGCTCGGTACCGAGGTAGGAGATGGCCTCGACGGCCGAGGCGGGGGAGGGGAGGCTCCGCCGCTTGGCTTCCTTGATCCAGTCCTCCTTGTAGCCGTCGCCGTTGAAGACGATGTCACGGTGTTCCTTGAGGCTTTTCCTTATCCAAGCATAGGTAGCCTCTTCCTTGTCTTTGGCGGCCTCGACGTAGGCGGAGAACTCGCTTAAGACCTTGCCGATGGCCGCCGAGATGGTGCAGTTGGCCTCGGAGATGTTGGCGGAGCTGCCGACCATCCGGAACTCGAATTTGTTGCTGGTAAAGGCGAAAGGCGAGGTGCGGTTCCGGTCGCTATTGTCGCGGTAGATGGCCGGGATGGCCTTGCTTCCCGAGAGGATGATGTCTCTTTCCTCGCGGGGGAGGAACTCGCCCCGGGACATCGAGTCGAGGACCTCGGTCACCCGCTTCCCGAGATAGATCGAAAGGATGCAGGGCGGGGCCTCGTGGCCGCCGAGGCGGAAGTCGTTCCCGTAGCTCATGGCCGTCTCGGAAATGAGGCCGGCGTAGCGGTGGACGGCCTCGATCGTCGCCGTGACGAAGAGGAGGAAAGGAAGGTTGTGCGAGGGGTCCTTCCCCGGCTTGTAGAGATTGATGCCCGTATCGGTCGTCAGGGAGTAATTGTCGTGCTTCCCGGAGCCGTTGATCCCCTCGAAAGGCTTTTCGGCGAGGAGGCAGATGAGGCCGTGCTTCTTGGCCACTTTCCTTAAGACGAGCATCGTGAGCTGGTTCTGGTCGCTCGCGATGTTGGCCGGGGCATAGATATTGGCCAGCTCGTGCTGGGAGGGAGCCACTTCGTTATGCTCGGTCTTGGCCATGACGCCGAGGCGCCAGAGGGTCTTGTTCACCTCGGCCATGAAGGCCGAGATCTTGGTCCGGATCGGCCCGAAGTAGTGGTCCTCGAGCTCCTGGCCCTTGGGGGAAGGGGCCCCGAAGAGGGTCCGCCCGGTATAGGCAAGGTCCTTCCGGCGCGAGAACTGTTCCTGGTCGATGAGGAAATACTCCTGCTCGGCCCCGACCGAGGGAACGACTTTCCGTGCCTCGACCCCGATGTTATGGAGGGCCCGGACAGCCTCGGAAGAAACGTATTCCATGGCCCGGAGGAGCGGCGTCTTGGCGTCGAGGGCTTCTTTCGTGTAGGAACAGAAGGCCGTCGGGACGTAGAGGACGGCCCCGCCCTCCTCGTGGATGAGGAAGGCCGGGCTCGACATGTCCCAGGCCGTGTAGCCGCGGGCCTCGAAGGTGGCCCGGAGTCCCCCGGAAGGGAAGGAAGAGGCGTCCGGCTCGCCCTTGATCAGCTCCTTGCCGGAGAAAGAGAGGATGGCCTGGCCCTTTTCGTCGACCCCGGCGAGGAAAGAGTCGTGCTTCTCGGCGGTGATGCCGTTGAGGGGCTGGAACCAGTGGGTGTAGTGGGTGGCCCCGCGGGAAAGGGCCCATTTCTTCATGCCGGAAGCGACGGCTTCGGCCAACGTGGGGTCGAGTTCCTCCCCTTCGTCGATTACTTTCTTGAGGCGGGCGCGCGTTTCGTCGTTGAGGAATTCGCGTTGGGCTTTCTCCCCGAAGGAGTCGATCCCGAACTCGGATTGAAGGTCGAATTGATCGTCCATGGCGGTGCTTTCCTCCTTGTTCATGACTTTCCGATTATAAAGAAGCAAAAGGCCATTTCATTATCCAATTGTAAAAATTTTCCCCCGGGCTTTCCTTCCCAAGGGGAGAGCGACCCACCTATAATTCCCCCATAGGAGGATGGTTATGTCTTCTTTCGATGCCGGTGCCAATTTCGACCCCGTCGACCACTACCGCGAGGGGCTCGAGGAAAAATGCCGCCAGGCGGCCAAGGACCTTTTCGAGAGCAATCTCAAGGCCTCGGGGGTAAGCGAGGCCAAAAACGAGGCCGATTACCAGAAGTACCTGAAACTGGCGGCCAAGTCGGAGGAAGCCCACGCCACCCTTTCGAAGTTCGTGGGCCTTCGGATCTTCCTTTGGGTCCTTTTCGCCATCGGCCTGGCCGCCGGGATCGCCGGCCTCGTCCTCTCGATCGTTTCCTATACCCTGGGAGCCCTTTTGGCCTGCCTGATCGGCTTCCTTAGCGCGGTTGCCTTCCTTCTTCTCATCCTCCTCGTCCTCAACCGGAAAGTGGCCGAGGCCCGCGGGGCGGCCGACCGGGCCAAGAAGAAGGCCGACGCCCAGCGTTCCCTCATCGAAAGCGAGCTCTACCCTCTCCGTTCCCTTTTCCGGTGGAACGACTTCAAGAAAGTCACGGCCATGACGACCAAGATGTTCACCCTCGACGAGAAGCTTCCCGAGGACAAGGTCAATTGGCTGAAGAACGTCTATGCCTTCACCGACGTCCTCGGCGACACCCAGTCGGTCGTCTCCCTCATGAGCGGCGACATCCACGGCAATCCCTACGTCCGCCTTCTCGCCAAGAGCGAGGCCATGGTCGACAAGACCTATAGCGGCAGCATCACCATCAGCTGGACCGAGTACTACACCGATAGCGAGGGCCATCGCCGCTCGACCGTCCGGACCCAGGTCCTCACGGCCTATTACACCCATCCGGCCCCTTCCTTCTCCGAGATCCCGGTGACCCTCTACGGGAACCTCGCGGCCCCCGACCTCTCCTTCTCCCGCCGTCCGAGCGGACACGGGAGCGACGACGAGAAGGACCTGAAGCGCTTCGTCGAGAAGCAAGAGAAGGCCCTCCGGGACCGTTCCGAGGAAGCGATCAGCAAGGGCGGGAGCTTCCAGCCCCTCGCCAACACGGAATTCGAGGCCTTATTTGGGGCCTACGACCGCGACCACGAGGTCCAGTTCCGCCTCCTCATGACCCCGCTCGCCCAGCAGAACTTCGTGGAACTCATCCGCGGGAAGGCCGGCTACGGCGACGACTTCACCTTCAAGAAGCAAAAGACCCTGAACATGGTCCAGACTTACCATTCGAGCCAGTATTTCCGCTATTTCCCGGGCTTTTGCTACGCCCATCTCTCGATCAAGCAGATGCGCCAGGCCTTCATCGACCTGATGGCCAATCTCTTCAAATCCCTCTACTTCGACCTCGCCCCGTTCATGTGCATTCCCCTCTACCAAACGACCGAGGGCGGGCACTATACCCCGAAGCGCGCCTTCGGGCGGGACATCTCCGACTACGAGGCGATGCGGGCGGTCAACCAGATGGATGCCTCCCGCTTCATGCCGGAGGGCTCGACGACCGACCAGATCCTCAAGGCCGTCTACAAGCGCTCGATCGGGACAACCGACTTCTTCAGCGTCGAGTCCCTCGCCTTCGAGGCCGTCCCGATGGTCATCTACATCCCGACCTCCGGGGGCGACGGCCATATCCACGACGTCCCGGTCCATTACTTCGATTACCAAGAGCGGCGGAAGAGCACCGACGTGGCGGTCCGGCGGGCCGACGAAGAGGCCGAGAAGTTCGATGGCGGGCCGCTTCGCTCCTTCCTCAAGGACCGGAACGGGGCCGTGGTCAACTCCTACGCCGCCTATTTCCCGCTTTCCGCCCTCGACGGCGGCGACGAAGCCAGCCTCGATGCCGAGGAGAAGGCCTTCGAGAACTTCTTCCTCCCCCTTGAGAACCTTGAAAAGGGTCTGGAGGAACTCGATAAGAAGGGCGACGAGGAGCGCTAGGCATTTCAAAAGGCTCCGCCCTTTGTATAATGCTTCTAGCCAATAGCCGCGCGGCTCAGCCGCAGAAAGGAGCAACATGGCCAATCCATTAGACGAAACCCGCGATCCGGTTTCCACCGGACGCGATGCCCGGGTCATCGAAAAGCAGATCCCGGTCAAGGTCGGGGTCGGCTCGACCATCTTCGAGGTCATCCTCTGGTGCCTCGGCCTCATCCCGGGCCTCATCTTCCTCTTCATGAAGATCAAGGCCGGCGCCTATCTCCGCTCCCTCGAGCAGAAGATCCAGCACGATGCCTCGACGATCGACAACTACCTCGAGCAGCGGGTCGTCATTCTCCAGAATGCCGCCAAGCTCCTCGACAAGGCCATCGATCTCGACAAGGACGTCATGGTCAAGGTCGCGGCTTACCGCGGCGGGGTCAATCCCAATAACGACGCCGCCCGGAACGAGACCAACGCCCAGATCGACGAGATGTTCGCCAAGGTCAACATTGCCCTCGAGCGCTACCCGGACCTCAAGGCCCACGAAGCCATCCAGCAGTGCATGGAGCAAAATGCCTATCTCCAGAAGGAGATCACGGCGGCCCGCGACCTCTACAACGACACCGTCTTCACTTGGAACAGCGCCATCCAGCAGTGGCCGACCAAGATGATCGTCGCCGCCCGCGCCGGCTACACGACCCGCATTCCCTTCTCGACGAGCGAGGAAATCCGGACGGCCGCCCGCGGCACCTTCTTCTAAAGAGGAGCCCCCTAAGAAGCCAGCCTTGCGGGGCTGGCTTTTTGCGTTTCCTTGAAAAAGGGCGGGGTTTCCGCTATATTTACCGCCGGAATGGATGATTCTGGCCCTAGTCGACTGTGCGCTTACCTAACCGCTGAACTCTCGACGGACTTAAATAGTACGACGGTCCTTGGGATGCCGATCTGGGGAGCGGTCCTCCTCATCGCCGTCCTTTTGCTTGTCTCGGCCCTCTTCTCCGCCTCGGAGAATGCCTTTTCCAATTGCGACCGCTTCCGCTTTAAGGCCGAGGCCGAGAAGGGGAAGCTGACTGCCAAGGTCGTGACCTACCTCGCCGAGCGCTTCGAGGGGACCCTCGTCACCATCCTCGTCGGGAACAACATTGTCCAGACCCTCATGTCGACGCTCGCCGCGATGATTTTCGCCCTCATTTGCAACGCCTATGGCTGGGCCGATGCGGTGGAGTCGGTCCTTTCGACCGTCGTCATGGGCTTCCTCGTCTACATCGTGAGCGATACCGTCCCGAAGATTCTTTCGAAGGCAATGCCGAACCGGGTGGCTGCCTTCGTTGCCTGGCCCGACTTCATCGTCGGGATCCTCCTTTTCCCGATCATCTGGCTCTTCCGAATGCTTTTGAAGCTCGTCCACAAGGTCTTCAAGGTCGGGGACGACGACCTCCTTTCCCGTGAGGACATCGTCGAAAAGGCCGACGAGGCGGTGACCGAGAACGAAATAACCAAAAATGAGGAAGAGCTCCTCGAGCCGGAAGAAGTCTCGATCCTCAAGAAGGCCCTCGCCCTCTCGAGCAAGAAGGTATCCGACGTCTACACCCCGATGGAGAAGGTGATTTCGATCAAGGAAGAGGACCTCGTCCCCAAATTCCTGACCAAGACCCTTCTGGCCCTTCCTTATTCCCGCTACCCGGTCTTCGACGACGAGCGGCGGTGCATCGGGATCCTCCAAAGCAAGGTCTTCTTCCGGGAGTATTTCCAAGACCAGCACCTCGAGCCGCGCTCGACTCTCTTCGAAGTCCTCGAGGTCAAGCTTTCCGACGATCTCCTCACGGCTTTCGCGGCCCTGACGGATGAGAAGATGCACATGGCGATGGTGATGGACAAGGACGGTAACTACGCCGGCCTCGTCACCCTCGACGACGTCCTCGACGAGCTCCTCCCGGCGAGCGAAGGAGGAAGCAAGTAATGGGCCTTATCGTCGGCTATAGCATTGCCATCCTCGTCCTCCTCGTCGGCTCGGTCTTCTTCTCGAGCGCCGACATGGCCTATGGCTCGATTTCGATCTCCCGCCTCGAGCGCGACCTTTCATCGCGCCCCAGCCGTCGGAAGAAGCGGGCTTTGAAACTGGCCAAGGACTACGACAAGACCATCTCGGCCATCCTCTTATGGAACGACGCCATCAACGCCGGCCTCGATACCGTCTCGACCCTCCTCGGGATGGCCGTCGCCTCCGTCGCCTGGGGGATCGTCGACCCCGATAGCCTCCAGACCTATGGCCTCATCTTCTCGATGACCTTCCTCGTCCTCAAGATCACTTTCGGCGAAATCATCGCCAAATCCCTTGGCAAATTGAAGAATCTCACCTTGGCGAAGTTCTATTCCTTCGGCATTTCCCTCGCCTATTACCTTACCTTCCCGATCACTTTCGTCGTCGGGGGCTTCGGGAAAATCGTTTCCTATCCCTTCCTCAAGCTCTTCCCGGAAGAGAAGTCCTCGGAAGAAGGCCTCGAGGCGATGATCGACGAAAGCGAGGAAACCGGGACCCTGAGCGAGGAAGAAGCCGACTTCCTCCGGGGGACGGTCGATTTCGCGACGGCCCGGGCCTACGAGATCATGACCCCGCGGGTCAAGGTGTATGCCGTCGAGGCCTCGACGAGCGTCTCTTCGATCCTCAAGGACGAAAGCGCCTTCTCCCACAGCCGGATACCGGTCTACCAAAAGACGATCGACAACCTCCTCGGTTACGTCCTTTTGACTGACCTCATCCGCCTGGCCCTCGTCGAGAAGCAGGAGGATCTTTCCTCGATCATCCGGCCGCTGGCCTATTTCCCCCGGAGCGAGGAGGTTAGCGACATCTTCGAGGTCCTCGTCCGGGGCAAGGAAGGGCTCGCGGCCATCATCGACGAGTACGGTGGCTTCGAAGGGCTCATTTCCAAGGAAGACATCGTCGAGGAAGTGGTGGGCGAGATCTGGGACGAGACCGACCACGCGGAAGAACCGCTCGTCGAGCGGGAAGACGGGAGCTACATTGCCGACGGCGCCATCAACATCGAGGAACTTTTCGACGAGCTCGGCCTCGATTTCGAGGAAAGCGGGAGCGAATCGGAGACCCTGAGCGGTTTCCTCACCGAGCTCATCCTCGTCGAGAACCTCAAGGTCGGAAGCCGCGTCGAGTACGGCGGCTACCGCTTCACCGTCCTTGCCCTCGGGAAGCTCAAGGCCATCCGCCGGGTTTTGATCGAACCCCTTAAGAAGGAAGAAGAGGAAGAGGAGTGAGGCTGCTCGTCGTCCTCTCCGGGCTGCCGGGAAGCGGGAAGAGCTTCTTCGCCTCTTCCCTCCCACCTTCTGAAGACCGCCTGGTCGTCGAGGAAGACGCGGTCCGGGAACGCCTTTTCGGTAACGGCCGTCCCTGCTCGATGAAAGAGATCAAAGACGCGATGGCCTCCGAAGCCAGCGCCTTTTTGCAATCCCATCCCAACGGCACCGTCTACCTCGACAGCGCCCATCTGTTGAGCCGCGACCGCCTTGCCGCTTTGGAGGGCGTTTTGCATTGGGATAAGGCGGTTTTGCTGTGGTTTTCGACGCCCGTTGAGGTTTGTCAGGAGCGGAATGCCGCCCGGCCGGCGGAGCGGCGGGTCCCCGATGGCGTCTTTTCGTTCCTCTCCTCCTCCTACCAAGCCCCGAGCAAGGAAGAGGAAAATCGGTTTTTCTTCGTGTATCATTACCCGGGTCCCGCCCTATAGGCGGGCCGGAGGTCGATATGCATAAACGTCGAATCGGGGCTTTCTTGCTCCTTTCCTTTTTGACTTTGGGCTCTTGCGCCGTGGCTGGCCAAGACTCCTCGTCAACTTCCTTCGAAGATTCCGAGGAACTCTCTTCCTCCTCGAGCGAGGAGCCCGTCCGCCACACCCTCGTCTTCGACAAGGACACCGCCAGTCTGAGCCAAGGCACCTTCTCCCTCGAGGACGGCGGGTCTAGTTTTTCCTTTTCCTACGAAGGCGGCTACCGCCTCGGGACGAGCTTCCTTTCCCTTTCGAGGAACGCCTCCCTTTCCTCGCTTACCCCCCTTCCGGGGATCGAGAGCGTCGAATTCAGCTTTTCCTACCTCGGGGAAGAGGGCGAGGTTGCCCTTCTTCTCGGGGACGAGGGCGGCTACTACGCCCGCCTTCCGCTTATAAGCGGCACCTCCCTTGCCGCCGGGACCGATTTCTCCTACGGCTATTCGGCCTTCCGCCTTGAGACGTCCTGCCCGATCGCCATAAGCGATGGCGAGCTTTCCTTCCAAAGCACTGACGCTTCGCCTCTTGTAGGGGTGAGCCTTGAAGTAAGCGGGGAAGACGCTCCTTACGGAACCTCTCTTTCCGCCTATGCGGCCGCTGCTTCGGCCAGCTTCGCCGACGGTTCGGTCCGCCTTCTGGAAGAGGGCGAGTATTCCCTCCTTGCCTCCGGCGATGGGAATCCGAACGCGGAAACCATCCTCGACGGGCGCTTCGAGGGGACGGCATCTCTTTGGGCCGACTACCTCGGCGTGAGCTCCGCCCCGTCCTATTTCCGGGTCTACGATCCCGCGGAAACGGCGACGGCGACCTCCATCTCCGTTCCCTATGAGGCGGCCGTCTATCTCTATCCCGGCGAGTCGCTTTCGGTGCCCTATGAACTTGAGCCGGCCGAGGCTCGCGACGCCGTCTCCATCTCAAGCGACAACCCATCGGTCCTCCGGGCCGAAGGCGGCCGCGTCCATGCCCTCGAAGCCGGGAATGCCCGCGTCACTTTGCGGACCTCCGAGGCCTCGACCTCCTTCGACGTCATCGTCGTCGACGACGACCGGGTTGCCGTTTCCCCGCTCAAGCTCACGGCCCGCGACTTCGGGAGCCGCTACGCCCCGAGCCTCGGGGAGCAGAAGATCCTGATCGTGCCGGTCCGGCTTGCCGGCAGCACCTCCTACGAATGGAACCAAGCCGAGCTCGATGCGGTGGAGGAAGCGACTTTCTCCTACGACCGCTTCGATTCCTTGGCCAGCTATTACTACCGGGCCTCGAACGGCCGGCTCCATTTGACAGGTGAGGTGGCCGGGACGATGGACAACATGTTCGATAGCTCCTATACCGAAAGCTACCTCATGGGCGACATGGACGGCTCGCGCCTCCTCGCCCTCTTCGAGGAGTGCCTTAACTGGCTCTACAACCAGGACATCGACCTCGACAGCTACGATTCGGACGACGACGGCCACATCGACTCGATCCACTTCTTCGTCGACGGCGGCGGCAACGCCGACTGGCAGAGCTCCCTTTGGCCCCACATGGCGACCATCGCGATGGAGCCCGGTCCCATCAATCAGCCGACCATCATGTCCTATTCCCTTTCGAACCTCGGCTTCCTCGGCTCCTCGGCCATCGCGACGATCCACGAGCAAGGGCATATCTACGGAATCGAGGACTACTACGACTACAGCGGCTACATCGACTGCCTCGGCGGCTTCGACATGCAGGACATGAACATGGGCGACTGGAACTCCTTCTCGAAGATGTCGCTCGGGTGGGTCGACCCCATCTATTTGAACCTCGAGCTCGGAGAAGAAATCGAAGTCGAGCTCACTCCGGCCTCCCTCGGGGGAAGCCCCCTTCTTCTCGCGACCGACTGGAACGGGACGGCCTACGACGAATACGTCCTCGTCGAGCTCTTTTCGAAATACGGGAACAACGAGATTTCCTGGGACGAGTATTCCTCATCCTACGGCGACCTCGGGGAGGGCGGAATCCGCCTTTATCACGTCGATGCCCGCCTCGCTTCGCGCCTTGATTCCTCGGGCCTTCTCTCCTATGTCGACGACTCCTTCCTCTTGCAAAGCGCGGAGACTCGGGAGGGAACTTCCTACCAAGTGGGTCACAACAATTCCTTCTACGGCTCCGACTACGCCTCGCCCAACATTTCGGCCGATAGGTTGACCGGCGTGAGCGCCTATTACCTCCTCAACGTCATCCAGAAAGGGAACGTGAACACCTTCTGCGACGCCTACTCCCGCGACAAATATCTGAGCGAAGACGACCTCTTCGAGACGGGGGACAGCTTCTCGATGGAGGGGATCCTCGGGACCGAAGCCTATGGCGACGAGTTCTTCCGGAACGGGGACCGCTTCAACAACGGCGACGAGTTCCCCTACGTGCTGAACTTCCTCGAAGTGACGCCGACGGGCGCCACAATCAACGTCTACCGGGGAAACTGATCTCCACCTTCTCACACGGGGCACACATCAAAAGGGGCCCCTTTTTTGGGCCTCGGAGGCGGAAATCGGCGGCAAAACCCCCTTCAAAAAGAGAAAGTTTGCGAGGCTAGAAAACTTTATGAGAATTCTTTTGCTTTCTTTTCCGTGCCGTCCAACATTCCTCTTCCTCGCCTCTTCTTTCCTCCTTCTTTGGCGGAAAGAAACCCCTTCCAGGCTTAAGGAAAGCCTCTGTTTGGTTCAAGACAGCAAGGGTTCCATGAACGGAGAATTGACCATCGATCGGGGAGCCTTTGGAAGGATAAGAAAAGAGCCGCACTGGGCGGCTCTAGGATGAAGTTAGAAGAGGCTTAGTAGGCTGCGCAGGTCCATACGACGACGATGCATCCGCTATCGGAATCGTAGCTGATGGCCGCGTTCCCGGCCGGCCATTCCTCGCACCGGAAGGATAGGAGACTTCCATCCTGCCCTTCCGAGATGTCCTCGAAGTAATAAGGCGTACCGTAGATATCGATAGTCGTTGCGAGGAGCTGCTCGGAATAGAGGGACGTATTGGCCTCGTCGGTGAAGATTCGGATGGTCGCGGTCGGCATCCAGGTGCTGTCGTATCCGGCCGTCAAGGTCGCCCGTTCGTACTCGAAGGTCGGCTCGGCCGCGGCTTCGAAGGGGATGCCGTAGTCGGTCATGTTCCAACTGGCTTCGAGACTCGACCAAGCGAACTCAGCCTCCCCGTCCGTGGCCGTCACGGTGAGGGTGGCCGTGTTGGTGGTGCCCATGCCCATGCTGCCCTCGCCGGAGCTCGTGAAGGTGACGGTCGCGGTCCCGGCCGCCTTGACATCGAGTTCGATGGGAAGGAGCCAGCAGCCGTAGTCATAGTCGATGGTCATGTCGCTGCCGAGAGTGACGTCGAGGATCGTCGGATCGTCGATGTCGATGCTGATGGCCGTGAGATCAAAGACCTCGTCTTCCGACCCGGTTTCCGGATTGATTTTGAGATAAGCGGTATCGCCTCCGAGGGGGAGGGTCACGGCGTTGGTCGTTTCCATCGTGCCCCAGTCGGTGTTGCTCGTTACCGTCGCCCCGTTGGCCGTCGTCGAAGCGAACGGGTTCATCATGAAGAAGAGAGGAATCGAAGCCCCGCGGTCTTGGACGACGACGTCCTCGACGACGATGAGCTGAGGCTCGATGACATCGCCGAAGTAGAGGTCGAAGGTCCCGGCCTTGGCGAAGGTGTAGCCGCTCCAGGAATCAGCCGGCTCGGCAAGGGCCTCGGGGTCGCTGGCCCCGGTGAGCTTTATGCTCCTCCCGTTGAGGGCGGTGGAGGGGCTGAAGACCGTGTCATAGGAGAGGCTCGGGGTGTCACCGACTTGGAAGACGGCCTCGCCGAGATCGTCGTAGCCGCTTTGCCCTTCGAGGACCGGGGTGCCCTCGATGCCGGTCACGTAGTAGCTGTCGAGATTCTCGAGAAGCGGGGCTTCGGGATCGGTCGCCGGGATTTCGCCGTAGACGATGTCGGAGGCCATGACGGTGCCGGTATAAGAGGTTCCGCCGGTGGCGACGGCATGCTTCTCATAGTCCCAGGACGCCACTTCGCAGCTGATGGTCGTGGCGATGACGTCGGTGAGATCGTAGGTCGGGTTGCCTTCTTCGTCGGCCTTCCCGTCGACGAAGTTGAAGATGCCGGTGTAGGAGTAGCACTCGTAATAGGAATCTTCCGGGGCCTCGTAATAGGCGGCGACGGTCACGCTATAGCCGTCCGCGCTGGCCGTGGCCCCGCGGACCTCGATTTCGGTGGCGGCTTGCTTGTTCCCGCCGTACCAGGGGTCGCCGGCATTGAAGCTCCAGTAGTCGAAGAGGCTCGCGAGGCTGTTTTGGGCAATCTGGTAGTCGAGGGTCTCCCGGACCTGCTCGGCCGTCACCGACTGGATGCCATCGGCTTCGCCTTCCTCGACGACCTTGCGGCGGCTCGCCTGGTTGGGTACCTGGACGTCGTAATAGACGTCGCCGATGAGGCCGTAGTAGGCGGCGCTGGTCTTCGCCGGGCTTTGCGAGGTGTCGACGGTGGTCGTAAGGGCCTCGTCGGCGGTCACTTCGCGGGTAATCGTCTGCTTTGTCGTCGAGTAGGCGGTCGCCCCGTTGATCTCGCTCGTCCAGCTCACGACGCTCTTGCTCATCAAGGTATCAAAGACACTCTTGAGGCCTTCGGAGGTGGTGAGGACCTCCGGAACCGTCGGGGTCGGGATACTGCTCGACTCGGAGGAAGAAGTGTCCTCGCTCGAAGAGGAGCTTTCGGAGCTCGATCCGCCTTCCTCAATCGAGGAAGAAGCGGCGCCCGTTGAAGAGGTTGATTCCCCTTCGCTCGACGAACTGACGTCTGTCGGGCCGCAGCCGGCAAGGACGAGTCCCGCTGCGATGACAAGAAGATACGCTGGCTTTTTCATTTGTAATGTATCTTTCTCCTTTCGGGGACATTTTCAACAAATGTAGAAAAAAGAAACTAATTCTTTGATGAAACCGCTTTCATAAAATAAACATTTTCTTTTTGCCTTCCCCGTTTATCCTTTCACGCGGGCGATAGGCGACCTGATAGTGAGTCATAGGTGGCCTGCGCCTTTATCCTTAATTTAGTTAGGAGGACCTGATGAAGAAACAATTTGTCCTGCCTGCCCTCTTGGCCGCTTCGTTCCTTTTTGCCTGCGAACCGGCCGGAAGCAGCTCCTCCGAGCCCGCCGGCGGCTCGGAAAGCAGCGCCTCGAGCCCCGACTCGAACTCGAGCGAGAGCGAAAACCCGTCGACCGAACAAGGAAGCTCCCCGCTTAGGGAGCTCCGGAAGAGCCAAGGAAGGAAGACCCTTCCGAGCAATGGAACAGCCAAGATTGCGGTGGTTCCGGTCGCTTTCGCCCCGGAAGGGGAAACGACTTTCGGCTATACGTCCCTTGAGTTGGCCCGCCTCCGGCTCGGCCATTTCGGCACGACCGGGGAAGGAGCCCAAAGGAGCGCCGTCGATTTCTACGACGCCTCCAGCTACGGGAACCTCGAGCTCGGCGGGGAGGTCCTCGAAACGGTTACCCTTCCCTCGACCCTGATCAGCTATCTTCAGGGCGTTTCCACCCGCGGGGCGAGCGAAGTCATCTCCGAGATCTTCGATTACGTCTATGACGCCGTTTTCGTCGATGGCGGGGTCGACCCGGCATCCTACGACGGCGACGGCGACGGCCTCATCGACGGCCTGAGCCTAGCCTATAGCTTCACCAACGAGACCTATCTCATGGACATCCTGACCGATTCGGCCCTCCAAAGCGCCGGCCTCCAGCTCCTCGTCGACGGTCTCCTCGACCAAAGCCTCGTCCCGGAAGGGGTGGGTGCCGCCTACTGGATGTGCGGGAACAGCGACCCCTACATGAGCCTCGTCGCCTCCTCGCAAGCAGGGACGGCCACCTTTGTTTCCTGGGATTTCTCGAAAGCCTATCTCGAGGTGGCCCAGATGCTCGGCCTCGACGCCCTCAACGACACCGTCGGGGATAGCGCAGGCAACTACCGCCTCCCTCTCGGCTACACCGATTTGATGGATAGCGCCACCCTCGACCACAACCCCTTCAGCAAGTACCTCCTCGGCTGGATCGAGCCGACGAAGGTCTATGCCGATGCCCTCGAAGGCGAGACGACCATCGAGCTCGCCCCAAGCAGCGATAGCGGCGACGCCATCCTCCTCGCGCCCGAGGCGACCGGCCTTTACGACGAATACCTCCTTATCGACCACTACGAGCCGACCGGCAACAACGCCTACGACGTAAGCAAGGGGCTGACCCTCCTTACCGAAGGCGGGATCCGCATCTACAAGATCGATGCCCGCCTCGTCCGCGGCTACGAGCACTTCGCCCTCTACGAAGGGGAGCCCGACTACGCGGCCACGACGGTCGACGGCCTCGGCGAAAGCGTGAGCTACGTCTACGACTTCGCCTACACCAACGATTCGGTGAACCACTATTATGCCGACGGCATCGCCTCCAACTTCCCCCTCGTCACCATCCTCGACCGGACCGGGAGCAACCGCCACATGGCCAGCCAGCTCAAGCTTTCGAGCGCGAGCCTCTTCCAGAAAGGGGACACCTTCGGCGAAGACACCGGCATCCCCGGCTTCTATAGCGGCTACCGCTTCAACGGGAACGGCCTCGACGGGAAAGAGCTCGGCCTCACCATCACCGTCGATTCCCTCTCGGCAACCAGCGCGAGCCTCACGATCAGGAGGGCTGACTAACCATGAAAAAACCGATTTTCCTCTTTGTCCTCGCCTTCTCACTCGGCAGCCTTGCCCCGGCGGGGGGTCTCACTTCCCTCGGCGCGGCCGACGATAGCGGGGCGACCTTCGGGGAAAGCGAAGCCGCCAACTTCGTTTCCTTCTTCAACGGCATCTATTCCTACGACGCGACGGTGACCGGCTACGAATTCAGCGGCTACCCGACGACCTTTGCCATCTCCCAGGAAATCGCCCCCGACGCCCAGATTACCCGCGTCGGCCTTACCCTCACCGCCGGCGAAACGACCACTGGCGGGGACATCAGCTACATCTATGGGGTCAAGGGCAAGGACGGCAACGCCTACGTCCGTTCCCTCTCAACCTCGAACACGACCTACGACACGGCCGTTACCGATAGCGACGGGAACGCCGTGGCCTTCGAGACGGCCTACCCGACCTTCTTCGACGGCCTCCTTACCGTCTCCCCCGCGGCCTTCGGCACCTATTTCGACGCCGTAAGGAGCGGCGAGGGCTACACGGTCACCCCGACCTCGCTCGGTCTTGCCCGATTGAGCGCGGGGCTCGATTCCTTCCTCCTCGACATCGTTCCCTACGCCTTCGACGCCAAGAGCCACAGCGTCTCTTACCTCGACCTCGCCTTCGAGGTCGATAGCGAGGGCGTCCCGACCTCCATGAGCTTCGACCGGCTCGACCTCGACCGCTTCGGCGGCCTCCGGGGCCATTACGAGGTCGACCTTGCCGCCCTCGAGGCCGTCTCCGATTACGACGGGGCCACCCCGACCCTCTCTCCGGAGGACGAAAGTCTCCTCCAAGGCGCCTTCGACCAGCTCGAGACGGCGATGGCCGGCGGGAACTTCACCGAGAACATCTCCATTGTCCTCGAGGCCCAGGGCCAGAGCATTCCCCTCGTTTCCTATGCCAACTATTACGACCTGACCGGAATCGGCCTCATGCTCTCGAGCATGTCCTACCAGGAATCCTCGAACGGGCTTACCTATACCGGCATGTGGTCCGGGGAAGAGGGAAGTTACTTCATCCCCGTCGCCATCTCGCCGGAAACCGACACCTTCGCGACGACGATCGGAAGCGACGAAAGTCAGATCTTCCACTCGATCGGGGAAGCCGTCCCGACGATCGGGAACCTCTCGACCGACTTCTTCGAGCGCGACGGCGAAGCCTTCGCCTACGACATCGAGGGCGAGCTCTATGCCGACTACGCCTTCCAGATGGAACTCCTCTGCGACCTCTTCGGGACCGGCGACTACTACTCGCGCCGCGACTCCTACTCCCTTTACCAGGTCGACACGACGAACTACGAGCTGAATTTCCATCGCCTCGAGGCCAGCATCGACGGCGAAGGTTATCCCGCCTTCACGATGACCTTCGATAGCTGGCTCGGCTACGAGCTCACGGCCTCCGTTTCCTTCTCCTCCTTCGGGACGACCGACCTTGCTTCCGTCGAGGACGAGGATGGGAATGCCCTCTTCGCCGATGCCCTGAGCGTCTACGAGCTTTACGGGCGGATCCCGACCTTCATGTGAGAAAGGAGAACGACCATGAACAAGAAACCGATTATCCTTGCTCTCGCCCTCGGCGGGCTCCTCGCCCTCCCGGGCGCGACCTTGGTCGAAGCGGCGACTTCGGCCGAGGACCCGGTCAAGACGGCCCTTGCCGCCTTTGCCAATGGCTACCGCGCGAGCGGCAGCTACACCCTCTACTATGACTATCCCGAAGGGGTTGCCGCCGTCGACTATTCGACCTCCGGCTCCTTCATCCGCGACTTCGGCTTCCTCACCGAGGAAGACGGGAGCCTTACCCGGGCCGTCCGCGACATCACCTCCTCCGGGAGCATCCTCCATATCGAAGGCGAGGACGGGGCTGCCTATACCGAGTCGCTCGACCGCTCGAACAAGGTGGTGAGCGTCCGCGAGAAGGAAATGCTCGCCGACGTCCTCTATAGCGAGCGCTACAGCGACCCCTTCTCCTACGTGGTCCCGGTCGATCTCGTCGCCCAAGAGGACGGCACCCTCCTCCTCAACGGGACGAAGGCCGGCTACCTCCTCGATGCCTATTTCGGAGTTTCCTTCCCCTGTACCGGGGCGGAACTGACCCTCGATAGCTATGGCCGAGTGGCTGCGATTTCCTTCGTCTGCTTGCCTAGGGAAGGCGGCATCGACCTAACCGGCACCGGGAGCAACCTGAGCATCGAGACGACCCTTGCGGCCAGCGTCGAATTCTCTTATAGCGTCCCGGCCCTCAGCCACCTCGAGCCCCTTTCCTACGAGAACCCCGGCCTCGAGGCCGCCCTCGAAGGGATGGGCGACAACTACACCATCCTCGCGACGAGCAACTTCGCGACCTCCGACGCCATCGTTTACCGGACGGCGAGCGACATCTACGTCCACCTCGACGCCGGGCGGCCCTATCCGGTCGCAGGCGACCTTCTCTACCGCGAGCGCTCCGGCGGCATCTACATGTGCTACGTCTACGACGGCTCCTCCTTCTCGATGTCGGGCGGGCTCGTCCAAAGCGTCTCGGACTTCCTTCCCGACTTCGCGACGGTCATGAGCGAGCAGTACCGCGAGGAAAGCGAAGGGACCTATGTCCTCGACGAGGCGGCGGTCAGCTTCAATAGTGCCGTCCTCATGCCCGAGGCCCTCGTAAGCGACTTCGATTCCGACGGGCTAAGCGCCTACGTCCGCCTCGGCGCCGACGGGAAAGTCTCGACCATCGGCTGTTCCTATGGCATCGAGGCCCTCGAGACGAGCGTGACGACGAGCTATGGAAACTACGGCACGACGACCCTCCCGGCTTGGCTCGACCTGGCCTCCATCTGACGAAAGGAGATGCTGAACATGAAAAAGAAATACGCCCTTTCTCTCCTTCTTTGCGGGCTCCTGGTGGCTTCCTGCACCGACCCGGCCGCTTCCTCTTCCTCCTCCCTCGGGGAAGAAGGAAGCAGCGATTCCTCCTCTTCCTCCTCGGAAGGGGAAACCCCGAGCCTTCCTTCCTACGATGAAGGGACGGAAGCCGCCCAGAAGGCGGTCTCCTCCCTCCAGCGGCGGAGCCACAAGGTCCACGTCGACTTCCAGACCCACGTCGAGCGCGATAGCACGACCGAGCTCGGCATCTATAGCGGGAGGGTCTACGACATCGCCTTCGGCTACGGGGAAGATCCCGAGGACATCGGCTATTCCTCGAGCAGCACCCTCACCTATTGCGACATCCTGATGGACGAGGAAGGCAACCAGAACCTCGTCGAGAGCACCCGCTACACGATCAGCAACCCCCTTGCAACCTACTTCCGGGCCGAGGACGGGACGATCACCCGGGAAGCCCTGACGGTCCAGAACACCGTCCAGTACGCGACGATGGCCGAATACGACGAGAATACTGGCATCTATACCCCCTACGCCTTCGATGAAATGTACAAGAACCCGTGGGACTACATCCGCCCGAGCGACCTCTACGAGGAGGGCGGCAAGCTCTACCTCAGCCAGGAAAAGGCCAACTTCCTCGTCGATTGCTACGGCGGCTCGGCGACCAACTGGGTCGCGGCTTGCGAAGTCGTCCTTAACGAGGGCGGCGAGGTCGAAAGCCTTGTCTTCACCCTCCCCAACGAGGTCGGCGAACGCTACACCCGGAAGTGCACGGCCAAGGTTACCTATAGCGCCTGGGGCGAGGAAACCGTTCACCACCTTGCGCCGCTGACCTACGATAACCCGGAACTCGAGGAAGCCCTCCTCGCGACCAAGGACTACGACAACTTCACCTACCGCAAGTCCTTCGATGAGTCGGATTACACCGAGCAGTGGGGGACCGGCACCTATTACTACGACTGCTATTACACCCCGACCCGGGCCTACTACAACTACAACGGCGAGGATCTTTCCGCGGCCGACGGGACGACCGCCGTCTCGATCGAGACCCATTATCTCGCCGACTATGAGGAAGAAGACGACCTCTTCTACATCTACACCTTCACCTACAACGACCGCCTCGGCTGGGGCTGGAGCCCGGTCAGCCTCTCCTCGTCCACCCTTTACACGGTCGAGGACTTCTCCGACCTCGGCCCGACGATGTACCTCGTGAGCCCCGAGCTCTTCGCCCAGGACGAGGAAGACCCCTATACCTACACGGCGATGGCCGCCGTCTCGGGGATGGGCACCTACTTCGACAACCAGATGGCTGGTTGCCATAGCGAGGCCCTGACCACCTCGACGACGGAAGTCGTCATCCACCTCGATCCCGAGGCGGCGACCCCGACCATCAAGAGCATCGAGACCGGCTTCACCATCCTAGGCGTCGAGCAGAAGCTCACCTTCACGCTCTCGGACATCGGGACGACCTCGATCCCGGCGAGCGCCGATTACCCGAACGCCTAATCTCTAAGCTCATGCGAGGGGGAACGCTTGCCGTTTCCCCCTCTTTTCGTTGAAAAAGCCGGCTTGGGCCCTGGCCCGGCCGCAGGAGCAAAACATGAAAAAGACTTGGCTGCCACTTTCCCTCGGCCTCCTATTGGCCCTTCTTTCCTGCGGGGGGACGGGCGCTTCATCCTCTTCCTCCATCCTCTCGTCTGCGGAGGGCTCTTCTTCCGCGGGCGAGGGCGGAAGCTCCTCGTCCGAGGTCTCTTCCTCCTCACGCCCGGATTCCTCTTCGGATGGTTCCTCCTCGAGCTCGAGCGAGCCCATCGGAGCGGAAAAGGCCATCGACCTGACCGGGGAAAGCGACGAATACGCCTCCCGTCCCGGAGCCGGTCTCAAAGGGGACTTCTCCCTCATGGAGATCATCGGGACCGACATCTATTACCTTTCCGCGAGCTCCTCGCGCTCGGAAGAAGGCTCGATCCTCCTCATGGAAGAGGGAGCCTTCTTCCAAAACGCGACCGACCTCGTGAACATTTCTTCCTTCCGCCTCGTCTACGAGCTTTCCGCGGGAGCTGAGGCGAGCCTCGCCTTCGGGGACGGGGAAAGCGCCTACGTAAGCTTCGAGCTTCCCTCTTCGGGTAGCATCGACATCGCGGCCGGGAGCGACTTTGGGCCCGGCTATTCCCATTTCCGCCTCCTCCTTTCAAGCGGGACCCTCGCCCTCAAGGAGGTCCACATCTCCTTCAAGGAGGAAGAGGAGCCCTTCAATGTTTCCCTGAGCATGAGCCTCCTCGAGAAGCGGGCCGACATCGGGAGCCGCCTTTCCGACCTCCTCGGCGGGGTCTACCTCGAGACGAGCGAGCATCGGAGCCTCCTCCTACAAAGCGGCTACGAAGCGGTGGGGACCCTGAACGGGAAGGACGTTGCCCTCGATACCGTCTTCGGGGAAGATGACGAGGGCCTTCTTACCTTCCATCTCGCCTACCAGGGCCTTGCGACCGCCAGCCAAAGCGTCTACGTCTACGACTTCGACAATCCCCCGAGCGCGGAGGCGGTGCTACCAAGCGTCGAGCGTCTCAGCCTCTACCCGGGCGAAAGCTACTCTTTCTCCTACGAAACGGAGCCGATGAGCTACGATCCCTCCCTCGTGGAGACGTCTTCGAGCGACCCCGAGGTCCTTAAAGTCGAAGGAACCCGGGTAACCGCCCTCCGTTCCGGGACGGCGAATGTCCTCATCGCCGCCGGGGAGAAGGTGGCGAGCATCGCCGTCGAGGTCCTTTCCTCCCCTTACGCGAGCGTTGCCCCGATTTCCTACACGGCCAGCGACTACTCGGCGAACTTCGCTCCCTCGAGCGGCGAGCAGAAGGTCCTCATCGTCCCGATTGCCCTCGCCGGCAATCCGACCTACAGCTGGACGAACGAGGAACTCGCCCAGGTCGAGTACAACATCTTCGGGGAAGACAACGAGTGGTCGCTCGTCAACTACTACGAGCGCGCCTCCAACGGCCGCCTCAGCGTGAGCGGGGAAGTCTACGGGAGCCTCGAATCGATGTATCAGGCCTCCTACACCGAGTCGCAGCTCAACTCCGACCCGAGCGGAAGCCGCCTTTACGCGATGCTGGAGGACTGCGTGGCCTGGCTCTCCGAGCAGGAGGACCTCGATCTCGACAGCTACGATAGCGACGACGACGGGCACATCGATTCCATTCATTTCATCGTCGACGGCTCCGACCACGAGGACGGCTCCTCGGGCATCTGGCCCCACATGGGGACGCTCGCGATGGATCAGGGCTCCCTCGAGGCCCCGACCATCATGTCCTACTCCCTCAGCAACCTCGGCCACCTGACCGACGCCCTCACGACCATCCACGAGCAGGGCCACATCTACGGGATCGAGGACTACTACGACTATTCTGGCGCCTACGACCTCCTCGGCGGCTACGACATGCAGGACATCGGCCTCGGGGATTGGAACTCCTTCTCGAAGATGTCGCTCGGCTGGGTCGACCCGATCTGCCTCGACCTCGGAAGCGGGGAAGAAGGAAGCGTCGTCTTAAAACCCGCCTCCCTTGGCGGGAGCCCCCTCCTCGTCGGGACGAACTGGAACGGGACGGCCTTCGACGAGTACATCCTCATCGAGCTGTTCGCGAAGGTCGGCAATAGCGCCTGCCAGTGGGACGCCTACGAGAGTACTTACTTTTCTTCCCTCGGGGAGGGCGGGATCCGCCTCTATCACGTCGATGCCCGGCTCGGCCGCTTCCGTCCCCGTTCCGACGGCTACTACTCGGCCATCGGCTTCGTCGACGAACTGCCAGAGGGACCGGGGACCGACGAGGTGTATCTCCCGGGCAACAACAACACCTATTTCGACCAGGCTTACGCCGCCCCGGCCGTCGCCACCGTGCCGAACGAAAACGGCTATGCCATCTCCAAGTACAACCTCATCCATCTGATCCAGGCCGACGGGAGCAACTCCTTCGCCCGGGTCGGCGGCGGCGCGAGTGCCCTCCTTGAAGAGGATGACCTCTTCCAGACGGGCGACGTCTTCACCCTCGAAGGCTACGCGAACTCCTTCTACGAGGAAACGACCCTCAACAAGGGCGACTCCTTCCCTTACGAAATCTCCTTCGAAGAGGTCTCGCCCGAGGAGGCAAGAGTCACCGTCAGCCGCCGGTAAGACGGCTTTCAAGGAAGGGAACCACTCCCTTCCTTTTTTCGTTTTTGGGAAAAGGAAGGGCCTTTTGCGGGCTTTTTGCTGGAATGGATATCCAAAAAGTCGGATTTTCGCGGCAAAAAGGGAAAATGCCTTTTGCCCTTTCCCGCCCTTAACACCTAGAATGGTAGGCATGGAAAGCACACAAAGCGGGTCGACCCCGAAGCTCAAGCTGAACGTCAAGCGCACGATGCTGATCGGCTTTGCCTTCTTCGGCATCCTCCTCCTCTGGCAGGTCTACGACAGTTGGTGCCCGACCTTCCTCACCGAGATCTTCAAGGAAGCCCTTCATACTGATAACGAGACTGAGGTCCAGTACCTCGTCGGCATCGTCATGGCCCTCGATAACCTCGCGGCCCTTATCATGCTCCCGATCTTCGGGCGGATGAGCGACAAGACGAAGACCCCGATTGGGAAGCGGATGCCCTTCATCCTCCTCGGGACCGTCGTCTCGGCCATCGCCTTCCCATTCATCCCGGTTTGCTTCCACTATAACAACGTGGCCGGGGTCATCGCCCTCATGGCCATCGTCATCTTCTTCATGATGATGTACCGCTCGCCGGCCGTCGCCCTCATGCCGGACATCACCCCGAAGCCCCTTCGGAGCAAAGCCAACGGCATCATCAACATCATGGGCTACCTCGGCGGGGCCTTCGCGACCCTGGCCGGGATCGTCTTCGTCTTGAGCGACTACCTCGGAACCGGCGACATCACCTGGGCGACCGGGAACATCTGGGCCATCGAGGCTCCCTTCCTCATCGCCTCGGTCCTCATGCTCGTCTCGGCCCTCGTCCTCTTCTTCACCATCAAGGAGAATAAGCTCGAAAGGGAACTCCGCCCCGAAATGGAACTCGGGGAGAAGGAAGCCCAATCGGTCGACCGGGTCGAGGAAGACCGGCCCCTCAGCAAAGCCAATCGGAGAATGCTCCTCCTCATCCTGGCGGCCGAGGTCTTCTGGTTCATGGCCGACAACGCGGTCGGGACTTATTTCGGGAATTACGTCATCTATTACGTCCATGCCTCCTCCCAGTCGACGATGATCACGACGATCCTCATGGGCGTCGCCTCGGTTATAGGCTTTGCCACGGCCGGCTTCATCGCCGACAAGATCGGCCGGAAGTACACGATGCTCATCGGCCTTGGCCTTGCCATCGCCGGCTACTTCATCATGTGCTTCACCCTCGAAGGCCATCCGGCCGGAGAAGACGAGTATGCCGCCTTCCCGTGGCATCTCTATCTCGTCTACATCCTCAAGGGCCTCGGCATGAGCCTCGTCAATACCTGTTCCTTCCCGATGGTTGTCGAACTCGCGACCGGGAAGAAAGTGGGGCAATTCACCGGCTACTACTATGCCGCCTCGATGGGTGCCCAGACGGTGACTCCGGTCATCGTCGGCCTCGTCATCTACCTCGTCCCCGACTTCGGCTGGCGGATGCTCCCGATCTACGCGACCGTCATGATGGCCATCTCGATCGCCATCTTCATGTTCGTCAAAAACGTCAAGATCCATAACGTCGATACCCCGAAGGGCCTCGAAGCGATGGGGGACCTCGACTGATGCCGGCCTTTTTGACCCACCGGTCGTTCGCCCTCCGGCTTCTTGGTAATCATCCTGATTTCGCAGAGAAGGCCTTCCTCCTCGGGAGCCAAGGCCCCGATCCCTATTTCTTCTACGGCCAGCTCCCGTGGAAGAAGCGGGAAGGCGGGAAGGAAGTGGCGGCCTTCGGAAGCGACCTCCACCATATCGACCCGGCTGCCTATTTCGCCTCCCTTCTCAAAGAAGCGGGGGAAGCCAAATCCAAAAGCTTCACCTCCTACGTCTACGGCCTCGGGGCCCATTATTGCCTCGACCGGGCGGCCCATCTCTTCGTCTTCGGGCGGACCGGCTTCAGCGACGATAGGAAGCTGAACGGCAAGCTTGCCCATGACCACACCCTCCTCGAGGTCCTCATCGACGAGGCCATCGCGACGGGGGACGATACCTATACCCCGTACGCTTACCGCTACATCGATCTCGACGAAAAGGAAGCCGCGGGCATATCCGCCCATCTCTACCAGGCGACCGCGGCCTATCTCGGTGACCGGAAGATCCCCGGGCTCGGGCCTTCGTCCCTGGCCGCGGCCCTCGATGATTACCGAGCGGTCCTCAAGATCACCAACAAGCCGCGGTGGTTCTCGAAGGTCTTCGTCGATCTCGCCATGGGCAAAGAGAGCCAGGTCGCGGCCCTCCATTACCCCTCGAAAGCGGCCCGGGAAGGTCTCGAGATCGAGCTCTCGAAGAACGACTTCGACCTTTTGAACGAAGAACATTTCCCCTGGCCCGACCCCTTCACGGGGAAGGAGCGGAACGAATCCTTCCTCGACCTCTACGAGAAGGCGGCTTCCGATGCCGAGGTCCTCTTCGGCCTCTTCGACCGGGCCCTCGCCGGGGAAAAGCCCGACCTTCCCTCCTTCACCGCCGGGTTGACCCACGACGGCGGGCACGTTGGCGAAAGAATGGCCCACTTCGAGTCGATCTTCCGCCCCCTTAAACAGTAATCTAGGCAAAAGAGGCCGCAAAAGCGGCTTCTTTTTTTGCCGATTTGCCCGTTTTGCTTCCTCCTGCGGCTTTCAAAGCGGCGGAAATCGGCTACAATCGGGTCAGAATGAAATTCTGGCGGAACGGCTTCTGGCAAAAAGCGGTCACGATGATCTGCGTCCTCCTCGAGTTCGCCCTCGTCATCGCCATCGTCTATTTCCTCACGGCCGGTTCCTTGAACGGGAACGCGGCCCTCTACGTCGTCGTTTCCCTCTTCCTCGTCAACTTCGGCATCGGGGTTTTCATCGTCAACTCCGCGGCCGAGGAGGAGTACAAAACGGCCTGGCTCTTCTTCCTCGTCGCCGTCCCGGTCGTCGGGGCCCTTTTCTACCTCATGTTCGCCCACAAGCTCCGGACGAAGAAGCAGAAGGCCTACCTCCGTCGCTATTACTCGGTCCTCAAAGTCGAGTCGAGCCGGGAGGAAACCCTCCGGAAGCTCAAGGCCTACGACGAGGACTCCTACCGGATTTCCCGCTTCATCGAGCACGGCTCGGAAGGGGATTGCTATCTCAATAGCGCCGTGACTTATTTCCCCCTCGGCGACGATGCCTTCCCCGAGATGAAGAAGCAGTTGGAGAAGGCACGGCATTACATTTTCATCGAGTTCTTCATCATCAAGCCCGGGAAGATGTGGGACGAGATTCTCGAGATCCTCGTCCGCAAAGCCAAAGCCGGGGTCGACGTCCGGGTCGTCTACGACGACGTCGGGAACCTCGGAGCCACGCCGGTGGGGTATGACAAAAAACTCTGCGAAATGGGAATCAAGGCCCGGGTTTTCCGGAAGATCAAGCCCCTCCTCGACATCCGGATGAACAACCGCGACCACCGGAAGATCATGGTCATCGACGGCCACACGGCCTTCACCGGGGGCATCAATCTGGCCGACGAGTACATCAATGCCGAGGAGCGCTTCGGCCACTGGAAGGATTCCTCCATCATGGTGAGGGGCAAGGCCGTCCATGGATACGTCCTCCTCTTCCTTGCCCTCTGGAAGAGCGAGTTTGCCCCCGACGAGGCGATCGACTACGAGTATTACCGCTCGGAACGCTTCATCGACGAAGCCGGCGGCTTCCCCGTCTCCGACGGCTTCGTCCAGCCCTATGGCGAGCTCCCTTATAGCGACACGGCCGTCGGTGTCGGGGTCTACCAGGCCATTCTCGCCCGGGCCAAGGACTATGTCTATATCTCGACTCCTTACCTCGTTTTGAACGCCCGGCTCCGCGACTCCATCTGCCTGGCGGCTGAAAGTGGGGTCGACGTCCGCCTCCTCACCCCGGGCATCCCGGACAAGAAGGCCGTCTACGAGCTCACGCGGAGCGAATACGGGCCCCTCCTGAAGGCCGGGGTCAAGATCTACGAGTACACACCGGGCTTCGTCCACCAGAAAATGTTCGTCTCCGACGACAAATGGGCGACCGAGGGGACGATCAACCTCGACTACCGTTCCCTTTACCTCCACCTCGAAAACGGGACCTTCATCGTCGGGAGCCGGGCGGTGAAGGACATGAAGGACGATTTCCTCCTGACGATCGAGAAGAGCCGGCAGGTGACCTCCGAGGAATATCGGAAAATGAGGGCCAAGAAGAAGTTTCTATGGGCCCTTCTCCGCCTCGTCGCTCCTTTGTTGTAGGATATTAAAGAATAGGACCATAGCGATATGTTTTTCCTTTATTCGGCTTATGCCCGGAGCTACCAGTGGATCCTTAGGGTCCTCGCGCGTTTCGTCTCTTATCCGGAGCACCGCCTCCTCGAAGGGGAGGGGAGTTCCCTCCGCCTCGTCGGCGAACTGAGCAGCCGCGGCTACGTCCGCCCCCTTTTCGTCCTTTCCGACTCGGTCCATCGCTCGGGGGCCGACGCCCCTCTCCTCGATGGACTGAAGGAAAAGGGCATCGAGCCGACCCTTTACGTCCTCCCGAGCGGGGAGCCGGGCTTCGACACGGCCAACGCCTGCTACCTCGAGATGAAGCGGGCCAACTGCGACGCCATCGTCGCCATCGGCGGCGGCTCGGCCATGGACGTGGCCAAAAGCGCCGGCGTCATCTTCGCCTATAAGGGCAAGGACATTGCCTCCTTCCGCGGCCTCCTCAAGGTCCACCGGAAGCTTCCGTTCATGGCCTTCGTCCCGACGACGGCCGGGACCGGGAGCGAAATCACCCCGGTGGCCGTCCTTTCGCTTCCCCATGGGGAAGGGAAGGTGGCTATCATGTCGCCGCGGCTCACCCCGAGCCTCGCCGTCCTCGACCCGGTATACCTCAAGAGCCTGCCCGAGCGGCCGGCCGTCTACGGCATCCTCGATGCCTTGACCCATGCCCTCGAGAGCTTCCTCAACCGCCCGAAGGACAGTCAAGTGGCGCGCGATGCCATCGCCGCGACGCGCACCATCTTGGAAAAGGGGCGGCTTTTCGCTCAAAATAGAAACGATCTTTCGCTCAACCTCGAGATGCTCAAGGCTTCCTACCTCGCCGGGCGGGCCTTTGCCCGCGGCTATGTCGGCTATTCCCATGCCCTCAGCCACGCCATCGGCGGGCGCTACCACTTGCCCCATGGCTATCTCAACGCCGTCCTCTTGCCCTATGTCCTCCGCGCCTACGGGAGCAAGGCCTACCCGGCCCTCGCCCGCCTTGAAGAGGCGATCGGCGGGAGCAATGACCTCTCGATGGCCAAGAAGGCCGAGGCCTTCATCGCCCGGGTCAATTCCCTCGAGCGGGATCTCCATATCGACCAAAAACTGCCTCTTCCTTCCTTTGGGGAGGAAGCGGCCTCTTCCTTGGCCCACGAAGCGGCCAAGGAAGCCAACCCCCTGTACCACGTCCCCAAGATCTTAAGCGAGGAGGAACTGGCCTTGATCCTGAAATCGGCCGTCACTAGCGTATGAAAATCACCCAAGCCGTCCATGGCGGAAGCGCCTACTTCGTCGTTGAAAGCCGTTCCGGGCTCACCCTCATCCTGAGCGAGGTTGGGGCTGGCATCTACGATTGCCTCTACAAGGGGAGGCACCTCGTCGAGACCCCGCGCGACCATGACGTCTACGAGCGCTCGACCGGCTATTACGGGAAGAGCGTCGGCCGGGTGGCCGGCCGCCTCAAGGGCGGGATCCTTTCCTTCGAGGGGAAGGAATACCTGCTCGAGCAGAACAACGGGAATAACTGCCTGCACGGCGGAACTTCCGGCTTTGCCTTCAAGAAGTGGCGGAGCGACATCGAGCTTCTCGAGAAGGGGACGTGCCGCGTTGACTTCTACCTCACTTCCCCCGACGGGGAAGGCGGCTTCCCCGGCGAACTCACCGTCCGGGTCCGTTACCTTCTTAGCGACGTCGAGCCGACCTTCCGAATCGAGACGAAGGCGGTGGCCAAGGGCGACAGCCTCCTCAGCTTTACCAACCACAGCTACTGGAATCTCAATGGCGAAGGAACGATCGAGGAGCACGAACTAGCGATCCGCTCCCACGAAGCCATGATGTACGGGGAAGGGCTCATTCCCCTCGGCTATGCCGACGTGAGCCCGGCCCTCGACTTCCAGGAAGGCAAGAAGATCGGCAAGGACCTCCACGATCCGGAGATCCTCGACGGGGTGACCGGCGGCTACGACCATAGCTATAAGTTCGACACCAAGGACGAGCGGGACCGCGTCGTCTTGAAGGGCCAGGACCTCGAGCTCCACATCTCGACCTCCTTCCCCGGCGTCCAGGTCTACACGGACAATTTCGGGGTGGCCGGACTGCCCCTCAACCGCGGGGGAAGCTGGGAACGCTTCGGGGCGGTGGCCCTCGAGCCGAGTTTCTCGCCCCTTGACGTCAATGACTACGCGATCAGGGACGGCGCGACCCAGCGCACCTTTATCGAATACCGCCTGGAGGAAGTGAAATGACCGACCGCAAGAAACTGGCCCGGAAGCTCGTGCTTTTCGCCAAGGAAAGGCTGGGCCTCGGGAAACTCGACTCCATCTACGCCGAGAACGTGATTCTCGCCTGGCTCCACGAGCCTTCGCCCTACGAGGGCGAGCTCGCCTACGAGGCCCCAGAGCTGCCCGACAGCCTCTACGAGGAACTCGAGACGGCTCTTTCCGAGCTCGGCTCGAAGGACCCGCACAAGGAAGCGGTGGCCATCTTCGGGATCATTACCCCGCGGCCCGACGCCGTGGACGAAACCTTCCACTCGCTCATGAAGGAGGATCCCTTCAAGGCGACCGAATACCTCCTCGAGGTCGGGCGGGCCAGCGGCTACTACGCCGAGACGGCCATCAAGAAAAACCTCCGCTGGGACGCGACTTACGAAGACGGGGCCTCGCCCCTCGTCGTGACGATCAACCTTTCGAAGCCGGAGAAGAACAACAAGGATATCGCGGCCGCCCTCAAGGCCAAAAGCGTCGCCTATCCTTCCTGCGCCCTCTGCAAGGAAAACCTCGGCTATGAGGGCGGGGGCAAGATCCCGCCCCGGGGAACCCTCCGCTTCGTCTCGATCACGCTCGATGGCGGCCCGTGGTACCTCCAGTACAGCCCCTATGGCTATTTCTCAAGGCATTGCATCGCCTTCCAGGACGAGCATAGCCCGATGAAGATCGACGCTCATTGCTTCCGCTCGCTCCTCGACTTCGTCGACCTTTTCCCTCGCTTCTTCATCGGCTCCAATAGCGACCTCCCGATCGTCGGGGGCTCGATTCTCACCCACGAGCACTTCCAGGGCGGGGACAAGGAACTCCCCCTCTTCAAGGCCAAGAAACGGAAAACGGTCGCTCACGAGAACGGGGTCGAAATCTTGATCCTCGATTTCTACGACTCGGTCCTCCTCCTCGAAGGGAAGGACAAGGCGGCGATCGCCGCTTTGGCCGAACGCCTTCTCGCCGCCTGGCGGGACCACGAAGACGGAAAGAGACATTTCGCCCCTATCGAAAAAGACGGCACCTGCCACCAGACCTTCACTCCCTTCGCGAGCAAGGAAGGGGATCTTTACCGCTTCTATTTGATCTTCCGCTGCAACAGCGTGAACGAGGAGCACCCGGGCGGCATCTACCATGCCCACGAAGACAAGTGGGCCATCAAGAAGGAAGGGATCGGCCTCATCGAAGCGGCCGGCCTCTTCGTCCTCCCGGCCCGGCTGAAGCGTCAATTGGCCCTTCTCGAAGAAGGTGCGCAAAAAAGCCTCGAATTCGCGGAACTCGCGAAAGATAACCCGGATTTGCAGGAGTTTTCCGACTGCTACGCCCATCTAAAGAAAGGCGAAAGCGTCGAGCACTACGTCAACGCCATCTGCCGCGCCATCCTCGACGACGTCGCCGTCTACAAGAACAGCAAGGAAGACCAAGAGGCTTTCGAGGCCTTCGTGAAGGAGAACCTACGATGAACGAGACCGACCGCTATTTCTTTTCGAAGGCCGAGGCGGCCTACGCCCGCCAGTTCGGCGGGAAGCCGAGCGCGAAGTGGATCAAAAGCAACGGCCGCCTCGAGATCATCGGCAATCATACCGACCACCAGTTAGGGCATTGCCTCGTGGCCTCGGCCACCCTGTCGCTCCGGGCCGCCATCGGGCCCGATCCCGTCCTCGTCTCCATCTTGAGCGAGGGCTATCCGCCCTTCACCTTCCCGAGCAACGACCTCGCCAAGAAGGAAAGCGAGGCCGGGCGGCCGATCGGCCTCACCCGCGGGGTCATGCATTATCTTAATGAAGCCGGCTACAAGGTCGGCGGCTTCCGGGCCGCCCTCATCGGGAACGTCGCCTCCGGGTCCGGGGTTTCGTCCTCGGCTGCCTACGAGCTCTTCGTGGCCGAGGCGATGAACGCCCTCTATAACGACGGGAAGATCCCGCCCCTCGTCATGGCCAAGGCTGGGCAATTCGCCGAAAACGTCTATTTCGGCAAGGCGAGCGGCATCCTGGACCAGACCGGGAGCGCCTTCGGCGGCCTTTCCTACATGGATCTAACGAAAGGCGAGCCCGAGGTCACGAGCATCGTCTGGCCCTTCGAGGACGAGGTGAAGATCTACCTCGTCAACCCGCATTCCTCCCATGCCGGGCTCGGCTCGCTCTACGACGCCATGCCGGGCGACATGAAGAAGGTGGCCGCCCTCTTCGGGAAGAAGGTCCTCTCGGAAGTCGACGAGGCGGCCTTCTATGAGAAAGCCAATGGCCTCGCCCTCCCGGAGAAAGTCGTCGACCGGGCCCGCCATTTCTTCTACGAGGAACGACAGGTGAAGCTCGCCAAGCGGGCGCTTGAGGAAAAAAACCTCGACTTCTTCCTCACCCTCGAGCGGATGACGGAGCTGAGCCAGGAAAAGCTCCTCCGGAACGTCATGATCGAGCCCTCGCGCTACGCCTCCTCGCCCCTCGAGGCGGTGGAGGTCGCTAGAAGCGCCACCCTCCGCTCGGCCCACCGGGTCATGGGCGGGGGCCTCGCCGGGAACACCATCAACTTCGTGGTGAAGGAAGAAGAGGAAGCCTTCAAGAAGGCCATCGGCAGCCGCTATGGCGAGGACTCCGTCATCGAAGTCGGGATCTCGCCCCTCGGTGCGACCGAAGTCGAAAAGGAAACAATCTGAAAGGAGAAAGATAAGACTATGGAACAACGCGTCGCCGGGGTCCTTTGCCCCGTCAGCATGCTCCCCTCCCGCTTCGGGATCGGGGATTTCGGGAAGAGCTCCCGGGCGTTCGTCGATCTCGCCGCCGAGATGGGCATGAAGCTCTGGCAGATATTGCCGCTCAACCCGCTCGGCTACGGGCACTCGCCCTACCAGCCCTTCTCGAGCTTTGCCATCGACGATCTTTACATGGATCTCGATGCCCTCTACGAGGAAGGGCTCCTCGCCGAACCGGCTCCCGACGAGCTTGGCGTCGAGCCGGGCAAGGTCGATTACGAGAAGACGAAAGCCTTCAAGGCCCCCTACATTGAGAAGGCCTACAAGGCGTTCATGAAGAAAGAGGGGGCAGCCGCCACCCTCAATGCCTTCATGAGGGAGCATCCCTGGTGCAAGGTCTATGCCCTCTTCATGTACCTCAAGAAGGGCGAGGGGATGCGTTCTTGGGCCGAGTGGCCGAAGGAAAAGAAAGACCGGATTTCGTCTTTGGCTTACAAGAACACCGCCGAGCGGACGGGCCGCCTATTCGAGACCTGGATCCAGTACGAGCTTTACCGCGAATGGGATCTCCTCCGGGAATACGCCCACGGCAAGGGCATCAAGATCGTCGGGGACGTACCTTTCTACGTCGGCTACGACTCGGCCGACGTCTATGAGAACCGCGACAAGTTCCTCCTTGACCCGGTTACCCTCGAGCCGACCTTCGTCGCCGGGGTACCGCCCGATTACTTCTCGGCGACCGGCCAGCGGTGGGGGAACCCGATCTACGACTGGGACAAGCTGAAGAAGGAAGACTATGAACTCGTCGTCAACCGCCTCCGGAGGAACGGCGAGCTCTACGACATCATCCGGCTCGACCATTTCCGGGCCTTCGATACCTATTGGAAGATCCCCTCTTCCTGCCCGACGGCCGTCGAGGGCGAGTGGATTCTCGGCCCCGCGACCTCCTTCTTCGACCTCTTCCTCAAGAAGTGCCCGAATATCGAGATCATCGCCGAGGACCTCGGCGACCTCCGCCCGGAGGTCCTCGTCCTCCGCGACCACTATGCCTTCCCGGGGATGAACGTCGTGGAATTCACCTTCGACGACGTCCTCAAGGGCAAGAAAGTCGACCAGAACAACATGGTCGCTTACCTCGGCACCCACGACAACGACCCGATGAAGGCCTACCTCGAGTCCCTCCGTCCCGACCATTGCCGCTATTGGATGGAGCAGATCCACGCCAAAGGCTATAACGAGCCGACCGACGTCGACTGCTTCGTTGCCTACGCTCTCTCGCTCGAGGCCAAATACACGATCATCGCTGCCCAGGACTATCTCGGGCTCGGGAAGGAAAGCCGCCTCAACGTCCCCGGCGTCGTCGATAGCGTCAACTGGACCTTCCGCCTCGCCTCCCTCGACGGGCTGAAGGCCAAGGCGCCCTATATCCGGTCCTTGGTCGAACGCTATGGCCGCCTCTAAGAAGAAGATCGGCCTCGTTTCCCTCGGCTGCGCCAAGAACCTCGTCGACAGCGAGAACCTTTTGGCCTGCTTCCCGAAGGACGAGTTCGAGATCACCCTCCGGCCCGACGAGGCCGACGTCATCGTCGTCAATACCTGCGGCTTCATCGACGCGGCCAAGAAGGAAGCGGTGGAGACGATCCTCGAGATGGGCAACTACCCGGCCAAGCTCGTCGTGACCGGCTGCCTCCTCTACAAGGACCTCGACGAGATTAGGAAGAGCCTCCCGGAAGTCGACCTCTTCGTCCCTCTTTCCGACTATCCCCGCTTCGGGGAACTGGTCGGGAAGCTTCTCGAGGAACCGGTGAAGGAAATCGATCCCCTGAAACGGGAACTTTCGACCGCCCTTCCCTTTGCCTACATGAAAATCTCGGAAGGCTGCAGCAACTATTGCGCCTTCTGCGCCATTCCCTACATCCGGGGGCCCTATCGCTCCCGGACGATGGAAGAACTCTTCGAAGAAGGAAAAATCCTCTATGAGAAGGGAGTCCGGGAATTGGCCCTCGTGAGCCAGGACCCGATGCATTACGGGGTCGATCTCCCCGGGCGGCCGAAGATGGTCGACCTCCTTAAGGAACTCACGGCCATCGGCTTCCCCTCGATCCGCCTCCTCTATCTCTATCCGGACGAGATCGACGACGAGTTCCTCCTCTACGTGAAGGACAACCCGGCCGTTGAGAAGTACTTCGACATCCCGATCCAGTCGGGGAGCGACGAGGTGCTTAAGAAGATGAACCGGAAGGATACCCGGGAGAGCATGCGGAAGCTTTTCGCCCGCATCCGCGAGCTCATGCCGAAGGCGGCCCTCCGGACGACCCTCATTGCCGGCTTCTCGGGGGAAACCCTGGAAAACCACCGCGAAACCCTCTCCTTTATTCAGGAAATCGGCTTCGATCACCTTGGCGTCTTCCCTTATTCCCGGGAAGAAGGGACGATGGGCTATGCCATCCGCCCCGTCATTCCCCATCCCGAGCGCGAACGCCGGGCCCAGGAAATCATGGACGCCCAGCGGAAGATCTCGGTCGGCCTCCTCAAGAAGCGGGTCGGGGAGACGATGGACGCCTATGTCCTGGCCGGGGAGAAGGGGAAGTACTCCCTCCGGTCCTATTGGAACGCTCCCGACGACATCGACGGGAAGATCTTCCTCGATACCGACGTCGAACTTAAGCGCGGCGACCGGGTGAGAGTCGAGATCGACTCCTCCTTTGTCTACGACCTCCACGCGAAGCTGCTCGCCGTTCTTTGAAAACAGAGTCCCGCCGCCCGCGGGGCTTTTCTTACGTAAAAGCGGCTTTATCGGGGATTCGTTTTTCGAAAAGTCGTTTTCAAATGTAAGCGTTACATAGGAAAAAGGTAGGCACCATCGAATTTAATAGTAATGTAACCGCTTTCAACTTTGTGTGTGAAAACGCTTCTTAGCCCCCTGATAATGGCCGTAGGAACATTAGGAGGACCATCAATGAAAAAGTCTTTGTTCCCTGTTCTCGGCGCCGCGGCCCTTTTGATCTTGGCTGGATGCGGCGAAACCGGGACTTCCTCATCGGCGGCCCCTTCCGAGGGAAGCTCGGAAGAAATAGCCGTCTCCTCTTCTTCCTCGGAAGCCGAATCCACGGGTGAGCCGACCGACTACCCGACCTTCGACGATCTCGAAACCGAGCCCGACACGACCGGCTACTCCATTTCGTTCAAAGCCCCCGAAGGGTGGAACGATCCCTATCTCTGGGCCTGGACGAACGACGGCGGTGCCAATGCCTTCCCGGGCATGGCGTGGCCGGGCCGGGCGATGGAAGAAGCCGCGGGCGGCTGGTATCAGCTTGCGGTCCCGACCCGGGTCGACATGGTGATCATCGCGGCCAACCAGGGAACGGAGACGGCCATTCAAAGCGAAGGCCTTCTCATCGAAGGGAAAGACGTCTGGTTCGACGGCGTGACGGACGGCACGGCGAATAACGAAGATGGAACGACCCGCCCCACCCATAACCTGACGGCCCTTTACGAGGCTCCCGCCGGTGCCCCGGCGGCCAAGGCCTACGAAAGCGAGGCCTACTTCGGGGTCCACGTCCCCAACGCCTGGCGGACGGCCAATGTCTACGGGGTCGACGCCGAAGGGAAAGCGACCCTCATCCCGACCGAGCTCGACAGCGACGGCTACCGCTTCATGGGCTTCGCCTCGAGCAAGTACGCTTCCTACTACGTGACCGACGGCGGAAGCCGGACCTCGGTGAACTTCACCCTCCGGAAGAACAACGGCAACTCGGCCTGGTTCGCCGACGTCGGGGAGTACCTGATCGACGGCAAGAACGAAGCCGGCATCGTGGCTTACGATACCAAGCCGATGCCCCCGAGCGACACCTACCGCCTCGAGGTGAGCGTCCCCGAGACCTGGACCGAGCCCTACCTCTGGGCCTGGAACAAGGAAAGCGGGGTCGGGATGTTCTCGACCTGGCCGGGCGAGGCCCTCGAGAAGATAAGCGACGGGAAGTTCGCCTACGACGTCTCGACGACCTGCGACCAGATCATCATCTCGATCGACGACCCGAATAGCGATAAAGAGGATGCCCGCCTCCAGACGGCCGACCTTCCCGAAAACATCGACACGAGCAAGGAGACGGTCTACGCGACGGTGAGCGGGGAAACCGACGCCACCGGCAAGTATCTCCTCACCATCTCCTACTAATCGTTCTCAATAGACGATCCGGGGGCCTTCGGGCCCCCTCTTCCCTTGGAGGTAACCCATGAAAAAGCGCATTGCCCTCACCCTGGCCGGGCTTCTGGCCGTCGCCGGCCTTTCTTCCTGCGGGGGGAGCGACGACTCGACCCTCGTCATCTGGCACGACAAGACGGATGCGGTGGTCGAAGTTTTGCAAAAAGCCATCGCGGAAAAACTGCCCGAGGAGAAGGTCGAGTTCGTCCGCCGCGACTCGATGACCGACCAGCTGAAGCTCGTCGGGAACGACCCCTCGAGCTGCCCCGACATGTACATCTTCGCCCACGACAAGATCGGCCTTTTCGCGACGCTTGGGATTCTCGAGGACCTCGATAGCCTCATCGATCCTTCCAGTTACGAGGAAAGCGTGCCCCTCACCCTCGAGGCCATGGAATACGAAGGGACGAACTACGGGCTCCCGCTTTACTACGAGACGACCCTCTTCCTCTATAACCGCGACCTCGTCGGAGACAAGGATCCCTCCCTTCCCGCCCTTCCGTCGACGACGGAAGAGCTATATGCCTACATGCAGGAATATACCGACGGGCGTCGATACGGCTTCGTCGAGCAGCATTCGACCCCTTATTACGCCTCGGCCTGGATCAACGGCTACGGCGGGGAAATCCTCCACGAGGACGGCACCCCGGGACTTAGTGACGAAGCGGTGGTCGAATCGCTGGAGTACCACAAGAAGTTCATCGACTACATGCCGCGGACGAGCGCCGACTACGCGACGGTCAACACTCTCTTCCTCGAAGAGAGCGCCGACATGGTGATCGGGGGTCCATGGATGATTCCCTCGGCCCTCGAGGCCGGCATCGACATCGGGGTGGCCCCGATGCCGACCCTTCCCAATGGGAAGCCCCTTTCGCCCTATAGCGGCGTCCAGGGCATCCAAGCCCTCAAGATCAAGTGCCAGGATAGCGGCCGGAAGGAACGGATCAAGGCCGTGATGGAGTGCTTCCTCGATCCGGCGGTCCAAGGGGAGCTCGCCCTCGTTAGCGGCTGCGCCCCGGCCCTCGAGGCGGCCTACGAGGTCGAAGGCGTCAAGGACAATACCATCGTGAAGGCCATCCAAGAGCAGGCCGCGACGGCCATCCCGATGCCTTCCCGCCCGGAAATGGACATCATGTGGAGCGAGCTCGGCTACCTCCTCACCGACGTCAACATGAACGGGGCCGACGTGGAGGAAACAGCCGACAAATACCAAGCAGAAGCCCTCCGCCTCATCGAGCAGATGCAATGAAAAAGGCGGCCCTGCGGAAAATCGAGCGGGAAGCGAGGCCCTGGCTCTTCTCTTCGCTTTCCCTTCTTACCATTTTCCTCGTGGTCGTCTTCCCCATCGGCCACACGGTCTACCTATCGTTCACCAACATGGGGATCTACAACTACTACGATTACACCCTTATCGGGATCGAGAACTACGTCGATGCCTTCTCGCTAGGGAGCGCCAGCTTCCTTCGTAGCCTCGGGATCACTCTCCTTTGGACGGCCGTCAACATGGTCCTCCAGCTGGTGATCGCCTACGTCCTGGCCGTCCTCCTCAACTCGCCCCACCTCAAGGGAAGGAAGGTCTACAAAGCCCTCCTCATGATCCCGTGGGCGATGCCCGGCTACGTGAGCATCCTTCTATGGAAGAACGGCATGTTCAACGGCCAGTTCGGCTATTTGAACAAGATCCTTTCCCTCTTCGGGGCGAAGGCCGATTTCCTCTCGAACGACGTCCTCGCCTTCGTTTCCTGCACCATCGTGAACCTGTGGCTGGCCCTCCCCTTCATGATCATGATCATCGACGGGGCCCTCCAAAGCGTGAACAAGGAGCTTTTCGAAAGCGCCTCCCTCGACGGCTGCAACGCCTTCGAAAAGCACCTCTTCGTCTCGATTCCCTCGATCGTGCCGATCATTGCCCCGGCCGTCCTCATCACCCTCTTCACGACTTTCAAGCAGTTCGACATCATCAACCTCATGACCATTTCCCCGGTCGGGACCGGGGCCCACATCGAGACGGTCATCGTCTACGCCTACCAGCAGGCCTTCATCACCGGCAATTACGGCTATAGCGGGGCGGTCGCGACCATCATCTTCGTCCTCGTCGTCCTCTCGACCGTCTTCTTCGACCCGTCCTTCCGGAAGAAAGGAGCGAAGCATGGAGCCAAATAAGGCCATCAGCCCCGAAATCGCCCGCCGAAAGGCCATCAAAAAAGCGAAAACGGTCTCCAAGGTCGCGGGACTGCAAGTCTTCTTCATCGTCCTTTGCTTCCTGACCCTCCTCCCGATCCTCTATGCCCTCGGGGTGAGCTTCGGGGAGAGCAATTCCCTCCTTTCCTCTTCGCTTTCCCTTTTTCCCGAGACTTGGACGGTCGACAATTACGTGAAGCTTTTCACCGACTACGACATCCTGACCTGGTTCGGGAACACCATCCTTCTTGCCGTTTCGACCGTCGTCTTGGTGCTGACCATCTCGATTCCGGCGGCCTATGCCTTCTCGCGCTTCCGCTTCCGTTTCAAAGGGGCGGCCATCCGCTTCCTCATCATCCTCAACGCCTTCCCGAGCGTCCTCTCCCTTTACTCGATTTATACCTTGATCCGGGAGCTTCGCCTTTCCAATAGCATCTACGGCCTCCTCCTCGTCTACGTCGGGACGATGGCCATCTTCGGCCTCTACAACCTGAAGGGCTACTTCGACACGATTCCCTACGAAATTGAGGAAGCGGCCCGGATGGACGGCTGCTCGACCTTCCAGGTCATCACCCGGATTCTCTTGCCCTTGGCCCGGCCGGCCCTGGCCGTGACCGGGGTCATGGTCCTCATCTACGTCTGGAACGAGTACATCTTCGCGACGACCTTCGTCTCGAACCCCGACTTCTATACCCTGGCCAGCGGCCTTTATGGCCTCCAAGCCCAGGAATCGACCGGGAGCTGGCCCGTCTTCTTCGCTGCCTCCCTCCTCGTCAGCGCGCCGATCCTCGCCGTCTTCATGCTCGCCCAGCGCCACATGGTGAGCGGGCTCTCCTCCGGCGGGGTCAAGGAGTAATGCCATGGACCTCAGCTCGATCCTTCACCGTTCCCTTTCCGAAATGGCCTATAGCCCCCGCCCGGGGCATTTTGCCTTCCGCCTCCGGGCCAAGGCGGGCGACCTCAAGGAAGCCTATTTCCTCTATGGCGACACCGCCTACCCGGCCCCGGTCGTCAAGATGGAGCGGGCGAAGATGGAAAAGACCTTCGCGACGCGCCTCTACGATTACTTCGAAGCCGAGGTATCGACGCCCCTCGTCCGCCTCGTCTACGCTTTTGAACTGCTCTTCAAGGACGGCGGGCGGATTTACTACTACGGGGAAGGTTTCCATGAGGAACTTTCGACGGAACGGAACGACCTTTTCAAGTTCCCGTACCGGTTCCGCTCCCTCGGACACGAGACCCCGAAATGGCTTTCGGAAGCCGTTTTCTACAACATCTTCCCCGATAGTTTCCTCGCTCCGGGGGTCGAACCTTCAAACAAGCGGAACGCCCACCATGGTGGGACGCTCCTAGCCATCGAGCAAAGCCTCGACTACATCCTCTCTTTGGGCTGCAACGCCATCTACCTCAACCCGATCTTCAAGGCGATGAGCTATCACCGTTACGATACCGAGGACTATCTCCAAATCGACCCTTCCTTCGGGAGCGAGGAGGACTTCGCCCGGCTCGTCGGAAAAGCCCACGCGCGGGGGATGCATATCATCCTCGACGGGGTTTTCAACCACTGCGGACCCTCCTTCTTTGCTTTCGTGGACCTCCTCGAACGGCAGGAAGCCTCGCCTTATCGGGACTGGTTCTATTCCCTCTCCTTCCCGGTCAAGTACCCGCCGGAGAAAGGAAAGCGCCCCTCTTACGCGACCTTCGGATACGAAGCCCACATGCCGAAGCTCGATCTCGATAGCGAAGAAGTCCGCGCCTACTTCCTCAAGGTCATGGCGAAGTGGGTCGGGGAGTTCAAGGTCGACGGCTTCCGGATGGACACGGCCGACGAATGCTCGCCCTCTTTCTGGCGGTTTTTCTCCTCGGCCCTGAAGAAGCTGAACCCCGAGGCCTGCCTATTGGCCGAGACGTGGCAAAACCCCCGCCCGATGCTCCTTGAGGAAGGCTTCGACGGGGCGATGGACTACGACTTCCGCCGGGCCGTCCTCGCCTATCTTTCGCCCGGTGGGAAAAGCGACGACCTCCTCGAAAGGACGGCCTATCTCTTCAACCGGATACCCTCCGCCTACTACGGCGGGATGCTTTCTCTCCTCTCGACCCACGACGTCCCGCGCTTCCTCACCCTCATGGGCGAAGACGAAGGGCGGATGCAGCTCGCCTACGTCCTCCAATTCACCTATCCCGGCCCGGTCAACCTCCTCTATGGCGACGAGCGGGGCTTTACCGGCCTCCACGAGAATGAGTACCGCCGGCCGATGGAGTGGGGCGGGGAAGTCAAGTTCAAGGAACTTCTCCATTCTCTTTCGTCCCTTAGGAAGGCTTATCCCTCCCTCCGGGGGAAAGGCTTCAAGGCCCTCCATAGCGAAAGCGGCGGCCTTTTCGCCTATCTCCGCTCGGGCGAAGGGAAAGCGGTGGCCGTCTATCTCAATGCCTCGGAGGAGAGCCGGACGGTCGAACCCCTTCCGGGAAAGGTCCTCCTTTCGAAAGGCTACGCGGAAGGAAAACTGGCCAGCAAGGGCTATCTCCTCCTCGAACCGGTAGAATAGTGATATGTCGAGCACCATCAAGGACGTGGCGAAAGAGGCCGGGGTTTCGACGGCGAGTGTTTCCCGGGTCGTCAATTCCTTCCCGAGCGTCTCCCCGGAGGTCCGCGAGAAAGTCGAGCGGGCCATGAAGAAGCTCCGCTTCGTCCCCGACCGCAAGGCCAAAAGCCTCGCGACCGGGAAGACGGGGTCGGTCGTTTTCCTAACCTCCTACGAGACCCTCTTCGAGGATCCCCACAAGTTCGCCATCCTCTCGGGGATCGAGCATAGCCTGGCCCGCTACAAGTACCGGGTCTATTTCCTCCAGGTCGAGCGGGGCGACCTCGCGCCTTTAAGGAAGATGGCCTCCCAGAAGGAGATGGACGGCCTTGTCGTCCACGGCATCGAGATCACCCCGTTCCTCCTCGACATCGTCCATGAATTCGCCATCCCGACCCTCCTCATCGGGGAGCCGAAGGAGAAGTGCTCATTGTCCTGGATCGACAACAACAACGAGGTGTGCGGGGAAGTGGCGGCCAATTGCCTCCTTTCCCATGGCCGCACGCATTTCCTCTTTGTCGGGGGCGAGGAAGCCGACAACATTTCCCTTTCGCGCCTCCACGGGGTGAAGCGGGCCCTAGCCAAAAAGGGCATCGAACTGGAAGAGAGGAGGATCCTTTCCCTCGAGCCGGTGGCCATTCAGGCCGAGAAGGCAGTGAGGACCGCTCTATCTTCTTTCGAGATCGACGCGGTGGTGGCGGCCAACAACTTCCTGGCCCTCGGGGCGCTACGGGCTCTCCAGGATGCCAAGAAGAAGGTCCCGAGCGAAGTCTCGATCATTACCTTCGACGATTACCCGTTGGCCCTCTACACCAAGCCGAAGCTCTCGAGCGTCTCGATCGACGTCCATTCCCTCGGCCTATCGGCCGGGCGGGCCATCGTCGAGCAGATGCGCCATCCCGAGCAGGTGAGCGAGACTTACATCGCCTTTCCCCGCTTAAATGAGCGATCTTCGACGCGTTATGACAAATAAAGCCGGGAAAAGAGGCCCTTTTTGCGGCGATTTTCCGTTGATCATCAGCTTACGCGAAGATTACTCTTGAACGGCACCCCCTTCTTAATTATGATTTCTATCGCCGCAAGGCAATGCCCCGCTAGTTAAGCGGTATAACGGATCCATGGTAAGGATCAATTCGTAGTTCGACTCTGCGGCGGGGCACCACATCGAATCGACATGTCTGGAGCATTTCGGGAAATTCCCGGGGTGCGCCGGCATTTTTCTTTTTTTGCCGATGCGATTGGCCTTTTCGAATGCCTGATCTTCAATCCGGAAGGGGTTGTTCGAGGATTTTCAATGGCTCAGACCCGACCGAAAACCCGATGCTTGCACGGAAGCTTGCACACCCCACCAGATCCATTTCATCTATCTATAACCTCTTTTTTGGCATCGGCCTCTATGGCCGCTTGTCGTTGAATGGGTAGACCGCATCTTTCCGTATCTGCAACTTGCCCCTGTCAAACCCTCCCTTTTCCATCGAGCGAGGGGGCATGGATTCCCTTCTCTATTCACAAGGAGGCCTTATGGGACCCAAGCTGAAGATTGGCATCTTGCCCTTCGTCCCTACGAGACCGTCATGGCTTGCCGCAAGGTCAGCCTCGGTTCCGAACTGATGGAACGCTACATCTACGGCCGCGAATGCCGAGTCGCCATCGCCGTTGCGGCGGGCTCCGTCGAAGGCGTCGACATCACCGATTCGGAAAAGGAAGACGGGGATGCGGATGCCATGGAAATCTCGAAACAACGCGTCTGTTGCTCGAAAGGGTGCTCGGGCCTTTTCCATGCCTATCGAAGGAACGATTTGTCGTTAGATGATTACCTCGCCTTCCATATGCCTTAGACCCAACGATGCCTTAAGACTGGGTGCTTTGACAAATCTTCGGGGAACATGCCTGTGCGACTTCTCCAAAGGCTAGCGTTTTTGACTTATCCTCCCCTTTCCTGGTTTGCCGTTGCAAATACAACCATAAGAATGTATATTGTGGTTGGAAATGGAACACAATGACAAACGAACAAAAGATTAACCGGCTGCTGGAATCCAATAATGGTTATCTAACAAGAAAGGAAATCGACGACTTGGGGATTCCGTCAATCGCCCTGACGAGATTTTCCAAGAAGCACGGCCTAAGGCGAATCGCAAGGGGGTTCTATGCCCTCGAGGATTGGATTGTCGATCCCTATCTTGTTTTCCAATATACGTACCCCCGATACGTATATTCGTTCAGCTCGGCCATCTATCTTCACGGCCTAGGCGACATCATCCCAAACTATTTGGAGGTGACGGGGCCAATAAATTACCGGCCCTTCCCCCAAAAAAGGAGCGATATTATCACGCACACCGACACGGTTGGCCGATCATATTCGCTTGGCCTGGTCAGGCTAAAGACAAGCCTTGGCAATATGGTGAGCGTTTACGACAAGGAAAAGACCATCTGCGACCTTATCAAGCATAATGACATTGTGGAATTCGAGACCTATGCGAAAGCATTGCTCATATATTCGAGATCAAAAGACAGGAACATCAACAAGCTAATGAATTATGCCCGAGCCCTAGGCATCGAGCGAAAAGTGCGAGAACAAATGGAGGTAATGCTCAATGGCGATTAACAAGGCTTCCCTCCAGTCAAGAATCAACAGGCTTTCCCAGGAAACGGGCGTACATCAGAACATCCTTTTGAAATCCTTTTTCTTTGAGGCTTTCCTAAAGCGCCTTTCGCTTTCCAAATACGCGGACCGTTTTGTTTTCAAAGGCGGATTTTTACTTTCGACGTGCCTGGGGATACGACTCCGATCGACCATGGACATCGACATCTTGGCCCAGAAAGTCAAGTTGGAACGAAAAAACATAGCGGGCGTATTCAGGGAAGTCGTTTCCGCCAATGGAGGCGACGACGTGCGTTTCGAGTTGTGCGGCATCGATGAAATCAGGCGAGACGATGAATACGGCGGATTCAATGTCAGACTTTCGGCAGGATTGGAAAACATTAAAGAAGCGGTCAGCATCGATATCGCCACCGGCGATCCGATTACGCCGGAAGCGGTCGATTATCAATACAAATCCCTTTTCGAGGACACGGTCTTTCATTTGAGGGCCTATAACTTCGAAACGATACTCGCGGAGAAACTCCAAACCGTTTTGTTTAGGGGAATCGCGAACAGTCGGAGCAAGGATTTTTACGACATATACATCATTCATAAGCTGAGATGGGGGGATATCGATTCCTCGATTCTGAGAAAGGCGTTTTTTCGCACGTGCGATTACAGGGGCACTGCAATTGACAGAAACGAGGCCTACGCTATCGCGCAAAAGATCAAATGCGATGCCGAGATGGCTAAGAGGTGGGACTTATACCGCAAAAGGAACAGCTTTGCGTTCGATGTTGGCTTTGGAGAAACGATTTCTTCCATTCTGGCCTTATTGGATGTTGTTTTTAACGATGACGGCCTCTGAATCCTGTCACTGGTCTGCTTTCAATGGGCGGCCGGAAGAAAGGAAACCAGAAATGCATAGAGGGTTGAAAAGACCGAAGATATTTTTTCTTCAAGAGTTCCGAGTAACCCTGGAGGGGCGTGCAATGCATCGAAACCGACAGGGCAGGGCATATCTAAGGCTGATTCCCCATCCGGCCTGTTTTCTTTTCCAGGACCAAGCGGTTGACTCTAGGCTCTCCCGTTCCCGGGCGGCTACCTGGAAAAAAGGAGCAAGGTGGCCGGCATAGGCCATTGGGAAGCTAACAATTAACCCTCCGCGGATGGCATTGCATCCTTGGGGGCAGCTATAAGGTAAGGGCGGCCACCCGGAGAAACCCCCGCACGCCCCTCCTTTTCGTGTATAGTTTGGCCATGACAAAGAAATGTTTGTTCCCGCTTGCCCTAGCCTTGCTCGCTTCCTGCTCCTCGCCCCTTGCTTCTTCCCTTTCCTCTTCTTCGGAAATAGAGGTTGAGATTCCGGCCTCCTCTTCCTCCCTCGAGGGCAGTTCCTCCTCAGAAGGGATTACCGACAGCGATTCCCTCGGGAGCGCTTCCTCTTCCTCCCTTGAGGATGCCGACGGGGAATGGGAGACCCTCTTCGAAAAGTCCTTCGCCGGGTACGAGGGCAACGAACTGGCCTTCTTCGAAGAAGGCTATTCGACGGTCAATTCGAAATTCGGGAGCAACTACCTGAACCTCATCGACCCTGAAGGCTACATGCGGACTCCCGACATCGAGGGACTATCCGGGGAAGTAAAAGTGGAACTCTATTGCCACGTCACCAACTTGAACAACCTCACCGTGGCCGCGGTTGGGGAAACTTTCGCCTTCAGCCTCTCGACCATTGCCTACAGCATCGACGAGGATGGGTTCTCGGTCTCGGACCCGGTCGATACCTATAGCTATAGCCACACGGTGACCGATGAGGATGTCACGAACAAAGCCCTTCCCGAGATCCCGCCTTATACCTCCGATTTCTCATCCGAGCCGATCGTGGCTTATCTCGATGCCGACGGGGCCAGCCGGATTCTGGTCCGGATGGACGACAAGATCGAATTCAACGGCCAGGGGTGCAATTTGGCCCTTGGGCGGATCGTCGTGAGCAAAGCGGCGGCTAACGCCTAGTTGTTGAGCGAATGAAGGACCCGGAGCCATGACGGTTGCCGGGTCTTTTTTTTCAATATCCCCAGTGAAGGATCATACCTTTAAAATACGTTTGTTCGAGGAAGGCTCATGCTGAAAAAGATTGTTATCCGGAATGTCAATTCGATCGGCTGCTGCGAACTGGATTTGACTAAGGGTGAGTACCGCTACCTGAAAGAGAATCTTTTGGGCCCGGTCGTGAATCCAATTGCTCTCTATGGGCCCAACGGCAGCGGCAAGAGCTCTCTTCTTAAGGCCGTGCGTTCTTTTATCAGCCTTATGTGTCTTCCGCCCGAGATCCTTTCTCCCTTTCCGGCAAACTGGTTTTCGGTCAACCAATATATTTCAGATGGCCGCTCGGACCATTGTCTGATCGAGGGGAGCATCGAGTTATTTTTCGACATCGATGGACGGAGACGCGACTATTTTCTCGAGACGAGAGCCGATGGCGGTATTTCCGAGGAATATCTGAAAATCGACGGAGAAACTTATTTGGAAAGCCATGAAGGGAAAGACCTTCTCAAAGGATCTCGTTATGACATTGAGGAGACGAGGTCTAGCCTCGTCCCTCTTCTTCGAGTTCTCGCCTCGAGGGAAGTGACTGACGAAATCATTCAGGATACCTTCCGCTTTTTCCGTTCTTTTGCCTATGCTGACGTTTCGTCGGTCGCTCATGGGAACTTCCTGACATCCGGCTATTTCCTAAACGCGAACCTGATGGACCTCTTGGCCAGCCGCCCGGAAGAAGTGAAAAAGGCCCTCGATGGTTATTCCGATATGCCGTCTTTCATGGTTAAGAAAGATCCATCGGTCATGACCAATGGTCCTCTTGAAGAGCAGTATTACGTTGTCCTCGAGGACGGAAATTTTGAAGGAAAGCTCCCTTTTGCGGAGATTTCCCTTGGAATGAAGAGCCAAAGCCTGATTCTTGCCCTTCTTTTATCTCTCCCATCGGGAGCCGTCTTCTTCGTCGACGGAGCCGATCTAGGCCTGCCCCCATCCTCAATCAAAGGGTTCCTCAAAGCCATTCGGGGCAGGGGCATCCAGGTCGTCATGGAGATGCATAACACCTTTGCGATGAAAGAACTCCGGCCCGACCAGATTTACTTTGCTTCTTGGTCTAAGGGCTATTCCTCGTATCGCCGGCTATCCGATATCTATCCCAACATCATGGAAGTTAATGATATTGAGAAGATGTACCTTTCATCGACTTTCGATGCAGACGAGTAAAAAAAGCGAATAGCCGTTTGGCTAGGCAAGGCCGAATGTTTTTCCATTTTGACAGTTAGTTATCAGCTGCTTCTTGGATGGCCGCTTTCGTTGACGATTCGTTTCTATAACAAACTAATGCTTGCCAATTTGCTGAACTCATGTATCTTTCCGGGCAAAGGAGGGTTGTCCATGAAACGAAAGACCCTAGCGCTCCCCTTGATCGGAGCCGCTTTTTTGCTCGGTAGCTGCGGTGGTACCACGACCTCGAGCCTGCCATCATCCTCGGCTGCAGAGGAGACCGGTTCTTCCTCGAGCCAAGGGGAAATCCCTGGAAGCAGTTCCTCAAGCGAATCTTCTTCCTCTTCTTCTGTAAGCGAGCCGCCTCTTCCGGCGACGGCCATCGACGAGGCTTACCTCGCGACGCTCGCCTCGTCCTCATTCGAAGGGAAGGGGACGCTTACTAGCTACGGGGTCACGACGAACATCGAGATTTTCCTCGGCCCGAGCTCCCTTGATTTCTACGACTACGACGAATACGGGATCTATTACGCGGCCGATCTTTACCGGAAAGACGAAGACGGGACGACGACCGCCTACATGCGGGACGTCGACAACAAGATCCTGTCCTCACCCCTTTACGTCAACGAAAGCCAGACGGTCGAAGCCCCGTGGGACACTTATTTCTACAATCCCTTCGGCAAGCTCGAAGCCGCCGATTTGACCCTTGGGGAGAACGGCTATGCGGTCTCCGCGGCCAAGGTCCAGGCTTTCTCGATTCCCCTCATGCACTACGCGGTCGGGACCTTCGATACGGCGACGGTCGCCCGGCTCGGCGATACCTTGAGCATTACCCTCGGGGCGACCGACGAACGAGGCGACCCGATGGAGATGAAACTCGAGCTCGCGGTCACGACCGGGGACCGGGAAGTACCTGCCCCCTTCGAAACCGAAGCGTACCATGACGCCATCGGCAAAGCCCTCGATACGTGGACTTTGGCCCTTTCCGGGCCTAGCGACACCACCGGCTTCGTCTACGAGAAGACGATGACCCCGCTTGGCCGGGACGACATCGAAGTGGCCCATAGCCGGAGCACCGTCACCTACAATGCCACCCTCTTTGCCAATGACGGCGGCATCACGAGCATCAACGACTGGGGCTATGCCCTCTATGACGACGGCAAGTACTACGAGTTCGAGATCGTTGACGGGGAACCGGTCAGAGGCGAGGCCTACGACGGGGAATACTACCCGATGCCTTTCCCGAACATCGTGGCTCCGGAAATGTTCGTCCCGACCGACGAGGCAGGAACCTATGTCTACCGGGATGGCCCTTCTTCCCTTAGCGCGGCCTCCCTCTTCCTCGAGGACGAAAGTGTCGTTGCCTTCCTCGCCTATTACGGCTCGGTCAAGGATTTGACCATCCACCTCGACGAGGCGGGAAAAGTCGACAACTTTGCCTACACGACGCGGATGTTCGACACGGCCGGCACCTTCTATAGCGAGCGTGTCAGCGTCGACATCGTCGACTTCGACACGGCGACCATCGACTATACGTTCACCATCCCGACCGTCCCGATGCCGGAGGCGATGAAGAATACCTGGACGGGGGTCGACACCTACACCCTCGATGCCTATACCCTCGTCATCGGGGACGACGGCATCACCCTGAACGGGGAAGCGGCCGAGCTCCTCGGCCTCACCGTCGACGACTGGGGCGACTACCACGGAACCCTCAAGGTCGGGGCCGCCTCCTACGATCTGACCTACATGCCGGCGGATAGCTACGGCCCCGAGCAGATAAACCTCTCGAACGACGATGTCTACGCGAATCTCAAGATCGAGGCGCCAGTCGCGATGCCGGCGGAAATCGTCGGCTCCTGGGAAGGAAACGACGAAGGAACCGGCGACCCTTACAAGGTGGTCGTGACCGAAGACGGCAAGATCACCATCAACGGGGTCGAAGCCGTCCTCGGGGCTTGGGAAGAAACGGTGGCCCCGCCCGGCGGCTACCGCGTCGAAGCGACGGTCGGGGAGAATGTCTACCTCCTCACTTACCGCCCCGGGACCGGAACCTTCCGCCTGACCGACGAAACCGGCGCCCTCTACGTCGACCTCCAGAAGGCCGTCGAAGAGCCGGTCGAACCGGCCATCGATCCGAAATACGTCGGAACCTGGACCGGGGTCGACGAAGATAGCGGCCTTAGCCACACCCTCGTGATCAATGCCGATGCGACGGCCACCCTCGACGGAAAAGCCTTCGAGGAACCGCTTGAGTTCCGGCAGGTTTTCATCAACATGAAGGCCACGACGACGCTTGAAGGCCTCGAATACACCCTCGAGTACTCGGAAGCCAAGGGCACGATCCGCCTCTACGACGAGAATTACGACATCGACGTCGTGCTGACCCTCCAAGAGACCCCGGAGGCCGCCCCGACCTTCGAATTCCCCGAAGAATTCATCGGCCAATGGGCGACGAAAGACGGCTCTCACACCCTCGAGTTCACCGCGGAGGGGACGATCATCTACGACGGGACGGCGGCCGAAGCCTTCGTCGCCGTCGGGACGGACGAGTACACCTTGACGGTCGGAGGCGTTAGCTACGACATCGGCTACGTCTCCTATTCCGGCGACCCCTTCTTCACCCTCGGGATCCCGGATGGCGGGTGGCTCATGCTCTACAAGGCCTAAACTACATTCCTCTTGCCCCCGGCTTGGACACGCTGGGGGCTTTTCTTATCTGCGGGCAAGGCCTAGCATTGCCTCGAGGTAATTAACATGGTTTCCGATAACGTCATCGAATGGCTCGCTGCTTCTCCTTCGCCCTTCCACGCGACCTCTCTTCTTAAAGAGCGTCTCCTCATGGAAGGCTACGAGGAACTGAGCGAGCGCGAAGTCCCGCTCCTCAAGGAAGGGCAGGGCTATTTCTACACGAGGAACGGCTCCTCACTCATCGCTTTTTACCTGCCCGAAAAGAAAAAGGCGGCCTTCCGCCTATCGATGGTCCATCTCGACAGCCCGACCTGGAAGCTCAAGCCCCATCCGGTCATCGAGAAGGAAGAAGGGACCGTCCTCGACGTTGAGCCCTACGGGGGACTCATCGACTATTCGTGGTTCGACCGGCCTCTTACGATCGCCGGCCGGGTCATGGTGAGAGACGGGAACAAAGTCTCTTCAAAGCTCCTCTATGTCGACCGCGACCTTCTATCCATTCCCTCCCTCGCCATCCATCTCAACCGCGGGGTGAACGAGAGCGCCCACTTCGACCGGAAGGGCGAGACCTTCCCACTCCTTTCCCTCGGGCGGGTCGATTTCGAGGCTTTCCTCGGGAAGGAACTCGGGGTCAAGAAAGAAGACGTCCTCAGCTTCGATTTGTTCTTGGCCAGCCGCCTAAAACCCTGCAAAAGCGGCCTGAACGACGAGTTTTTGCTTTCTCCCCGCCTCGATGACCTCGCCTCGGCCTATTCTTCCTTCTTTTCCTTCCTCGAGGCTCGGAAGGAAGGGGAAATCCAGGTCTACTATGCCGCGGATAACGAGGAAGTCGGCTCTTTGACCCGCCAGGGGGCGGCATCGACCTTCCTCCAGGACACCTTGAAGCGGATTGCCTCTTCGCTTGGCTTTGACTACCGTTCAGCGGTGGCCTCTTCCTTCGCCTTAAGCATCGACAATGCCCATGCGACCCACCCTAACTACGCCCAATTGGCCGATCCGACGAGCCGGGTCATCTTGGGGAAGGGGATTGCCATCAAGAGCGCGGCCTCCGAGACCTACACGACCAACGCCTTCTCCTCGGCTCTACTGAAAGCCCTGGCCCAAAAGGAAAAGATTCCCTATCAGGAGTTCACCAACCGGAGCGACCTCCGGGGCGGATCGACCTTAGGGAATCTATCGACGGCCGAAGTGCCGCTTCTTACCGCGGACATCGGGATCCCGCAGCTGGCCATGCACTCGTCCTACGAGCTATGCGCGGTGAAGGATATCGACGCGATGGCCGCTTTTGTCAAGGCTTTCTATTCCGACCCCTTCGAAGTGAAGGAAGACGGCTATTTGTTCCTTAGCTGAACCTCTTGGCGAAGTTAGCGGCTTCCTCCGCCCAGCCTTCGGCGGATGTGCCTTCGGCAAGGCCGACGCTATGATGGACCCCGGGATAGGAACGGAAGACGTAGGGGACTCCTTCTTTTTCGAGCGCTTCCTTTAGGAGGGCGCAGTTCTCCGGGAGGACCGCCTCGTCGGCGTCGCCCCGGAAGAAGAAGGTCGGCGGGAAGCCCGGCCCGACGTGTTTTTCGACGCTTAGCAGATCAATGAGCCGGGGATCGGGTTCCTTTCCAAGGAGCCGCTCCTTCGACCAGGGATGGCTCTTCTCGCCCATCGTGATGACGGGGTAGGCGAGGACGAGAGCCTTCGGGCGGGGGAGCTTTTCCTTCTCGAAGGGATAGGTGGCGGCAAAACACGAAGCGAGCCACCCGCCGATCGAGAAGCCCCAAAGATCATAGGAGGGGAGGATCTTATGCTCCTTGCCCATAGCTAAAATGGCCCGGATGGCCTTTTCGAGGTCTATGAGGGGCTTTGGATAAATCCCGCCTTCTCCGGTCGTGTATTCGAGAACGAAGGCATGGCAGCCTTGCCCGTTCAGGAAGCGGGCGACCGGCGTGCCTTCTTTTTCGACGGACACCATCCGGAAGCCGCCGCCCGGGCAGACAATGACGAAAGGATGTTCCTTCCCGTCCGCGAGGAGATAGGGCAGGAGGCGGCTATTTTCGCTCAGTTCCATGCTTACCAGCGGCCGTGGTGGATCTTTGCTTCCTCGTAGCGGCTCGGGCGCTCTTCCTTGTGCTCCCCTTTGATCCCGAAGGATAGGAGGATGGCCGGGCGATGGCCCGCCGGAATCCCGAAAATCTTCGCAAGACCCGCTTGGAAATCGCTCTTTTCGGTGATTCCGGCCCAAAGCGACCCGTATCCGAGGTCGGTCGCGGCCAAAAGCATGTTCTCGGCAACGGCCGCGGCATCCTGTTCCTGGAACTCCATCTTCGGGTTCTTTTCCTCGTCGACGACGATGAGGACGCTCAGGGGGTTGTCGTAGAAGAGGCCGAGGGTCGGCTTGGACCCTTCAAGGGGGCGAAGGACCTCCGGATCCTCGATGACGATGAGGTCGTATGGGCGGCGGTTCATGGCCGAAGGGGCGCTCATCCCGGCTTCGAGGATGGCACGCTTATCCTCTTCCTTCATCGTTCCTTTGACGAACTTCCGGCAGCTGAAACGGCTGGCGATGGCTTTTAGGGTTTCCATGCGACTCTCCTTTTCTTGACTCCGTTAGTATACCTTCTCTCCTCTTCCCTTGAGGCGGTCAATCCCTATAATTCCCCTTGGAGTGTTTATTAGAAGATGAAACCTATCCAGATCAGCGCTGAATCGACCATCGACCTGCCGAAGGATCTCTTATCCGCCTACGACATCAAGACCATCCCCTTCATCCTCGTCCTCGGGGAGAAAGAAGCGACCGACGGGGAAGTCGACGGCGACGATCTCTTCGCTTATGTCGAAAAGACGGGGAAGCTCCCCCATACTTCGGCCATCAACGAGAAGAACTACCACGATTACTTCGCCTCCCTATTGGAAGATGCCGAGAAAGTTATTCATTTTTCCCTTTCAAGCGGCATCACCTCGGCTACCCAAAACGCCATCATGGCCAGCCAGGAATTCGGCGGCCGCGTCATCGTGATCGATACCCATAGCCTTTCGACCGGCATCGCCCTCCAGGCCATCTATGCCTCGCGGCTGGCAAAGAAAGGCGAAAGCGCCGAGGAAATCGTGAAGAAAGTCATGGAGCGCCTTCCTTACGACCAGACATCCTTTGCCCTCGAAAGCGTTGAGTACCTTTACAAAGGCGGCCGTTGCTCGGCCCTTGCCCGCCTTGGGGCCAACCTCCTTCACCTCCGTCCTCAGATCATCATGCATCCCGACAGCGGCACCATGAGCGCCGGGCGGAAGTTCAAGGGGAGGATGGAAAAGTGGGTCGTCGATTACATCAGGACCACCCTCGAGGAGTTCCCGAACATCGATCCGGAAATCGGCTTCGTCACCTATTCCTCGGCCGACCCCTCGATCATCGAGACGGCCAAGAAGATGATGCTCGACGCCGGCTTCAAGACGGTTTACGTCACCAAGGCCGGCGGGACCATTTCCTGCCACTGCGGACCTCATTGCCTTGGGGTTCTCTACTTCGCGGACGGCCCCCATCCGGTCGACTGAGCTTAATAACGGCTTAGGCCCTTCGGGGCCTTTTTTCATCGTTCAAGAAAGGATGAACTTGATGTCCTCGACCGTGAGGGAAGAGACACCTTCCTCGCCCGACTTGATGAAGGCCTCGTAGAGGCTCTTCTTTTTTTCCTGGAGGGCCACGACCTTCTCCTCGACCGTGTCGTGGTCGATGAGCTTGTAGACGGTGACCGGGCGGAGCTGGCCGAGGCGGTGGGCCCGGTCGCTGGCCTGTTCCTCGGCCGCGACGTTCCACCAAGGATCGAGGTGGATGACCGTATCGGCCCCTTGGAGGTTAAGCCCGGTTCCCCCGGCCTTGAGGGAGATGAGAAGAACCTTGGTGTCCTCACTTTCGTTAAAGGAGGAAGCGATGGCAATCCGTTCCTTCCCGTCGGTCTGCCCGGTGATCTTCATCGAGCGGATCCCCTTCTCTGCGAGGAGGGCCTCGAGGTGGTCGAGGACCTTGACGAAGGAAGAGAAGACGAGAGCCTTGTGGCCGTTTTGAACCGCATTCTCGATCATCATGATGGCCAGCTGCAGCTTGCTCGAGACCGTCTCCATCCCCTCTAAGAAGGTCGAGGGGTCGATGCAGATCTGCCTTAGGCGCGTCAGCATCTTGAGGAGGGCCATCGGGCCTTCGCCTCCGCTTACCAACTCCCTGGTCTTCTCGAGCCAGGACTCGTAGAGAGCCCGTTCGTCCTCTTCCATCTCGACCGGGACCTGGATCGTCGTTTTCGGCGGCAGGGAGGAAAGGACGTCTTCCTTGGTCCTCCTAAGAATGAAGGGCCGGACCAAGAGCTCGATCTTCTTCATCTTGGAGTCCGGGCCATCGTCAACGTATGAGCGCTCGAAGCTACTTTCAGTACCGAGATACCCCGGCATCAGGAAGTCGAAGATCGACCAGAGGTCGGTCACGTCGTTCTCGATCGGGGTGCCGGTGAGGACGAGGCGCCTCGCGGCCTCGATCCCCTTGGCCGCGTGGGCCTTCTTCGTCGAGCTGTTCTTGATGAACTGCCCCTCGTCGAGGACGGCCAGGGCGAACTTCTTGTCCTTCAGGAGGTCGATGTCGATCCGAAGGGTGTCGTAGGAGATGAGATAGACCGAGGGAATGCTCCGGGGATAGATCTTCGCGATGACCCCCTCCCGGTTCTTCCTCGGCCCGTCGATCGTCTCGACGTAGCAGGAAGGGAACCACCTCCGGAACTCGACGGCCCAGTTGTAGACGAGGCTCTTCGGGGAGACGACGAGGATCGGCCGCTCATCGTGGAGGGTCGAGATATAGGCGATCGTCTCGAGCGTCTTGCCTAAGCCCATGTCGTCGGCCAGGATGCCCGAAAGGCCGTAGCGGTCGAGGACGGTGAGCCACTGGACGGCTTCGTACTGGTAGTCCCGCATCGAAGAACGGATTTCAGGATCTAGATCGACCTGGCTGTTCTTGTAGGAGGCGACGGCTTCGAGAGCCTCGCCGAGCTTCGAGTCGAACTGGAAGTCGACGAAGCCTTCGCCCCGGGCCGGGAGCGAGAAGGCGTCGTAGAGGGGGAGCTCGGCGTTTTCTAAGCTTTCGTCGAGCCCGAAGGAGGCGGCCAGCTCGGCCGCTTTCTTGACTTCGTCGCTCATGATGACGGCCTTGCCGCCTAGAAGGACGAACTTCTTTTTCTTCCGGCAGGCCTCGAAGACGGCCCTTAGCTCGTCGCTCGTGAAGTCGTTCGCGTGCATGCTGAGGGAGAGCCAGTCGTTCTCGTAGCGGCCTTGGACCCGGAGGGAGATGCTCTTGACGACCTTGACCCCCATGAGGGCCTCGTCGATATGGAGGTCGGAGAGTTTCCCGAGCTCGGTGAGATTGGCCTGAAGGAACGGCAAAGGATCCTCGGCCGTGCCGTTTTCGAGGCCGCCGGCCGCCTTGAGGGCTTCGAGATACGCCTGGCGGAGGCTGGCCCCGAGGGGGTTCTCGTCGAAGAGGGCCGGGGCGACGCTCTCGCGGTTCAAGAGATACAGGGTCTGGAAACCTAGACTTTGGTCGTCCATGAGGGAAACATAGAGGGAAATGGATAGGGTCCTCTTGCTGCCATTCGCCTTCTCCGCGGTCAATAGGTCCTTCCCAAGCTTCGGTACAACCCGCTTCGGGAAGAGGTCGGCCACTTCCATGTAGGCCTTTTTCCCGTGCTTCAGGAAGAAGGCGTAGAGGGAGGCGCTATTGGGGCTCGGGAAGGAGGCGAGAACCATCTTGCCGTCGGCCCAATAGGCCAGCTTGTCGCCGGCGATCTCGCACTTCGTCCCTTTCCGGGGGAGGGAGGGCGATAGGAGGAGCTGCCCGTCCTCGTCGAAGCTGACGTAACCTTCGATCGGGGAAGGGACTTGGTAGACCCGCCCTTCGATGGCGACTCCATGCCCCTCGAGGAGGAAGAGGCATTCGATGAACGCCTCGTCGTCGACGAGGTAGTAGGAGGCGCTATAGCCATAGAGGTTGGTGTCGCTTTGGTAGAGCTGCTCGTCGCTTTTGGCGAGGAGGGCGAGAACGTCTCCATAAGGGGGTTCGTATTCGTCCTTCTTCGTAGGGACCCGGCGGTCGCGGGAGAAATAGGTGCCGTCGAGGAGGACCTTCCGAAGGAAGGGCCTAGTCGATGGCGTGGCGAGTTTCTTCCCGTCTTGGTAAATCGAGAGGGTGACGGCATAGCGTCCCTCGTCGTAATAGGAAAAGGAGACGACGGCGGTGGCAAGCCCTTTCTGGCTTTCCTTCGCCTGGTCGGCGATGGAGGAGACCGAGGGGGCGGCCATCTGGTCGGTCAAGGAAAGGAAGGCATCCCGGAGTTCTCTATGAGCCTTGTAGGAGGCCGGGTCGAGCTTGGAGAGACGGTCTAGTTCCTCATATTCGCTTCCATATAGTTCCTTCACGTCTTCGGGCGAAAGCTCCTTTTCGTGGAGGAAAAGGTAGCTGAGGAAGCCCCGGACGTAGCTCGAGGCATAGGGATAGTCCTGATCGTAGGAATCCTGAAGCGGCCCCTCGGGCGAGAGGCGGACGACCAAGATAGGCGGGAGCGATGGGGTATCGTGCTTCACGAAAGCATAATAGGAAAGGGTTTCCCGTTCCTTGTCGTAGCGGAAATAAAGGTCGTAAAGACCTTCGTTCAAAGCTTCGTAGACGCTTCTGCCTGCCTCGTCGAGCAGGTTGAGGGACGTCGCGTTAGTTAGAAACATCGCTCTTTCCTCCGTAAGGATGAACGCCGTGCTCGTCTAGATGGCCGAGGCTGACGTAGGTATAGGCCAAAGCCCCCTCGATCTGCGGATAGCGCTCGGCTGCCTTGAGAAGGCGGGGGTCTTTGAGGTAGTGGGTGAGGAGCGGGGAATGGCTGAGAGAGAGGGCCCGGACGACGGGAACCAGCTTTTCCTTGACGTCAGATTTCTTGTTAAGCTCGCTCTCGATCCGGGTGATGATCCGTTTCAAGGCCCGCTCGTGGACGTCGGGAGCGAGGGCCGGGAGAATATAGACGAGATCGTCGACCTCGACCGAGGCCAAAGTTCCCCGCGGCGAGGCCCCAAACTCATAGAAGTCGAAGGAGGGGGCATAGCCCTTGGCTTCGGCCGTGGCGGAGAGGCGGGGGAGGATGTCCTTCACCTCGTCTTTGCTTAGGAGCGAGCGGATCCTTAGATACCCCTTGAAATCGTCCTGGGCCAGAATGGCCTCCCGGAGGATAGCGGAGCGTTCCTCCTTCTCGAGGCTCGGGAGGACGAAGCAGAAGGCGTCGTAGTCGAAGGTCCCGCTTCGAAGGACCTCGAGGAAGATGGCCTTCGTCTCTTCGACCAGTCCCCGCTTCCTCGCTTCCTTCATCGTGAGGATGGCGCTTCCCGGGTAGCACTTGGCCGCGAAGGGCAAAATACCACCGACGAGGCGGCGGAGTTCCCCGAGCTCGAGGGACATCCTTCCATAGACCCCGGTCGTCTGGATCTCGAGGTCCTTCAGGAAGGGAAGAGCCGCCTTTTGGTAGGCCGTCGCGGCTGCCTGGTTATCCCGTAGGAAGAGGCGGAAAAGGGGCCTAAAAGCCGCTTTTTGGAGATTTGGCAGGGCTTTTGCGAGGCATTTTGCCCCAGTGGTCGCCTCGTCGACGGCTAGAAGACGGACGAGATTGTCATAGAAGCCGATCTCCCCGCCGTAGGAGGAAGAATTCTCGATCGTGAGCTCTAGCGTCTTCGTGAGAATCGTTTCCGTATCCTCGGGCGAGAGATTCCGCGTCCCGAGCCGCCGGACATCGTAGGCCATCGGCTCCCGGTGGGATTTGCCGAGTTCCTCGAAATAGGCCAGGTAAGCCTGGAGGGTCGAGGTGCCGGGCCGCGGGGCCTCGACGACCATGGAAGCAGGCTCGGCCTTAGATTGCATTTCGAGGAGGTAAAGGGAAGCGACGACGTGCTTGCACATTCCCCGGTCGAAGGGGCAGGTGCAGGAATAGCTCGTCAGCTTCTTGCCCTCGAAGTAAAGATTTACGTGATAAGTCTCGGTCCCGTAGGACTCGAGCTCGGCATGGGCGCCGTCGAAGGATACGAGGCGGACCTGTCCGTTTTGGAAGTAGGATTTGCCCCGGACTTGCACAAGCGGGGCGGCTTTTCGGGCTGCATCGAGATAGGAAGTCATTTCATCTCATAATAACCCCATTCCAGGGGTCGGAATAAGGGAATTGTCAAAAATGAAGGCTTGATTGAAATAAGAGCGCTTCCATAATCGGGGCATGGATCAAAAACGCTGCCGCTGGGTGCCCCTCGACGACCCTCTCTATGTCGAATATCACGACGAGGAGTGGGGCCGCCCTCTCAAAGAAGAGAAGAAGCTTTTCGAAATGCTTATCCTCGAAGGCTTCCAGGCCGGACTAAGCTGGCGGACGATCCTCCATAAGCGAAAGGCCTTCGAAGAGGCCTTCGACGGCTTCGACCCGGAGACTGTCGCACGTTATGACGAAGCGAAGATCGCCTCCCTCCTTTCCAATCCCCGCATCGTAAGAAGCGAGGCCAAGATCCGGGCGGCCGTCATTAACGCCCGGGCCTACCTCTCGATCGAAAGGGAATGGGGAAGCTTTGCCGCCTATCTTTCCTCTTTTGCGCCTCGTCCGATCATCGAGCGGGGAAAGACTACTTCGCCCCTCGCGGAAAAGATCTCTTCCGACTTAAAAAAGCGCGGCATGAAGTTCGTCGGGCCGACGATCGTCTATTCCTATCTTCAAGCCATCGGCATCGTCTTCTCCCACGACGAGGATTGCTTCGTTTCCCTTGGCAAAAGCCCGGCCAAATAAACGATTTGTTGAATAAATCCACCTTTCGTGTAAAGCGCTTTTTTCTTGTGGCCTGCCCTCTTTAAAATCCGATGGCCAAGACCCGAAAGGCTTGGGAAAAGGGCGTTGGGCGTTTCCCGAGGCCCGGAAAGGACGCAGATGGATACGATGGATGCTTTCAACGGCCTGGTGGGCCGTGCCTCCCTCAAGAAGCAAATGGGGAAAATCCTCCGAACATTGAAGGAAGGGGATCTCTACCGGGCCATGGGCGGGATCCCGCCTAAGGGCCTTCTCTTCCTCGGCCGTCCCGGAACCGGGAAGACTTCCTTCGCGAAGGCCTTTATGGAGGCGAGCGGACGTACTTCCTTTCTCGTCCGGCCGGGCGACCCTCGGCTCGATGACCTCGCCGCCCTCTTTGCCGAGGCCAAGGAAAAGGCCCCGAGCGTCATCCTCTTTGACGATCTCGACAAGGCCTATGGCTCGGAAGGCCGGAACACGAGGTACGGCCACCTCCAGTCCTTGATCGACGCCTCCTCGCCGGAGGACGTCTTTGTCGTCGCTACCATGAATTCGACCTACAAGGTTCCCCGTAGCCTCATCCGAAAAGGGCGGTTCGACTTCTTTTTCCGGCTCGAGGAGGTCTCCCACGAGGACGGAGCCGCTCTCATAAAGGCCTTTGCCGCGACGGTCAAATGCGGAAAAGACGTGAAGATCAGCGACCTTGAGGGACTCGTCTATTCCCTTACCCCGGCCGAGGCCAAAGAGGCCGTCAATGAAGCGGCCAGGCGCGCTCTCCTTTCCAATGCGAAGGAAGTTGCGATGCGATATTTGGTTGAAGCCATCAACGAAAAAAACCTCGATGAGGAGGATGCGCCTGACGGGGAGGAACGCCGGCTTGAGGTCAGCTACCACGAGGCGGGCCACCTCCTCGTCGCCGAGGCCCTCGCCCCGGGGATCGTGGGTTTTGCCTCCACCTGGAAGGAGTATGGGAACGTCCGCCTCCTAAGGCCCGAGGCCCTTTCTCCCTTTGGCCGCATCCTCGTCCTCCTCGGCGGGAAAATCGCCGTCGAGACCTTCCTCCCGAAAACGGCCAGCGGGGCCGGCAATGACCTTGAAAGGGCCTATGACCTCCTCGAGAAGCTCTATTTCGAGCGGGGCGCGATGGGCCTGGCCAACCTCGATTTCCATATCGAGGAGGAATTGAAGGTCGTGCCCGCCCGCCTCCGCCTGGGCAGCTTCCTCGAAGCGGCCTCCTCCTTCGTCCGGCGGCTCTTTGTGGAGAACGCCCCTTACCTAGAAGAGGCAGCGGCCCTTCTAAACAAGAATCATTACCTCTTAAGAAGCGAAATCGAGGCCCTCGGGCACCGGTTGGAAATCAACCGGGCGGCCGTCTCGTCCTTCGCCCTCTTGGAGGAACCCATCCTTAACGGGAACAAACTATGAAAGGAGAAAACATGGACAACTACGAACATGCCTTCGACGATCTCCTCGGCTACGAAGAGGTCAAGCGGGAGCTGAAGGCCATCCTTTGCACGATGGGAAAGGATAAACAAGCGGCGGAACTGGGGGCGAAAGTCCCTTCCGGCCTCTTCCTCTACGGGGCCCCGGGGAACGGGAAGACGGCCTTTGCGAAAGCTTTCATGAAAGCGAGCCTCCGCCCCTCCTTTGTCCTTGGCCCGTCGGAGGACTACATCGAAAAGCTGCAGCAAGCGGTCGAGGAGGCCGCGGCCGCGGCCCCTTCTTGCCTTCTCCTCGACGATTTCGACAAGGTCAGCGACGAAAGCGACGAACAGGAGAACATCGGGGCCATCCAGGGGATTCTCGACGCGAGCGCGGGGCGGGGGATCTATTTCATCATGACGGCCGATAGCCTCGATGACATTCCCGAAAGCTTCTACCGCAAAGGGCGGGTCGACCATTTCCTCAACATCGAACCCCCGGACCGCTCGACCGGGGCCGAGATCATTTTGAAGATCGCCCGGGGGCTCCCGGGAGGGGATGGCCTCAACAAAAAAGACCTGGCCGGCCTTGGCCTCGTCTCGACCTGCGCGAAGGCGCGTTCCTTTGCCAACGAAGCCGTGATGGCCGCGGTCGATAGAGGTGGGAAGGAAGTGACCATCGACGATTTCGTCGAAGCCTTCTATGGCCTTCGTTCGAAAATCGATGATGAGAAGGAAAGCGAGGCCGTCCTCCTTGAAAAAGCCGCGGCCGCTGCTGCGAAAGCCTTGGTTTCCGAGACGGTGGAGGAAGGTACGGTCGGCTTTCTCTCGATCCGTTCCCTCGATTGCCTACGCTTCCATCCCCGGCGGCGGCCGGGAGCCATCGCGACCCTCCTTGCCGGGCCCCTTGGGGCCGAACTTGCCCTCGGGATGGCCAACGGCAACTATGCGGTAGATTACGCCATCGCCCTCGAATCCGCGACAGATGGTTATCTCCATACCGGTTCCTTGGGCGTCGGAATGACCTTCAACGGCAACGATGTCAGCGACGACTTCGTGAGGCAGACCAAGCAACCCTTCGGCGAGCTTCTTCTTCCCATCTCCGCAAACGTGAGGAGGTTCCTCGTGGCCAATCGGCCCATCCTTCTCAAACTTGCCGCGAGGCTCAGGCGCGAGCCTTACCTCCTGAGGACCGCCTTCGAGGAGTTCATCAAGGAAAACCCGGTTGATCCGCGATGGCTGTCCACATATCGATAGACCCATTCATTGACGTTAGTTACAAATGGGCCGACCAGGCATAATCACCGTATGCGAAACCCCCTCTTTCCGTGCCCCTGGGCGGCCTTGCCCCTTGGAAAGAGGGGCTTTGGAAAGCGCGTTTATCCAATCAAAGAAGAAATATTCAAGCAGCGACCGACGTTTTTCTCATCGCAGGGTTCGATAAAACGGCCGGTGTTTGCGTTGCTTGGCCCTTGTAAGATGGGCAGGCGGTTGCTAAGATAACGACGGCAGAAGATCCCGGAAGGGCTCTGCTACATGCTTTTAAAGGTCAGGCGACCGCGAAAGCGGCCGCCTTTTCTTAGGAGGAAAGGCTATCGAAAAGGAAGAAGAACTGCGGTCGAAACTTGCTTCGGCCCTCCGGGAAAAAGGCTATGAGCTTTATTCGCTCTGCCTGAAGAAAAATCCCGCCACCCTCGAGGTCGTCATCGATCGCGAGGAGCCCATTTCCCTCGAAAACATCGTAGAGGCCAGCGGCCTCGTCGATGCCATCGTCGATCCGATCGATCCTTTCGATGGCCCTTACACGTTGGACGTCAGCTCCCTTGGGGCCGAGAAGCCGATTCCCGTCGAGAAGCTCGAAAGGGCCATCGGAAAGAAATGCTATCTTCACTTGAGCCACCCCTTCGAAGGGGAAAACGAATTGATTGGCCTCCTCGAGGATGCCGACGGGGAAAGCGTGAAGCTGGCTCTAGTCATCAAAGGGAAAAAGAAGAAAGTCGAATTGGAACGTCGTTACGTCGATCGCGCCCACCTCGCGGTCTGATTCTAAAGAGGATAGAAAGATGAATTACCAAGAATTCCTAAACGCGGCCAAACTGGTCGCCGAAAGCAAAGGCATTGAAGTCGACAACGTCCTTGCCGCCATCAAGGAAGCCATCGCCCGCGGCTACGTACGAAGCCTCGGCGGCGGCGACGACGCCGTCGTCGACGTCACCCTCGACGAGGAGCACGGAACCATCGTGATTGCCCAGATCAAGGACGTCGTCGAGGAAGTCGAGGATGACTATCTCGAAATCACCGTCGAAGACGCGATCGACACGGCCGACGAGGAACGCGCTGACATCGAAGAGAAGATCGCCGAGACCAAAGACAAGGACGAGCGCAATCAGCTCAAGTACCTCCTTACCCTTGTTGAAAGCAGCGTCAAGAATCTCAAGCCGGGCGACCGTTTCCCGATCTATTGCCCGATCGAAAGCCTCCGCAAGATCACGGTCAACGGCATCCAGAGCGCTCTTCGCAGCAACATCCGGGTGGCCGAGCAGACCGCCCTTTACGAAGTGTACAAGGACCATATCGGCGAGATGCTCACCGGCACGGTCGAAAAGGCCGGCGACCGGAGCGTTTCCGTCAACATCGGCAGCCACACCGTCGTGGAACTGACGGCCAAGGAGCTGATCGGCGATGAGATTTTCAAGGTCGGCGACCCGATCAAGGTCTACCTTCAGGAAGTCAAGGAGCAGCGCACTCCGGAAGGCAAACTCATCCGCGGGCCCCAGATCGAGGTGACCCGGGCCTCTAGCGGCTTCCTCAAGCGCCTCTTCGAAGAGGAAATCCACGAAATTTACGACGGCACCGTCGTCATCAAGGGCATTGCCCGGGATGCCGGCATCCGCAGCAAGGTCGCCGTTTATAGCAAGGACGACGACATCGACCCGACCGGCGCTTGCATCGGCCCCAAGGGGAGCCGCATCCAGAAAATCGTCCAACAACTCGGCAACGGCAAGGACAAAGAAAAGATCGACATCATCGCCTATAGCGATTACATGCCCCTTTACATTGCCGAATCGCTCCGCCCGGCCCAGGTCCTCGGCGTCGCGATGGAAGGGGAGGGCGACGACGAGAATGCCCGCCCGGTCGCGACCGTCATCGTCAATGACGGCGACACGCGGCTCGCCATCGGCCGCCGCGGGGCCAACGTCCGCCTGGCCAAGAAGCTCACCGGCTGGGACATCGACATCGTTCCGCTCAGCGAGGCGACCGAAGACGGCCTCGTCTACACCCCGATCGAAGAGATCAAGGAAGAAGCCGCCAAGGCCAAGAAAGAGAAGGACAAGGCCGAATACCTTGCCTCTTCCCTCAAGGCCGCGGCCGAAAAGGCCACGATGAAGGCCGAAGAAGAGAAGCCGGAGGAAGTTCCGGCGGAAGAAGCCCCGAAGGCAGCGGAAACCCCGGCCGCCCCGGCCGAAGAAAAGGCCGAGGCCCCGAAGGCCGAACCGGCGGTCGAAACGAAGGCCGAAGAAGCCCCGAAGGCCGCGGAAACCCCGGCCGCCCCGGCCGTCGAAAAGCCGGCCAAGCCGGTTGTCCACACCGAAGTCAAGACGACGACTACCCTCGAGGACCTCGAGAAGGAACTTTCCGAGAAGAAAGACGAGCCGATCCGCCGCGGCGGCGAGAAAAAGCGCCGTCCGCGCCGCATTTCCGAAGAGGAAGTCGAGCGCGTCAAGCCGAGCGAGATGCCGGCCAACGTCCTTCCGATCTATAGCGACGAAGAACTCGCCGAGATCGAGGCCGAGGAGAGCGAGGAATCGCTCGACGACGACATCGACGAAAGCGACTACGACCAGTACGACAGCTACTACGACGACGACGGGAAGTAACCAATGGAGAAAACACCCTTTCGAAAGGACGTGTCCGACGGGAAACGCTACCCGAAGGCCGAGCTTCGCCGCTTCGTGGTGAAGGAGGGAAAGCTCCTCTACGATCCGGAGCAGCGGCTACCCGGCCGCGGCTACTACCTTTCGAAGGGGAGCGATCCCGTCAAAGCCGAAAAGGCCTTCCGGCGGATCCTCCGCCGGGAACTTAGCGAGGAGGAGAAAGATGGACTACGCGCGTGAGCTCGGCTTCCTCGGCATCCTCTTCCGGGCCGACAAGCTGACGATCGGCAGCCGCATCGAGGCCTCATTCCGCCATGGGGTCCTCCTCATCAAAGCCAAAGACGCGAGTAGCGGCGAGGCCAAACGCCTGGTTGCCAAGGCCGAAAGCCGCGGCATACCCGTCTACGAGGCCCCCTATAGCAAGGAAGAACTCGGCCACGCCCTCGGGCGGGACGAGGTCTCGCTGGCCCTGCTTACCGACAAAAAGGCCCTCAAGGGCCTTGGGAAGGAGAAAGTATGAAGAAGAACAACAACCGCCATTTCTCGAAGAAGAACCAAGCCCAGAAGGCGCGGATCAACAACGTCGAGCATGCCCCGAGCGAAAAGAAGAAAACCTTTGCCAAGGTCAACGGCGGCGTTTTCATCTACTCGAAGCCCCTTTCCGTTGGCGAGCTGAGCGAAGCCATCAACATCCCGGTTCCCAATATCATCAAGTTCCTCTTCCTCCAAGGGAAGGCCGTCACCATCAACCAGGTGCTCGACGACGAGATGATCGGGACCATCTGCCTCGAGTTCGGCTACGACTTCAAGAAGGAAAAGGTGGTGGACGAGGCCCACTTCGAGGAAATCGAGATCGAAGACGATCCCTCTTCCCTCGTCGAGCGGCCCCCGGTCGTCACCGTCATGGGCCACGTCGACCACGGCAAGACCTCGATCATCGACGCCATCCGCCATTCCAACGTCGCCGGGAAGGAAGCCGGCGGCATCTCCCAGGCCATCGGCGCCTACCAGAAAGAGCATAATGGCAAGAAGATCACCATCATCGACACGCCGGGGCACGCGGCCTTCACGGCGATGCGGGCCCGCGGGGCTTCGGTGACCGACATCGTCGTCCTCGTCGTCGCGGCCGACGACGGCGTCATGCCCCAGACGATCGAGGCCATCGACCACGCGAAGGCGGCCAATAGCCAGATCATCGTCGCCATCAACAAGATGGACAAGCCGGGCGCCAACTCCCGCAAGGTCAAGGAAGAACTCATGGCCCACGACGTCATCGCCGAGGATTACGGCGGCGACGTCATCATGGTCGAGGTGAGCGCCAAGACGAAGCAAGGGCTTGACGACCTCCTCGACGCCATCCTCCTCAAGGCGGAGATGATGGAGCTCAAGGCCAACCCGAACCGCTACGCCATCGGCACGGTCCTCGAGGCCAACCTCGACAAGGGCGAAGGCCCGAAGGCGACCCTCCTCGTCCAAAACGGCACCCTGAGCGCGGCCGACTTCGTGGTCGTCGGCGATATCTACGGCAAGATCCGGCGGATGACCAACGAAAACGGCCAGGTCTTGAAAACGGCTGGGCCATCGACCCCGGTGGCCGTCACCGGCCTCAGTTCGGTCCCGGCGGCCGGCGACCGCTTCATGGCCTTCCCGACCGAGCGGCAAGCCAAGGAAATCGCCGAGAAGCGGGCCCTCGAAAAGCTCGAGAAGACCCGTTCGAAGACCTCGGCCATGTCGCTATCCGACCTCAATAACCTCGTCACGGCCGGGCAAGTTGAGGACATCAACGTCATCGTCAAGGCCGATACCGACGGTTCGGCCGAGGCCCTCAAGGCTTCCCTCGAGAAGCTGAGCGAGGACAAGGTCCGGGTCAAGGTCATCAGCGCCGCGGCCGGGGCCATCTCCGACAACGACGTCCTCCTGGCCAGCGCCTCCCATGCCCTCATCTACGGCTTCAACATCCGCCCGGATGCCCGGATCAAGACCCTCGCCGAGGAGCAGGGCGTCGAAATCCGGCTCCACCGGATCATCTACGAACTGCTCGACGAGATGAAGAATGCCATCAAGGGCAAGTACAAGGCCGAAGTGGTGGAGAAAGTCACCGGCCAGGCCGAAGTGCGCCACATCTACAAGATCACCCATGTCGGGACCGTCGCCGGTTCCTACGTCACCTCGGGCGAGATCAAGGCCGGGGAAAAGGTCCGCCTCCTTAGGAACGGCGCCATCGTCTACGAAGGAAGCCTCGAATCGCTCAAGCGCTTCAAGGACGACGTGAAGGAAGTCCGCCAGGGCTATGAATGCGGCCTCCGGATCGCCGGCTACAACGACGTGAAGGAAGGCGACATCGTCGAAGGCTACGAGATGGTCGCGAAGGAGGAAGCGTGAAGAAGAATCCCAATAGCGGAGCCCGCCTTTCCTCCCTCATCGCCCGCCTCATCCCGGAAATCATCCTCCGGGACATCAAGAACCCCCACGTGGGGCTCGTCTCGGTGAACGAGGTGCGGGTCAACTCCGACCATTCGCTCGCCAAGGTCTACGTCTCCTTCCTCGGGGCCAAGTACCCGAAGCAGAACTTCGAGGAACTTTGTTCCCTCAAGGGGCTGGTGAGGAGCCGCCTGAGCAAGAAACTCGGGGTCTACAAGGCCCCGGACATCGTCTTCGTCCTCGACGAGAGCTTCGACGTGGCCGAAAGCCTCGAAGAAGCGCTCAAAAAGGAGGAAAGCGATCTCGCCTCCCTCGGCGAAAAGAACGACAAGCAGGACTGACTCAGTCTTTCGACGGGCTAGGCCCTAGGCCTGGCCCGTTTTTCTATGCCTTGACGGTCCAATTTGCCTTTGAGAGAGCAGGGGGGCAGCAAGGGACAAAATCCCAAAAACAAGCGGGGAATTTTATCCCGTAATTTATCCCGTAATTTATCCCGTAATTTATCCCGTAATTTTTCGGCTCTAAATTTTCTAAACTTGGTAACCATCCATATATAATTCTTCAGTATCCATCGAATATTCCATGAATGTTTATCCCGTAATTTATCCCGTAATTTATCCCGTAATTTATCCCGTAATTTTTCTGGCAATCCTATAACTATTCTCTTATCATGTTTGTAGGCGGTATGGTATGAATTTGGTTGATGTAATTTCTGACCTCCTCAGCAGAACAGACGAAGAGGAGTGGTTTGAATTTAAGGTCGATTGGTTCGAAGAAGAGAGAATCGGCCACTACATTTCGGCTTTGTCGAACTCGGCGGCCATCGTAGGCAAAGATTACGGCTACCTCGTTTGGGGCATCGACGATAAAACGCATGAGGTCGTAGGCACATCCGTAAACCCGTTTGGACATTATAAAAGCGAACCGCTTCAGAACTACTTGGCCCGAAATCTAAAGCCATCGATTGCCTTTCGTTTCCAAGAAGTTACCATGAATGGCAAACGTGTGGTCGCCTTGGTTATTCCGAGCGCCAAAACGGTCCCGACGGCCTTTAACAAAATAAGGTATTCGCGCATTGGCTCGAGCATCGCTTCCCTCGAGAAATATCCGGAAAGGGAAGGACTCCTCTGGAACGTTTTGCTCCGGGGCTATCCGACGATGGTGAATACCGAGTCGCCCGTCCAAGATCTCACGTTCAACCAACTCAAAACCTATTACCTTGGGAAAGGCCTTCTTTTCAACGACGCCACTTTCAAGGTGAACATGCATTTGTTTTGCCCGGACGGCAAGTACAACATGCTGGCCTGCTTTCTAGCAGATAACGGCGAGATCCCCGTTCGAGTTGCCATCTTTTCGGGATCAGATAAGGCAAGCAAATTGTTTTCGGTTAAGGAATTTGGAAATCAAAGCCTTGTTTCGGTCATTGACCGCATCATCGATTACTCCGACACCATCAACATGCCAAAAGCGGTGGAGAACGTCCATACCGGCATCCGGACGGACGTTCCTCTTTTCAACCAAGATTGTTTCAACGAGGCAGTGAAAAATGCCTTCATTCATAACTCATGGCTCCGGCGGACGGCCCCGATGATCACGTTCTTCGACGACCGCGTCGAAATAACATCCTTCTCGTCCCTGGCCCCGAGCCAAACGGTCGAAGGCTTCTATAACGGCCGGAGCGTTCCCGTCAATGAAGAACTATCGTCTATTTTTCTGGCCACCCATCTAAGCGAAAGAACCGGCAAAGGAAATCCGCTTATTGTTTCTTATTTCGGCCGGAAGGCATTTAAGATTGGCGAAGACTGCATTGTCGTTACGATTCCCTACAACTGGAAGCACTCGTTCAAGGATGAGATGGATAAGATTGCTGATCGGCTAAGCAAAACCGAGATGAAGATTTTGTTTGCGATTCGGGAAAATCCAAGGTCGACCCAAGATGAAATTTCGGAGGTTGCCAATGTTTCCCTGTCGACTGTTCAGAAAGCAATGAAAAAATTCAGGAAGTCGTCCTTGATTGTCAGAGTCGGATCCAACAAAGCTGGCTATTGGAAAATTGTTGATGCTGATGATTAATCTAGGAGAAACTTCTTTCTAAAACTGACTTCGTTTCGGATCTATTGCATCGTCAAAAAAGCCTACGTATTAGTCCAAAGAACGGAGGCTTTTCCTACCTTGTTTTTACTGGTTTGGTAGTATGAACTCTGGCGTATTCAGATAAGCCGCTTGTAGTAGCCGCGCGGCCCTTTTCGGTAGCCGAGGGCTTCTTTTTCTTCCTTGCTTAGGCCGAAGAGCATGAGGGTCATCGGCGAGGTTTTCATCCGCAAAACCCCTTCGAAATGCTCGATAGCCTCCTTTCGCATCGCCTTCGGGAGATGGATTCCCTTGAGGGCGTAGCGGTGGGCGTCGAGCATGATGAGGCTAATTTGCCCAACGAGCTTGCCCTCTTCGTCGTAGGCGAGGTAGGTGTCGCCTTTTTCCTTCGGGGGCTTATGGGGCAAGAGGAGGGCCCTTTCCTTCGTCGAGACGGCCTCGAGGCGGCCGTGGGGGAGGCTTTCCCCTTGGTTGAAGAAGAGCTCGAGGCGCCGGAAGTCGAGAAGGGCGAGGGCGAGGTTATGCTCGCTTTGGGGGAATTCCTCGTAAACGTGGGCAAGGAATTCCTTCACCTTCTGGCGTTCGGTGAAGCCGTCGGCCGGGCAGACCTTGACGGCCTCTGGGAAGCCTTCTTCCTTGGCCGAGCGGCGGATGTCCTTCTCCCGGGCGAAGACGAGGGGGCGGATGAAGGTGATCTTGTTCCTTGTCAGTTCCATCTTCGGAGCGAAGGTCTGGGCCATGCCCCCGTGGAAGAGATTCATGACGAAGGTCTCGACCGCGTCGTCGAGGTGGTGGGCGAAGGCGACCTTGTTGCAGCCGAGTTCGTGGGCGGCCTCGCAGATGGCGGCCTTCTTCATCCTCGAGCAGAGGGAGCAGGGGAGATGGTGCCCTTCGCCCTTCTGGTGGGCCTTCAGGGCATCGTAGACGAAGCGGGCGTCCTTAATGACGAGCTTCGCGTGGTAGCGCGCGGCGAATTCCTCGAGGTAAGGCGGGCGCCCGGCCGGGAAGCCGAGGTCGAGGTAGACGGCCACGTAGTCGAAGTCTTTCTTCGCGAAGTGCTTGTAGCGTTCGAAGGCGGCAACGAGGGCCATCGAGTCCTTCCCGCCGGAAAAGCCGATGGCGATCTTATCGCCTTTCTCGATGAGGTTGAAGGCTTCGTCGGCCTTCCTGATGGAGGCCAATATCTTACGGATGGTACGCATCGGGGAGCATTCTAGCAAAGAAGGGAGCAACCCGCATCCGGCCTTTCCTTGAGATTTGCCATTTTTTTGTTATATAAGGAGATATCAATAAGCGTGACGGCCCCTAAAAAGGAGGAACTCCATGAAAACGACGCGCCTCAGCCTCGCCGCCTTGGGCCTAGCAGCCCTGTCGCTCGCCGCGTGCGGGCCCTCGTCCGACCCTTTCGCTCCCCCGGTTGGCGGGAAGGTCGAAAGCTTTGCCGTCGGCTTCCACGAAATGGTTGCCAGCTTCATCGAGGGGCGGGAGTCCCTGTCCCCGGAAGCGGGGGCCGAGGTCTCTTCCTACGAGGAGGTCTTCGCCTTAAGCAGGTACGGATACGGCGAACAACTCGTGAAAAGCGCCCCGACCCACGTCTACGACGAGGCCTATGTCGACGAGGCCTATTGCTTCTACTTCACGTTCCCCGACGACGAGTCTTTGCCCCTTTCGAGCTTTGCCGGGCGGAAGGTCGAATGCCTTTTGACGGTTCTGAGCCCGACCGGCCGGACTTCTGTCGAAATCTCCGGTGCCCCGGCCTACGAGCTGCCTTTCGAGGTCATCACCCTCTACGACGGCGAGCATTGCCTCCTCTATAGTTCCATGGCCGTCAACTATTGGCAGGAACTCTATCAAAGCGATTATGTCGCGGATGGCGAACTCGGAAGGAACTATGCGCCTCTCCTTTCCGGCAGCAGCGTCTTGACGGGCGAGCCGTGGGCCTATTCCTACGACTGGATGCTCGGCTTAAAACTCGATCCTTCTTACTTGCCGCTCAAGGGCGAAGGCGAACCGGCTTCGGGCACCCTCGTCTTAGCCTCCTACGGCCGGAGCGAAGGCAAGCTCGTCGTCCCGACCGAATTGGGCTTCGAGATTGAAGTCGGGGACGCCTACCGCCTCGAGCCGTTTGCGCCCTCGGGCCAGCGCATCCGCCTCGACCTCGCTTCCCTCCGCTGAAGAGAGTTTCCTATGGGGCAGGGAAGTCATTCCCTGCCCTTTTTCCTTTCGCTTTGTCTATAATTCATCAGCAATGGCACAGGGACTCGTTTTGATCGACAAGGAAGAGGGAAGGAGCTCGCGTTATTACGACGCTATCCTTTCGAAGGCTTACCCTGGCCTTCGGGTCGGGCACCTCGGGACCCTCGACCCCTTCGCCTCGGGGTTGCTGGTCGTCGCCGTCGGGAAGGCTACCAAGTTCCTTCCCTATCTCCTCGACGAGCCGAAGAGCTACATCGCCAAATTGACCCTCGGGGCGAGGAAGGACACGGCCGACCTCACCGGGACGACCGTCGAGGAAAGGGAAGTTCCCCTCCTCGATGTGCGGGAAGTCGCTTCCGTCCTTGTTTCCTTTCAGGGCGAGATCGAGCAGCTTCCCCCGGCCTATTCGGCCCTCAAGGTCAACGGCCGCCCCGCCTATAGCTACGCCCGGAAGGGCGAGGCGGTGGAGCTGAAGCCCCGGAAGTGCGTGGTTAGTTCCATCAATCTCGTTTCCTGCGAGAAAGGGGAAATCGTCTTCACGGCCTCGGTTTCGAAGGGAACCTACATCCGGACCCTCGGGGAAGACATCGCGAAGAAACTCGGGACTCTTGGCTACCTCTCCTCACTAAGGCGGCTATCGATGGGGAAGATGATGGTCGATAGGGCCATCCGCGTTAGCTTCGGGGACGTCCCGCCCCTTCTCGACCCTTCGCCTTATCTCAAACCATTCAAGCGTTACGAGGCGAAGGAAGAGGAAGCAAAGATGGTGAAGGACGGGAAGCCCTTGGCCCTCCCTTCCATCTATGGCGATGAGGAGGAAGTCTTCATCACCTACGAAGGCGCGGTCCTGGCCGTTTATAAGAAAGACGGGGACGTCTACCGGTCCGAAAGGGGGCTCTTTTAAGATGGATATCATCGAAATCGATAGCAAAACCCGGCCCGATGGGACGAAAGTGGCCCTCTGCCTCGGGAATTTCGACGGCCTTCACCTCGGCCACCAGGAACTCCTTTTGACCGCCCGGAAGAGCGATTATCTTCCTTCGATCCTCCTTTTCGAGCCGAGCGCCGAGGCGCTTCTATTCCCCGAGCGTCCCCACCCGGTCCTCACCTCCCTCGCGGACAAGCTGAGGATTTTGCCGCGCTACGGGATCGAGCGGGCCTATGTCCTCCGGGCCAATCTTTCCTTCTATGCCCTCGATCCCCAAGGCTTCGTTTCCTTCCTCAAGGAAAAGATCGACCCCTCCCTCATCGTCTGCGGGACCGACTTCCGCTTCGCTAGGAACTGCGAAGGGAACCCGACCCTTCTAAGGAAAGCCTTCCCGACGGTCGAACTGCCACTCCTTCAAAAAGACGGGGAAAAGGTCTCCTCGACCCGGATTCGCCGCCTCATCATGGAAGAAGGCGACGTGAGGGCGGCAACCTCTCTCCTCGGCCGGCCTTACGAGATGAAGGGAAGCGTCCGCCATGGCCTCCATAACGGCACCCGGATCGGCTTCCCGACCCTGAACCTCCTCCCGAGCGCCCCTTATTGCTATCCCTTGAACGGGGTTTACGAAGGGGTTTCCTACCTTTCGGGCATGGCTTACCGCTCGATCATCAACGTCGGGACCAACCCGACGGTCGGGGCCCTGTCCGCCCCACAGGTCGAAAGCCATCTCCTCGGCTTTTCCGGGGACGCCTATGGCAAGACCCTCTACGTCAGCTTCGAACGCCGCCTCCGGGGCGAGAAGAGGTTCGGTAGCCTCGCGGAACTCCAAAAGCAGATCGAGCATGACAAGGAAGCGGTCCTCCGCGGGGAAGAGGAAGAATAGAGGCGGGGCGACCGCCTTTTTTCGTCGAAGAACGGCCTTTTCTTTACAATATCTCTCGTTCATCCTTCTCTTCCCTAGTAGGGAAGCCGCCTATCGGCTAAACTTGCCTTGATAGGTGGTAACTTCATGAAGACTTTACTCAAGAACGCGCGGATCCTCTCCCTCGAGAAGGGTTTCTCAATCGTCGAAGGCGACGTCCTCGTCGAATACGGGGCCATCAAGAAAATCGGGAAGAACCTCCCATCCAAGGGCGTCGACAAGACGGTCGACTGCCGGGGCGGGCTCCTCCTCCCGGGCTTCAAGAACGCCCACACCCATAGCGCCATGACCTTCGCCCGGAGCTATAGCGACGACCTCCCCCTCCACGACTGGCTCTTCAAGCGGATCTTCCCCCTCGAGGCCCTCATCAAGCCCGAGGATCAATACTATCTTTCGCGGCTCGCTATCCTCGAGTATCTCACAAGCGGCATCACGGCTTGCTTCGACATGTACTACAACCCCCTCGAGATGGCGAGAGCCGCCAAGGAAATGGGCTTCAAGGCCGTCCTTCTCGGGACGGTGACGAAGGAGCGGGAGTCGGTCGCCGAGATGGTCGAAAGCTACCGCAAGATCAATGACGGCAACCCATTGGTCAGCTACCAGCTCGGCTTCCACGCCGAGTACACCTGCTCCGAGGACATCCTCGTCGAGCTTTCGAAGGCCAGTCACAAGCTGAAGTGCCCGATCTATTCCCATACCTCCGAGACCTATAGCGAGTACGAGGGCTGCAAGGCCCGCCACCATGGCCTCGACCCGGTCGAGTACGCCGAGTCGCTCGGCCTTCTCGATTATGGCGGCGGCGGCTTCCACGGGGTCGCCTTCTCGCGGAGCGACATCGCCATCTACAAAAAGCACGGCTGCTCCCTCGTGACCTGCCCCGGCTCCAATAGCAAGCTCGCCAGCGGCATCGCGCCCCTCACCGACGTCCTCGACGCCGGGGTCAACCTCGCCATCGGGACCGACGGCCCGGGCAGCAACAACGGCCTCGACTTCTTCTATGAGATGCGCCTCGCTTCCGTCCTCCAGAAACTAAGGACGATGGATCCCTCGGCCTTCAAGGGAACCGATGCCCTCTATGCCGCGACGGTCGGCGGTTCCATCGCGATGGGCCTCCTCGACGCCCGCTACGTGAAGGAAGGGGAGCGGGCCGACCTCGTGCTCATCGATCTCGATAAACCTGATATGCGCCCCCTCAACGACATTCCCAACAACCTCGTCTACGCCGGGAGCAAGCTCGACGTCCGGATGACGATGGTCGAGGGGAAGATCCTTTATCTCGACGGGCAGTTCGACGTCGGCACCCCGGTCGAAGAGATCGTGGCCAAGGCCGAGGAAGTCACCTCCCGCCTCAAGGCCGAATTCGAAGGAAGGCAATGAAATACTTCCTTTCCCACGCCTCGAGCGACGATTCCTTCCTCCGGGCGTTCCTCCTGGTCCTTAGGGAAATCGACCCCGCCCTCGACGAGGGAAAGGACCTTTTCTATTCCTCGAACGCCTACGCGGTCGGGGTCCGGCCGGGCGACGAGGTCCTTTCTTCCTTGGCCAGGGCCATCGAGGAAGCCGATTGCATCATCCTTTTCCTCACCAGTGACTACCTTCGCAAGCCCTTTTGCCTCTACGAGGCTTCCTTGGCTTCTTATTTCCGGACGAAGGGGAAGAAGCTCGTCGTCCCGATCGCCGCGTCCTCTTCCCTCGTGACGCCGCTCGAGCCCCTCTTCCCGGGCCTCACTTACGTCAATGCCGAGGAGAAAGGGGCGGCCGAGCGCTTTTTCTCGGCCTTCGACCTCAAGGGAAAGGCTTCTCCGGCCGCCGATGCCTTCTTTTCTTCCTTCGCTTCCAAGGGGACGGCCTTTTCCCTCCTTCCGCCGCTCGGGATGGGCAAGGAACGCTACCTTTCCCTTTTCCCTTATCTTGAGAAAAGCGGGATCGAGCGCTTCGACGACGGGACGCCGTCGACCCTTTCCTCCCTCCGCTCGACCCTCGAGGGAGCCAAGGACATCTATTTCGTCTCGACGACCGGTTCCTCCTTCCTCAAGACGAACCGCGACCTCTTTTCCGCCGCGGTGAAAGGGGGAGCGAACCTCCATGCCGTCCTCGGGGCGACCTCGAGCCGCGACCTCGAAGGGGTAGCCGGCATCGAATCGCTCGGCAAAGGGGAGGACGAAGCGAGGCAGAACCGCGTCCGCCTCGACGGAGAAATCGCCTCCTCTCTCGGCTTCCTCCGCGAAATCGCCCTGGCCGCCGATGGGCCGGGAGCCGGGAAGGTGAAAGCCTATCCGGCCCACGGCCTGATCCGGCAAACGGCCTTCCTCGCGGAGAAGGAGGGCGGATTGCTCGAAGGGTGGATCACCTTGACCCTCCCGCCGGCCCGGACGGCCGACGGGACCCCCTCCCTCGTCTTCCGGGGAAAGAAGGAAAACGAAGGGAAGAAAAACCTGCCATCGCTCGTTCTTCTTTACGCCTCTTCCCTCGTTGAGCTGTCGGAAAAGGCGGGGGATAGCCTCGATTTGCGGGTGATTTCCTCCCCGCGGGGCCTCTACGAAAAGAACGCTTCCTCCCTCCCAATCGAGGAGGCTTACCGCCATTACGAGGAGAAATGGGCCAAGGCCAGGAAGGAACAGGACCGTAGGGAGAACGCCGAAGAAGGGAGCTACGAAGGGACCCTCATCGAGATCGCGGCCCAGCATCCGCTCCGGGAAGACGGGACCCCGGGCGGCGAATTCCGGGCCCGCCTCGACCGGGGGTACGAACTCTACTGGTCGCTCGTCGATTCCGGGGAAAAGGCCGCCGTTTACGTTCCCGGGAGCAAGCACCTCCGCCCGAACGGGAAGGGCAAAGCCGACCGCGCCTCCCTTTCGAGCGCCGGGATCGCCTATCTCCTCGGCAAGGAAAGGAAAATCCCCCGGAAGTGCCTTCACGGCGAGAGGGCGAACGCCCTTTACATGGGGGAGGCCGGCGTCTATAACTCGGCCGACGAATGCTATGCCGCCTCCTGCCTTTTCCGCGACGGCGGCTTCCGCTGCCTCGTCTCGGTCTGCTCGCCCAACCAGCTCCTGAGGAAGGAGTTCTTCTACCTTGAGCAAGAACTCCTGCCGGCGATGGTCCCGGTCGCCTACGACAAAGCGTTCCACGCCGACTTCGTCGACGAAGCCTTCCTCTCCCTCCTCCCGACCCTCCTTCGCGACCATAGCTGGCAAGACCCATCGGGCGAGGCTTACCGCGTCTCGCGGGAAAAGCGGATGCCCGGCTTCAAGAAGGATTAGCGGCTTCCCTTGATCAGGCCTTCGGATGTAAACTTGGCGATACGAATGGGTATTAATTCATGAAAAGACAACTGGTCCTCACGGCCCTTTTCGGCCTGCTTCTCGCTTCCTGCGACGGCTTCCTTGGCTCCTCGCTCGGCGGTTCCTCCTCGGAGCCGGTCCTCGAAAGCTCGGCCGGGAGCTCGCTTTCGGAGTCTGGCTCAGGTTCCTCCTCTTCCGAAGCGGCCGAACCGGTCCTCGCGACCTGCCGGATCACTTTCGGCACGGTGTCCGACAATACGGTGAGCACCATCGTCGGTCCCGATTCGTATCTCCAAAGCGGCGAGAGCATCGTCGCCTCGCTGAGCGGCACCAATGCCTATGCCCCGGAAGAAGGCGGGAACAACGCCCTGCGCCTCGGGAGCAGCAGCAAGGCGGGGGAATTGACTCTTAGTTTCGATTCTTCTTATGTCCTCGAGAGTATCGACGTCTATTGCTACCAGTACGGGAACGATACCGCCCGCCTCGGGCTAAAGCTCGGCGGTGAGGTCTATGCCGCCCCGGCCGCGGTCGATTGGACGAGCGTTCCGACCCTCGGAACGGATGAGGGAAGCAATGCCGTGTCCTTCGATGGCCTCTCAAGCGAAGGGGAAGTGTCTTCCCTTTCCCTCTACAACGAGAACGGACGCGAGCGGGTCAACGTTTGCGAAATCGCCATCGGCTACTACCTCGAGGGCGCGCCTTCGGGCGGGGATTCCTCCTCTTCGAGCGAGCCGCCGGCCCCTCCTTCTTCGGAAGAGAGTTCCGAGAGTTTCCCCGCGGGCGGGGAAAGCGGGGACCTCGGGGACGAGCTGGCCGCCCTTCCTTCCTCCGTCCGTTCCTATTACGCCTCTGCCGACCTCTCGAGGAGCGGGGCTTCCCTTAAGAGCGAATTCACCTCGATCATCCATTCGCACACCAACGTCGGCTACAACGGCCTTTGGAATGTCTACGAGGACAGCGACGACGACGGGAAGGGCAACTACTGGGACATGTATAGCAACATCCGCCATCGGATCAACGACGATAAATGCGGCAATTACGGCGGGGAAGGGGATTGCGTCAACCGCGAGCACACGATCCCCCAAAGCGTCTTCGACGAGCGTTCCCCGATGGTGGCGGATGCCCACCAGGTCATCCCGACCGACGGCTATGTCAACAACCGGCGGAGCAACTATCCCTTCGGCGAGGTCGGAACGGCCACCTATACGTCGGGGAACGGTTCCAAGCTCGGGAAGTGTTCCTATCCCGGTTACTCCGGCACCGTCTTCGAGCCGATCGACGAATACAAAGGCGACTTTGCTCGGATCCATTTCTATTTCGTCACTTGTTACGCAAGCGAGATGAAAAGCGGCTGGGGATCGTACGCCTCCTTCAATTACTCGTCGGCCCTCGGGCTCTCGAGCTGGGCCCAGTCGATGCTTCTTTCCTGGGCCGAGGAAGACCCGGTGTCCCCAAAGGAAATCGAGCGCAACAACGCCGTCTATTCCCATCAGAAGAACCGCAACCCCTTCGTCGATTTCCCCTCTTTGTCTGAAGCTATTTTTGGCTAGACTAGTAGAGAGGAGGTGCTTGCATGGCGGATCAATTCCTTCGAGGCGAGCATAGACGTTTCTTTATCTTCAGCGCCCTGGCGGTCGTCGCCGTGGCGCTTTTTAGCTTGGGAGCGAAGGCGGCCGAGACGGCCCGCCTCCACGGGGCCGAGCTAACGACCGTCGAGTGTGCGGATATCGTCTTCGGGACGGCCAAGTTTTCTAAGAACAATACTCCGGTCCTAGCAAACATCCAACATAGTGGCATCGAAATCAGGTCAGCATCGGCTAATAAGGCTTATTACGATAAAAGTCCCAGCGGTCTTCGTCTTGGGACCTCTACAACCCCGGGCAAAATAACATTTAGTTTTTATGAACCTGTTCGTATTTCGAAAGCGCGTGTTTACTGCTACCGCTACGAAGCTGACGTCGCGGCTTCCTTTTCGGCTTATACCGACGTGAGCGGCGACCCCGAATACAAGAATGTCACGTGGTCCGACGTGCCAGCCATCGACGGGAGCGACGATCCTTATTGTGTCTATTTCGAAGACTTGGACGGACCTGACGATTTAGCGGCCTCGACCTTGACATTGGGTCAGGAAGTAAAGGGCCGTGTCATGATTTGCAAGGTCGTTCTCACCCTTCTTGTGGGAGGCAGCTCGGTGGAAGAGCCGACCAGCGAATCTTCATCTTCGTCCTTGCCCCGCCCGACCGATGGGCTTTTCGGCGAATATGACCACTTGGACGGAGAAGCCCAGGAATATTACAAGAACGTGAATCTCTATCTCGAGGGAAGCGAACTCAAAACTTCTTTCTGGAAAACCATCAGGTCCCATGATCAACTCAGCTACAACAATCTCATGGACGTCTATGCCGTGACTGATGTCGACCCCGATGGCTACATCTACGACATCTACAGCGACAAAGAGAAACACAAGCCCGCCGACGGCTGGAAAGCCGGGGCCGGGGAAGAGGGGCAAGGCCTCCAGCGCGAGCATGTGATCCCGAAGTCCTATTTCAACGATGCCCACCCCATGTATTCCGATGCCTTCTCGGTCATGCCGGCCGATGCTTACTCGAACATGAGGCGGAACGACAATCCCTATGGCGAGGTCGATGATCCGACCTACGAGACGACCAACGGGTCGAAGCTCGGACCGAACGTCTATCCGGGCGGCCCCTCCGAGACGGTTTTCGAGCCGGGAGACGAATGGAAGGGCGACATCGCCCGGGTCCATTTCTACTTTGTTACTTGCTATGAGCAGCAGATGGGATTTGGGGACTGGCAGCCGTATGCCCTCTTCGACTATTCATCGCCGCTTGGGCTTAGCGACTGGGCGACCGACATGTTCCTCGAATGGGCCAAGGAAGACCCGATTTCCGACCGCGAGCGCGAGCGGAACGAGAAGGTCTTCGGGGTGCAGGGGAACCGGAATCCCTATGTCGACTTCCCGACGCTGGCCGAGGAAGTGTTCGCCTGAATACCAAGCCTTTTGAGAAGCCTCCGGAACAGCCGGGGCTTTTTGATCGTCAGAAATAGTTATGACAATGTAAAAGCATTTATCTTTTCAATTTAAGCCTTACAAACCTTACAAATCATTTGTTACTTTTACAATTGTTGAAAAATAGCATGGAGAAGCCATATTCTTAATTCGGATTCATAGAAAAGTCTGCCTGTCCTTCGGAGGTAACTTATGAAATTTGGCAAAGCTGCAGTTCTTCTTTCCTTGGTCGCCGGAAGCGGCCTCATTCTCTCTTCGTCCCTGGTTTTAGGCGGAGCCGAAGTGGTTAAAGCCGCGGACGAAGTGGTGACCGCCGATTCGTCGCGGAACGCGACCTATCTAACGACCCGGGTTTTCATCCACAACTCGAATGCCGGCCAGTGGCAATCCGCCGGGGCCAAGACGGCCGTCCGCACCTGGAATCAGGAAGGTGCGGTTACCGTTTACGATACCAACTGGGTCAACGCTGGAACCGAAGAAGCACCGGCGTGGGTCGGATATGCCGACATTCCGCTTACCGATCTCTCTGGCCTCCAGTTCGTGCGGGTGGACCCGACTGATCTCACCAATAACTGGGGATACGCTCCCGATTTGGTTATGACTGGCGCCTGGTCCTCCACCGTTCGCTCCATAAAGGAATACGACTGGACTTGGACCTACGAGGAGTTGAACCTCAGTTATATTTCTCCCGAATTCGCATCCATTCTCCTCGAAGGCTACAGCGTTTGCCTTCCTAGTGAAGTCAACGGCTTCCTTGCCTACCCGACGCTTGAGCAAAACTTTTTCAGCAAAATGGACGATGCGGCTTTGAACGCCCCGCTCAGCGACGAGTACTCCTATTCCGACTACGCTTCGAATGGCTATTCGTACGGTGAGAACGTCTCGAAAGGCGATAGCCATTACACGGTCCGCGACAAAATCGCCCAAATGAAGGCCAGCTATGAAGCCTACGAAGCCGGGACTTCGGCCCAGGCGGCGGCCTTCGTCGGTCAGGAAAGTGGGAACTACTGGATCGTCGGTGCCGTTTCTTTGGTGGCGGTGGCAGCGGCCGTCGGCGGATGGGCTTTCATCCAGCAAAGGAGAAAGAAGGCCATCTAAGCCTAGTCGAAGCAAGAAGAGGAGCCATCAGCGGCTCCTTTTTTTGCATGGTTTGCATTTTTGATGGCGCCGATTATTTCGCTGAAAAGCTTGCAAAGCGGCCGAAACCTTAAAACATTAAAGAAATTGTTAAACAAATGTCTTGTTATTTGAAAGCGCTTGCACTATTTTATGGAACCAGTGAAAAGGAATTTACTCGTTTTCATTGCGGAGGCATTGCCTATGAACAAGAAGATGCTTGGAATCTGCCTAGCGGCAGCGGTGATCTCAATCGGAACCCTCGGGGGCGTTGTGGCTAGCGAGGTGGCGGATCGGAGCCTTTTGGGCGTTAATGCTGAACTGGAGACCACGGGAACGACCTATGGCAATGTTCGCTTGTGGACAACACTTGACAAGGGTGACGCTAACAATGCTTGGGCGTCGGGCGCCGGATACTTAGCTCTCTGGATTCACGAGGCGCAAGAAAATATGGGCAGTTGGGAGTATGTTGCCCAGCCCAGTGGGGTTGTGTGGAATTCATGCGAAGCGGACTTTGGTTACGCCGATGTTAATAACGGTTGGGGCACATATCGTCCTTACTGGTACTATGACATTCCGGCATGGGTCTTTGAAGAACACTCGTACATGTACGTAACCATCCAGTATTACAAAGAAATCGGCACGTCTTATGATAGTAACGCTTCGACATTTAACGGAACCTATCAGAGCGGCTGGGCTATAAATGGAGTTAACGTCCGTTTCGAAAAGCAAGCAGACGGCAGATTCCGGCGGTCCGACAATGATACAGAGTATTTGGATAATTCGGTGATGTTTGTCTATAGAGAGATGAAAGAGTACCACACGGCTGGCTTCGGAAATCATGCAAATTCTATTGATTCTCATATCGCCGCTCTTGCCATTGAAGGCTTGAACACGTGCTCCAATAGTGCAGTCAACGGGTATGAAGCCATTCCTTACACCGGAAAGAACTTCTTGTGGACATACAACGAGAATAGTGGAGTATTCAACGGCTGGAAGGACAAACATGTTACAGGAGCAGGCATCGCGTCCGAAACTATTCATGACTATGATCCCTCTCTTGGGGCTGATGGTTCTTGGACGACGGCTTCAAAGGATTGGACTGTCAATGCCAATGAAAAGCTTGTTACCATGTCAAAACTTTACATGGCAGCCCATCCAGAAGTCGAACTTCCGATTGACTAAGTATAGAAAAAATCCTTATATAGCAATCAAGAGGTTTTGTAAAAGTTCGGTTGACACAAAAGGTCGTGTTGTCGCGGCCTTTTTTGTTTTAATTGCTTGAAAATCTCATTGCTTTTCCAGCCAATTGCTTGGAAATGAGTATGCGAATCAAGAAAAGGGGGCATGTATTTTTGCCACAACTGTTTCGATGGTTTTCTGAAAATGTATTCAAAAAACAAGCCAAATTTGCATCCTTGTTGTTATATGCAAGCGCTTTCACTAGAATTGGAATGTTAAGAGAGGTATCAGAAATGAAGAAAACAGGACCCGCAGCATTGCTTTTTGCACTAAGTCTATTAGCGACGTCTTTTGGAATTGGCGGAAATGCCGTTGAGACCAAAGCTGCTTCCCCGGACATGTATTCAGTTTACTTCAAGATTTCCGATGAGGTTTACAACACATTCACTAATAATGGCAGCGCTACTTTGCGTAGCTATTGGTGGGGGACTGGCATTACAAATGGTGAGGCTACCATGATTGGCCACGATGCCGAAACTGGTATTGCGGAGTTTGAAATTCCAACCAATTGTGATGGATTCTTGATCTACAACGGAGCTTGGCCGGATAGCGGAGGAATGCAATCGTGGAATTTCCCGAACTATCCGCAGAAATTGGCTGCCATTGATGGCGAAGGCATCCGCATAACCGAAGAATCACCGGCTTACTACGACGCATACATTGATGACAATAATCAAATTGGGGCTCTAGATAATAGTTTGAAGATCGACAGGCATGTTGAATTGAATAGCGAATATGCCCGCTATTGGTTTCATCAAGGCGGTCGGACGGATTGCCTCACGTTCTTGACCTTTGAGACGGCTGAGGGTGATATTGCAATTCCGGCTACTGCCTATCCGTCAACGAGTTCCCTCTCGGAAGGCGGGGACACGATTGCGACCGCCGAAGACCGTACATATCTTGCCTACTTTGATGTACCGCTTTCTTACGTAGGGCTTCAGTACTATGTAACGACCGCTCACATTTGGGATTTAGCTGAATACGTTGATGGAACCAGCACTAAAAAAGTTTTGACAGCATCGGATTTTGCTAACATTCATACCATTAGCTGGCCCAATGGCGACAATGCCGAAAAGGGAGAGTGGAACACCGTTCTTGATGACGCTGCCGTTTATCCTTATAAACTCAAAGCAAATTCGGTCACTCCTTACTTCTTCGCCACCTATGTCCTTCCTGCCTACTATTCTTGCCTTGGGTCGGAAGCAAACGGTTATCTTGCCACTACCGAGCTTACGGAAACTTGGATTGGGGAGGACCTTATGGTTGGCGGACGCGAGGCTCTAGCCGATGTGACCCTCTCCGATTACGCATATGCTGGTCCGAGCACTAACTACGACGACTATTATGTGACTGGTGAGCGCACCATCACGACGACTGCTCTTGAAAAGCTTGCGATGATGGAAACCCTCGAGGCCGCAAACAGCAACGAAAACGCCGGCTACGTCGCGACCTTTGTCTCCGATCCGTCCAACATCGCCGGCATCACGGCTGGGGCTCTCGTCCTCGTCTCGATTCTCGGCTTCTCCGTCTTCTACTTCGTCCGTCGCCGCAAGCACGCTTCCAACTAAGCGGGCTTCCGAAAGGATAAGGAAAAGGCGTCCCCCTTCGCGGGAGACGCCTTTTTTGATGGCTTTTACTTGCCTTGGAGAGCGGCTTCCTTGGCCCACTTCTTATGGGCGTCGAACTTCTTCCGCTCGGCAGTGTTGAGGATTTTCTTCCGCATCCTGATGGCATGCGGGGTGATCTCGACGAGCTCGTCGCTGTCGATATAGTCGAGGCAGGCCTCGAGCGACATCTTCCGCGGGGTCTTGAGGACGACCCCTTGCTCCTTGGTGGAGCTCCGGATATTGTTCATCGGCTTGGTCTCGGTGCAGTTGACCGCCAGGTCGTTGGGGTAGCGGTGCTCCCCGACGATCATCCCCTCGTAGCAGGTCTCGCCCGGGGCGATGAACATCGTCCCGTGCTCCTCGACCTTCTCGAGAGCGTAGCCGGTCGCCTCGCCCTTGGCCACCGAGACGAGGACCCCGAGGGGCCGCTCGCCGAAGCTTTGGACCGACATCGGCCGGTACTCCCTATAGACATGGTTGATGATGCCGTACCCCTTGGTGAGGGTGAGGAAGTTGCTCACGAAGCCGATGAGGCCGCGGGACGGGATGACGTAGACGAGCTTGGCGGTGGTGCCGTTGTCGTCCATGTCCTTCAGCTCGGCGCCCCGGCCGGAGAGGATCGTCATCATGTCGCCGACGAATTCGCTCGGGACATCGATCGTGAGGTCTTCGTAGGGCTCGCACTTGACCCTGTCGATCACCTTGACGATGACCTCGGGTTTGCTTACCTCGAGCTCATAGCCTTCGCGCCGCATCGTCTCGATGAGGACACCGAGGTGGAGTTCGCCCCGGCCGGAGACGATCCAGCCTTCCTTGTTCTCGATGCGGTGGTAGCGGAGCGAGACGTCGCGCTGGGTCTCGGCAAAGAGGCGTTCCTCGATGACCCGGGCCGTGACGAGCTTCCCGTCTTGGCCCCGGAGCGGCGAGGAGTTGGTCCCGAATTCCATCTGGAGGGTCGGCTCGTCGACCCTTAGCGGCGGGAGGAGATCCATCTTCCCGGCTTCGTTCACCGTGTTCGAGACCTCGATTTCCGGGTAGCCGGCGATGCCGCAGATGTCGCCGGCCTGGACTTCGTTCACCTCGATTCGGTTCATCCCTTCGAAGGAATAGAGCTTCATGACCTTGAAGTCCTTGCGTTTGTTGCCGCTATCATCGTAGCAAGAGACGTTCTCCCCGAGCTTGATGCTGCCTTTCCGGACGGTGCCGATGGCAATCCTCCCGACGAAGTCGTTGTAGTCGAGGAGGGCGCATTGGAAGGCCAGGGGCGCAGCCGGATCGCACTTCGGGGCCGGGATTTCCTTTACGATTGTATCAAGAAGGGCCTTCATCCCGTGGACCTGGGTCGAAGGATCGGCCGAGAGGGAAGAAGTGTCGTTGAGGGCCGAGACGTAGACGACCGGGAAGTCGAGGAGCGACTCGTCGGCCCCGAGCTCGATGAAGAGGTCGAGGGTCTCGTCGACTGCCTTTTCCGGGTCGGCATTGGCCCGGTCGACCTTGTTGATGACGACGACCGGTTTGATGTGGTGCTCGAGGGCTTGCTTCAGGACGAAGCGGGTCTGGGGCATCGTCCCTTCGTAGGCGTCGACGAGGAGAAGGCAGCCGTCGACCATCCCCATGATGCGCTCGACTTCGCCCGCGAAGTCGCTATGCCCCGGGGTGTCGACGATGTTGATCCGGGTGTTCTCGTAGCTGACCGAGGTGGTCTTGGCGAGGATCGTGATGCCGCGCTCGTGCTCGATCGGGTTGGAGTCCATGGCCCGGTCGCGGATGGCTTCGTTGCTCCTAAAAGCGCCGGTTTCCTTGAGCAGGGCATTGACGAGAGTCGTCTTCCCATGGTCGACGTGCGCGATGATAGCGATGTTTCGAATATCCATAAGAAAAAACCTCCCGTTTTGGTGCGGCTTATCTTAGAGCCGCGCGGGAAAAAGGACAAGGCGAGGTTCAAAAGAAACCCCTTACTTTAGTAAGGAGGACGAACATTTCGTTTGACAACTGTAACTTTGTAACGTATAAAGTAGGTGCTGAAAGGGCTTTCAAGGTTGGAAGTCAGTTTCCATTCCCTCGACGGCCCTCCTCCCGCCCTCTCGTCTAGAGGAGGGCTGGAAAGCAACTGACGAGAATCCCCTCTTGGGCTCTAGCTAGGCCCGATGCCGGGGATTCCCCGTCATCTTTTTTTGTTCGTTCTTCCCTTAAAGGAAAGAAAGCTTTGACGGGCGGGGGTTTCTCAGGTAAACTACCGGCCGGACCAAGCGAAGCGGAAGCCACCTCTTCTTGACCCCGCCTCAGCTTCGGTTGTCAAAGAAAGAAAGGAGAGAACACGTGGCACTTAGCAAGCAAGAAGTGAATCTCGCCGTCCAGAAGTACGGGAAGAACGCCGCGGACACCGGCTCGACCGAAGTCCAGATCGCCCTTCTCACCGACCGGATCGCGGATCTCACGGCCCACCTCAAGAAAAACCACGGGGATGCCTGCGCCCGGCGCAGCCTTCTGATCCTCGTCGGCAAGCGGCACAGCCTTCTCAGCTACCTCGCTTCCCACGACCGGGAAGCCTACGAGAAGCTCATTGCCTCCCTCGGGCTCAGGAAGTAAGCGAAAGCAACCAGGAAGCGGGACGCGTTCCCGCTTTTTTCTTTTCTCTCGCATGGTGCGTTCGAATAGCGGGGGAGGGATAGCCATGAAGAAATGCCCGTCGTGCCAAGCCGATGTCGAAGATAGCCTCCTCTGAGCGAGCCAGCGCGCAATGAAAAAGGTTACAAGCAGCCCTTGATTTGCCTTTCCATGCGCCCGGGCGAGGATAAAATAAGTCATACCAAGGGAACTGCCCAGAAAGGAACAAAAAATGATCAAGTGCCCGAAGTGCGGCGCCGAGCTCGCCGACGGAACGACCGTCTGCCCGAAATGCGGCGCGCCCATCACCATCGCCCCCACGACTTTGAAAGAGGAAACGGCTCCCGCCGCCGGAAAGACTCCGCTCGATAGCAAGCTCGCCGGCGCCCTCGCCGGAGGAATCATCGGCATCGTCGCCTGCATCATCGGCATCTTCTTCGCTGGGATCATCTGCGGCTGCATTGCCATCGCGACCGGCATCGCCGGCATCGTCACTTCGACCAAGGCGATGAAGGAAGGGAAGCGGGGCGGTCTCACGATGGCGGCCCTCATCGTCTCGATCGTCTCGGTCGGCTTCGGTGCTATCATCCTCATCCTCACGATCATCTCGACCATTATTGCGGCCGCGGCCGCGGTCGCCTGAGGCAACCTTGAAAGCGAAGCAGGCTTTGGCCTGCTTTTCTGTTTCTTTGGCCCTTCTCCCGCCAAGCGAGGGGCGGAACAGTCTCGGAAGGCCCATCAAAAAATTGACATTAGGGCTAACTTTGTTAATGTGTGACTACCAAGGGGAATTTCCATGGACAAAAAACGAGGCTTTTTGACGAAACTCGGTTGCGCGGCGGTGGCCGTTTTGGCCTTGGCCGCGACCTCCTGCGGTGAGCAGGGACCGGCGGCTGACGGCTCGGACCTCGTCGGGGCCTTCGCAGAGGTCGCCTGGAACGCGGCGGCTCCCCACTTCGAGGGGCTTTCCACTTTCGCGGGCGACCCCTTCCGGAAGGAGGAATACCCCTTCGCGGGCGACCCGGAGGCCGCCGATGGCTTCCTCGGCTTCGCCTCGCCGGACGGGGACGCGGCCGCCCGCTACCCGAAAGGGGAGCCCTGCCCCGAGCTCGGCGACATCGTTATCCACGGCGGCGCCCACCAGAGGCTCAGGGTATCCCCCGACGCCGCCTTCGCCCCGGCGATGGGTTTCATCGGCCATGAGGTGGACTGCCTCATGCTCGTCGTCACGGGCATGTACGGCTCGACCTGGTACCAAAGCTACGAGGGCACGCTTTACAAGACCGACTACGCGGTCCTCCTCCTCATGAGCGACGGGTCCTCGCTTTTCGCCGGGCTTGGCTGGGAATCCTCCTACTTTCGATCCATGTTCAAGTATGCCGGCAATCCGGCGGAATACCTCCTGAACGAAACTCCGATGGGCTACAAGGCCTCTTTCATGCAGTCGGTCGTCGGGCGGGTTCCGGACTACGATCTCTGCGACTTTGCGGTGGTTTTCCGTCCAAACGAAGGCAAAACCGCTATAGGCGAGGCGCGTTTCGCGGCCGCCTATGCCTCGTCGGCTGGAGACGGTTACCAGCTCGAGGAGCGGATCGAGATTCTCGGCGGGCTGAGCGAGGCGATCTTCGAGGAAAGCATCGACGTCGAGAGCCTCCGCGAGGAATACGGCCCGGAATGGGAAAGCCGTTGATTTAAAAAGAGTAAAGCAAAGCCTTTGCTTCTTTTTAGGGATGCATCCATCGCGCAGGTGCCGAAAATATTTAAAAGTTGTATCTCTTTGTGTTATGTATTTTGGAGATTTTTGTTTAACACGCATCCCCCCAAGTTTCCTGTGGACATTCTTGACAGTGAACAACAAGCAATGTTATTAGTTGGATAGAAAAAAGGAGCAAAACCTATGGCAGCTTTGACGACCGCTTTGTCGCTCTTGGCTAGTGTTTTGAGCACAGTTCCTGGTAGGCCCGGTATCACGTTCCCCCCGACTGTACAGGAACCAAAATACTTAGATGCTCCGAGCAGGGCCTATGTATTGGAAGTTAAGTCGCCAGATAGATTCAAGCTTGATCAGTACGAGAGCTATGATTCGAGGACGGAAGACTCGATAAGCTGGGACTGGAGTATCTTCGGAGGCGATTCTTTTGCCGTTTCGGCAACTCGTTATATAGAGCAGGTGCAGAGAGAAAGCCCTGTAGACGTTGATTATTTCCAAATTCCGGTACTGCGAGATTCATTGGTTACCCTAGATGTCCATTCTGAACACGCATTGTCAATGTATATCGGGTCTAACAACGATCCAGAACTTAAGGATAGTGGGTTTCTAAAGGAGGTTGGATCCGCGGAATTTCATGTCGGCAATAATACTTTTTCCATTGAACTTAACGCTGGTTTTTATGAGATCGGTTTTTACTCGATTAAGTCAATAGAAACGGGTGAATTTGATACGCTTTCCTTCAAATATGAAGTGGAGATTACGGTTCAACCGCGCGTTTACAAAAACAGCTTGGACATAAAGATGCTTGCCAATAGATACGACGTAAAGGCAGCTTACTGGGTAAACGACGCCAAGCCGTATGGGGTATCGAACATAAGCGAGGGAACGGGCTTTCAGCTTCACTCATATTCAAATCGCTATTGGAATGGACTGCCTCTTGCCGCTTATGAGGCTAATGATTCTAAGCCTGTCCTTTTATCGAGGCTTTATGTTTGGGATTACGAAACCAAGCTGAATATTCGCAATTCCATCTTGCGCATCAGAGACGAGGCTCTTGTGACTTTGAAGGCCGAAGAAGAGTACGAAATTCGCAGGAACAACGTGAACACATTTGTCGATGGCGTTCTATCTGTCGCCGAGATCATGCTGTCTTTTGTCCCGGTCGGAGGGCTTTTAGCCTCGCTTGCTCTAGAACTCGGGGAGGAACTTGTAGGAGATTTGGCTTTTGCACTTGTGGATTGCTTTATTCCGCCGCTGGTTACGAACACACGCGACTTCATCGCTTATTTGAGTACTCTTGCCGCAGCGTTTGAAACAACCGATCCCGACGCCTTCGAAACGGTAATGATATCGACCTATTACACGGCGACAGCTGAAGAGGTAGATCTATCTTGCACTTTCACATATCACCTTGAGCGTCCTGATAATCTCTACTATTCGGACTTCATGTTTGATTGCCCTTCCGACTCCGTTGGCGGAGGCAAATTCGGCTATGTCACGGAGTCCTTCGATGGCCCGTTCGTCGCTTCAGAACTTGCCGTCCAAGATGTGTCCGAATCACTGTCGTATGACCGGGAAATAAATCTTAACGAGGAGCTTTACTTGAATTCATTCGATGACTATGAATATGCCGGATTTATGTTCACGGCTCCTTCTGACGGGGCTTACTCGATTCAGAACTCGGTCGATGTTGGGCTGAAAATATCTGTCTCAAGCCTTTGGAAAACCGGGCTTGCCAATTCTTTGGACTCTCCTTTTGAAAGAGTTTCAACCGTAAAGCCCGCCGGCCATGGCGAATATGTGGATTTCTATTTGAACGAAGGCGAATCTGTCGAAATTTTCGTCGAGGGCGAAAATGGGAGTCCCACGAGCGGCGCGACAAATTTGCTTTTGAGCAATGATGTGAGCCATCACAACGAACATCATTATCGAGCTAGCTGCAAGGCGATCGATTCAACGGTTCATGGATTCTATTGCTGGTGTGGCGAGTATAAAACGTTCCCCCATAATTTCGGTGGAGCCATTCCGGGGACGAGCGCTTGGCAAAAAGCCGTCTGCAAGGCTTGCGGTTATTCAAACGCATGGATAGGGGGATAGAGCCGTGAAAAAGAGGATACTGTTTGCGATATTTGCCATTGCGGCGGTGGGCATGTCTTCCTGCGGCGGGCACGGCTCGTCCCTCGAAAGCGCGCCCTCCTCGAGCAGCGAGGTCTTCCCCGCCCCCGACGGCTCCGACCTCGTCGGGGCCTTCGCGGAGGTCGCCTGGAACGCGGCCGCTCCCCACTTCGCGGGGCTCGAATCCTTCGCCGGGGACGCCTTCCGCGACGAGGAATATCCCTTCCCGGCCAACCCGGCCGCGGCCGAGGGCTTCACCGGCTATTCCGTCGACCCGGCCCGCTACCCGGAAGGGGAGCCCTGCCCGGAGCTTGATGACATCGTGATCCACGGCGGCATCCACCAGAAGATCAAGGTATCGCCCGAGGCCCCCTTCGCTCCGTCGATGGGCTTCATCGGCCACGAGGTGGACTGTCTCATGCTCGTCGTTACGGGCATGTACGGCTCGACCTGGTACATGAACATGTACGGCGAGCTTTACAAAACCGACTATGCGATCCTCTTCCTCATGAGCGACGGCTCCTCGCTCTTTGCCGGCCTCGAGTGGGACTCGGGCTACGTCACCTCGCTATACAAGTACGACGGACATCCGATGAACTACCTCTTTAACAAAACCAGGTTGTATTACACGGCTTCAATGATCCAATCGGCCGTCGGGCGGGTGCCGAATTTCGCCCTTCATGATTTTGGGGTGTCCTTTAGCCTCAACGAGGAGAGAACCGCCATCGAAGGTGCCTTCTTCAAGGCCAACTGGCCTGAGGAAGTGGGGAATGGCGGCACGAGGTTCGGGGAAGGCAAAATCGAGATCGTCGACGGGCTGAGCGAGGCGGTCTTCGAAGAGAGCATCGAAGTCGAGAGCCTCCGCGAGGAATACGGCCCGGAAGACGAGAAAGCCGAGCGGCTAGAAGCGAGTTCTGAGGGACTGGAGGCTAGTACCTGTAAACTAGATTTTTAAGGTTCATCGTAGTAAAACAAACCCATGGAACGGAAGCGGGAGCCGAAGGCGGCAGGAAAGACAAGCGCTTTCCTTTCGACCACCGGGCTCTCGTTTTCCTTTGGCCCCTCGGCCTCGATCGCCTTCCCGGACCTTTCCCTTAAGGCCCCGGGCCTTTATTTCCTCGTCGGGCCCAACGGCTCCGGGAAATCGACTTTCCTGCGCCTCCTGTCCGGCATTGAGGGCTCTTACGCGGGGGAGGCTTCCCTCTTTGGGGAAACTAATCCTTCGTCTTGGGCCGACTTGGCCTCCTACGTGGGCCAGGAACCGATTGCCTTCGAGGAGAAAACCGTTCTTGCCAATCTCCTCCTACCTACCGGGAAAAAGGGCCTTTCCCACGCCGAGGAACTCCTGAAAGCCGTCGGCCTCGTCGAACTCAAGGACGAAAAAGCCGCCTCCCTCTCGAGCGGCGAGAGGGCCCGCCTCGCCCTGGCGATGGGGCTCTACAAAGACCCGCTCCTCCTGGCGGTCGACGAGCCGTTTGCCTATCTTGATTCAGAGAATCAGAAGCGCCTTATGGACATCTTCCGGGAAGAGGGGAAGAAGCGCCTCGTCATCGTCGCGACCCACGAACGCCCGATGGGCCTAGGAGGAGGCGAGATGAAGGAACTCGCCTCTTCGCCCTTTGCCGTGATCGGCGCCTCCTATCCAGGCACGATCGAAAGAAAAGTCCGCGCCGGGCGCGCCTACGCGCCTACGTTAACGATGGGAGTCTATTCGGCTATCATGTGTGCTTTTTTGACTCTCTCCCCGACATTGCCTTCCCTTTCCTATCCCTATGACGGGAAGGGGGGGATCGGCGCCATCTTCGAATTGGCTGCCACCCTCTATCTCGAGCACGCCCCGGCCTACGAGGTGGACTCGGAGGAGGCGCCGCTATCCATCGAGCGGCAGGCCCGGGACTCCGGCTACGGCGACGATGCTTTCGCCTACGTCGTCAAAGCCGACTCCGATGCCTTTTCGGCCTTCTACCGGCTCGAAGAGGGACGCTATCCCTCCGCCCCGGAGGAATTTTTGGTCCCTTCCGCCTTGCTCGACGGGTTTTTGCGGGAATATGCCGGCCGCGCCTCGATAAGCTACGAGGAGGCCTCGTCTTCCTTCCTCGGCGTCCAAGGATCGCTCTTCGACCCGGGCCTCACTCCGGTCGGGGTCTACGAGACGCCTGCCCTTTCCTCTCTCGAAGGCTTCGTTCTCGGAAGGGGCCTTCGCTCGGACGAGGCTGCTTACGTGGCCCTGAGCTATGCCCTTGTCCTCCTGAAGGACGAAGCTATGTCTTCCTCTTCCGTCTACTTGGCTTCCCGCGAGAGCTGCCCCGGCGGGGAAGGGGTTGCCCCCTCGCCCGTCACGGCCGTCGGGGCGAGCCTTTTGAGCGAGCACCCCACGGCCCTCTCGATTCCCTTCGCGGTTAGGCAAAACAACCCCCTGTGGGGGCGAAACGATCCCCTCCTAAGCTCGCATGGCGCCCTGAGCTTCCTCATCGGCTCCTACCTTCTCGCCCTTCTTTTCCCGCTGGCTTTCTACTTTGGATACCGAAACCGCTACCTGGCCCTCCTCATGGTCGGGGCGAAGCGGGGACGCCTCTTTGCCCGCGGGGCCGCCGTCGCCGGCTTCTTCCTCCTCGGGGCCGCCCTTCTCGGGCTTGCCATCTCGATGGCCGCCTCCCTATTGCCGGGCTTCTACCTGTCCGCGCTTTTCGAGACGTCTCTCTTCATGGCCCGCTACGATGCCCTTTTCTACCTCGCGGCCCTTCCCTCCGTATTCCTCGGTTTCCTGCTCGTCCTTCTAAGCCTCGGCCTCTTGTTGCCCCATGACGTCATGCGGGCCGTTCGGAGGAAGGAAGAATGAAAGGCCTCGAAGCGAAGGACGTTTCCTTCTACTACAAGAAAAAGCGGCTCCTAATCGAACGTTTGAGTCTTGCCTTCCCCCGGCGTGGCCTCTACCTCGCCGAAGGGCCCTCCGGAAGCGGCAAGTCGACCCTTTTCGCCTTGCTCCTCGGCTTCCTTTCCCCGCGGGAAGGAACGATCGAAATCGGCGGGCAAAGCGTCTGCCGCCTCCGGAAGGAGGGGAAGCTGAGCGCCTATTTTGCCTATCTCGGCCCCCGGGCCCATTACCCGGGTTCCTTCTCCTTCGCCAAGCTATCGGAAACCTTCCTGGCCCCGGAGGAAAGGGAAGAGGCCGCCTCGCTCCTCGCCCTTTTTGGTCTCGGCGGGAAAGCAGGGCGGAAGATTTCCGCTCTCTCCGGCGGGGAAAGGAAGGCCGCCCTTTTGGCCATCACCTTGGCTAAGAAGGCTCCTTACCTCCTTCTCGACGAGCCTTTTTCCTCCCTCGACAGCCGCCGGAAGAGGATCCTTTCCGACCTTCTCTCCGAGGAGCGGAAGGAACGCTTCCTCCTTCTCGTCAACCACGACCGCGAAATCGACCTTTTGCCCGACGAGCGCCTCCTTTTCCCCTTGGCCGCCTCCTCTTCCTTCCTCGAGGAAGAAGGCGCGGGCATCGAGCCGCGCCAAGCTTTCCGCCCGGCCTTCCGGGTCGCACTCGGGCTATCCTTCCTAGCCCTCAAGGGGCCATCCATCCTGTCATTTTTCCTTTTCCTTGCGACCTTCCTGGCCTTTACCTTCGCCTTCCAGTCCTCGGAAAAACTCAACGGAAAGGCCCTTTGTCGGACCGCGATGGAAGAAAGCGGGGCGACGCTCTTCGGCCTTGCCATGGGATCGGAAGTGAAAACGGAAGCCTATGGGGAACTTCCATCCTATCTCCCGATGGAGGGTTATTTCGCTCAAGGGAAGACGGTGGCCACCTTCGTCCTCGACGGGCTCGGGGAAGAAGGGATTTTCCTCCTTCCCGGGAGCAAGGCGGAAGGGGATTTCTATCTCGAGGGAGCAAAGCTGAGCCTCGAGGAGGCCTCTTCCTTCCCTTCCTTCCCCGGCCTCGATTCCTTCCTGGACGGCGGCGGGGCGGCGGTGGCCATTTCCCGCTCCTATTTCCTTCTGAACGCCCCTTCCCTCATCACCACCCTTTCCTATGGGGACGGCGGCTCTTCTACCCGCCTTTTCCCCTCTTTCGCCCTCGAAAAGGAGAAGTTAGGCTCGTCCTATGTCTGGCGGGCCGATGAAAGCGGGAAAGCGGGCCTCCAAGTCGACCCCGGCTTGAAGGAGGGAATCTCCGTTCCCTTCCTCCCCGCCGGGGAAGGGGAAGCCTCCTTCTTCGAAAAGCCGATTCCCTTCTTTAACGACGGCGGGGAGAATGGGATTTCCCTCTCCTACTACCGGCAGCTTTCCTTCCTGCTTGGGGGAAGCTACATGGGGAGCCTCGAGAGCGGGTTTTCCTACCTGCCCTACGCGTCAGCTGGCGATGCCCTCTCCGCATCCGGGAGCCACCTGGTGGTCGCCGATGTCTATCTTCCCCGCCTGACGGCCGGGCTGAGCGAGACTTTCTTCCTCGGCGGCGGGGTCATCGCCCTCGTCTCCCTCCTCGTCTTCTTCCTGGCCGGACTTTCCTTCCCATCGAAGGGGCGGCGCCTCCGCTCGCTCCTCTCCTTGAACGGTTTCAGCGAGCCGCTCGCCCTTCTTTCAAGCGTCCTTCCTTCGCTCCTCTCCCTCCTCTTGCCCCTCCTTCTTTCCTACCTCGTCGGGGCTTCGACTTTCTTTCCGGTCCTTTCCGCGCTCGCCCTCCAAGGGGGCTACCGTCCGAGCTTCCCCTTCCTTTTGCCCCAAGCGGCCCTCTACCCGGCCGCGGCCTACCCTTTCTTTGCCTTCTCGCCCTGGTCGCTCCTCCTTTTGCCCTTTCCCTTCCTTTTGGCCCTGTCGAGTCTCCTCCCTTCTAAGAAGGGGGAATAGCCCGGTCCCTATTTATCTTCGGGCGGCGAAAGGCTAAAATCAGCCTCGTTAAGGAAAAAGGAAAAAGACAATGAAGAAAACCTTCGAAATCGATTTCGCCGGGCGCCACCTGAGCGTCGAGACCGGCGAGATCGCCAAGCAAGCCGACGGGGCTGTCCTCGTCCGCTTCGGGGAAACCGTCACCCTTTCCACGGCCGTCGCGAGCGACAAGCCGCGGGACGGGGATTTCTTCCCCCTCACCGTCGACTACATCGAGAAAATGTACGCCGGCGGAAGGATCCCGCAGTCCTTCCTTCGTAGAGAAGGCCGCCCGGATACCCACGGAACCCTCTCGGCCCGTCTCATCGACCGGCCGATCCGCCCTCTTTTCCCGGAAGGCTTCCGGAACGACGTCCAAGTCGTCAACATGGTCCTCTCTTGCGACCCGGACAATAGCCCGGAAATGAGTGCCATGCTCGGCGCCTCGATCGCCCTTTCGATCTCCGACATCCCCTTCGACGGGCCGATCGCCGGCGTCCACATCGGACGCGTCGACGGAAAGCTCATCGTCGACCCGACGGTCGAGGAAGAAGCCAAGAGCGACATCGACCTCACGGTGGCCGGCACCAAGGATGCCATCATGATGGTCGAGGGCGGGGCCGACCAAGTCCCGGAAGAAGAGATGCTCGATGCCATCATGTTCGCCCATGAGGCCATCAAGGAACTCTGCGCCTTCGAAGAGAAGATCATCGCCGAAATCGGCAAGGAAAAGCGCCATTTCGACCTCTACCAGCCCGCCCCCCTCATCAAGGAAGACATCGAGAAGCGGATCGGCGAGCGGATGGTCAAGGCCATCTCCATCTTCGACAAGCTCGAGCGCCAGCACGCGATCGACGCCCTCGAGGACGAGATCCGCGCCGATTACGATACCCGGAAGTACGAGACCGAGAAGGACCACGCCAAGACGATGACGATGGTCAACGACATCATGGAGCACATGGTCGCCGCCGAGGTCCGTCGCCTCATCACCGAGGAGAAGATCCGGCCCGACGGCCGGAAAGTCGACGAGATTCGGCCGCTCAACGCCCAGATCGACCTCCTCCCGCGGGCTCACGGCTCGGCCCTCTTTACCCGCGGCCAGACCCAGGTCCTCTCGACCACGACCCTCGGAGCCTTGAGCGATTCCCAGATCATCGACAACCTCACCCCTGAAAAGGAGAAGAGGTTCATGCACCAATACAACTTCCCGCCCTTCTCGGTCGGCGAGACCGGGCGGATGGGAAGCCCCGGCCGCCGGGAAATCGGCCACGGGATGCTCGGCGAGCGCGCCCTCAAGTACGTCATCCCGAGCAAGGAAGAATTCCCCTATGCCATCCGCTGCGTCGCTGACGTCATGGAGAGCAACGGCTCCTCGTCGCAGGCTTCGATCTGCGCCTCCTGCCTCTCCCTCATGGCGGCCGGCGTCCCGATCAAAGCGGTGGTGAGCGGCATTGCCATGGGCCTCATCTCGAGCGGCCCGCTCGATGGGAAGCACCCCTATACGATCCTCACCGACATCCAAGGCCTCGAGGACCACTTCGGCGACATGGACTTCAAGTGCGCCGGCACCGAGAACGGCCTCACGGCCCTCCAGATGGACATCAAGATCCACGGCGTCACCCGCGAGGTCCTCTCCGAAGCCCTCGCCCAGGCCCACAAGGCCCGTGCCGAGATAAGGAAGGTTATGACCGATTGCATCCCCGAGCCGCGGAAGGAAGTGAGCAAGTACGCGCCGAAGATGCTCACCTTCAAGATCGACCCCGACAAGATCCGCGAGGTCATCGGCACCGGCGGCAAGGTGATCAACGACATCATCGCCCAGTGCGACCAGATCCAGATCGACGTCGAGGACGACGGGACGATCACCCTCTATCACCACAACCAGGAGATGATCGACAAGGCCAAGGCCATCATCGACGGCATCGTCCGCGAGGCCAAGGTCGGCGAGATCTTCGAAGGCACGGTCAACCGGGTCGAGGACTACGGCTGCTTCGTCAACCTCTTCGGCGACACCGACGGCCTCTGCCACGTTTCCCGCCTCGCCTGGAACTACGTCGACAATGCCAATGACGTCATCAAGGTCGGCGACAAGCTGAAGGTCGTCGTCATCGGCATCGACGAGAAGGGCAAGGTCAAGCTCTCGCACCGCGAGTTCATGGAGAAGCCGGAAGGCTACGTCGAGCGCCCGGAGCGCCCGGCCCGGAGCGGCGGCCCGCGCCGCGAGGGCGGGCACGGACCTTCGCGCGGAGGCCATGGGCCTTCCCACGGCGGACGCCACTAAGCTTGGCTAGCTACTAGAAGGCACCCTGCGGGGTGCCTTTTCCTTTGGCCGAGCGTCTCCCTCAGGGTGGAAGAAAGGCGCGCCAACCGGTAAAATCTAGCCATGCATAAAACGATATACGGCGCTTTTGCCGGGGATATCTGCGGTTCGACCGCCGAAGGACTCCCCCTTAGCGCCTCCTTTCCCCTCTTCGACGAGGAGATGGGAATCACCGACGACTCGATCTTGACCGTGGCGACGATGGACGCCCTCCTCGCCGCCGGTCCCTTCGAGGAGGGAGAAGGATACAAGAAGAAGCTTCAGTCCGCCCTCGTCGAAAACTACGTCCGCTACTACGAGGAGAATCCCGAGCCGCTCGGCGGCTACGGGCCGATGTTCGCCTACTGGTGCCGAAGCGCCGACCATTCCCCGTACGGCTCGAAGGGCAACGGGGCGGCGATGCGGGTTTCGCCCGTCGCTTATTGGGCGAGGAGCCGCGAGGAGTGCCTTTTCCTCGCCTCCTACGTCGCCGGGGTGACCCACGACGACCCGGAGGGGACGAAGGGAGCCGAAGCGGTGGCCCTCGCCGTCTACCTGGCTCTCCACCGAGCCTCCAAGGAGGAAATCGGGGAGACGATGGAAAACTACTACCCGGGTTCCTATTCAAAGGCCGCGGAAACCTACCGTAGCGGCCACCGTTCGGCCCTCGCGAGCCTTTCGGTTCCCGAGGCCCTCGCTGCCTTTTTCCTATCCTCGAGCTACGAGGAAGCCATCCGCCTGGCCGTGTCTCGCGGTGGGGATACCGATACTGAAGCGGCCATCGCCGGGGCGATTGCCGAAGCCTATTACGGAAGCCCCTCCTTCCCCTTGGCCGTAGCCAAGGTCCCTTCCTACCTCGGGCCGGTTTATCTACCGGTGGTCGAGGCTTTCGAGGAAGCGGTGGAGAGGAATTACGACGTCATCGTGATCGGGGCCGGGAGCACCGGGTCGCTTCTCGCCCGCGAGCTTTCTTTCTTTGCCCTCAAGACCCTTGTCGTCGAGAAGTCGCTCGATGTCGGGGACGCCACGACGGCCGCCAATAGCGCCATCGCCCATAGCGGCTACGACCCGGTGCCGGGCACCAAGAAGGCCTTCCACAACGTCCGGGGCAACAAGATGATGGCCGAAACCTGCAAGAAACTGGATGTTCCCTACGGGCCGATCGGGACTTTGACCGTTGCCCGGAGCAAAGATGAAGAAAAGACCCTCGAAGCCCTCTTCGAGCGGGCCAAGGAAAACGGGGTCGAGGCCCGAATCGTCGATAAGGCGTGGCTAAAGGAAAACGAGCCCAATCTTACCGACGAGGCCGTCGCCGCCCTCTATTGCCCGACCGGCGGGATCGTCAATCCCTTCTTACTAGCCGCCCACGCGATGGAAAACGCCCTCGATAACGGCGTTTTCCTCCGCCTGGGGGAGAAAGTTATCTCCATTGCCAAAGAGGGAAGCGGCTTCCTCGTGACGACCGACCATGGAAACTATTGGGCCCGCGTCGTCATCGACGCGGCCGGGACCGCGGCCGAGGAGATAGCCCGAATGGTCGATCCTGACCTCGGGTGGCACCTCATCCCGCGGAAGGGCGAGTACTTCGTCCTCGACCATTTCGGGGGCGGCTTCGTCCGCCACGTCCTTTTCCCGCTTCCGAGCGAAAAGGGCAAGGGCATCCTCGTCACCCCGACGACGAGCCTCAATTACCTGGCCGGCCCGACGAGCGAAATCGAGGAAGATCCCGATGATGCCGCGACCGACACCCTCACCCTCGAAGAGGTGAGGAAAGCCGCGACGTCGCTTGTCCCGACCCTTCCCTGGAAGGAGGCCATCCGGGTCTACGCCGGGGTCCGGGCCACTCCCTCGACCCACGATTTCATCATCGGCCCGAGCGAGAAGGAACCCCATTTCCTCCTGGCGGCCGGGATCGAGTCCCCGGGCCTCGTCTCGGCGCCCTCGATCGCCGTCGAACTTCGGGAAGAAGTGGGGAAGATCCTGCCCCTTCATAAGAAGGAAGAGGCGAAGGATAGCATTAGGCCCTATGTCCATCCCCTCACCCTTTCGAAGGAAGAACGGGATGCCCTCGTGAAGGAGCGCCCTTCCTATGGCAAGATCGTCTGCAGCTGCGAGAAGGTGAGCCTCGGGGAGATCGAGGACCTCTTCCGGCGCTCGCTTCCTTGTCTCACCGTCAAGGCGGTGAAGAAAAGGACGCGGGCCGGCTTCGGGAAGTGCCAGGGCGGCTTCTGCCAGCCCCAGGTTCTGCTTCTATTGGCCAAGCACAATCATCTCGACCCCTTGGCGGTCGAATACGGGAACGCGGAAAGCCCGATTCTACTTGGCAAAGCAAAGAAAGGAGGGGCGAAATGAGCGGCAAAGTTGCGATTGTCGGCGGCGGCGCGGCCGGGATGGCCGCGGCCCTAAGCGCCCTCCAAGCCGGGGCCGAGGTTACCCTTTTCGAAAAGGGAAGTGCCCTCGGCGGCATCCTCAACCAGTGCATTCATAACGGCTTCGGCCTTTCCTACTTCAAGGAAGAGCTGACCGGCCCTGAGTTCGCCGAGCGGCTAGCCGACAAGGTTCGGGATAGCGCCATCGACGTCCGCCTCGACACGGCCATCCTCTCCATTGGGAAGGACCTTTCGATCGCCTACGAAAGCCCGAAGGGAAGCGGAACCCTTCGAGCCGATGCCATCGTCTACACGGCCGGCTCCCTCGAGCGGAGCGCCGGGGCCATCGCCCTCCCGGGCGACCGGCCTTCGGGGATCCTCACGGCCGGGCAGGCCCAGCTTTACCTCAACCATTACGGCTATCTGCCTGGCAAGAAGATCTTCATCCTCGGGTCCGGCGACATCGGCCTCATCATGGCGAGGCGCCTCACCCTCGAAGGGGCGAAAGTCCTCGGCGTGGCCGAGCTTTGCCCCTATCCGAACGGCTTGAACCGCAACATCGTCCAATGCCTCGAGGATTACGACATCCCCCTTTACCTCAGCCACACGGTGACCCGGGCCTACGGGAAAGGGCGGCTTACGGCCATCGAGCTGAGCGAAGTGGGACCCGACCGGAATCCGATCCCGGGAACGGGGCGGCGGATCGAATGCGACACCTTGGTCCTCTCGATCGGCCTTCTTCCCCTCCTTAGCCTCCTAAGGCCCCTCGGCCTCAGGAAGAACCTGGCCGGGCAGATCGAGGTCGACGATTCCCTCATGTCGAGCCTTCCGGGCCTCTTCATGGCCGGGAACGCCCTCCATGTCCACGACCTCGTCGACAATGTCGCTTTGGAGGCCGAAACAGCCGGACGGGAAGCGGCCCGGATGGCCCTGGGCGAGCGGGCGAGCGGGGGAAAGGAACTCCTCTCCAAGGCCGGGGACGGCATCGGCTACCTGATTCCGGGGCGGATCAGAGAAAGCGGGGAGGAAGAGGTTCTCTTCCGCTTCCGCGTCCGCGTCCCGAATAAGGATTGCTTCCTCGTGTTCTCCCAAGGGGACAAGATACTAAAGAAGATTAAGAAAATGTCGATTATCCCTAGCGAAATGGAATTTGTTAAAATTCCTAAGAAGTTACTAGATTTCAGCCAAAAAACGACTATTGAGGTGAAACTATGCCATTGAGGGAGCTCGTTTGCATCCGCTGCCCGCGGGGGTGCCTTCTGACCGTCGACGAGGAAACGCTCGAGGTCAAGGGCAACTTCTGCCCGCGCGGCAAAGACTACGGGATGAAGGAAGTTTCCGCCCCCGAGCGGATCCTCACCTCGACCGTCGCCATCAAGGGGGCCAGCCTGCCTCTTTGCCCGGTCAAGACCTCGGCCCCGATTCCCAAAGGAAAGCTCTTCGAGGGAATGAAGGCGATTGCCGAAGTATCGATCGCGGCCCCGGTCGCTGCCGGGGACGTCCTCGTGAAGGATTTCCTCGGGATCGAGGGCGTCGACCTCGTCGCGACCCGGAGTTTCAAAAAGGAGGGCAACTAAGATGAAAGACGTATCGAAAGTGCTCGTGTTCAGCGATCTCCACGGCCGGACGAAGGCCTGCGCGGCTCTTCTAAAGGCCATCGAGCGGGAACGGCCCGACCTCGTCATCGGGCTCGGCGACTTCCTCTACAACGGACCGCGGAACGGGGTACCCGAAGACTACGAGCCGATGGAATGTGCCAAGATGCTGAATGGCATCGGCGAGCGGAAGCTCTTCGTCCGCGGGAACTGCGATTCCCGGGTCGACGAGATGGTCCTCTCCGATCCGATCCTCGACAACGCGGCAATCGAACTTTTCGGGCGGCGGTGCGGCCTCTTCCACGGGGACGCTCCCTCCTACGCTGGGCTCGACCGCTCGAAGATCGACCTCTTCATGTTCGGCCATAGCCACGTCTATCTCCTCGAGAAGAAGGACTTCGCCTCCTTCCTCAACCCCGGGAGCGTCGGCTTCCCGAAGGGCGGGAACTCGGCCACTTACGCCATCCTCGGGAAGGACGGGATTTCCATCCGCTCCTTGTTAGATGGGACCATTCTTCTGAGCCGCGGGTGGGAAAGCATCTGAAATCAGCCTGAAAGAGGTTCCAAAAATCCCTTGACCCCCTATCTAAAGGGGGTTTCTTGATTTTATAATCAAGGGCAGGAACCCCTGATGGGGCTTTTTATAGGAAAACACATGAACGAAACAGTCAAGATTTTGTCTCTCGGCGGCCTTGACGAGGAAGGGAAGAACTGCCTCGTCGTCGATATCGACGGCTCACTTTACGTCATCGAGTGCGGCTCGCGGGAACCCGACCGCCGGATGCCGGGGGTCGATTACGTCATCCCGAACTTCGATTGGCTCCGCGAGAACAAGGACCGGGTGAAGGCCTACTTCATCCTCCACGGCCACGTCGACGAGCTCGGCGCCCTCCCGTACGTCTACCACGACGTCCCGGCGCCGGTTTACCTCAGCGAGGTCTCGAAGGCGATGCTCCTCTCCTTCGCCGAACGGAGCAAGGCCATCGACCCGAAGGAATTCGACCTCCGCGTCGTCGCCCCGACCTCGACTTTCATGGTCGACGGGCGGAAGGTTTCCTTCTATCGGACCTCGCACAACATCGCCAATAGCTCCGGCATCGCCATCTCGACGAGCCGCGGCAACGTCGTCTATACCTCCGACTACGTCATCGAGAACAACTGCGACAAGAACTTCCTTACCGACCTGAACGCCCTCGCCCGCCTCGCCGAGGAGAAGACCCTCGTCCTCCTCACCGAGTCGCTTTACGCCGGGCGGAAGGGCTACACGGCGCCCCTTTACAAGCTCACGCCCCACATCGAGGAAGCGATGAAGAACGCCAAGGGGCGCTTCTACCTCGCCATCGCCTCGAGCAATTTCTACAACATCACCGAAGCGGTGGGCCTTGCCCTTTCCCTTGGCAAGAAGATCGTGCCCTACGACCAGGAGACGGCCTTCATCATTAGGGCCATGCAGTCTTCGGGCCAGCTTCTTATCCCGCGGGAGTCCTACGCCCCGAGCGAGGACATCAACCGCCTCCGCTCCCTCGACGTCTTCTGCCTGATGCTGGCCAACAAGCGCAAGCTCTTCGGGAAGATCGCCCTCCTCGCCGCCGGGCAGAACGAGGGGACCCAGGCCCGCCTCGCCCCGGAAGACACCTTCGCCGTCGGGACGCTCTCCGACGACAACAACGAACTCGAGGCGACCGACGCCCTCGACGCTCTCTACCGGAGCGGCGCCACGATCGTGACCCTTCCCCGGAAGGGCTTCTTACGGATGCACGCTTCCGAGGAAGACCTCAAGACGGTCATTGCCCTTCTCAAGCCGAAGTACTACGTCCCGGCCAAGGGCCTCTTCAAGGACATGCTCGCCAATGCCGAGATCGCCCTCTCGATGGGCCTCGGCCTCACCCATAACTCCGTCTTCCTCCTCGAAAACGGCACCAGCCTCATCATCGACGACACCGGCGCCCGCCTCTTCTCGGAAGGGGTCAAGGTCGGCGACGTCTACATCGACGGCATCGGCGTCGGGGACGTCCAGTCCTCGGTCATCGCCGACCGGGAACGCCTCTCCCAAGGGGTCGTCCTCATGGCCGTCACCGTCTCGAAGGCCAGCCGCAAGATCGTGGCCGGGCCCGACGTCCAGCTCCGGGGCCTCGTCTTCCTCAAGGATTCGGAAGCGATGGTCAAGGAAGTCTCGCGCCATTTCCTGAGCGAGGTCGAGGACGGCCTGAAGGCCGGCTACAAGCTCGAGGACATCAAGCAGAAAGCCTACGACCGGGTCAACCGGATGATCAGGCGGACGACCGGGAAGGAACCGCTCGTCCTGCCGCTTATCGTCGAGGCCAACTAAGATGAAGAAGCAGGGCTCCTTTTCGAAGAAGAGCCTGGTCCGCAGCCTCGGGCTCCTCTTGTTCCTCTTCGTTTTATTCCTCCTCCTTTCGCCCCTCGGGGCTTTCTATCCGCTCGCCTACGGCCTGGCCTATCTTTTCGGCTTGGCCTATTTCTTCGTTTTGACCCCCTATCTTCTCTTCACCGGGGCGACTTTGGCTCTCACCGGCCGGGCCTATCCCGGGAAGAAAGGCGGCCTCCGCCTCTTCTTCAGCGCCATCCTTTTGGCCCTTGCCGTCGATTTCTTTTTCGCCTTCGCCTCCTTCGAGACAGGGACGGCCATTACTTCCGCCTCCTTCTTCGAGAGCGCTTCCGAAGCCTATGCCCGGGGCGCCTCGATGTACGTCGACCTCCGCCTCGCCGGCGGCCTCGTCGTGACCCCATGGGCCGCTTCCCTCTCCTCGATGGCCGGGAGTTTCCTTTCCCCGCTCATCGGGAGCTTCCTCGTCCTTTCCGCCCTCATCGTCTTCCTCTATCCCTACATCGCTTCCTATTGCTCGAAGCTCGATGCCCGGGTCAAGGAAGCCAAGGCCAAGAAGGCGGCCGCCCCTTCTTACGAGGCCCCCTCGCCCCGGAAGGAAGAAGAGAAGGGCAGCGTCTATTTCCAGACCCCGCCGACCCTAGTAAGCGAAGACGAAGGCCAGGTGAGCGGCCTCCGCTACGCCCCGGAAGCCGAAGGCGCCCTCCCGAAGGAGGTTGCCCCTTCGCCCCTTCCCGATTACATCCCGCGGGAAGCCATCCGCTTCCCCGGCCTCCAGGAGGCCCGCTTTGCCTTCCCGGAGGAAGACCGCCCGAGCGCCATGAAGAAGGTCGAGCCCCAGATCGCTCCCGAGCCGGCCCCTAAGGAAGAGGAGCCTGCCCATATCGAGAACGAGCTTTCCCTCGCCGACCTCGAGATGGACGCGGCCCCGACCCTCCCGCCCTCGCCCCCGCGGACCGACATCCCGGCGGTCACCCCGATTTCCATCCCCGAAGAGAAGCCCGCGGCCGCGAGCGATGATCGGGCGGCCCCTTCCTTGCCCGAAGAAGGCGAAAGCATCCTGCCGCCTCCGCTTCCGAGCACCCCGCCCATGGAGGCCCCCTCTTTCTTAAGCGAGGAGCCGAAAGAGGAAAAGAAGGCCGAAGAAGCGCCCTCTCAGGAAGAGGCGGCGGCGGAAGAGCCCGAAGAGGAAGCCCGTGATCCCCTCCCGGGCGAACTCTCCCTCGACGAGCTCTCGATGGGACCGGCCAGCGTCCATGAGCCGGAGCCCCCGAAGAAGGAAGAGCCTGCCCCGGAGCCGGAACCCGAGCCCGAGCCAGAACCCCTCACGCCTTACGAGAAACTCGGCGTCCGGCGCGCCCATCCGCTCCCGCCTTACGTTTTCCCCTCGCTCGACCTCCTCAAGACCTACGGGTCGGAAGGCGACCCCTCCGCCATCGAAAGCGAATGCGAGGCCCGGGCCGCCATCATCAACCAGACCCTCGCCGACTTCGGGGTTGGGGCGGAGGTCGTCGGCTATACTGTCGGCCCCTCGGTCACCCGTTACGACATCAAGTGCCAGCCGGGCGTCCAGGTCTCGACCATCGGGCGATACGTCCGCGACATCTCGGTCCGCCTCTCGGGCCTTCCGACCCGCTTTGAGGAAATCGTGCCCGGCAAGCAGACCTCGGGCCTCGAGATCGCCAACACCAAGACGACGGTCGTCCCTCTCCGGGAAATGGTCGAGCATCTCCCGACCGGCCCGAAGAAGAACCTCTACATCCCCTTCGGCAAGTCGATCTCCGGCGACTACATCGCGGCCGACCTCTCGGAATTCCCCCACATGCTCGTGGCCGGCGGCTCGGGATCTGGCAAGTCGATCTTCATGCACGGCCTCATCATGTCCCTCATCATGAGGAACCGCCCGGAGGACCTTCGCCTCGTCCTCATCGACCCCAAGCGGATCGAGATGAGCAAGTACAAGGAAATCCCGCATCTCATGACCCACATCGTCAAGGATGCCGACGAGGCCAAGGTCTGCCTCAAGAAGCTCTGCGACGAGATGGACCGCCGTTACGACATCCTCGACGTCGACTCCTTCTCCAACATCCGCGACTTCAATAACTACGCGGCCGAGGAAGGCTACGAGAAACTGCCTTTCATCGTCGTCGTCATCGACGAGTACGCCGACCTCGTCCAGACCAACAAGGAGATCGGCGAGTACGTCGTCCGCTTGGCCCAGAAGGCCCGGGCGGCCGGCATCCACCTCATCATTGCCACCCAGCGCCCCTCGGTCGACGTCATCACCGGCGTCATCAAGGCCAACCTCCAGGTTCGGGTCGCCCTCCGGGTGTCCTCGAGCCAGGACTCGATGGTCATCCTCTCGCAGGGCGGGGCCGAGGAACTGAACGGGTACGGAGACATGCTCGTCGACTGCTCCCTCGTCTCGCGCTCGGGCCTGACCCGGGCCCAAGGCTGCATGGTCGACAACCTCGAGATCAAGCGGGTGACCGACTTCATCAAGACCCAGGCCGGGGTCAACTACGATCCTTCCTTCGTCGACCTGAGCGACCGCGACGCCGTGCCCGAGGCCCCGGCGATGGAGGCCCTCTCGGGCGAGAAGAGCTCACTCAAGGTGCAGCAGGGCGACGACTTCTACCGCGGGGTCGTCGAGCAGATCATCCAGTGCGAGTTCACCTCGATTTCCAAGATCCAGCGCCAGTTCGGCATCGGCTTCCCGAGAGCCGGGCGGATCTTCGCCCACCTCCAGCGGGACAAAATCGTCTCGCTCGAAAGCGCGGCTTCCTCCAAGGGCTGCCCGGTCCTCGTCCATACGATGGAAGAGGCCGAGGCCCTTATGACGAGCGAAGCCAAAGAATAGATACGAATCCGTTTCGAAGACAGATACCACCTACTACGGAGCAAGCACGCATGAAAGACACCTTCCTATCCGCCCGCCTCGTCGGGCCCTCCCTCATCCGCCTCGTGATCTTCACTTCCTCCTCCTTCGAGGGGCTTTCGGCCGTCCTTCTCGTCGACCGGCGGCGGGAAATCCCCCTCCGCCAGAGCCGCGTCAACTCGACGGCCAACGTCATCGTGGCCGATTTCCGGCTCGAGCGGCCCCTCGAGCTCGGGCATAGCTACGTCCTCCTCGTGAGCGGCTACGGGGAAACGCCCCTCGACGTGAGCGAGGCGACTTCCTTCCCCGACTTCGACGAGAAGTACTTCTACGGCGGGGACGACCTTGGGGCCCTCTACCGGAAGGAAGGCACCTCCTTCAAGGTGTGGGCGCCCCTCGCAAGCAACGTCATGCTCAAGGTCAAGCGCCCCGGCGAGGCGAAAAGCTCCTATTACCGGATGGAGCGCCTTAGCTGCGGGGTCTGGCAGATCTATTGCCCGGGCGACTACGAAAAGGCCGAGTACACCTACCTCGTCACCAATAGCGAGGTTACCTACAACTGCACCGACCCCTACGCCAAATGCTCGCTCCCCAACGGGCGGCGTTCGGTGGTGGCCGATTTCCGGAAGCTCTACCGGAGCGACGAGCGGAGCGCCCTCCCGCGGCTCAACGAGCCGACCGAGTACGTCATCTACGAGGCGAGCGTCCGCGACCTCACCGTCGATTCACACACCGACATCGTGAACAAGGGGACCTACAAGGGCCTCTCCGAGAAGGGGCGGCGGAGCGAAGGCGGCCTCCCGGCCGGCCTCGACTATGTCAAGAGCCTCGGGATCACCCATCTCCAGCTCCTCCCGGTCTACGATTTCCAGTCGGTCGACGAACTCGATCCGAAAAACGGCTACAACTGGGGCTATGACCCCAGGCAGTACTTCGTGCCGGAAGGCTCCTACGCGACGAACGTGAAGGATCCCTATTCCCGGATCGAAGAGCTCCGCGACCTCATCCTCACCCTCCACCAGGAGGGGATAAGAGCGGTGATGGACGTCGTCTACAACCATGTCTACGAGTACATTTCCTCGCCCTTCGAGAAAACGGTTCCCAACTATTACTTCCGGAAGCGGCACGACGGCCACCTGGCCAACACCTCCTATTGCGGGGACGACGTCGCAAGCGAGCGCCCGATGGTGAGGAAACTCATCGTCGACTCGGCGAAGTGGTGGATCGACTTCTACCACATGGACGGCTTCCGTTTTGATCTGATG
>CALVSB010000002.1 GCA_944358895.1 uncultured Bacilli bacterium | reverse complement strand
TCCAATTTGAATTCCTTTGTAAACCTCATAGAAAAGAGACCCTCCAGTTGGAAGTCCAACTTTTGGGTCTCATCTCATCGACGGCGGGCTCTTTTTGTTCGATCAATTGATTAGTGTTGGCCCGGGTACGGGAGAAGTCCCATGTAGCGGGCGTTCTTGATGGCCGTGGCAAGCTGGCGTTGATACTTGGCGCTGGTGCCGGTCGAAGCGCGCGGGGCGATCTTCCCATCGGCATTGATGAAGCGCTGGAGAAGTTCCACATCCTTGTAGTCGATGTACTTGATGTGGTTCTTCGTGAAGTAGCAAACCTTCTTGCGAGGGCGCATTTTCTTGTAAGCCATGGCTATTGTTTCCTTTCTTCGTTAAAAAGGCATGTCATCGTCTTTGATGTCGAAACCGCCGTCAAAGCTCGGTTCCTGGCTCGGATCCGGACGCGGCGAGGTCGGGCGCGGGGCCGAAGGCATATCGCTTTCGTAGCCGCTGTCGCCAACCTTGGCGCCTTTGGGGTCGAGGAACTCGACGCTGTCGCACACGACCTCGGTCGTGGTGACATTGTTGCCATTCCGATCGGTGTAGGTCCGTTGCTGAAGGCGGCCGTCCACCCCGACAAGGCTGCCCTTGTGGGTGAATTTGCTGACCGTCTCCGCCCGTTGCCCGAACACCGAGCATCCGATGAAGAGAGTTTGCTTCTCGCCGTTGGGACCCTTGCGGTTATCGTCGACGGCAATCCTGAAGGAAAGGACGGAAAGACCGGAAGTGGTCTTGCGGAGCTCGGGGTCGCGGGTCATGCGGCCAATGAGAATGACGCGGTTCAACATGTTCGATTCAGATCCTGCTTTCTCGCTTATTCCTTGTCGTTGATGACAAGATTGCGGATGACGTTCTGGTCGAGCTTCGCGATCCGACGGAATTCAGTGAGGGAAGCGATGTCGGTCGAGACTTTGACGACGACATAGTAACCCTTGGTGAACTTCTTGATCTGGTACGCGAAGGTCTTCTCGCCCAGCTCCTTGACGTCGGTGACTTTGCCGCCACCGGCCTCGAGGATGCCATGGAGCTTCGAGATCTCAGCCTTCCTGGCTTCTTCGTCGAGCGAAGAGTTCAGGATGTACATGATCTCGTACTTTCTGTACTTATCCATTGTCGCACCTCCTAGTTTCGGTCTATGGGCCGCGTCGAAGCACGGCCATAAGAGTGTGTAGCCCCGTCCTTCACGAGGCCGGATTATTATATTATCCGACCTAGGTCGAGGCAACTTGGATTTTCGGCAAGGAGAGGGGACAGCGACCTCCCTCCGCTTTCTTATAGAAAGAAAAAGGGCGGTTGGGCCCTTTTCTAGGAATTTACTTGTCCTTGAGGGTCGGGAAGAGGAGAACCTCGCGGATCGTCTCCTGCTCGGTAAGGAGCATCGTGAGGCGGTCGATCCCGAGCCCGATGCCGCCGGCCGGGGGCATCCCATACTCAAGGGCGTCGAGGAAGGAGAAGTCAATGTCGGCGGCTTCTTCGTCGCCCCGTTCCCGGGCCGCCAGCTGGGCCTCGAAGCGCTCCTTCTGGTCGAAGGGGTTGTTGAGCTCGCTATATGCGTTGCAGAACTCGGTCCCGCCGATGAAGAGTTCGAAGCGGTCGACGAAGCGCGGGTCGGCCGTCTTCTTGGTGAGCGGCGAGACCTCGATCGGATAGGTGTGGACGAAGGTCGGCTGGATGAGGGTCGGCTCGACAAACTCGTCAAAGAAGGCCTGCATGATGTAGCCGGTCGAGTTCCAAGCTTTCTCGAGAGGCACCTTGTGCTCCTTGGCCAGCTCCACCGCTTTCTCGAAGGGGATGTCCTCCGCGAAATCGATACCGGTTTTTTCCTTGATGGCCTCGGCTTGCGAGATGCTGTTGAACGGCTTCGAGAGATCGATGTCGTAGCCGCGCCAACGGAAGATTTCCTTGCCCATGACCTTGTCGGCAAGCTCGTGGAGGAGTCCTTCGACCCAGGCCGCCATGTCGCGAAGATCGCCATAGGCTTGGTAGAGCTCGATCGTCGTGAATTCCGGGTTGTGCTTGGCGTCGATGCCTTCGTTCCGGAAGATGCGGCCGATTTCATAGACCCGGTCGATGCCGCCGACCATGCACTTCTTGAGGTTCAGCTCGGTGGCAATCCGCAGGTAGAAATCCTTGTCGAGGGCATTGTGGTGCGTCACGAACGGCCGGGCGGCCGCGCCGCCGAGAATCGGGGAGAGAATCGAAGTCTCGACTTCGACGAAGCCGCGCTCGTCGCAGTACTTCTGAATGCCGCGGATGATCCGGGGGCGGGCCAAGGCGATTTTCCTCGAGTCGTCGTTGACAAGGAGGTCAAGGTAGCGTTTCCGGTAACGGTCCTCGGTATCGGTAAGGCCGTGGAACTTCTCCGGGAGCGGCTTCAGGCACTTCACGAGGTGGGTGTACTTCTCGACCCGGATCGTTAACTCCCCGGTCCGCGTTTTCATGAGGGTTCCCTCGACCCCGACGATGTCGCCGAGATCGGCCAGCTTGAAGACGGCATAGGAGTGCTCGCCCACGACATCCTTCCCAATCCAAAGCTGGATCGAGCCGAGAGTGTCCTTCAGCTTGGCAAAGCTCGCCTTGCCCATCCGCCGGATGGCCATGAGGCGGCCGGCGACGTTGACGTGGACCGGAGAGGCTTCCAGTTCCTCGGCCGTTTTCTCCGCAAAAGCGGCCCGGATGTCGCAAATCCGGTCTTTCCATTCATAACGGGACCCAAAGGGATCGACCCCGAGTTCCTCATACTTCGGAAGCTTGGCCCGGCGGGCTTCTTCCTGGTCAGACAGTTTCGTTTCTTCCATCGTTGTTACCCCTGAAAAATGCGTAGAGATTTTACCTATTTTCGCGCCGCGTTTCACGCCTGGAGCGTGAAAAAGAAAACCCCGGCTCTCGGGCCGGGGTCATAAGGCAAGGCGATCAGGTGTTGGCCGCCTGGTGGCCGGTGTAGAGTTGGTAGTACTTGCCCTTCTTGGCGATGAGGTCGTCGTGGTTGCCGCGCTCGATGATGCGACCTTGGTCGAGGACCATGATGACGTCGCTGTTCTGAATGGTGGATAGACGGTGGGCGATGACGAAGACGGTCCGCCCCTTCATGATGGCGTCCATCCCATCCTGGACGAGGGCCTCGGTCCGGCTGTCGATCGAGCTCGTGGCCTCGTCGAGAATCATGACGGGCGGGTCGCTGACCGCGCAACGGGCAATCGAGAGCAATTGGCGCTGGCCCTGCGAGAGGGAGGCGCCGCCGTTGATGAGGACGGTGTCGTAGCCGTTCGGCAGGTTCTGGATGAAGCTGTCGGCATTGGCCAGCTTCGCAGCCCGCTCGACCTCCTCGTCGGTCGCGTCGAGGCGGCCGAAGCGGATGTTCTCGCGGACGGTGCCGGTGAAGAGCTTGGTGTCCTGAAGGACCATGCCAAGCGACCGACGGAGGTCGCTCTTCTTGATCTTGTTGATGTTGATGTCATCGTAGCGGACCTTGCCGTCGGCGATGTCGTAGAAACGGGTCAAGAGATTGGTGATCGTCGTCTTGCCGGCCCCGGTCGGGCCGACGAAAGCAATCTTCTGGCCCGGCTTAGCATAGAGGGAAATGTCGTGGAGGACGGTCTTGCCGTTGCTATAGGCAAAGTCGACGTCGTACATGTCGATCTTGCCGCGGAGCCAGGTGTAGGTCGTCGGGGAGCCGTCCTTGTGCGGATGCTTCCAAGCCCATTTGCCGGTCCGTTCGCTGCTTTCGACCGGATTGCCGTTTTCGTCCTCTTTCGCGTAGCAGAGCTCGACATAGCCTTCATCGGTTTCGCTCGGCTCGTCGCCCATCGCGAAGATGCGGGAGGCCCCGGCAAGGGCAAGAGCCGCGATGTTGAGCTGCTGGGAGACTTGGCCGATCGGCTGGACGAAGGATTTGGAGAACATGAGGAAGGAGATGATGTTGCCGACCTCAATGGCGTGGAAACCGGTGAGGGAGAGCGACATAAAGCCGTTCTGGGCGCCCATGACGATCGCGATGCCGCCGAGGAGGGCGATGATCGCGTACTGGAGGTTGCCGAGTTGGTTGACGGTCGGCATGAGGATCGAGGCATAGCGGTTGGCCTTGACCGAGTATGCATAGAGGTCGTCGTTATGCTCGCGGAAGTGCTTGATGTTGCGTTCCTCGTAGTTGAAGACCTTGACCACTTTCTGGCCCGTGACCATTTCCTCGATGTAGCCGTTCGTCTTGCCGAGTTCGATCTGCTGGGAGATGAAGTACTTGGCCGAACGCTTGGCGATGATCCTGGTAAGAAGGAACATCACGATGGCAAAGACGAGGACGACCGCCGTGAGGAGGAAGTCGGTGATGAGCATCATGACGAGGCAAATGACCATCGTCGCAATGGCCGAGGCAATCATCGGGAGGGCCCGGGAAAGGAATTCGCGGAGGGCGTCGACGTCATTGGTGTAGATCGACATGATGTCGCCGTGGGTCCTCGTGTCAAAGTAGGAAATCGGGAGCGCGAGCATGTGGTTGAAGAGATCGTCGCGGATCTTCTTCATGACCCCTTGGGCGATTTTGGCCATGAAGTAGTTGTAGAAGTAGCCGCCGACAAGGCCGAGGGCATAGACCCCCGCCATCACGCAGATCATGATCGTGAACTCCGGCGGGAGCGTCGTGGCTCCGGCCTTGAGAGCCGGGCTGATGTAGTCGTCGACTAAGACGGTGCCGACGATATAGCTGCCGACCGCGCCGGCGCCGCTATTGAAGATGATGCAAAGAAGAACGAAGGCAAACTGCCAAGGGTAGTCCTTGAGGACCATCTTGACGAGGCGGCCGATGGCCCCGCGCCGGTCTTTCTTTGAGACGTTCATGGCTCCGCCTTTGACGGTGCTCCTGAGATTATTCCGCGGCATCGAAGTCGCCTCCTTTCAGCTGGGATTCGTAGAGTTCGCGGTAAACGTTGCAGTTCTCCATGAGTTCTGCGTTATTGCCGCTGGCGATGATTCGCCCTTCGTCGATGACGAGGATGTGGTCGCAATCCCGCACCGAAAGAACCCGTTGGGCAATGATGAATTTGGTTACGTCCTTGCGGCTATTGGCCAGCCCTTCCCGGATCATCGCATCGGTATGGGTATCGCAAGCCGAAGTCGAATCGTCGAGAATGAGGATCTTCGGGTTCTTAAGCAGGGCCCGCGCGATGCAAAGGCGCTGCTTTTGGCCGCCGGAAACGTTGGTCCCGCCTTCGGCGATCGGGTGGTCGAGGCCATCCGCGAACCCCTTGATGAAGGGCGTGGCCTGGGCAATGTCGCAAGCCCGCCAGATTTCCTCGTCCGGAGCATACTCGTTGCCCCAAAGGAGGTTGCTCCTGATCGTGCCCGAGAAGAGGGTGTTCTTCTGGAGAACGACAGCCACCGCGTCCCGGAGCGACTTCAATTGATAGTCGCGAACGTCGATGCCGCCGACCTTGACCGAGCCTTCGGTCACGTCGTAGAGACGGGCAAGGAGGGAAACGAGGGTCGTCTTCGAAGAGCCGGTCGGCCCGATGATCCCGATGGTCTCGCCCGGTTTGAAGTGGAGGTCGATATCGTGGAGAACCGGCTTCCCTTTGTTGTATTCGAAGGTCACGTGGTCGAAATCGACCTGGCCGTCCTTGACGGTCGTAACCGCTCCGCTCACCTTGTCGATCTTTGCCCCAAAGCGGAGCCTCACCCCGTCTTCGAGAACGACCTCGGTCTCGCTTCCGGCCGTTAGCTCGGTGTCGGGAAGGGCGAGGGATTTCTCGGCGCCGCCGTAAACGACGGTCAGGGCGTTGCCTTCAATTCGGGCAGGAACATCCTTGATTTCCTGGCCATCCGGCGCATAGAAGCGCGGGATCAGGACGGCCCGGAGGCGTTCCGTCGCGCCTCCCGGGGCATCGAGATAGACTCGGGTTCCGGACTTGAAGAAGGGGACGGAAACCATTTCCTCGGCCTTCTCGCCGCCGGCCTCGATATAGACGCGGCCGCCCTTGAAGGAAATCTTGCCTTCCGGAAGGGCCCGCTCGTCGGAACGGGGGCTCACGATGTCGGGCTCTTCGTCGATGATCTCGACGATACGCTCGGCCGAGTTCCGGGCAATGATGATCATGACGTAGACCATCGAGATGAGCATGAGGCTCATCATGATCATCATCGTATAGGAGACGAGAGTCGAAAGGGCGCCGACGTCAAGGGCTTGTGCGCTGCTGCTCACGATGATTTCCGAGCAGAAGTAAGAGATGAGGAGGATGGAAAGGAAGACCGTTCCCTGCATGATCGGGTTATTGAAGGAAAGGATGCGCTCGACATAGATGAAGGAATCGTAGATGAATTTGGAAACCTTCCCGAATTTGGCCCTTTGGTACTCTTCGCGATCGAAGCTTTTGACGACTCGGATGCCGTCGACGTTTTCCTGCACCTCCTGGTTGAGGGTGTCGTAGGTCGTGAAGATCTTTTCGAAAGTCGGATGGACGAACTTCGCAATGAAAAGAAGGAGGAAGAGGACGACGGGGATGACGATGAGGAAGACCCAAGCCAGCTCCCAAGCGGTGACGAAGCACATGACGGTCGCGAAAATCATCATGAAGGGAGCCCGCATGACCGCCCGGATGATTTGCATGAAGGCATTCTGGACGTTGGTGACGTCGGTCGTCGTCCGGGTGACGATGGAAGAAGTCGAGAAGTGGTCGATGTTCTTGAAGGAATAGGATTGGATTTTAACGAACATCGCTTCCCGGAGGTTCTTAGCGAAGCCGGCGGCGCTGGCGGCAGCCCAGTAGCCGGCCGCGATGCCGGTGACGGCCGCGACGATGGCCAGCCCGGCAATGATGCCGGAATACATGTAAAGGTTATTGAGACCTTCTTGCTGTTGGCCCACCATCTCGGCCTGGCGGACCGAGTTGACGACGTACTGGGTGAAGAAGGCGACGAGAATCTCGCAAGCCGTCTCAATGAAAACCATGGCCCAGGTCAGGAGTGTTTCCCTCCAGTAGCCATGGATGAACCCGACTAGTTGCTTTACTGTCTTCATTTGCTTTCCTCCTCGTGCGCCTCCCCGAGATTCCGGAGGCAGTTCTCCCTGATTTTGGCCAAGACCGAGCGAAAGAAGTTCACTTCTTCTTCGCTTAGCCCGGCCACCATTTCTTCTTCGCAGCTGACAAGCACCTGCCTCATGTCCTCGACGGCAAGATAGCCGCTCGGCGTGAGGGAGATGATCTTCTTCCGCTTGTCGCGAGGATCGAGCTCCATCGTGATGTAGCCCTTGCGGCTCAGCTGGGCCAGCATCTGGGAGGTTGACGATTTGTTGACCCGGCTCGTCGCCATGATCTCGTTGGCGGTCGTCTTGCCACCTTCGTGCCGGGAAATGGTTCTCAGCATCATGCCCTCGGTCCCGGAAAGATTCGGGGTCACGGGCTGCATTTGCAGGTCGATGAAGCGTTTCATCGCCCGCTGCGTCATCTTGATTTCAATGCCCAACGGTTTCAGATCCATACAATTAGTTCGCTACCAAACGTAGGCATTTTAGCCACCTTTCCAAACATGGCAAGAGGCCAAATTAAAAAAGCCCTTTCATCGGGCTTGATGGGGATGGATGAGGTTAAAGACGGCCAGTCGTTTCGACTCGCTTGACGACTTTTTCGAGGTCGTCCAAGGTGAAGCAGAGGGTCGCGATGTCGTTCCGGATTTTCTTGTAGCCGCGGAAGCCCCGGAAAAAGTGAGGGAGGAGCCCCCGGAGTTCCTTAGCGGCCACGCTTTCACCCTTTTCCAGAACCAAGCGATGCATGAAATCCCTCGCAAAACCCACTTCTTCTTGGAGAGAAGGGGCCGGAAGGACTTCTTTCCCCTCATAGAGGCGGTTGACGTTGGTAACAAGGCGCGGGTTTCCCAAGCCCCCGCGGGCCACCATCACGTAAGAGGTCCCCGTTAGCTTCATCGCCTCGATGGCTGCCTCCGGGGTAAAGATGTCCCCCGAGATGCAAAGGGGAACGGAAAGTTCCTTCCCGAAATCCTTCAGCCAATCATGGTGGGCCGTCCCGGCGTAAAGTTCCGAGGTCGTGCGGCTATGGATGGTGATGAGGGAGACGCCGGCGCTAATAAGGGCCGCGGCATTCTCCCGGAAATTGACGTGCTCGAGATCGTAGCCGAGCCGGATCTTGGCCGTTACCGGCTTGTGGGAGGCCATGACGATGGCCCGGGCATAGCGGTAAAGGCGGTCGGTATCCTTGAGGAAGGAAGAGCCGGCCCCCGTCTTCGTCACTTTGTGGACCGGGCAGCCGAAATTGAGATCGAGGAGATCGTAGTCGGCCTTGCTCTCGAGGATCCCCACCGCTTTGACCGACATCGCGGGGTCGGACCCGAAAAGCTGGAGGCCAACCGGCCGGTCGACCGACGAGGTAACAAAATACCCTTCCGTTTTCTTGTTTCCGTAGACGATCGCGCAGTCGCTGATCATCTCCGAGAAGGAGAGGGCGACGCCAAACGGCTTCATGAACTCCCGGTAGGCGAGCGAGGTGACGCCGGCCATCGGGCCGAGGAGGACGATGCCGTCGATTTTGATTCCGCCAATCGTACCCATAGGCTCAAAAAGAAGGCCCGAAGGCCTTCTATTCTTTCTCCTTGCCGTCGGGCTTGCCCGTTTCGTCGGCTGGGCCCTCTTTCGGCTCAGGCTCATGAGGAGGTTCGGGTTCGGCCGGCTTTTCGGCTTCGGTCGGCTTTCCGTCCGCCGGGGCCGCCGCCTCGCCGCCAGAAGTTAATCCGGCAGCGATATTGGCCTTTTCCTTCTTCGGGAGGGCACCGGTCTCGACGAGGGAAACGATTTCCTCCGCCGTGATGGTTTCCTTCTCGAGAAGGGTCTTGGCGATGAGCTCGACGTCTTTCCGGTGGGCATTGAGGATGTCGATTGCCTGCCGGTGGGCCGTCTCGATGATCTCGCGGACCGCCTTGTCGATTTCGTAGGCGACCTGGGTCGAGAAATTCTTCTGGCTGTCCGTGTAGTCGCGGCCGAGGAAGACCGAGGTCGTCGAGCGCTCGTACTGGATGGGCCCGAGCTCGGACATGCCGAAGTTGGTGACCATCATCCGGGCGAGGCGGGTCGCCTGCTGGATGTCGTTTTCGGCACCGGTCGAGATGTCGTCGAAGAAGATTTCCTCCGACGAACGGCCGCCAAGAAGGCCGGTGATTTCGGCCAGAAGCTCCTTCTTCGTCATGAGGAAGCGGTCGTCTTCCGGGGTCATGAGGACGTGACCGCCGGTATTCCCACGGGGAATGATCGTGATCTTCTGGACCTTCTGGCTATGGGGCAAGACAAGTCCGATGACCGCGTGGCCGGCTTCGTGGTAAGCGTCGATCTTCCGCTCGGCGTCGCTCATGCCGCGGCCGCTCTTGGCCGGGCCGGCGATCCGCCGGTCGATGGCTTCGTCGATCTCGGCCATGCCAATGCCGTCTTTGTGGAAGCGGACGGCCAAAATGGCCGCTTCGTTGAGGATGTTCTCGATATCCGCGCCCGAGAAACCGACGGTCTCCTTCGCGAGTTCGGCGAAGTTGACATCTGGTAGGATCTTCTTGTTCCGGGCATGGACCTTGAAAATGGCTTCCCGTCCGGCCCGGTCGGGGAGGGAGACGGTGATGATCCGGTCGAAACGTCCCGGCCGCGTGAGAGCCGGGTCGAGGACGTCGTCGCGGTTGGTCGCCGCCATAACGAGGATGCCGGAGTTGTACTCAAAGCCATCCATCTCGACGAGGAGCTGGTTGAGGGTTTGCTCGCGCTCGTCGTTCCCGCCGCCTAAGCCCGCGCCACGCTGCCGGCCGACGGCATCGATTTCGTCGATGAAGACGATGCAAGGAGCCGTCTGCTTGGCTTTCTTGAAGAGGTCGCGGACCCGTCCGGCGCCGACGCCGACGAACATTTCGACGAAGTCCGAGCCAGAAATGGAGTAGAAAGGAACCCCCGCTTCGCCGGCCACGGCTTTGGCCAATAGAGTCTTACCGGTTCCAGGCGGGCCGACAAGGAGGACGCCCTTCGGCAGCCGGGCGCCGTACTTGGAATATTTCTTGGGCTCTTTGAGGTAATCGACCATCTCGATCATCTCGGCCTTTTCCTCGTCGCAGCCGGCGACGTCGTCAAAACGGACGCGGCTGGCTTCCCGGCGGGCGCTCGACTTGTTGAAGTCCATGACCGACTTGCCGCCGGCCGCGCCCATCGAGGCGTTGAGGCGGGAAATGAAGATGGCCCCGACCACCACGACGATGAGAATGCTCACGATCGTCGGGCCCCAGGCGTCCCACCAAGAGACCTGGAAGGCATTGACTTCGTCATAAGTCGCGTCGGCCGGAAGTTTCAGGCCGTACGCCTCGTTGGAGACAACCTCGTTCCATTCGTCGATCTTGCTTTCGAAGATCGTCTGGTAGGAAAGGTGAACCTTCGCGTTCTCCTCCGTGGAGAGCACCCAGTTGTTCATCCAGCGGTTGTTGGAAATGGTAACCGTGAAGGAATAGGAAGTGCTCGTCGGAAGGTAAACCCCAGTCGTCTGGTCGGGCGTCTTCGCCATCGGGACGAAATAACCGGTCACCGTCGTCGTTTCGTACGACGTCGAGGCCGTGTATTTGTAAATGTAGACGCTGCTGTCTTTGTAGCTTTCGCCCGGCCGCTGGACGAGGCCGGTTTTGTTCTCGCTTTCGTAGTCGTAGCCGAGGAAGCGGTCGAGGTCGCCGGCATTGACGGTTATGGAATTGTTCCCGAAGATGGAAACGGCCCACCAGATGATGAAGGCAACGACGATGGCCGTCAGAGCATATGGCAAGACCGTAGCCAGGAGACTACGTCGCGGTTTTTGTTCGTTCATGCTTGTTCTCCCACTATTTATATCAAGGGTTCCGGGCCGCGATTTGTTGGCCGGCCGCGATAGCCAAAAGACGGGAAAGTTCCCATCTTCCCCTGATTATCGCTATTTTTCTTCTTCTTTCACGTGGATTTTGAGGACGGAGGTGTGGTACTCGCTGAAACCACGAACGTAACGAGGAACGTAAATGACCTTGCCGCCTTTGTTCAGGAAGACCGGCCAAACCCGGAGCAGGCGGGCGCTCATGCCGCTGGCCACCATCATCCGACGGACCGGGACGGCATAGCCGTGGTAGCTATAAATATCCTGCGGAAGGGCCGTCCTGATGGTGATCGGATAATCTTCGGGCTTGATGCCGCGGTCCTCGGCTCCCATCGAGAAGTCGAGGTCGAACACCTCGTTGGAGAGTTTGCCCGGCGCTTCCATCACGTAGGAATAAGGAAGGTTCGCGCCATCCTTGTTGAAGGTGATGACGTCGTATTCCTTGACAAGGTAATAGGAGTCGCGAAGGTGATAGGACATGATCGGCTTCGGATCGAGGGCCAAGGCCCGGATATCCTGAAGGATCTTCGGGGTGATCGTGCAATGCGTCGGCGCATGGGCGTTGACGAACTCGAGGATCGTCTCGGCGAATTCGCTTTCCGAAAGGGCCATGATTTCCCGGATGTAGAGCTCGTCGTGGGATTTGACCCGCTCCTCGAGACTCTGGACGAAGGAAATCTTCTCGGCATTCTCCTTCTTCATCTCTTCCATGATCTGGTCGCGCTCGACTTCGTTGAGGTTGTCCACCACTTCGCGCCGGATCGTCGACTCGAGGTAGTTGGCCTCGAAATTGGAAACGTCGCGGGAATAGGGAATGCCGTTCTTGTCGCAGTAGTTGCGAAGATCCTCGCCGCTATAGGCGAGAAGGGGCCGAACGACAATCATCCCTTCCTTGGCCTGAACCTTGCCGAAACTTTCGTAGCGAAGGTGTTTGATACCCTTCTCCTTCATGTAGAGGTAGCTTTCGATGACGTCGTCCTGGTCGTGGGCAATGAAAAGGGCCGCCGCCTTGTATTTGGCGTAGACGGACTTGAAGAAGTCGTAGCGAATCTTCCGGCTCCATTCCCCGAACTTCGCGTCTTCCGGCGCCTTTTCTTTCACGTCGAGGCATTCATAGGTCAGCCCCTTTTCGTCCGCGAACATCCTGAGGTCCGACTCGGCCTTTTCCATCGCCGGGTCGACATGGTAGTCGACGAAAGCGACGACCGGCTTGACTCCGGCTTCCATCATGAGATGGAGAAGGGCCATCGATTCGGCCCCGTAATTGCAGGCAAGAATATAGGTGTTGCCCGGCCCGAACTTGTAATTAAGCATCTTCGTTTACCTCCGTGAGGGTGTCTTTGATGAGACGATACATAGCGTTGGCCTGTTCCTTTTTGGCATAAGGCCGGATCTCGAGAATCTCCACCTCGAGGACGTGCCGTCCTAACGAGAGCGTGAGGAGGTCGCCGTTTTGGACCTCGCTCGAGGGCTTGGCTTTCTTGCCGTTCAAATAGACGCCGCCTTCTTCGGCAAGGCGCTTGGCCGTTTCCCGGCGCTTCAGGAGGCGGCTCACTTTGAGGAACTTGTCGATGCGCATGGCTTAGTTTAGCATGCGCGCCTAACTCGCGCGTTGCCGATACACCAACTCGATGAGGGGAAGGGTATCCAAAATGGTCCGGAAATAGTCGCCGACCTTGAGGTAGGTGAGGCGGAGCTTCCGGTCGACGAAGGAGGCCTTGACCCGGCTGAGATAGGGAGTCAGGGCCTCGAAAAGAGCGACTCCGATGCCGTTGACCTTGCTGAAGATGGGGCTCATCGTGAGGAAAAGGCGGTCCGGATATTCTTCGAACTTCTCGAAAATCGGCTCCGAAAGGTAGACGTCGACCTTCTTCTTGTCGACCAGGCGAAGTGTTTCCTTCGGAAGGGGGCCGAAGACGTCGCGCGTCTTCTTGGCCCAGCGGTTGACCTCGTCCATCGTTTTGCAGTTCTCAAGGTCCTGATAAAGCTCGACCTTATCCGAAGCCGAGGCATAGGACGAGGGAATGAAGGCGTCGACGCTAGGCCCGACGGAGGGCTTTGGCTCTTCTTTCTTCACCCCGGTCTTCCGTTCCTCGATGGCATCGTTGAGCATCGAAAGGTAAAGATCGAGGCCGACGGAATCGATGAACCCGGCCTGCTCGGGGCCGAGGAGATCGCCGGCCCCGCGGATCATGAGATCGCGTTGGGCGATCCGATAGCCGCTTCCGAGTTCGGTGAACTCCTGAATGGCCTTGAGGCGCTTGGTCGCGTCCTCGTTCATCTTCTTGCCTTCCTGGTAAGTGAGATAGGCGTAGGCGATGCGGTCGCCCCGGCCGACCCGGCCTTTGATCTGATAAAGCTGGGAGAGGCCGAAGCGGTCGGCGTTCTCGACGACGATCATGTTCGCATTGGGAATGTCGATCCCGTTTTCGACGATCGAGGTGCAGACGAGGATGTCGAGGGCTCCGCTGTAGAACTTGGCGACGGTGTCCTCGATTTCCTCCTTTTCCATTTGGCCATGGACGACCCCGACCTTGGCTCCCGGAACGTCTTTTTCAAGCTGGGCGGCTTTGGCATAGATCGTTTCGACCCGGTTATGGACATAGAAGACCTGCCCATGGCGGGAAAGTTCCCGGGAGACAAGTTCCTTGATGGTCGATTCTTTGTAGGGGATGACGTAGGTCTGGATCGGCATCCTCGAGGAAGGCGGGGTATTGATTTCCGAAAGGGGACGGATGCCGACAAGCGACATCTGGAGGGTCCGCGGGATCGGGGTCGCGGAAAGGGTCAGGACGTCGACAGTCTTCTTCATTTCCTTGATCTTTTCCTTCTGCTCGACCCCGAAGCGTTGCTCCTCGTCGACGACGAGAAGGCCGAGCTTGGCAAAGGAAACGTCCTTGGCAAAGAGCCGGTGGGTCCCGATGACGAGGTCGACCTCGCCTTTCTTCAGTCCGTCGATGACCCGTTTCTGCTCCTCTTCGCTCACGAGGCGCGAAAGCTGCGCAATTCGCACCCCAAATGAAGCAAATCGCTGCAAAGCGACCTCGTAATGCTGCCGGGCGAGGATCGTCGTCGGGCAAAGGATCGCCGCCTGGTAACCCCCGTCGATGCACTTGAAGCAGGCTCGGAAAGCCAACTCCGTTTTCCCGAAGCCGACGTCTCCGCAAAGGAGGCGGTCCATGATGTCGGGCGACTCCATGTCGGCCTTGATTTCACTCAGGGCCTTTTCCTGGTCGGGCGTCAGAAGGTACGGGAATTGGTTTTCGAAAGCCCGTTGAAGGTCGTCGTCGGGGCCGAAGGCATGCCCTGGCTCTTTGGCCCGGAGGCTATAGAGGGCGACCAAGCGGTCGGCCAGGTCGTTGACCCGCTCCTTGATCTTCTCTTTCCTTTTCTTCCAGTCGTTTTTGCCCAAGGTCGACAGGCGCGGCTTGAAGCCTTCCCGCCCGGCGTATTTCCGGACGAGCCGGAACTGCTCGAGCGGGACGTAGAGGGTCGTCCCCCCGGCATAGGCAATCTTGAGATAGTCGCGGTGCTTGCCGTCAGACTCCTCTTGGGTGTCCACTTCGATGAATTGGCCGATGCCGTAAGCCTCGTGGACGACGTAATCGCCGGGGCGGAGATCCTCGCTCGTCCGTAGGACCGTCGCGTTCTTGAAACGCGAGGAGAAACGATTGCTTCTCCCGCGGTCGCCGAAAAGATCGCGGGCCGAGATCAGGGCCAGTTTGAGAGAAGGAATCTCAAATCCGCCTTGAAGGGCTGCGTCCGAAATCGAAAGTTTGCCTTCTGGCAACTCGTACCCGTGGCTCTCGCCATAGGGGAGATTGGCTTCGTCCAGCGCGCTTTCGACCGCGTTCCGCTGATGCTCGTCCGGCGCGAAGATGATGGCCTTTTCCCCGAGGCCGAGGTAGCTGCTGACATTGGCGCCGACCATCGCGAGGCCGGTCGAGGCCAAGGAGATTTCGCGGCCATAGAAGGCAAGATCGCCGCTTTGGGCGACAAAACGCTTGCCGTAACTAATCTTCTTAGCGGGCGCGAAAGCGGCATCCGTCCCCATGTATTGGCCAAGCCCCGAAGGAATGACCAAATTCTCGTGAAGCTCGATGTAGAAAGCATCGGCCTCTTGCCTAAGGTTGGCGGCCGCCTCGTCGAAGGAAGCTTTGTCGGGAACGAAGACGAAGTCGGGGCGGAGATAGGAAAGGACCGAATTCCTTTCGCCGAGGGCAAAGCCGTAATACCGGTACAAATAGCCCTTCTCCGAGCAGGAAAGGATGTCATCGATCGCGTTTTCGATATTTTGGGCCATGATTTGCTGCCCATTTCCGCTTAATCTTGAGGTTTCTTCTTTTTCTTTGGCCTTGAGCCTTTCGACGGCCGCGGCCCGCTTGTCTCCGAAATAGAACGATTCAAAAGCCGGGAGAATATTGGCTTCCTCGATTTCCTTGATCGAGGTTTGCTTGGCGATGTCGAAAAGGCGGATCGACTCGATTTCATCATCGAAGAACTCGATCCTGATCGGGTAGAGGCTCGAGACCGAGAAAACGTCGACGACGTCGCCCCGGGCGGCAAATTGGAGCGACTGGTCGATCTTGCTGACCCGGTGATAGCCAAGGCTCAAAAGATCGGTCCGGAGCTTCGAAACGTCATAGCGGCCGCCCTTTTGAAGATGGATGATCGACCTCGAAAAATCGTCGGGGGACGGAAGGAAGCGAAGGAGGGCCGAAAGATGGGTGACGAGGATTTTGTCTCCGCCTTTCATCATTTCGCCGAGCGCGTAGAGCCGCTGGGCCATGAGCTCCCTCGAGGAAGACACTTCCTCGGCCCGGAGCAGTTCCTCGCCCGGGAAGAAAATGACTTGCCCTTCCGGAAGGAAATTCAAAAGGAACTCATAGGCCGACTGGGCGCTATATAGGTTGTTCTCGATCAGGGCATAGCGGCCGCCCCGCTCCTTGATCGCCTCGGCCAAAAGAAGAGAGGGCCCGACGATCTCGTCGGTCGAGAAGCTTTTGCCGTCCAAAAAGGGGCCGAGGAGGCCCAGTCCCTTCATGGCGGCGAACAGATCCTTAGCCATGGCGCGGCGCGTTGTAGCGGCTCATCGTCTCTTCGAAGGGATGGAAGAGAGCATATTCGAGGGCCTCGGCCGCCCGGTCGAGCGCTTCGTCGATCAAGGGAGCCTCGTCCTTGGACGGCTTCCCGAGGACATAATCCACGATCGGAATGAGAGGGTTCTTGCCGATGCCGACCTTGACCCGCTTGATGTCGCTCGTCGAAAGGGAGTCGATGATCGACTGCATCCCTTTGTGGCCGCCGCTCGAGCCCTTTTCCCGCAGGCGGATGTCGCCCGGCTTGGTGTCGAGGTCGTCGTAGCAGACGATGATGTCCGCGGGGTCGATCTTGAAAAAGGAAGCGACCTGGGCGACCGACTTCCCCGAAAGATTCATGTAGGTCTGGGGCTTGAGCACGATAAAACGTTCCCCGAAGCGGGGATCGGTGACAAGGGCGTAGTGGCCGTCGAAGCGGTCGCGGTCGATGACGACTCCGAGGCGATCGGCCAAGCGGTCGATGGCCTGGAAGCCCATGTTGTGCCTCGTCTTCGCGTATTCAAGGCCCGGGTTCCCGAGCCCGACGATCAGTTTCACGCGGTCTTGCTCTTCCTTTGCTCATCGATCGTCTTGATGATGTTGACGATCTTGGCAACCTTTTCGTCGTCATGGTAAACGAGCGGCCGTTCCCGGAGTTCCAAAAGGGCCCGCTTATCCGCGGTAAGGCTCGGGTCGGTTTCCATCTTGTTGAGGGTCGCCTTCATGGCCATTGAATAAGGGAACCCGAGAGCATTCAAGTCGAAGCTGCCGCGGACTTGGTAGAAACGGATTCGATACAGGTCGAGAAGGTTGAGGGAAATGAGCTCCTTCCTTCCGTCGGGAGTCGGCATCGACATGCCGACGGCAAAGACGATGATGTCTTTCCCCGCATCGTGCATTTCGTCGTAATGGGAAAGGAAATCATCGACGCCTTTGATCTTTCCGCCCATGACCCAGCCGCCGAAAACGATGCAATCGTAGTCCTTCAATTCCTTTTTCCAACGGAATTTTTTGAGAGGCTTGACATCGGCTCCGACTTGGGAGGCGATTTCCTCGGCATATTTAGCAGTATTGCCGGTTTTCGAGGTATAGAGAACGATGGTCTTCATAGCCCGGCAATTCTAACACGCCAAATACTTGCGCGCACATACGGGCCTCCTTTATTGACATTTTGCAAAACAATAACAAAAATCTTTGCAAAGGTTGCATATGCCAAGGTCAAAAGAACTAAATCAACAAATGCGCGATAAGCGCCGGGAGTCCATTCTCCGGAAATCCCTCCGCCTCTTTGCCTACGACGGTTACGATTCCTTGACGGTCGACGGAATCGCCGACGCATGCCGCTGCTCCCACGGACTCTTCTACTACTACTTCAAGAGCAAGGAAGAGCTCTTCAATGCCGTGGTCGAAACCTACTCGGCCAAGTATCCGTCCTTGATGATGGAAATCCGCCATATCGAGGAAATGCACGGAACGGCCGGACTCAAGGAATTCTGCAATTTCGTCGCCAAGCTTCTTTCCGAGGGCGGGGAAAAACTTCTCCTTTCGAGGCTTGTCGAGGTTCGCCGCTCCGCTTACTCGATCAGCGAGGAGGTTCGGGCCACCCTGAAGATTTACGACGCCCAAGACGTCGTCGCCCGCCTTCAACGCGAGGCCAAAGAGGAAGGAACCGGCAGGTCGGAAAACGCCGAATGGGTCACATCCTTCTTCCTCGACTGGTTCACCGGCATCTCTTACCGCCGGATCCGCTACAAAGGGCTCGACTTCAAGTGCCCGAAGCCGGAATACATCCTAAAATTCTTCGTCAAGATGACGGATTAGTCGCTATATCCAACGAAAAATGCCCTTTGCGGGGCATTTTTATTTGGCTTTCTTTTTCTCTGCCTCCAGTTCGGCCAACCGCTCGGCATCCTCGGCCCGGTTGAAGGCTTTGATGTTCCGGTAGACCTTTCGTAGCGAAGGGAAGAGCTGGAGATAGACGTCGTGGAAGAGACGATCGTACTTCCGAGCCACGTTTTCGTCCGGCTCGAAGCGGTCTTTCAGATGGACCATTTTGCCTACGGCTTCCTTGGGATCTTTGAAGACGCCGGCCGCGAGATAGGTGGCAATGGCCGCGCCGAGGGATGAAGTCTCCGTCGTCTGGACCCGCTCGATCGGGCGGTTGAAGATATTGGCCGCGATCTGGCAGACGGCCGGGCTGTTGGCCCCACCGCCGGAAACGCGGATGACCGGAATCCGGTGCCCGACTTTTTTCTCAAAGGACTCGAAACTCTCGCGGAGGGCATAGCAAATGCCTTCGATGATGGCCCGATAGAAATGGGCGCTCGTCGAAGAGTCGCTCCAGCCGATGACCGTTCCCTTGGCCAGCGGTCGAGCCAGTCCCGGTCCCCAATAGGGCTGGAGGACCAAGCCGTCGGCGCCCGGCGGAGTGCTATCGAGCATCTTGTCGAGCTCCTGAGGGCTGGCTTTGTAGGCAAATTCCTTCCGGAACCAGGAAATCATCCAAAAACCCCGGTAGATTTGAACGTCGAGGTTGTAATACCCGGGGATGCAGCTTGGGTAGCCCGGCAGGAAACGTTCCGACTCCATGTAGCGGTCGATCGTCGTCTCGATCGTGCAAGCTGTCCCGAGGGAAAGGGCTCCGAGCGAGGAATCGACGACCCCCAAGCCCAAGGTTTCGCATGATTTGTCACTTCCGGAAGCCAGGAATCTAAGCCCTTCGGGGAGGCCGGTTTCAGCCGCGCACTTCGCGGAAACGCGGCCTAGTTCCTGCCCTTCCATCACAAGATCAGCCAACTGGCTTTTTTTCACCCCGAAGATCTTCCCTTTGAGATGATGTTCGGGCCGCTTGTACCAGCGATGGCGCTTGAAATCGATGGGGTAATGGCCGACCGTCGAGCTGGAGGAATCGGCCAGATGGCCGGTGATGAGATAGGTGAAGTAGGCCGAGGCATTCACGTACTTCTTGGTCTTGGCCCAGATTTCCGGCTCGTGTTCCTGCACCCAGTTGGCGTAGGAACGCGCGCGGTTCAGCTTCACCGTTTCGCTCATGCCGACCAAGGCGAAAAGGAAGCGGTCGATCAAAGGCAGCTTCTTTTTGGAGGTCGCGAGGCGCTGGTCGAGCCAGATGATCATCGGGCGGACCGGCTTCATGTTCTCGTCGAGGAGGACGCAGGAATCGCGGAAGCAGTCAATCGTCGCGGCGGTCACCCTCTTGAGAAGGTCGGCATTCTTTTCGCTTAGCCTTCGGGCGGCCTTGCAAAGACACTCGTAGTAGTAGTCGGGCCGTTGTTCGGCATAGTTGGGAAGCGGGCTGACGTAAGGCGGTTCATAGTCTTCTTTTTCGAAGGCCACCACCGATCCGGTCTGGTCGAAAATCGCAACTTTGACGCTCTGGGTTCCGAAGTCGATGGTCAAAGCCAATGGGGAATCATTCATGATAAGGGCATTTTAACACTTCATTTCCGACACAAAAGAAGCAATCGCCCGGACTTTTTGCTGGTTTCGATAACGAGAAAAACTCGTTATGCCTTCAAGCAGCAAATTCAATTATCGCGCGCAAAACGCGTTTATCTTTTCAAAAAGAGTCCTTATTCCGGATAGTCGAAATTCTCGTAAGTGATGAGGTCAGCATAGGGAGCCGCGCTCCTTTGAGCCTCGAGGCTCCGGATCGTCCAGGCATTGATAAGGTGGCCTTTCCTCCGGTAGGCGACGACTTTCTTGTCGAGAACAAGACGCTGGTCGAGATCGAGCGAGTCAAAGAAGTTTCGAAGCGACAGCGTCCACTTCTTCTCAAGGCAGACCAGAAGCGAAAGATGGAAGCCACTCTTCGCCCCGAAGTGAAGAAGAGCCCGCGGGTCAAAGGAAATGACGATGGCTTTCCTCGGGTCGACGCGTCCCTGGAGGGCCGCCCGGGCCGCATGGGCCAAGGCCTTGATTGCCTTGCTCCGGCCGTAAGCCTTCAACTCGATGACCATGGGAACCCGGCCGTCATTGAGACTTAGTACTTCCTCTAGGCTCGGGATCTCCTCGCCGTCGAGAAGACGGTAGTTTTCTTTTAATTCAGCTAGGGTCTTTTCCTCGACGATTCCCTCCTTGCCAGTCACCCGCTTCAGTTCCGAATCGTGGATGACGACCAACTGGCCGTCCTTTGTCAAATGGATGTCGTACTCGAACGCCTTGTCGTGCTCGATGGCGTTTTTGAAAGCCTCGAGGCCGTTTTCCGTCCGTTTCTCATCGTGAAGCCCGCGATGGGCGATTCCCTTGTAGAAGCGGGAATCGAGGTAGCTCTTCCAATCTTTCTTCATGGTCTAAGTCTAGGCCAAAAAGAAAGGGCCGGAAGGATTTCCGGCTCCAAACTTGGAACGTTTCTTTAGGCAGCCGCGCAGATGGCCATGATCTCGAGGTAACCCAAATCGGCATCGTAGCGAGCCGAAAGTGAAATGCCCTCGTAGGCGCTGTTCACGTAGACGTTGCCCGAGAGGACCCAGCCAGCCGCGGTGATCTGAGTGACGTACTCGTCGGACGAATTGGCGTTGTCGGTGTAGCAATTGACGTAGATGGCATTGAAGAGGTTCATCCAGTCGTCGTCGACGACATATTGGCTGAAGGTGCCTTCTGGAGCCGGAACGACGATGTTCTCATAGCCGACGCTCGCAAGGAGCGAGGCCGAAGACGAGGCCGAGGGAAAGAAGAACCAACGCTTTCTTTAGTTAATCTTTGATGTTCCTTTCTTCCGCGATAGGTCATGGAAAGACGATGGATTCGTTTATGGAATTGTCAATCGTCTTTTGCGCCATCCAAGGAAAAAGCCCCCGCTGTTTTAAACAATCGAGGGCTGATTTGCTGGCGTTTTAGCCGCTAGGCTCTAACTAAGCAATCAGAGCGCGGCAGGCCAATAGATGGCAATTTCAAGGTAGCCGGATTCGGCGTTGTAGCAGGGACTCAGCGTGATGTCGGCGTTATCCGGGGAAACATACCACATTCCCTCGGCATCATAGGTCCACCCCGCCGCTTCGAGCTGGGCTTCGTACGACTCGGTGTAGTCGGTCGCTGAATAGCAGGCAACGTAGAGCATTCCGTAGTCGGCAAGCGTGTCATCGATAATATAACCGGTGAACTCACCTTCCGGGGCCGGGATGGTGACGTCACTATAGCCATAGTCGGCAAGGATCGCGGCGAGGTCGGCCGCCGGATACTCGGTTACGGGTTTGGCCGGGGCAAGCTGAATCGTGATTTGGGTCCCATCTCCCTCGTAGTACTCGGCGTAAATGGCAACGGCTTCGCTAGGATCGATGTACATCTCGTTCTCGGCGTCGTAAGTCCATCCGGCAGCCTCGAGAGCAGCGTTGTAGGTGGCCGTTCCGTCGATGCCGTAGCACAAGACATAGGCAACTCCAAGCCAGTCGAGATAGCTCGTGTTGACTTCATAAGAGTCGGCTCCGTCGAGAGCAGGAATCTCGACGCCGGTCACGCCTAGGTAGTCAAGAACATCATTCACCAAATCGGTCGGCCAATCGGTGCTCGGGGCCGGCATGACCAAGATGTAGAAGGTGCCGTGGTCGGACGCAAAGCCAAATTCGACAAGAACCGCTCCAGTCGCATCCAGGTAACCAGATCCCTGAGCCGTCCAGCCGGCAGCTTCGAGAGTGGCTTCATAGGCGGCGCTTTGGTCGGTCGCGGTGGTTCCGTCGACCTCGATGTACGGATATTGAGTATCAGGCTCGTAAATGGTGTACTCATCGGCTTCGAAAGCCGGGACTTCAACGCCGGTGATTCCGAAATGGGTCTCGAGCATCTCACTGATGCTAGCGGCCGGGAATTCAGTGAAAGTGGGCGCCACGTAATAGAGGTAAGCATTCAACGTTCCCGTCCCTTCGCCGGCCGGCTCGTCGTCGAGGCCCCAGAAGTAAATGTCGATTTGCAGGGCGCTTGCGTCCTCGAAAGTGGCATCGAGGACGATTTCGCCCTCAAGGATCTGATAGCCCAAGCTGGCATAGAGATCGGTATTGTCTTCATATCCGGCTTCCACGAGAACCGCAGCCCAGTCTTCGACGAGCGAATAGTCGATGTTTTCAGCGACGATCGCGTAATTTCCGCCGCTGTCGGACCCGATTCCGCAATCGGAAGCGGCCAATTCGACGGTAACAGGCGGCACGTGCCCATTCGTAAGGATATCGAGCATTTCCTCCATATCGGCGCTCCAGGCCCCGACTTCGATGGCCGGCTCGCTTGAAGAGGTCGAAGAGTTAACGACGGCGGAAGACGACTCAGACGAGCTCGCAATTTCGCTGTCGGCTTGGCTTTCGGACGAGGCCGTTTCGGACGTAGAAGCAATCGCAGATGATGATCCGACAGCATCCCCGCCGCACGAGGCGAGGCCGAGGATGGCGCCGAGGGAAAGAAGAACCAACGCTTTCTTTTCCATTCTTGAGTGTTCCTTTCTTGCCTGCGGTGGCAGGCATGCGTTCAATATGAAATGAAAAGGTCGAATGTCAATGAATATTTGATACATTAGGAACATTATTTCCTTAAGGCGGAAAGGCAAAGATTTCCATGTTTGGAAGGAGGCGGTCTACCCGGTAGACCTGATGGCGGAGCCAAATTTGCGCTCAAGGCAAACTTAGCTCGCCATTCCAAGTGCCACTCCACTCTCAGGCCTCTCGGGAAGCGATGAATGGCTTGGCGCGGAAGACTGCTTTAGGGACAAAGGGTTCTTTCTTCTAATAAGAAGAAGCCGGTGTTATCATTTTTAACGCCAGGGCGCATGAAGCGCCTAGTTACTTAGGAGGAAAACATGGCAGAAAAGAAGTACGTCTTCTCCTTCAAGGAAGCCACCGAGAAGCATCTCGGCAAGGACATCCTTGGCGGCAAAGGCTATGGCCTCGCCGAAATGACGGCGGCCGGCGTCAACATCCCGGCTGGCTTCACCATTTCGACCGAAGCCTGCACTCTCTACTACGAAAGCGGGAAGAAGATCCCCGACTTCGTGTGGGACGACATCGTGAAGCACATCCACGAAGTCGAAAAGGTGGACAACAAGTCCTTCGGGGGCGGAACTGGGGTTCCTCTCCTCGTATCTGTTCGTTCGGGCGCCCGCATCTCGATGCCGGGCATGATGGACACCATCCTCAACCTCGGTCTCAACGACACCACGGTCGAGGAACTTGCGAAGGCTAGCAGCAACGAGCGTTTCGCTTACGACTGCTACCGCCGCTTCATCCTCATGTTCACGAACATCGCCAAGGGCCATCCGCGTACCGACATGGACCGGATGCTCGACGAAATCAAGGAACAGAACGGCTATAAGCTCGACACTGAAGTCACGACCGAGCAGCTCAAGAAACTCGTTCTCGAGTACAAGGCCTATTACAAGAAGACCTTCGGCGAAGACTTCCCGACCGATCCGTACGTTCAGCTCCGCGAAGCGGTCGCGGCCGTCTTCCGCAGCTGGGACAACGAGCGCGCCAACGTCTACCGTCAGATGAACGGCATCCCGTATGAATGGGGCACCGCCGTCAACGTCCAGACGATGGTCTTCGGCAACATGGGCGAAGATTCCGGCACCGGCGTTGCCTTCTCCCGGAACCCGTCCACCGGCGAAAAGAAGATCTACGCCGAATTCCTCCCGAACGCCCAAGGCGAGGACGTCGTCGCCGGCATCCGGACCCCGCTTCACATCGACGAACTCGCGAAGCGGATGCCTGAAGTCTACAAGGAGTTCATGGCCACCATCGAGCGCATGGAGCACTACTTCCACGACATGCAGGACATGGAGTACACCATCGAGCGCGGGAGGCTCTACTTCCTCCAGACTCGTAATGGCAAGCGGACCGCTCGCGCGGCCGTCAAGATTGCCTGCGACCTCGTCGACGAGGGACTCATCGACGAAGAAGAAGCGACCCTTCGCGTCGAGCCGAAGGCCCTCAATGACCTTCTCCACCCGACCTTCGATCCGACCGACCTCAAGAAGCACAGCCCGATCGTGACCGGCCTCCCGGCCTCCCCGGGTGCTGGCACCGGTGCCCTCGTCTTCTCGGCCGAAGAGGCCAAGGCTCGCCACGACGCCGGGACCAAGGTCGTCCTCGCCCGGGCCGAAACCTCGCCGGAAGACATCATCGGCATGGTCAACGCCGAAGCCATCATCACGGCTCGCGGCGGCATGACCTCGCACGCCGCGGTCGTTGCCCGTTCGATGGGCAAGTGCTGCGTCGCCGGCTGCACCGATGCGATCATCAATGAAGAAGCCAAGACCATGACCATCAAGGGCCACGTCTACCACGATGGCGACATCGTTTCGGTCGACGGCTCCACTGGCTATGTCTACGAAGGCTCCATCGCCATGATGGATGCTTCCCTCTCGGGCGACTTCGGCCGCCTCATGGGCTGGGCCGACAAGTACCGGAGGCTCAAGATCCGTGCCAACTGCAACACCCCGCTCGATGCCCAGAATGCCCGCAAGTTCGGCGCTGAAGGCATCGGCCTCTGCCGCACGGAGCGTATGTTCTTCGCCGATGACCGGATCCTCAACATGAGGTCCATGATCCTCTCCGACACGACCGAACAGCGCGAAGCCGCCCTCGAGCGCCTCCGCCCCTACCAGGTCAGCGACTTCTATGCCATGTACATGGCCAACCCGGATAGCCACGTCTGCATCCGTCTCCTCGATCCGCCTCTCCACGAGTTCCTCCCGGAAATCCACGAAAGCGAAAAGATCGAAGGCATTGCCAAGGCCCTGAACGTCACCGTCCAGAAGGTCAAGGAACGGATCGAGCAGCTCCACCAGGCCAACCCGATGATGGGCTTCCGCGGCTGCCGTCTCTGCGTTGCCTACCCGGAAATCTACCGGATGCAGGCCACGGCCATCATCCAAGCTGCCCTCAAGGCCAGCAAGGAACTCGGCCACGACATCGAGCCGGAAATCATGATCCCGCTCGCTGGCGAACTCAAGGAGTTCAAGTGGGCCAAGACCGTCGTCACCGAAGCCGTCGAGGCTGAGATGAAAAAGGAAGGCCACACCCTCTCCTACAAGATCGGAACGATGATCGAAATCCCGAGAGCCTGCCTCCGTGCCGGCGACATCGCCAAGGAAGCGGAATTCTTCTCCTTCGGGACCAACGACCTCACCCAGCTCACCATGGGCTTCTCCCGTGATGACTCGGGCCAGTTCCTCCCCTTCTACTACGATCGCAAGATCTATGAATTCGACCCCTTCCAGACCATCGATCAGGAAGGCGTCGGCGAACTCGTCAAGATCGCCTTCGAACGCGGCCGGGCCACCCGTCCGGAACTCGTCGTCGGCGTTTGCGGCGAGACCGGTGGCGATCCGGCCTCCATCGCGTTCTACGATGGCGTCGGCCTCGACTACGTCTCCTGCTCTCCGTTCCGGGTGCCGCTTGCCCGCCTTGCCGCGGCTCAGGCGAACATCCTCCACAAGAGGGCGACTGCCAAGAAGTAATCGCTTCTAGCCACTAGAAGGCTCTCCCTTCGGGGAGGGCCTTTTTTGTCATTTGAATGGCTTTTTGCGGGCTTTTTGACGATAATCGACGCGGAAACAAAGTATGACCGAACACGAAAAAATGCTCCGCGGCCTCATTTACGATCCGACCGATCCGGAGCTCTCAAAACTATCGAGATGCGCCAAGCACAAAGCCTATCTGCTCAACCAAACTGATCCCTCCGACGATGAGCTTTACCTCCAAAGGCTCAAGGACCTTTTCCCGGGACTCGGCGAAAACTCCTATGTCGCGCCAGGCGTCCAGGTCGATTACGGGGTCAATTTCAAGACCGGCAAGAACTTCTTTGCCAATTACGGATTCGTCGTCCTCGACGTCTGCCCAGTAACCTGCGGGGACAATGTGATGTGCGGAGTCGGGGTTCATCTTGTCACTCCAGTCCACCCACTTCTATCTTCCGAGCGCAATCCGCGCCTTCAAAAAGACGGTACGGTCCACGACCTGGAATACGGGAAGCCGATCGTCATCGGCAGCGGTGTCTGGCTCGCTTCCGACGTGACAGTCTGCGGAGGCGTCACCATCGGGGACAACACCGTCATCGCGGCCGGGGCGGTCGTTACCAAAGACATCCCCTCGGGCGTCCTGGCCGGCGGCGTCCCCTGCCGGGTCATCCGGGAATTGACGGAAAAAGACCGCCTCGGGGTCTACGACGATTAGTCGAATTCCCTTAGGAGGACGGTCCTTTCGCTTTCGTAGTCGAAGGCGCTTATCTCTTTGTTGCGGTAAGCGACTTCCAGCACGGCCATGGCTTGGCTCTTGGCACCGCCTTGGCGGAGCCGTTCAACTTCGTCTAGCACCTTTTCGCGGGTCCCGGCCGCTTTGGCCGGGTCCTTTTTCTTTCGGAAGATCGAGAAAAAGCTCATCCTAGCAACTCCTCGTAGTAATCGTATTGCTTATCGTCGGGGAGGACAAAGACAACAATCGGGCTTTCGTCATGCCTCGAGTGGTAAACCTCCACGGCATCGACGGCCACCCGGGCTGCCTCGCGGTAAGGATAGCGGTTCCCGCCGGTCGCAAGAGAGGCGAAGGCTAATGTCTTCAGATGGTTTTTCTCGGCGGCCGATAGGGCACTCCAATAGGCCTGGCGAAGGGCTTTTTCGTCATGTTCGGTTACTCGTACCTCGATTTGAGGCACGGTCACGGCGATGAGCTTCTTCGAAGGGAGAGATTCCTCGAAGGAAGGACGAAAGCGCCTCCTAAGCGCCTTTCTTGGCTTTTTAGGGTTGTTCTAAGAGCCCGAAGGTTCTCTTTGAAAGACGGTCCGACCGCAGCCTGGATCTGAGCCTCGAGGGAGGTGTCGCCCGGAACGAGGCTGCCGTCGAGGTTCGGGTTGATCGAAAAGACAATGCCATCGGTTGCCATCCGGCGGATGTCGCCTTTCCAATAAGCGGTCTTGGGAAGGGAGGAAAGGGGCAAGCTCAGCGGGTTGAAGATCCCGCGTTCCTCCGTCTCTTCGGACAAAAGGGCGTCAATCTCCCTCTCGATTGCCTTTGGAAGGCCCTCGCCCTCAGAAAAGGAAAGGAGGCTCGTGAGAGCCTTCCTTAAACCTTGGTATGTCGTAAGATCTCGCGGCAGAAAGCGGTCGAAGGAGGCGTAACGCCCCCGAAGAAAGTGCACGATTTCGGCCAGGCGGGAAAGCGGAAGCGACATTACTTCATCTCGATCAGATTGTATTCGCGGCTGCCGAGACCGATCTTTTCGCCTTGGATAAGGGCAGCTTCCCAATCGACGTGCGGGTTGCTGTCATGGAAGATCTGGCCGGTCTTTTCGCCTTTGGCAAGGTTTTCGCCAAGTTGCGAGTTCCGGAAAGCGGTCTGCTTGTTGCAAAGGTCGACGCAAGCCTGGTCGAGGGCGACCGGGTCGGTCGAGCAAAGCATGCCGACATCGGGGATGATCGGGGCGTCGTTTTCGGGGTGGCAGTCGCAGTTCGGCGAAACATCGGTGATAAGAGCGATGTGGAAGCACGGACGGCCGTCGACGACAGCCTTGGTGTATTCGGCGATCTTGTAGCCGAGAAGCGTATTGGAGTTGTACTGAATCGGCGAGATGGCATCGAAGGAACAGGCACCGATGCAGCGGCCGCAGCCCTTGCACTTATCAAGATCGACCACGGCCTTGTTGTCGACATAAGTGATGGCATCGGAACCGCATTCCTTGGCACAGCGGCGGCAGCCACGGCACTTGGCGGAATCGAATTTCGGCTTGCCGTTGCTATGCTGATCCATCTTTCCGGCGCGGGAACCGCAGCCCATGCCGATATTCTTCATGGCTCCGCCGAAGCCAGCTTCTTCGTGGCCTTTGAAGTGAGTGAGTGAGATGAAGACATCGGCATCCATGACAGCACGACCAATGTGGGCATATTTGATGTATTCGCCGCCGTGGACCGGGACATCGACTTCGTCAGTTCCTTTGAGCCCGTCACCAATGATGACATGGCATCCGGTGGTAGTTTCATTGAAGCCATTCATCTGTGCGCAGGTAAGGTGATCGAGCGCATTCTTCCGGTAGCCCGGATAAAGAGTGTTGCAATCGGTCAAAAAGGGCTTGCCGCCGGCTTCCTTCACGAGATCGGCAACCGCCTTCGCGTAGTTCGGGCGGAGGAACGAAAGGTTGCCATATTCCCCAAAGTGCATCTTGATCGCGACGAATTTACCTTCGAAATCGATATCTTTGAGGCCGCCTTTAATCAAAAGCCTTTGGAGCTTGTGAGTGAGCGATTCTCCGACAGGAACGCGGAAATCAGTGAAATAGACGTTGCTAGCCATTGGTTACTTTCTCCTTTTAAAGCTTATCGATAGCATTCTTGAACGATGTCGTCCCCTTAATTCTAGCCGCCTCAGCACTTTCGTGCTTCATCCTTTCAGGATGTTTAAGCGCTTTCTCTATTTTGGTATCGATGGCATTACTAATTTCAATCTTTTGGGGTTGTGGTTGAACGGCTTTAGCGGAGTGAGAAGCTGGTTCAGGAGCCGCGGTGAGACTGAAGGGAATACCTCTCGTTCTTGCGATGGCCTTCAAATACAAAGTTACTGCAGCAGTCATCGAAAGGCCCACTTCATCAAGGATTTTTTCAGCAGCATCCTTAACGTCTTTTTCAACTCTTAAATTTAGTGTATCTTTGGCCATGTTATCGAACCTTTTCGTAATTTTATCTTGTAACGCGTTTTGCGTTACGTTGAAACGCTTTTAACGTTACGTTGTAATTATATAAATTCATTCGAGAACATGTAACGAGATATGCGTTACGAATAGTAAAAAAGAGGGCTTAACCCTCTCTGTGCCCCCACCTATCGACGTATCGCCTAAAGCGACTTGAACCTGATTGCATTCCTCGAGTCAACTTCTCCGACGACACGGCCTTTCATATGGATGTCCCCGCCGTCATCGATATAGCCGATTTGCGTCGATCCGATCCAGAATTTGCCATTTTCGTCGATCTCGCAAAATTCCTTTTTGCCGAGGTAAAGAATCCCGATGCCTTCATCCGTCCTTCCAACATAGCCAAGCAGCTCGCTGTTGAGGTAGACATCTTGTCCATAAACGCACGTCCAATCCATTGGAAAAGCCCTCCTTAAGCGGTCTCTTATTCAGAATCATAATCGAACAATAGGGGGTTTGCTTCTTCCTAAATGCGTTTAGGTACGAAAAAACGGGCCTACCAACGAAGTTTTCGGCCCGTTTGATGCGATTGTTATTTCGACTCTTTTTTCTTCTCTAAAGCCTTCTCGTGAAGTTTGGCAGCGTATCCAGGTTTATTGACCTGCCTTCCGCGAGCGATAGCCATGGCGCCTTTCTCAACGTCGTCGGTTATCGTCGATCCGGCAGCCACGAAGGCCTCGTCTTCGACCTTTACGGGCGAGATGAGCGTCGAGCCGCTGCCGATGAAGGCGCGGCTTCCGATATCGCTGTGGAACTTATTGACACCGTCGTAGTTAGCGATGATGGTTCCGCATCCGATATTGGTGTCTTCCCCGATCGCTGCATCGCCAAGGTAGGAAAGATGCATCGCCTTGCTCTTAGCTCCAAAGTCGACGTTCTTGAGTTCCATGAAGTTCCCGACATGGGCCTCGTCATGGAGAACGGCCTTGCCGCGGATTCGGGCATAGGGTCCAACTTGAACCTTATCCCCAAAGGTGGAGTCAACGACGTGGGAGCAGATAACGAAGCCATCGTCCCCCATCGTTACGTTCTCGAGATAACTATTGGGACCGATGACGTTCTCCGCTCCAATGGTCGTCTTGCCTAGAATCGTCGTGTTCGGCTTTACAATCGTGTCCGGAGCAATAGAGACATATGGGCCAATGTAGGCCGTATCGGGATCTTCGATCGTGACGCCCGAGAGCATGAGTTTCTCGTTGATGCGCTTCTGCATAGCCTTGGCGGCCGCGGCCAGCTGAACGCGGTCGTTGATGCCCGACATCTCGACTGGGTCCTCGGCAACGTAGCCATCGACTTTGAGACCCTGAGAAGCAAAGATGCCAATGACGTCGGTCAGGTAGTACTCACCAGCGGCATTGTCCGTCTTTAGAAGCTTGAGCGAGTCGAAGAGCACCTTGTTGTCGAAGATGTAAACTCCAGCGTTCACTTCTTTGATATTGTGTTGCTCCCCGACGAGATCTTTCTGCTCGATGATTCCCTTAACGAGGCCGTTTTCCCTCACAATTCGGCCATATCCTTTCGGATTTTCGGCCATGAAGGTCAAAACGGTAAGATCGTTGTGGTTCTTTTCGTGGAATTCGAAGAGGTTTTGCAGCGTTTCCGCCCGCAAAAGCGGCGTATCCCCGCAGCAAATTATCGTTTCGCCTTCTTTTCCTTCGAGGATTGGGGCCGCCATCATGACCGCGTGGCCGGACCCTTTCTGTTCTTTCTGCCAAACGATTTCCGCCCGACCTTCGGCCACCTTGCTGGAAGTGGCTCCGCCGAATCCGAGAACGGTGATGAGATGCTCAAGGGAGCAGGTGTTCAGGGCATCCATGACGTAAGCCATGAGTGGCACCCCGAGCAGCGGGAAAGAGACTTTCGAGACGTCGTCCCGCCTCGACTTCATCCGGGATCCTTTCCCGGCCGCGAGAATAATCGCGTAACGCTTTGCACTTGCCATATCGGCAATTATACAAGAGTCTTCGTTAACCTAGTAACGTAGCCTAGCCCTTCGTACTTCCGATGGGCTTCCTTGGCAAGCTTGGGATTGCTTGTCAAAGCAAAGACAGTCGAGCCGCTTCCGGACATCGAAACGATTTTGAAACCATCGAAGCGAAGCGAATCGACGATTTCGGAGATATCCGGCAAGAGGAAGGAACTGGTCGATTGGAGATCGTTTCCGATTGTGTGGGCCAAGGTTTCTTCGTCGCCGGCGGCCAAGGCCTCGACGATTCGCTTGGTATCGATTTGAAGGTTCTCCGGCTTTCTTTCGTCGTACGTTTCGAAAACCTTCTTGGTCGAAAGGCCTTTGACCGGCTTCACGAGAAGGCAGAGGAACGATTTTGCCACCGGGATCGGCTGGAGTTTTTCGCCAATCCCCGTCACGATCGACGGGTGCATTTTCAAGAAGAACGGGACGTCGGCTCCAATCTGGAGTCCGATTTCATTTAGCATCTCATCGTCGGCTTTGAGCTGAAGGATGTTGACGATAGCCTTCATTACCGCTGCCGCATTGCTCGAACCGCCACCAAGGCCGGCCGCAAAGGGGATTTCCTTATGGATATTGACGACGAAGTTGTCCTTGAAGCCGAAAGCCTCGCGCAGCTTGCAAATGGCCTTCGTGCAAAGATTGTGGCGGGAGAAGTCGAGACTGGCGTCGTCGCAGGTGACGAAGGTGTCGATGGAATAAGGGGCTTTGCTCACCTCGATAACGTCGTGAAGTTCAAGAGGCAGATTCACCATTTCGAGGTCGTGGAAACCATCAGCCAACGAGCCGACGATCCGCAGCGACAGATTGATTTTCGCGTGGGAGCGAACAATGAGGCTGTTTCGATGGAACAACATATGTGGGCAAGAGAATATTAGTTGAGAAAAACCTTATTGCAACGACGAAAGTAAGCCGAGCAGTTCCTTGAGCGAAAGTTCTTCCGGCCGCGCATTCTTCTTAAGGCCGCATTTAGCGAGTGCCCTTTCGGCCTCCGCGGCGTCCCCAAGGTAGGCCGTCAGGTTGTTCAGGATGTTTTTCCGACGATGGAGGTAAAGGCCCTTGGCCAAGGCGTAAAGACGCCGTGCCGTATCAATATCAGAGCCGTTCTTGGGTTCTAAGGAGAAAACGGTTGAAGTTACATTGGGAGGGGGAACGAAGGAGGCGGCCGGAACGTTCATGAGCCGTTTCATTGAGAAGCGATAGGCAAGAAGGACGTTGAGAGGCCCGACATCTTCCCCGGATGTGGCCTTCAGGCGCTCGTAGACTTCCTTCTGAACCATGAAGACGGCTTTCTTGGCCTTCGTGGCTTCAAGGAGGAAGCGTTCAAGGAGGGCAGACGTAATGTAGTATGGCAAATTGCCAATGACCCGGTCATAAACCGCATAATCGGTTTTCAGGGCGTTCTCAAGGCGAGGATGAACGTTGGGGCGGTCCCGGAAGTCACTCTGAAGCTTGGCAACGAAGCCTTCGTCCACGTCCACGAGGTCGGCCTCACCCTGGCTAAGAGCCAGGAAATAAGAAAGCGACCCGGCTCCCGGGCCGATCTCGAGAATTTTCTCGCCAGGTTGAACATCGAGGGCATCGACCGCGGCCTTCGCCACTTTCGAATCGACGAGGAAGTTCTGGCCAAGCTGCTTTTTCGCCATCAGGCGGAATTCCTTGATCTTCTCGAAATACTTACTCTCTTCCATCAATCAAATCCTCTTTCGTCATCCCAAGGGCGTTCAGCCGTTTCAAAAGGGTCTTCCCATTCGCGTGGCCAAGTGAAAGCCGATAGCTGATTTCTTCCCGCTTAGCAGAGGAATCGGCCTGCCCGATAAGACCCAATTCAGCCAAATCAGCCATCGTTAAGGCGGCTTTTGCGGGTGATTTTTCGGGAATTAGATGTTTTAGGGCTTCAAGAACCGTTTCTTTGTCGCTTTCGGCAACGCCAACCTTATGACGCTTGATGGCCTTCTCTTTCGGTATGAAGGCATGAAGGACGGACGGCACCTCCGCGGCAATGGCATCCCGAATCCTTTTACCGGGCGAATCGGGGTCGGTCATCACGACGATCGTCCGCTTCTCTGATGCCTTTTTCAGGTAGTCGATCGTTTCACGTGAAATAGCACTGCCGTTGGTAATAACGAAGTCGGCATCAATAAAACTGCCGATAAAATCGACATCAGACTTACCTTCGACCACGATGATGGCATCAAATTTCGTTTTAATCATGTTTCACGTGAAATAAATCGAACGCATTGGACGTCGTTTTTTCTTCCACTTCCCTTAAGGGAAGATTCTTGATGCGGGCAGCCTCTTCGGCCACGTAACGCACGAACGACGGCTCGTTCCGCTTGCCCCTCATCGGGGTCGGGGCCATGTAGGGGGCATCGGTCTCCAGAAGGAGACGGTCAAGCGGGCAAGCTGTGAGGGCTTCCTTTGGCTTGACGGCATTTTTGAATGTTACCGGGCCATCGAAGCCGAAATAAAGGCCTAATTTGGCAAAGCGCTCGAGCATCACGGCTGATCCGCTATAGCAATGAAGAACGGCTCCAGCTTGCACCGGAACGGCGCTCAAAAGCTCAAGTGTATCCTCGAGGGCGTCGCGAGCGTGGATCGACATCGGCTTTCCGACGCGGTTGGCCAATTCAATCTGAGCGAGAAAGAAGGCTTTTTGGACGGTCTTCGTATCATCGTCTTTCTTCCAATGGTAGTCCAAGCCGCATTCGCCTATGGCTATGCATTTCGGGTCGTCGCTCAACTCGGCGATGCGGTTGAGATCCGACATCTGAACGCCGTCGAGGTTTTCCGGCTGGAAGCCGGCCATGAAATAGACTTCCTTGTAACGATGGCTGAGTTCCTGGGCCTTGTAAGAGCTGGGCAAGTCCCAGCCCGGCACGAAAAAGAGCTCGACGCCGGCGGCTAGGCCCTGGCGGATGACGCCTTCGACATCTTCCTTGAAGGCGTCGTCATTAAGGTGGACGTGTGTATCGATGAGCATGTTATTTACCTACGCAGAAGCGGGAGAAGATTTCGTCGCTCAAGTCTAGTGTAGCCTCTTCGCCAAGAAGTTTCCGCACAGCCGTATAGGCCCCGAGAACGGCGCTCGAGAAGATATCCAGTCTATCTTCGCTTGCGTTCTCCAGCGCCTCACCAAGGCTCCGGGAAGCCTTTTCTAGAAGAGAAAGCTGTCGCGACGAATTGAGAGACGGCCGGGCGAAGGCCCCGGCGCTTACGCCGGCTTCCTTGGCCAACGCGTCGAGAAGCGGCGCCTTTTCCTGGCGGGCGGCCGAAAGATAGATTCTTTTCGCTCTCGATTCGTGTTTTCCGCTTCGCAGGTCTTCTTTGTTGACCACGACGAGGAAAATCTTCCCCTTGGAACGTTTTTCGATGGCCTTTTCTTCCGCGTCGAGAGGCCGGTCTTCGTCAAGCACAAGGACGACCGCATCGGCCTTATCAACGGAAATAAGAGATTTTTCGATTCCGATTTTCTCGATCGCTTCCGGATTCTCCCGAAGGCCGGCCGTGTCGAGGAAGCGGAAGATGAGGCCATTGTAACGGGCCTCCCCTTCGACGACGTCCCGCGTCGTGCCGGGAATTGGGCTCACGATGGCTTTGTCTTCGCCGAGAATGACGTTCAGAATGGTGCTCTTCCCGACGTTCGGGCGGCCGACGAGGGCCACCTTGAGGCCGTCTTTAACCACGCGTCCTTCTTGCCCCTCGGCAATCAAAGAATCGATTTCGCTTTTGAGAGAGGCAGCCTCGTTCTTGGCTTTTTCGAGGCTTAAGGCCGTCTCTTCCTCATATTCGGGGAAATCGAAACCCACCTCGACCGAGGCCAAAAGAGCTGCCAAACGGCCCCGAATTGGCTTCAAAAGGGCGCTTGACTTGCCTTCGAGCGACATCATGGCCAGTTTCTGGGCTTCGTCGCTTGCTGCTTCGATCAGGTCGTTGACCGCCTCAGCTTCGACGAGGTCGAGTTTCCCGTGGAGGAAAGCCCTGGACGTGAATTCCCCGTTGGTAGCGTACCTAGCCCCCATCGCCAAGTAACTATTGATGATCCGAGTCGCGATAAGCGGCGATCCGTGGCAGAAAATCTCGACGGCATCCTCGCCGGTGAGTGAGTGCGTGGCTGGATAGCAAATAACGACGACCTGGTCGATCCGTTCGCCTTTTTCATTCGACCAGTAGCCGACAAATGAGGTCCGTTCCTGGACCGTTTCGACTTTTTTTGAGAAGAGCTGCCCCGCCAGGCGGAAAACGCCCTCGCCGGAGGAACGGACAACGGCGAGAGCGCTCTTAAGAGGTGGCGTGGCGAGGGCTACGATGATATCGCCCATCTTGAATCAGTGCTTGCGCATCTTTCCTTTCACGGAATGGACGCGGATGGAGCCGCCCATCGTTTTGACAAGGCCTTTGGCGTACGCGATGGCTTCTTCTTGAGTGTCGAAGAGGCGGATGGCCTTAACGCCGGTGGCAAGCTTGACCTGCCATTTGCCGCTATCGGACTGCTTGGAGACGTGATAGACGCGCGGGCGATTGTTATAGGTGGCAACGTCCTTCTTTGGCGCAGCCGAGGCGCTTTCCGGATTCGGAGCCGTTTCGTTTAGAGCCTCGACTTCCTTTTCTTCTTCGATGACGGGGGCCGGGGTTTCCTTGGCCGGAGCCATCGTACCGGTCGTCGGGTTCTTGGCGGCACGGGTGCTAACGATTGTCGCCGGCCGGCGGGGAAGCGGTTCTTCCCGATAGGCATCGGCAAGTTCTTTCGGGGTTTTTCTAAGAAGGATGACGCGGGGTTTGGCCGGGGCGACCGGTTCCTCTTCGCTCGAAGCGGTAATCGGGGTCGCCTCTTCTTCGGCTTCGGGGGCTTTTTCGTCGGCCGCCGTAGCCGGGGCAGCCGTTTCTTCCGCGGCCGGCTTATCTTCGGTCGGGGTCTCCGGGGCCGGTTCAGTCGGCTTCACTTCTTCGACGATGAGGGAAGGCTTCGGTTCGGTCGCTTTCCGAAGACCGGCCTGAACAAGCCAATAAAGAACGCCGATGAGGTAGCCGGCGGCCGCGATGGCCACCGAGAGAAGAGCCGTTTCCCAAACGGGTGTCACGGCCGGATTGAAGATCTCATAGCCGTGGAAGCCAAGGACTCCGCCCCAGCCAATCGCTCCGAAAACGGCATTTGCGATGACCCATAGATAGACTGGGAAAGGGAGCAAAACCGTAAGAAGGAAGGGGGTTTTGTGGTCGAATTCGGTAAAAAGGCCGGAAACGAGGGCCAAAACCGGAGCAATCGCCATGATCATCATGACGTTGTTGAGAGGATCGGTCCAAACGAGGTTCGCAAGAGGCGAGTCGTAACAGAGGTCCATCACGAAGGTGAAAATCACGCCAGTCACGACGGCAACCGTCGAGGCGTCCTTGAAGAAGGCCCAGAAGTTGCCTTTGATCGTCGGCTTGGCAAGTTGGCAAATGTCGAGAATGATCCGGCCAAGAAGAGCAAGTCCGAGGAAACCATTCGTAACATATATAAGAAGATACAGAAGGTAGCGGCGCTGCCCCAAAGCCTCGAAGCCCGGCCAGAAACCCCCAATCCATTGAAGGTCGAGATGTGCGAGGACGATGTTGAAGAAAACAAAGGCAAGGGGGATGAGAGCCAGGATGTTTAAGACCAAAGAGGCTATGGTGCGTGACTTTTTCATACGCATGCTCCTTCTAAAATCTTACTTATGATATATGTTTCTCGGTTTTCTTTGCAAAAATTTGTAAAAGAAAGCCGGCCGAACGGCCGGTCTTCGTTAGTCGACGTATTTGATGACGACCGCGCGTTCGGCGCCTTCGCCTTCGCTTTCGGTCGTAATGTGTTCCATGCCGGTTAGGCAGTTGTGCACGATTCGCCGCTCGTCCGGGGTCATCGGTTCGAGCTTGGCATCCATCTTGTCGCGGACGACGTCGCGAGCGGTCCGGCGGGCAATCCGCTCAATGCGCTCGTACTTGTCTTCCTTGTAGCCGCCGACATCGAGAAGAATCCGATAGCGGTGATGGAACTTGTTGCTAACGGCAAGGCGAACCAACTCGTTGAGGGCCTGGAGCGTCCTCCCGCCCTTGCCGATGAGGACCGGATTTCGTTCGCTGTCGAGGGAAACGCGGATGACGTCTTCCTCGACGTCAGCGCTGGTTGTGACCTCGATGCCAAGGGCACCGATCGCTTCCTTCAGATACTCCTGAGCGTAGTCTACTGCGTCGTCGATGGTATAGACCTCGATGGTCGCCTTCTTGGAGAAGAGGCCGCTCTTCTCTTCGATGACCTTGTAGGAGAGTTCCTTGACTTCGACTCCGAGGGCAATCGCCGCGTCCTCGAGACAGGCGTCGACCGTCTTGTTCGTGAATTGCTTCATAGCCTAGATTCCTTTCTTCTGCTTAGCCATTTTCTTACCCATGAAATACTGGGTAATAGCCGTCTGCAGCATCGAGATGAGGGCACCGATGGCCCAATAGACGCCCATGGCCGCCGGGAGGGAGAAGCCCATCACGATGGTGACGACGAGCATGATGATGTTCACCCATTTCATCGTCTTGGCGTTCTTGTCGGCTGCCGGGTTCGCGCTCAGCTTCTGCAGCTTGCGATTCCGGCGCTTGGTAATCCATTGGGGCAGCATCATGGCCAGGAACTGGAGGCCGGCCATGACGAGGAAGAGGACGAGAGCGGTCCACCAGCCGTTGCTATTGAGGTACCACTCGCCGCTAAAGTCGAAGAGAATCGAGGAAATCGGCGATGATAGCTGGACGCCGAGGACTTCGCCCGACGTCAGGACGGCGCTGCCTTGGAGGGCGCCCCAGACGCAGATGAAGATCGGGAACTGGAACACGAGAACCAGCAGCATCGACAGCGGATTGATGTGGTTTCGCTTGTAGAGCATCATCTGCTCTTGCGAAAGACGCTGCTGCTCCGCTTTATTGGTGTTCGAGTTCGGGTATTTGGCTTGCAGCTTGGCGATTTGCGGCTGGAGGGCCTGCGTCCGCTGCTGGTCGAGCGTGCTCTTCAGGGTTACGAGCTGAACGACGGCCCGGACGATGAAGGTAACGAGGACGATCGAAACGATCTGTCCGACGCCGGTGAGGGCCGGTTCGATGCCGACCGCGAAGGTATCGACAAGCCAGGCGACCGGGTAAACGATGAGGCCTTCGAACGGGCCTTTGCCCCAGGCATAGCCCCAATCCTTGATCGTCATCGAGACTTCCCAGTTGCCGTTGGGGCCGTAATGGCCGTAAGCATCGTTGATCGTGCTGTTCGGCACGGTGGCGATGCAGCTCCGGTTAGCGTTCACGGTCGTGTCGATCTGCGTTTTGTAGAACGAGAGGAAGTCGTCGCTAGCCGAAGCCGCGATTCCTAACTCTTTGTCAATTTCGTCGACCCAGGTATCGAAATAGCCCCATCTCGTGTCCTCGTCTCCGTAGAACTTAAGGTAGCCGAAGAGCCGGAGGATCGAATCGGGGTTCTGCTCAGCGTCGGCCGCGGTCGGATTCGGGTCGACATAGGGGTTGATCTGCTCGGCCGTGACCGTCGCTTTGCTTAAGCCAGCAAAAAGCTCGGACCCAGCGGCCTGAGCGGTTTCAATCGCTTTGTCGAGGACCTTTTGGTCGAGTTCCTTCCAGAAATTGTAAGTCGGGATAGCGTACGAGTTGCTCGTCGCCCCGGCAATAATGTTCGTGTTGAGATAAGTCGCCGAAGTCGCGGCGTAGGTTCCGTCGGCGTTTACCGGAATGTAGGCATAGAGGTTGTCGTTGCCTTCTTCGGGATAAACAGGCCACGAAAGGCCTTCTTCCCGATATTCTTCCGGCACTTCGTCCTTGTCGCAATAAACCGTGACGCCCTGTTCGTAAGCGTAAGCGATCGAGGCGGCGTCGCGATTAGAACAAAAAGAAGCCGTGCAGCTAGACAGCACGAGTGCTCCGCCGAAGAAGGCTAGGGCGGCGAGCAGTTTGATTTTTGCGGATTTGTTCAAAGTTTCTCTCCAAGTGCAGCCAGGGCCTTCCCGAGTTCTTCCTTGTTCTCGTGGAATTTCTCGGGGTCGTAATTCTTCCTGACGATGACGACGAGATCGGCCGCCTCCTCAAGGTTGAGGAAGGCGTCGAGCATGCACCGGACCTGGCGTTTGATGAGGTTCCGGCGAACCGCGTTCCCGTTCTTTTTGGAAACCGAGATCCCCACCCTAAGTTTATCTAGGGACGACTTCCGTTTGTAGACCACAAAGTCGGGTGTCCGTAGCGAGGTCGGGCTTTTTTCCACCTCGAGGAACTCTTCGTGGGCGAGGATCCGGTTGCCTTTTTTCATCTAGCCGAAAGCTTAGGCCGCAATGCGAGCGCGGCCCTTGAGGCGACGGCGGGCAAGGACCTTGCGTCCGTTGTGCGTGGCCATCCGAGCGCGGAAGCCGGCAACGTTCCTGTGCTTAACCTTGGAAGGCTGATACGTTTTCTTCATGCTAATTACCTCCGAAAATTTGCGTGCAGGGCGATTATACCGAGTCGAATAACACGTAACAACAAAAATCGCGCATACACGCGCAGGTAACAAATTATTCACAATCGCCTCCGATTAAACCCAAACTATCACATAAGTTTCTTTTTCTTGTTTCAAAATTCGAGTTTTCCACCAAGTAAGCGCTTTCAAAGAGTTTTCCACAGCATTTGTGGAAAAGCGGTGAAGTCGGAAGTGGATTCCAAGTCAAGAAAAAGTTCTTCACACGGCGGTGAATTCGTTTTCCACAATTTGGTGAAATAAGCTGCGAAAGAGCGACTATTACTAGGCTTTTCGTGTTTAAATCCCGGTGGATAAGTACCTAAAAATTGGAGTTTTCCACCAACCAAGTTATCCACAAAAGTTTTCCACCTTTTATCCACAATCAGAAAGATGTGGAAAACTTCTTTTCGCGATGGTTTCGGCCCTTTTCATGGTTTGTTCGGTGGAAAACTTAACTCTTTTGGTGGAAAACCTTCCACCGCCATCTTCTTTGGTTAAACTTTATGCCGTTCAGAGCATATGGAAACCACATCGATAAGCGAACTCACGGCCCTGTGGGGCCGCGTCCTCAAACGCTTGGAAGACGCGCTTGACAAACAGGTATACGAAACCTTCTTCAAGGACTCATACATCCATTCGATCGACGGGAAGACGATAAACGTTGTCGTCAACTCCAAGTTGGCCGCTCAAATCATCCCGGCCAACTACTGGCAACAGGTAGGCGACGCCCTTGCCGATTGCAGCCAAACCGACTACAGCGTTCGTTACGTCACAAAGGACGATGTTGCCTCTGGAACGCAAATAACGCCCGCAAAACCCGCCTTCTTTTCCGATTCTTACATAAAACCCGAATATACTTTCGACAATTTCGTCGTCGGGGAAAGCAACCGCGACGCCTATCAAGCCTCCCTCATCATCTCCCAAAATCCAGGCAAACTTTATAACCCGGTCCTGATTTACGGGAACTCGGGGCTCGGCAAAACGCACCTCCTCCACGCGATCGGCAACACGATCAAGCTGAAGTTCCCCAAGTACCGGGTTCTCTATGTCCACGCCCAGGATTTCCTCAACGAGTACGTCAAATTCGTCTCGGGCGACAAAGAGGGCATCTCGCTCGTCGATTGGTTCCGCGACTCCGTCGATGTCCTTCTCGTCGACGACGTGCAGTTCTTGGCCAACAAGAAAAGTACCGAAGAAACCTTTTTCTCTATATATAACAGCTTCTATACCCATTCGAAGCAAGTCGTCATCACCTGCGACCAGCATCCGAGCAAGCTGAACGGTCTCGATGAGCGCCTCAAGTCGCGTTTTATCCAGGGCTTGCCCCTATCCATCGAACAGCCAGAAGAGGAAACCTGCGAGAAAATCTTGAAAATGCGGATCGAGGCGAACGGCCTGAACGTCGACGATTTCGACCCGGAAGTCATCACTTTCCTCGCCAAAACCTTCCGTAAAAACGTCCGGGAACTCGAAGGGGCCCTCGATCGCCTCCTCTTCTTCGCCGTTCAGCGGGCCCATACTGAGCGAATCACCATCGAAATAGCCAAATCGGCCGTCATGCCCCTTCTCGACGTCAAGGAATCCCTTGGAACCCTAACAGCCGAGCGAATCATCGACACGGTCGCCGAATACTACAACCTCCCTTCATACCAAATCACTGGCAAGATCAGGACCTCGCAGATTGCCTTGGCCCGGCACATTGCCATGTACCTCATTAGGGTCAAACTCGACCTTCCGTTCGGACGGATTGGGGCCATCTTCGGTGGCAAAGACCACGCTACGGTGATAAATGGTGTAAACAAGGTGGAAAACTCTTTAAAGACCGACAAAGGTCTCCAAAAGGCCATTTCCGATCTCGACAAGCGCCTTAAATAGTCGATAATCATCGGATATATCTTCATTTGTCAAATCAACGACAAACATATGTCAAAGCACCGAAAATACCTTTACAAACCGAAGTTATCCACAGTTTCCACAGCCCTAATAATAATTAGTTAATAATTCTTAGAAATGTATGTATTGGGACGCTTCAAGCCTCCCACGGCAACGCGTTAAAGAATAAAATGTGCTTAGCACGGAAAGGAAGTCATCTATGCGCTTCACCATCGACAAGGATCAGTTTCTAAAAGGCCTTCTTATTGCCAGCCATGCCATCGGAGCCAAAACGGCTCTCCCTGAGCTCATGTGCTTCAAACTCGAACTCAACGAAAGCGGTCTCGACATCGTGGCCAGCAATGGCGACATGTCGATCTGGACTCTCGTCCCGACGGCCATCAACGGCAACGAAATCATCAGGAACGGCCAACCGGGTGCCACCCTTATCTCGGCCCATGTCCTTACTGAGGTCGTCCGCAAGATGGCGGGAAGCGAAATCAGCTTCGAAGTCATCGACGACCGGATTGCCAAAATCGAGGACGGCAGCTTCTCGTCCAAGCTGAATTGCATCTCGGCCGACGAATACCCCGACCTCGACAACGAGAAGAACGGAGTCTCGCTTATCATGCCGTGCTCGGCTTTGGCCGAACTTTGCGACCAGACGGCTTTTGCTGCTTTTGACAAAGACACCCGCCCGATTCTCACGGCCATCAACCTGACGGCCGAAGCCGGCGTCCTTACGGCCATCGCGACCAACTCGGCCCGCCTTTCCCGGAAGACGATTGCCATAGACCCGAGCGTTCGTTTCGCGACCAACGTGCCGTCCAAGACCCTCGTCGAGGTAACGCGCCTCTTCGAAGGATCGGGCGAGGTCGAACTTGTGGTTGCCCCCAAACGGATCCTCTTCTCCTTCGGGACGACTCTCGTCTCGAGCCGCGTCTTCGACGAAGACTATCCGGTCAACGGTTCCATCGTCCCGACGAACTTCAATTATTTCCTCTCGGTCAACGCGACGGCTTTCCTCAACGCGATCGACCGCGTTTCGGTCCTCTCCCGCGACCACGGGACGATCGTCAAGCTTTCGATGGACGAGGAACGGGTCGAGGTTTCTTCCTATAGCGACCAGACCGGTTCGGCCGTCGAGCGTCTGAACGGCGTCCAGTACACCGGAAGCCGCCTCGACATCGCCTTCAACGCCCTCTTCGTTACCCAGGCCATCAAGGCCCTCGGGAGCAGCGACGTCTCGCTTGCCTTCACGGCCGAAATGAAGCCCTTTGTCATCCGCAATCCGGACGACGATTCGATCGTCGAACTCATCACTCCGATGAGGACCCGCTAAACACCTTCCAAAACCTTCAAAAACGCCCCGCCGGGCGTTTTCTTTTTTACTACTATGTAGTAAACTAACAACATGGGAGAAATCTTTCCTAAGGAAGTCGGAATCCGCACCGAGTCGATTGCCCTCGGCCAGTTTCTGAAGTTCGCCGGGATTGTCGACGAAGGTGGCGAGGCCAAGCGTCTCGTCCAGGCCGGCGACGTCGAGGTCAACGGCGAAACGGAAACCAGGCGCGGGCGCAAGCTCCGCCCCGGCGACGTCGTTTCCTTCCAAGGCAAGTCATACGCCGTCAAGGCCGATGAAGCTCCTTAAGCTTCGGGTGGTCAACTTCCGGAACTACCGGGAGGCAGCCATCGAGCCGGGGCCCGGGGTGAATCTTTTCCTCGGGCCTAACGGTTCCGGGAAAAGCAATCTGGCCGAGGCCGTCTCCTGCCTCTCCCTTGGCCGCGGCTGGCGGACGCGGGAAATCGCCCCGCTCATCCGCGACGGAGAGAAGGAAGCCCTGATCGAGGCTAAGGTCGAGGTCGGGGAACTCCGCCACGACATCGAGCTCGTCTTCTCGAAGAGCGGCCGCCGCCTCCTCATCGACGGGCACCCGGCCAAGAGGCTTGCCGACCTCTTCTCGCTCGTGAGCGTCTTCTCCTACGCTCCCGAGGACGCCTCCTTCTTCAAGGACGCGCCGTCGGTTCGGAGATCGTTCCTCGACATTGCGATTTCCAAGCGAAGCGAAGAGTACTTCTCCCTCGTTCGGACCTACGCCAAGCTCCTCGACGAGCGGAACGCTCTCCTCAGGGCCGAGCGGGTCGACGAACTCGCCCTCGATGTCATGACGGAGCGGCTGGCGGCCTGCGCCGTCCCGATCGACGAACACCGCAAAGCCTTCATCGAGGAGTTAGAGAAAGGCGGGATTGCCCTTCTCGACCGCCTCCGAGGCGCGGAGAAGAACGCGAAGCTCCGTTACCGCCCGTTCCTCAAGGAAGGGACGAAAGACGAAGCCTTGGCCCTCTTTCGAAGGTCGAGGGCCAGCGACCTCGAGCATCGAAGCACCGGGGTCGGCGTCCAGCGCGAGGACTTCGCCCTCGTCGTCGACGGCCTCGACATCGGGGTCTACGGCTCGCAGGGCGAGAACCGCCTTGCCTCCATCGCCTTCAAATTGGTGCCGGCTCTCTTGGCTGAGGAGCGGCGGCGCCCGATCGTCATTCTCGACGACGCCTACAGCGAACTCGACGAGCGGCGATCCGACAATCTCAAGGGTCTCCTCGGAGAACTCGGCCAATGCTTCATAACGGCTACCTCCTTCCAATATGAGGGGGCCAGCCGGTTCGATATATCAGACGGAACCATCGTCAGGGAGGAATGAGAAGTGGAAGACGAAAAGAAAGAAGCGCCGGCGGCACAAGCGGTCCCCGAAGAAGACCGCTTCACCTACCGGGAGGTCGATGGCGAGAATGAATCGACCATCGAGAAGGCTGATGCCAAGTACACGGCCGACAACATCCAGGTCCTCGAGGGGCTCGAAGCCGTCCGCAAGCGGCCTGGCATGTACATCGGCACGACGGCGGCGGCCGGCCTCCATCACCTTGTTTGGGAAATCGTCGACAACGCGATCGACGAAGCTCTGGCCGGGTATTGCAAGCACATCGAAGTCACGATCAATCCCGGGAACTCGGTGACTGTTCAGGACGACGGCCGCGGCATCCCGGTCGACAAGGTCGCCAAGAGCGGCCTTTCCGGCGTCGAGACGGCTTACACGATGCTCCACGCCGGCGGCAAGTTCGGCCAAGGCGGCGGCTACAAGGTCTCCGGCGGCCTCCACGGCGTCGGCGCCTCCGTCGTCAACGCCCTCTCCCTCTGGTGCGAAGTCACCGTCCACAAAGACGGCGGCATCTATTTCGTCCGCTTCGAAGACGGCGGCAAGATCAAGGAACACCTCAAGCGGGTTGGCGATTGCGAAGATTCCGGCACGAAAGTCACCTTCCTCCCCGACCCCGCAATCTTTACCGAGACGACGATCTTCAATTACGAAACGATCAAGAACCATCTCCGTCAGATGGCCTTCCTCAATGGCGGCGTCCGGATTTCCCTCACCGACAATCGCGGCGAGGAACCGGTGACCGACACCTTCCTCTTCAACGGTGGCATCAAAGAGTACGTTTCCTTCATTAACACCGGCAAAACCCCCATCAATGATGAGGTAATTTTCTGCTCCGGTGCCGAAGAAGTTACCCTTCTTGATGGGACCAACGAGCGGATTTACGCCGAAATCGCCATGCAATGGACCGACCATTACAACAGCGACGGCGTCTATAGCTTCTGCAACAACATCTCCACGAAGGAAGGCGGCACCCACGTCGAGGGCTTCAATCTCGCCCTTAACCGGACGGTCAACGACTACGCCCGTTCTTTCAAACTCCTCGACGAGAAAGCCCCGAACTTCACGACCGACGACTGCCGCGAGGGCCTGACCTGCGTCATCTCGGTCAAGCACCCGAACCCCCAGTACGAAGGCCAGACCAAGACGAAGCTTGGAAATAGCGAGGTCCGGAAGATCGTCTCGACGATCGTCGGCCAGCAGCTTAAACAGTACTTCCTCGAACATCCGGATGCCGCCAAGGCCGTCATCGAAAAGGTCAAGACGGCTGCCAAGGGCCGGATGGCGGCCCAGGCTGCCCGCGAGACGATCCGCAAATCGTCGCTCGGCGTCACGACCCTGCCCGGCAAGCTCGCCGATTGCTCGAGCAAGAACCCGGAGGAATGCGAACTTTATATCGTCGAGGGTGACTCGGCCGGCGGCTCCGCCAAGACGGGCCGCGACCGCAAGACCCAAGCCATCCTCCCGCTGCGCGGCAAGATCCTCAACGTCGAAAAAGCCCGCGAGGACCGGATCTTCAAAAACGGCGAAATCGGCAACATGATCACGGCCATCGGCGCCGGCATCCGCGACAACTTCGACGTCAGCAAGATTCGCTATCACAAAATCGTCATCATGACCGATGCTGATGTCGACGGCGACCACATCAGGATCCTTTTGCTCACCTTCTTCTACCGCTTCATGAAGCCCCTTCTCGAAGGCGGCTATGTCTATATTGCCCAACCTCCGCTCTACAAAGTCGAGGTCAAGGGCAATGCCTACTACGCCTATAACGACGACCAGCTCGAGGAGCTCAAGAAAGCCCTCGACCTCAAGCCCGGCTACCCGTTCCAGCGCTACAAGGGCCTTGGCGAAATGGATGCCCAGCAGCTTTGGGAAACGACCATGGATCCGAGCGTCCGCAAGATGATCCGCATCACGATCGACGACGGAGCCCGAGCCGAGAAGGCTTTCAGCGATCTCATGGGCGACGAGGTCGAACCCCGTAAGGATTTCATTTCCAAGAACGCCAAGTTCGTCCAGAACCTCGACATCTAAGGAGGGAGCGATAAATGGATAACGAAGAAAAGAAAGACGAAACCCCGGCCGTCCAGGCTGGCATCGCCTCGGGCCTTACCGAGCGCGAAATCACCGAGGAGGTCGAAACGGCCTTCCTTTCCTATGCCATGTCGGTCATTGAGGCCCGGGCCATCCCGGATGTCCGCGACGGCTTGAAGCCCGTCCAGCGCCGTGTCATCTACGGCATGAACGAAGCCGGCATGAAGCCGGGGCAACCCTATAAGAAATCGGCCCGTATCGTCGGCGACGTCATGGGTAAATACCACCCCCACGGCGACAGCGCCATCTACATGACCCTCGTCCGTTTGGCCCAGCCCTTCTCGATGCGTTACACCCTCGTCGACGGGCACGGCAACTTCGGCTCGGTCGACGGCGATGCTCCGGCTGCCATGCGTTATACCGAGGCGAGGATGAACCGCCTTTCGGTCGAAATGGTCCGCGACCTCGACAAAGACACCGTCGATTTCGTCTCCAACTACGACGGCACCGAGAAGGAACCGAGCGTTCTCCCGTCCCGCTTCCCGAACCTCATCGTCAACGGCTCGGAAGGCATTGCCGTCGGCATGGCGACCAACATGCCGCCCCACAACCTCAGCGAAGCGATCGACGCGGTCGTGGCCTTGGCCCACAACCCGGACCTCACCCCGGTCGAGCTCATGCAGAACTACATCCACGGACCCGATTTCCCGACCGGCGGCGTCATCCTCGGCCGGCAGGGCATCCTCGACTATTTTGAGAAAGGCACCGGCTCGGTGACCATCCGCTCGAAGTACGAGATCGAGGAAGAAAGCGCCGGGCGCTCGAGGATCATCGTTTCCGAGATTCCCTACCAGGTCAATAAGGCCTCGATGATCGAGAACATGGCCTCTTTGGTCCGCGACAAAGTCATCGACGGCATCAGCGACATCCGCGACGAATCGAACAAGGAAGGCATCCGGGTCGTCATCGAGGTCAAGCGCGATTTCATGCCGGAAGTCGTGGCCAACAACCTTCTCAAGCACACCCAGCTCCAGATCAATTTCGGCGTCATCAACCTTTGCCTTGTCGAAGGCGAGCCGAAGATTCTGCCGATGAAGGATCTCCTTCAGAATTACATCCGCTTCCAGATTTCGGTCCTTACCCGCCGGACGAAGTTCCTCCTCAAGCGCGATAGCGACCGCGACCACATCGTCCAAGGCCTCATTTTGGCCCACGACAACATCGACGAGGTCATCCACATCATCCGCGATTCAAGCAACGACGAGGAATCGACGGCCCGCCTCCACGATGCCTTCGGCCTCAGCCCCGAGCAGACGGCTGCCATCCTCGCGATGACCCTCCGCCGCCTCCAAGGCCTCGAGCAGGAAAAGCTCCGGGCTGAGCACGCCGAGCTGCAGAAGAACATCGCGGAGTACAATCGCCTCCTGTCGAGCGAAGCCAACATCGTCGAGCTCATGATTTCCGAACTCCTCGAGATCAAGGAACGCTTCGGCGACAAGCGCCTCACCGAAATCAGCGACGAAGCGGCCAATATCGACAACGAAGACTTGCTCCCGCAGGAAGACATCATCATCGTCCTGACGAAGAACGGCTACATCAAGCGGATGAACGACCAGACCTTCCGGACCCAGAACCGGGGCGGACGCGGGGTCAAGGGCATCTCCACGACGGCCGGCGACATGGTTTCGATCATGCTCCGGGCCAAGACCCATACCGACATCCTCTTCTTCTCGAGCTACGGCATTGTCTATCGGCTCCGCGGCTACATGATCCCGGACGGCGCCCGCGACGGGCGCGGCATCCCGGCCATCAACCTCCTCAACCTCGAGCAGGACGAAAAGGTCGTGGCCATCGTTCCGTGCGACGACTACCCAGCTGACAATTACCTCTTCTTCACGACCGTCCAAGGCGTCGTCAAGCGGACGTCCTTGGCCGAATTCGCCTCGATTCACCAGAACGGCAAACGGGCTCTCTCCCTCAAGGAAGGCGATGCCCTCCTCGACGTCAAGCGGACCGATGGGTCGGCCATCGTCTCGCTGGCTTCCACCAACGGCAAGGTCGTCAGCTTCGAGGAAGGCGACGTCCGCGCAATGGGCCGGACGGCGGCCGGCGTCAAGGGCATGGACCTCTCAGACGGGAGCCATCTCGTCGACGTCACTTCCTCGATGGAAGGCGACAAGCTCCTCGTCCTGACCGATCGCGGCTACGGCAAAATCTCCTATACCAAGGATACCGATATCACCCTCGAAGACGGGACGACCCGCCACTACGACGGCTATCGGCTTACGAGCCGCGGTGCCAAGGGCGTTCTCTCCATCAAGATGACTCCGAAGACGGGCGAGCTGACGGCCATGCGGGCCGTCCACGGCGACGAAGACCTCATGGTCATCTCGACCCACGGCATCGTCATTCGCTTGCCGCTTGAACAAGTCAAAGTGGCCGGACGGAATACCCAAGGGGTCAAGATCATCGCCCTCGAGCCGCGACAGAAAGTGGCTTCCATCACCATCGTCCCGCATGCCGAGGACGACGGGGGCGAGGAAGAATCGCCCGAGGAACCCGAGGAAATCAACCCGGCCCTCGTGAGTGAAGACGACAAGCCCGCGGAAGAAGTCCACGTTCCGACCAAAGAGGAAATCGAAGGCGAGTAATGAAAGTTCTCGTCGAATATAGCCCTGGGGCCCATCTTGATCGCTATATCGCGACGAGGCTCCGGAAAAACATCAAGGGCGCTCTCGAACTGGTTGGTACCTCGTGGGTCGAGTCGATGTTCGCCGAGCCGGATGTGGTTCACCTCATCTCGCCTGACGACGAAAGCCTGGCCCACGACGCCAAGGAGCAGGGCGCGACCCTCGTGGTGAGCGCCCTCTATAGCGAAGGCGACCCGGGCGCCCGCTTCATGAGTGTCGACGGCGAAGGATTCCATTCCCTCCGTCCGAAGGCCGAGCGCCTCCTCAAGATGGCCGACATGGTCTTCGTCCCGAGCGAGGCGGCCGAGACGGCTCTCCTTACCTCGGGGCTAGCCCTCCGGGCGATCCGAGTCGTGACCCCGGGGGTCAACCTGGCCCGCTTCGACGCCCATAGTGACATCGAGAAGATCGTTTTCCGCCGTTACTTCCGGCTCGAAGAGGGCGTTCCCTATTGCCTCACGGTCGGGGAAGTCGACGACGACGAGCGGCTCGAGGCAATGGCCGAACTGGCCTCTCTCGTGCCGGGTGTTACCTTCTTCTATTTGCTCACCAGCAAGAAAGGCCCCGCAAAACCCTCATATCTTCGCCGAAAGTCAAAGCATTATCCCCATAATCTCATTCTCTCGGGCCTCGTTGAGGACGACGTTTACCGCTCGGGGGTTGTCGGAGCGCTGGCCTACCTGTCATTCGCCTCGATCGGGGCTGACGAGTTGGCCGTCCTCGAGGCGATGGCCGCCAAGACCCCGGTCCTGAGCCTCGGCCACCCCTTCTGGAGCGAAGAGCTGACCTCGAGCAAGGCTTACCGGGCCTATCCTTCGGTCGAGCGGCTGGCCAAAGCCGTCGAATCTCTTGCGCAGGGCAAGGGACAGCCGACTATAATCGAGGCGTACCGCCTCGCACGGAAGAATTCGCTCGCCGTCCTGGGGCGAAAGCTCGTCTCGCTTTACATGGAAGCGATCGAAGGCGAGCAGAAAGGAAACCCATGATCGACATTCGCTACATCGAGGAGCACCCCGAGGAAGTCAAGGAACGCCTCGCCAAGAAGAACTGGGATTTCGATCCGGCTCCGGTCCTCGAACTTTCGAAGAAGCGGAGGACGCTTCTAAAAGAGGTCGAAGCCTCGAAAGCCGAGCAGAACAAGCTCTCGTCATCGGTCCCGGAAGTCAAGAAGGCCGGCGGCGACGTCAAGGCCATCTTCGCCAAGGTCAAGGAACTCGGCGCGGCCAACAAGGCCAAGGAAGAGGAACTCAAGAAAATCGAAGCTGACCTCCAAGGCCTCATCGAAGTCCTCCCGAACCTTCCCGACCCTGACTTGGCCCCGGGCGGCAAGGAAGATAACGAGCCCATTTACAAATGGGGCAATCCGCGGACTTTCGACCCGAAGACGATGAAGGATCACGTCGAACTGGCCGAATCGCTTGGCCTCATCGACTACAAGCGGGCTGCCAAGATCTCGGGAAGCGGAACCTGGATTTACACCGGCCTCGGCGCCCGGCTTGAATGGGCCCTCATCAATTACTTCATTTCCAACCATCTGGCCGACGGCTACGAGATGATCCTCCCGCCGCACATCCTCAACTACGAAAGCGGCTATACGGCCGGCCAGTTCCCGAAGTTCAAGGACGAAGTGTTCTGGCTCGAAGGCCTCGAGCCCCGGAAGTTCATCCTCCCGACGGCCGAGACGGCTCTCGTGAACCTCTACCGGAACGAGATCCTCTCCTACAAGGATCTTCCGAAGAAGTTCTTTGCCTATACCCCGTGCTACCGGAAGGAAGCCGGCAGCTACCGGACCGAGGAGCGCGGCATGATCCGCGGCTACCAGTTCAATAAAGTCGAAATGGTCCAGTACACGACCGACGACGGCAGCGACGCCGCCTTCGAGGAACTCGTCAAGAAGGCCCAGAAGCTCATCGAAGGGCTCGGCCTCGCCTACCAAATCGACAAACTGGCTGCCGCCGATTGCTCCCACTCGATGGCCCGGACCTACGACATCGAGGTTTACATCCCGTCGATGGGCATCTACAAGGAAGTCTCGAGCGTCTCGAACGCCCGCGATTACCAAGCCCGCCGCGGCATGATCCGCTACCGCGACGAAGAAGGCAAGACCCATTACTGCCACACCCTCAACGGGTCGGGCCTTGCCACCTCGCGCGTCTTCCCGGCTCTCCTCGAGGAGAACCAGCAGCCCGACGGCTCGGTCAAGATCCCGGAGGCCCTCCGTCCCTTCATGGGCGGCCTCGAGGTCATCACGCCGAAAAAGTAAGGATTCGTCGCTCAGCCGTTCCCTTCCGGGGGACGGCTTTTCCTTTTCCTAGGAAAAAGGAGGGAAGAGGGTATAATGGACGAGCCATCGCGATGGGACGTTTCCGAACCAGGTCAGGCGGGGAACCGAGCAGCCTTAAGGTTACCGAACATGCGCGGTGGTTTTTTCTTTGAATAAAGAAAGTTGAATCGGCCCCGGGTTTGGTATTATCTAGCCATGAACGATGTCGAGTTGATGGAAGAGGCGCTAAAAGAGGCTCGGAAAGCCCTCGAAGCGGGTGAGGTTCCGGTCGGCGCCGTCGTTGCTTTGGACGGGAAAGTCGTCGGCCGGGGGCACAACGAGCGGGAGGCCAAGCTTTCGATTGCCTCCCATGCCGAAATCGAAGCCCTTCTTTCCGCTGAAAAGGAACTGGGCCGGGTTCGCCTCTCCGAGTGTACCCTCTACGTTACCCTCGAGCCGTGCCTCATGTGCGCCGGGGCGATTATCCAAAGCCGGATCCACCGGCTCGTCTACGCTCTAGACGATCCCAAAGCCGGAGCCATCCGCAGCCGCTTCCACGTTTTCGACGAAGTTACGGACGAGGGAGTGCCCCTTCTCGAAATCGGCAGCAAAAAAGAAGAATCGAAAGCCCTTTTGCAGGCGTTTTTTGCCAAACGGCGGGAATAAGCGAAGATGGAAAAAGAAGCGCCGCGGCTCGTTTTGAGAGGCCTAGGAAAAGATTATTACGTCAACAGGAAGCCGTTTGCGGCCCTCAAGTCCGTTTCGCTTGCCCTTCCCCGGACTGGCTTCGTCTCGATTCTCGGCCCCTCGGGTTGCGGCAAGACGACGCTTCTCAACATTGTCGGCGGGCTCGACCGCGCGAGCCGGGGCGAACTCCTCGTCGACGGCCGCTCGACCTCTTCCTACAAAGACCGCGACTGGGATGCCTATCGGAACAAGCGGCTTGGCTTTGTCTTCCAGAACTACAACCTCCTCGATTACCAATCGGCCCTTCTCAACGTCGAGTTGCCGCTTCTCCTTTCGGGGATGCCGGCCTCGGAAAGGAAGAAAGCTGCCCTCGAGGCTCTGAGGGAAGTCGGGCTCGAAGAAATCGCCCACAAGAAACCGAACGAACTTTCCGGCGGCCAGATGCAGCGCGTGGCCATTGCCCGGGCTTTGGCTGGAAAACCGGAAATCGTCTTGGCCGACGAGCCGACGGGCGCCCTCGACAGCCGTTCCTCCGAAATCGTGGCCGACCTTCTAAAGAAGATCAGCGAACGGTGCCTCGTCGTTTTAGTGACGCACAACGAGGCGCTGGCTGAGCGCTATAGCGACCGGATCATCAGGATGGAAGACGGGGAGATCGTCTCCGACAGCGACCCCCTTCCCGTCGAAGACGATGTTTCGATGGCCTCGAAGGAAGGACGGACGTCCATGGGCCTTTGGGCAGCCGTGAAGAACTCCTTTCGGAACGTGGCGGCCAAGTGGGGAAGGACCCTCGTCGTCTCCCTTTCCTCCAGCATCGGAATCGTCGGGGTCGGGCTCGTCCTTGCCTTATCGACCGGCTTCTCTTCCTATACCAACAGTGTCGAGTCGGCTCTCGCTTCCTCGGTACCGATTTCGATCAGCAAGAAGACGCTGGCCTACCAATCGACGGGCGGCGGATCGAAAAGCGGAGAGGAGTACCCGGACGACGAGGAACTCTACGTCATCCGGAATAGCGGCTATTCCTATGTCGCCTCGACCAACAACCTTTCCAACGAGTACGTGTCGTACGTGCGGGCCTTGGTCGAAGATCCGGAGCTGATCGCCCGCAACCTCGCGAGCGACGTCGTCGTCCAGCGGGAGAACATGAATTTCAACATCATCACTTCCTCGACTTTGGATCCGAACGACCCCGACGCCAAGTTCTTCGTCCTCGACCAAGGAGCCGGGGCTTCCATTGGCTCGTTGACCTCGATGGTGACTTCGGCCGCCTCCCTTCCGACGAGCGTCTTCCACCCGCTTTACGGCCTTGGCACGTCAGAAGATCCGTCGAGCCAGTACGACCTCATCTACGGTTCCTACCCGCAAAAGCCGACCGACCTCGTCCTCATCGTCGATCGGTATAACCAGGTTGATTATTCGACCCTCAAAGCCCTCGGGATCGTCGACGATTCGGCCGAGGGCGGCGATGCCATTTCCTTTGCCGATTTGCTCGAAAAGAAAACATATAAGGCGTATTTGCGGCAGGATTTCTACGGAAGCGAACCGGAATTTACCTATACTGATCAAGTCTACGACAACGTGAAAGTGACCTACGACCCTCTTGCTGAGAAGTTTGAGGTCACCTCCTCTGGCATCGTCACCAAAGAGATGAAAGCCTATGTTGCGCCGGGGAATACGAGCGCCTCTTATAAGGAATTCTATTTCGACGACAGCCATAACCCCATCGAGCTTCGAATCGTCGGAGTCGTTCGGCCGAGCCAGAGCAGCGTCATCACGACGATGCCTTCTTCCATCGGTTACCTTTCGAGCCTCGAGGACCTCTTCCTCGAGGAAGATAACGATTCCATTGCCGACATGCGGTCCATGCAGGGAAGCAATTGGTATGTCCCAGCCCGCAACTATGACAAGGTCGACGGCTTGGAGGCCCTTCAGTCTTTCTTCGATTCCTTGGGCGACCTGAGTTCCGGCCTGACATCCGCGACCTTGTCGAGCCTCGTCGACCAATTGGCCGATCTATTGGCTTATCGAAGCTTCTTCACTTACGAAAGCTACATATCTGGTTCGAGCGTCCAAAACCCCGACCTTCTTACCCCCTATGGGATGCTGGCTTATTCGAGGCGCGTCGGGGCCGACTACGAGGAAGACGACGTGGCCGCCCTGGTCGATCCCGTTCTGGCTGGCGACATGAGCAACGTTCCGGCCCTTTTCTCAGCCTTCCTTGCTTCCAACTTCTTTGCCCCGACGCCTGACGCGATCGACGCGATGGACATCATTGCCTACTCCGAAGCCTATTCCCTCGTCACCTCGATCCTTGTTTTCCCTTCTTCCCTCACGACCAAGGCCGAGCTGAGAAGCTATCTCGAAGCCTACAACATCGGGCGGCCCGCAAGCGAGCAAGTAACCTTCCTTGACGCGATGGGGGACTTTACAGACGGACTGGCTAGCCTCGTTACAATCATTTCGGTCGTCCTTGTTATCTTCGCCTCGATTTCCCTTGTTGTTTCCTCACTTATGATGGCTGTCATCACTTACGTATCCGTCCTTGAAAGGACAAGGGAAATCGGCATACTTAGAGCTTGCGGAGCCAGAAAGCGAGACGTGTCGACGCTCTTTGAAACAGAGTGTTTCCTCGTCGGTGGCATCGCCGGCCTTTTCGGGGTTTTGTTCGCGTATTTGTTGAGCATTCCGCTCAATGTCATCGTGCGAACCCTCTTCTCGTCGGTCATTGCCTTGCCCGACATGGCGGTCCTCTCGCCGTGGATTGCCCTTGCCCTCGTCGCTTCCGCGATTGTCTTGGCTTTGGTTGCCGGCTTTGTCCCTTCCCGCCTGGCAGCCAAGAAAGACCCGGCCAAAGCCATCAGGAGCGAGCAATGAAGCCATTTCTTTCCCACCGGGGAGAAAACCTCCTTCGGAAAATCGAAGAAGCCGCGCCCATCGAAGCCGATTTCATGTACGGCTTGACCGATGGACAAGCGGAAGCCCGGCGGAAGGAAGGGCTGGCCAACAAAACGAAGAAAAAGGTCACCAAGTCGTATGCGCGCATCGTCTTCGACAACTTCCTGACCTTTTTCAATATCGTCTTCTTCGTGATTGCCGGCCTCATGATGGCGGGCGGCCTGCCCATCACTTCCTATTTCTTCCTCGCTCCCCTTTCCTTGAACATTCTCATCGGCCTCATCGCGGACATCCGGGTGCGCCTCTTGACCGACAAGCTCCGGGTCGTGACCGAAGAGCGTTCCAAGGTCATGCGGAACGGGAAAGAAGTGACGATCCCGGTCGACGAGATCGTCCTAAGCGACATCGTCGTCCTTTCTTCCGGCGACCAGATTCCCTGCGACGCGAAGGTCGTAAGCGGCTATATCGACGTCGACGAATCCCTCCTGACCGGGGAGAGCGAGGCCGTGCGCAAAGACGAAGAAAGCCATGTCTATAGCGGCTCCTTCGTCCGGGCTGGCAAGGCCTACGTCCGGGTCGAGAAGGTGGGGGCGGCCAATTACGCGGAAACCCTTCAAAGCCAAGCCCGCCTCTTCACCCGGCCCAAAAGCGAAATCAAAAGAACGTGCCTCGTCATCTTCTGGACGACCGGCATCATCGCCATTCTCATGGGTATCGCGATGTTCGCGACCGAATTGGCCCAAAATGGTTGGTTCAAGGATCTCTCCTCTTACCAAGAATTCATCAAGTCGCTTTCCGGCTCGCTCGTAGCGATGATCCCGGCCGGCCTCTACGTCCTTACTTCGACTACCCTGGCCATCGGCGTTTACAACCTCTCCCGGAAGAAAATGAACGTGCAGGAGCTTTACTGCATCGAGATGCTAGCCCGGGTCGACGTCCTTTGCTTCGACAAGACCGGAACCCTGACCGATGGGCGGCTGGCCGTTCAGGACCTATACCACTACAGTGATTTCACCGATGGGGAGATCCGCGACATTCTCCATAGCCTCGTTCAAGCGACGGGGGATGGCAACGCGACGGCTGAGGCCGTGTCGCGTTATGCGGCGAGCGGGAAGAGCATTGCCTACGAATTCGCCCTGCCTTTCGATAGCGCACGCAAGTACTCGGCCGCGACGCTCGAGGGAAAGGGGACCTTCATTCTCGGGGCCAGCGAATTCATCGGCGGCAAAGTCCCGCCCATCGCCTCCCTGGATGCCAAACGGCTCATGAAGTCGGGCTACCGTGTTTTGGGGCTCTTCTACAGCAAAGACAAGATTTATGAGGGGAAAATCCCCAGCAAATCGACCATGATTTGCCAGATTTCCCTTTCCGACAATATCAAAAGCGATGCGAAGGCCAACATCGAGTGGTTCCAAAAATCATGCGTTTCCGTCCGCATTATCTCGGGCGATAATCCTTTGACCGTCAGCCACATCGCTGCCGAATGCGGAGTGATCGGGGCCGACCGCTTCGTCTCGATGGAGGGGGTCAAAGACGAGCAGATTCCCGAGCTCGTCAAGGACAAAGTCGTTTTCGGACGGGTTTCGCCCGAGCAGAAAGCCCTCATTGTCCAAGCCCTCCAGGAGGAAGGCCACAAGGTTGCGATGACCGGGGACGGGGTCAATGACATCATTGCCCTCAAGAAAGCCGATTGCTCGATTGCCATGGCCTCCGGCTCGGCTGCGGCGCGAAACGCCGCCCACATCGTCAGCCTCGAGAACGACTTCAGCAAACTTCCGGACGTTGTTCGCGAAGGCCGGCGCGTCATCAATAACATTCAGCGAACCGCTTCCCTCTTCTTGGCTAAGACGATCTTTGCGATCGTCCTTTCTATTGTCTTCCTGATTGCCGACTGGGCAATCGACGCTTCCTACCCTTTCGAGACCCGCAACCTCACGATTTGGGAATTCTTCTCGATTGGCGTCGGCGGCTTCTTATTGGCCCTCCAGCCTTCGAACGAGCCGCTCAAGGGAACGGTTTTCTGGAACATTCTTTCCAAAGCCTTGCCGGCTGGCGGGGTGGCGATTCTCTCGGTCGGGCTTTCCTATCTCTTCTGCTACCTGATCCCGGGGCTCTGGAACGAGCCGCTCATCCTCACAATCTCGACCATTTGCTTTACCCTTATTTCGCTGTTCACCCTCTTCCGCACGTGCCTGCCTTTTGACCGATACCGGACGGCTGTTTTCATCCTCATCACGATTGGGGTCGTTGGGGCGATAATTCTCGACCGCTTCGTCTTTTACCCCCCCGGCTCCGAACTCTTCAACATCAGTTTCGGCGCAATCGGCAACAACCCATATGGGTCGTGGGCGGTCGTTCTTCTCATGGCGGCCATCTTGGCAATTTCCCTTGCTCTTTACTTCGTCTCGGTCGTTCTAATTGCTAAACTAGGTAGGAAAGAGGAAAAAGACGCATGCGCTATTCCGACGAAGTAAAGAAAGCCAAAGCCGAAGGGCGCCCGATCGTCTCTCTCGAGAGCACGATCATTTCCCATGGGATGCCCTACCCAAAGAACAAGGAGACGGCTCTCGCCCTTGAGGCCATCATCCGCGAGGAAGGGGCCGTGCCGGCGACGATCGGCATCATCGATGGCGAAATCGTCATCGGCATGAACGAAGAGGAAATCGAGGCTTTTTCGACGCGGAAAGGCATCAGGAAGGTTTCCAAACGCGATCTTCCGATCGTCATGGCCCGGAAGGAATGGGGCGCGACGACCGTTTCGGCCACCATCCTTTGCTCGGCGATGGCCGGCATTGACATCTTTGCGACCGGCGGCATCGGGGGCGTCCACCGCGGAGCCGAAAAGACCTGGGACGTTTCCCGCGACCTTTATGAGCTCGGAAGCGAGCCGACGATGGTCATTTGCTCGGGAGCCAAGGCTATTCTCGACCTCCCAAAGACGATTGAAGTCCTCGAGACCCAAGGCGTGAGCGTCCTTTCCTACGAGAGCGAAACTTTTGCTTCCTTCTATTCGCGTTCCTCCGGCCTTCCGGTCGACGCGGTCTTCCACGATCCCGCCGAAGCGGCAGCCATCCTCAAGGCCCGGCGCGACCTGGGTCTTACCGGCGGCATCCTCGTCAGCAATCCCTGCCCCGAGGAAATGGCTCTCCCGAACGAATACATCGAAAAGGCCATCGAAGAGGCAGTCAAAGAGGCCGAAGAGCAAAAAATCACCGGCAAAGCCGTCACGCCTTTCTTGCTTTCGAGAATCGCGACTATCACCGGCGGCGAGTCTTTGGAGACCAATATGGCCCTCGTCAAGAACAACGCCCGCCTCGCCGCGAAGATTGCTCTTAGCTACAGCAAGTTGAGGTAAGGCAATGATTACCGAGGCCAAGTTCAAAAAGGCCCTTCGGGAAATGATGTTATCCTCTCCCCTTAGGGACATCACGGTTCGGGCTCTATGCGAATACTGCGGGAGCCACCGCCAGACTTTCTATTACCATTACCAAGACATCTACGACCTTTTGAATTCCGTCTTTCTTGGCGAACAGGTACCGGGCTTTTCCGAGGCGGCCGAGCCCGATGCCAACCTGAAGGCGATCCAAGCCTACGCGAAAGACAATTTTGCCTTTTTAAGGGCAGCCTACAACTCGGCGGCCAGCGAGCTTCCCGACGACTTCTTCTTCTCAAAAGTCATGACGAGTTATTTCGGTTACTATTCCAAGCATCCGCTCGGGACGCTAAGCAAGGAAGGGGCCAGGGTAGCCTGCCGCCGCTTCGCCCGTATGGTGGCCGACGAATATAGCTATCTTTTCCATAACCAAGAAGTCACGCCTCTCCGCTTCGACCGTTTGATGAACCGTTACCTCAACGTGGCCAAGGAAAAGCTCTTTCCGGCCATCGTCGAGGCAACTGCCGAAGAAAGAAAGCACTAAAAACTAGTAGCAGCGAGCGATTGTTTTATAATGGGCGTGCCCTCAGGGCAGACATATCAATCGAGATTAACCCCTTTGCTTCGGCGGTAGCGGCTAGTGTAGGAACACGTGTGATTGGCCAAGCCAGTCACTAGCGCCGAGGGACGCCGAGCTTGGCGTTTCTCAAAAGGAGGTTTTGCTTTATGAAAAAAAGCGAATTGATGAGCTACCTTGTCTACGCGATCATCCTAGCCGTGATCGTCCTGGTCGGCCTCTTCGCTGTCCGCCCCATCATGACCGACTATGCGGCCTATGCCCCGCTCAATTCAATCGTATTTATCATTTTGGCGATTGTCGTCGGCGGTCTTTTCAATGCCATTCTCGTCGAGCTTGGCCACTTGCTCGGCGCCTTGATCGGCCATTACAAGGTCTATAGCTGGATCGTTTTCTGGCTCGGCTTTGCCGAGAAAGACGGCAAGATGAAAGGCGCGGTTCGCAGTTTCGACGGCCTCACGGGCGAAACGAAAATCTACCCGACGAGCGAAAAGAGCTCGCCTCGGGCCTATATCTATATGCCGCTCGTCCTTTTCCTCCTCGAGGTTGTCGCCCTGGTTGTCGTCATCGCCTTTGCTGACGGCGTGGCTGCGAGCGATCCGGTCTGGCAATGGTGGAAAGCATTTGCCATCGTCATCCTTGCTGTCGGCGGCGTCATCTACATCTACGACATTTTCCCGGCTGCCCTCGACTCCAAAAACGACGGCTATCTTTTGACTGTCCTCACGAACAAGACGAACATCGAAGCCTATAACGATCTTCTCGTTAGCGAATATCACTTGGCGACGGGCAAGCCGCTTCTCGAAAGCAAGGTTTACGACAACGTTACCAACTTCACGAGCCGCATCAACGCCATCGCGATGGCCAAGGCTCTCGACGAAGGCAATTACGGCAAGGCCATCGATATCATCGACAAGACGATTGCTTCGAAAGCCAATGTCTCTTCCTTTGTTTACGAAGATGCCTGCGCCCAGCGCGTCTCGCTCCTTATGCTTTCCGGGCGCTTCGAGGAAGGAAAGAAGGAATACATCGATCTTCCGCTCGAAGTCAAAAAGCATATCGCTTCGATGTCGACCCCGGCGGCCGTCCGGGCCTATATCCTCGTCAGCGGCCTTGTCGATGAATCGAAGGGCGAACTCGAAAACGCCCTCGGCCGCGTCAACGCCGTTTTGAAGAAAGGTTCGGAAGAGACCCGGGAAAGCGACACTCGCCTCATCAAAAAGGCCATCAAGCAGGTTCTTGAGGCCCATAAGGATTGGGATATGTCTGGCTACAATCTGAATCTCGAAGAAGGCGAAGCCGCCAAAGAGGCTGCTCCGGCCGAGACTGAGGAAAAGGCGCCGGAAGCCGAAGCGGCTGAACCGGATGCCAAAGAAGCCGGGCCGAAGGCTGGAGAAACTGAATCTAAGCCCGAAGAGAAAGACGAAAAGGCTGAATAAACTCTAGGCACTTGAAGGGCCGTCGCGCTCGTCGCGGCGGCTTTTTTGGCGGCGTTATTCCCTAAAGGTTTTTTTGCGTGCTGGACTGAATGGCCGAAGCCCCATAGAAAGGGGAGAAAGGCCTTTAGAGTTGCATTTACCGTTCTAACGGGCTGGAGAACTCAACGCTTCCAGAGGGAGCGATAGAGACCGGTCGAATAGAGCCGGCGGTAGGCTTTGCTCGGGACTTTGTCCGAGAATTTCATCAAGAGATCGCTTGATAAGTGTTTGTCGCGGATATAGGTCGAGAGAACAGACATATTGGCTTCGACTTCGGAATCGCTGGCCGAAGAAAGATAGGTAAGGAAGGCTAACGAACCAGCATTATCGGCATTGATCGGAGCATATGAGCGACGGATGACGAAGCGTCTCGAAAACATATAGACGGCCTTCTTAACCGAGGTCGCTTTGTTGGTGACGACCTCAATCAATTGACGGTCATCGAATGGTTGCCCGAGATAATCCTTGATAAAGAATTGGCCATAAAAGAAGCCATAGGTGATGTCGCCGTTTCCGATATAGCGAAGTTTTATCGCGTCCAAAGGACTTGGCTTAAGCCCGCTTTTGGAAGGCTGGTAATAAATGCCATATGCAAAAGAGACGAGGCGCCTTTCGCCTAAGGCTGCCTTAATATCCAACTTGATCTCGGAGAGGCTGTAGCCTTTGGTTTCCAACGTCTCTGGTTCAAAAAGCTGACCCGGTTTGACTCGGCGTTTTAAGGCGTCATCTAGTTTGCTCATGTTGATATTATATACCTAAAAAATAGGTATTAAAATATATCGAGTATTACTGGACTTTCCATTGTTGTTTTCATGTGAAACAATATTCGAATTCATTAATTATAGAGCATATGTTCCTTGCTTTTCGGTGCTCATCTTCTCTGGAATTTGAGGTCTCGCATCTGGTCTTCTGCCGACTTTGTTAAACCCTTTTGGAGGATGAATTGCTATTGCTGAAGCGACGGGTTTTATAACCGTCTCAAGCAATGATGGCTTGGTAAATATCTTCAGAAGGTTGTTGAAGCGGGCCAACGAATTGCTGAATTTGGTTGATGGTCTTGCTGATTATCTCAATTGGGTCAGGGCCATGGAACCTGGCTGCTTTGCTATCTGAGGTGCTTTCTTTGGCTTAGATAGGATCTTTTGACTGACACTATTTTTGGGGAAAACAAAAAGAGCCCCAACTAAGCTGAGGCTCTTGAGATCAGCAATGGTTATTTGCCGCCGATGGACATCGACTTGATATAGACGTCCGGGCAAACGATTCCTTGCGGGAGGAACTCACGTTTCGAATCGATATCCTTGATCGTTTCGAACATCTTAAGGACGTTTCCGCCCAGCGTGATCAGGGTTAATGGCTCGGCTAATTTTCCGTCCCTGATCATGTAACCGGTCGCTTGGCACGAAAAGTCGCCGTTGGTCTCATTCATGCCGGTTCCGAGACCTTGGATGGTGGTGATGTAAACCCCCTCCTTAATAGGGGCGATCATCTCCTCGAAGCTCTTTTTAGAGGGCTTTACAACCAAGTTCGTGTAGGCAGTGGCGATTTTACCCCCGCGGTAAGCAGCGTTTCCGGTCGTTTCGACCCCCTCTTTTAAAGCTGTTTCGCGATTGTATAGATAGGTTTGAAGGATGCCTTTCTTGATTATGTCCCTATTTTGCCTGGCTACTCCTTCTGCATCGAAAGAGGTGAAGAGCTGATTTTTATCGAGAGGCCGTTCAGAAATCGTTATTTTGCTGGACGCAACCTTTTCGCGAAGCTTTCCGACGAGGAACGAACTCTCCTTTTGAATGCTCTCGGCATCGGCGGAGCCAACCATTACTTCGACGAAGTTCGAGAACACGTCGTGGCTCAAGACTGTAGGGTATTGGCCGCTCTTGCATGGCGCCGCGCCAAACTGCTTGAAGAGTCCGTCGATTACTTCATTGACCATTTTCTCCTTTGAGAATGTCGCCAAATCATTGCCCCAAATGAGACTATCCCACGACTTCTTGTTTTCACCGTCGTTGGCAAAAGCCGAGGCTGCATACAGGTAGTAGTTGGACTTGTTCCTCAAATTGAGGCCTTTTGAGTTGTAGAGCTCTCGATAATCTTCCGCGTACATGTATTCGGCCATGAAATCGGTTATCCGGTCATCTTTGGCTCGGGCCATTTCCTCGAGGGAGGCAAGGTCGGCGATGGCTTCGGCTGGCGTCTTCAGAGCCAATTCCTTTTTGAAGACATTCTTCTTAGCGTATTTGGGCGAGCCTTCGAAGAAGTCGATTTTCGATTCCTGACCGTTGGTTTTGGCTGCCTTGATGATCTGATCGACGAGCCACGGGAAAGTGCTCTTTTCCAAATGGTCGGTGGTGCAGCTCCCGTAGCGGCCTTCGTAAATGCCGCTGGCGATGACGGTTTGATCATCGGCAATTTTGTACTTGTCGATGCTCTTGTTGAAAGAGACGATGGTCGTAGCCTTGCTCCTGCTCAGGATGATCTGGGCGCTGGTTAAACCCTTTTCTTTCGCTATTTCAAAGAATTCCTGGTATTTCATTCGAGTTTGCCTCCCCGTCCTCCGACGGTGATTTCCTTGATTCGAATCGTCGGCTGCCCGACGCACACTGGGATCATGCCCGACGAGGCCCCGCAGGTTCCCGGGGCGATTTCTAGGTCGTTTCCTACCCGGTCGATATTGAGGAGAACCTCGGCTCCCCGTCCGATGAGGGTGCAGCCCTTCACGGGTTCGGAGATGACGCCGTCGCGGATGATATAAGCTTCAGTCGCCGAAAAATTGAACTCGCCGGTGGCCGGCGAAACCGATCCGCCGCCGAAATCCGGGATGTAGAGGCCGAGCTTCGTATCCTTGATGATGTCTTCCGGATTGTCCTTGCCATTATCGATGAACGTATTGGACATCCGGCTCGTCGGCTGATATTGATAACTCTCGCGCCGCGAAGCGCCGTTGGACTCGGTATTGATCCGTCTGCCGTTTACCGGGTCGACCAAGAATCCCACGCAAATCCCGTCTTTAATTAACTGATTTCGCTGGGTTTCATGGCCTTCGTCATCAATGTTGTTGGTTCCGTAAGCGCCAGGAATCGTTCCGTCGTCAAAAGCGGAAACGAGAGGCGAGGCAATCTGCTTTCCGATGCTATCGGAGAAGACCGAAAGACCTTTGGCTGTGGCACTGGCTTCGAGCGGGTGACCGCAGGACTCGTGGAAAAGGACGCCTCCGAATCCGTTTCCGATGACAACCGGATAGCGGCCTGAGGGGCATTCCTTTGCTCCGAGCATGACCACGGCTTTCTTGGCAGCCTTTTTGCCGACTTCATACGGATCGAAGTGCTCAGTTAAATAACCCCAGCCTCCGGTGATGCCAGGCGCGGCGTAGCCGGTTTCGACATCTTCCCCGTCTTTGGCTATCGCCATGGCTGAGAACCTCGCCCGGGAAACGACGTCCTTGCTGAGGAAGGCTGTTTCGGATGAAGCGCCAACGACGTAACGAGTGGATGTCGACGAGGCGATTCGCACGACGATGCGGATGAGACGCGGATCGTAATCCTTGGCCCCGTCGTTCATCCGCTTGAGGAAGGCTAGTTTTTCCTCGAGCGGAACTTCGATGACCGGATCCGTCGTCTTCGTAACGGTCCGGTGGCTCTTCTTTTCGATAGAAGTGACAGTGAAGAGCCTTTCTCCGCTGAAACGCCCAGCCAGGTTTTCAGCCAGGGAGAGAAGCGATTTTTTGCTTAGATCAGCCGTGTAGCCATAGGCGGTCTCAACCCCTTTGACGAGGTAAAGGCCGAGGCCGTTCGATTTGTTGATCGCGGCTGGTTCTTCGATGCCGTTGTCAAGTTTAAGCGCCTCGGAGTCGGTATCTTCATAAAAGATTTCCGCGTAGTCAGCGCCGGTTGCCAAAGCGGCGTTCAGTATCGCGAAAATAAGAGATTTACTAATCATTCTATTGCTGAACCTCCGGAAGCAATGCTAGCAAGAATTCCTTCAAAGGAAAGACTCTTCTTTGCCCTTTATCGTCTAAAATGTCGGGGATGACCGAAACGGCCTACGAAAGACTCAAGAACGAGTGGCTGCATCGCCGCGGGCTTCTGACCAAAGCCGATGTATCCGTTCTGGCCCGGAAAGACACTTTTGCCAAGCGGCTGAAGGGCTTTCTCACGGCAGCTTATTGGAAACGCGAGAAATTGATAAGAAGCTCCGATGTCGTTCTCGGGCTTGTCTTCAAAGAATGGCACGGCAGCCCGGCCGAGACCGGAAACTACTTCCGCGACTGGATTCTCTTTTCGCCGTCGGCGGAGATAAGTGAGAACCCGCAAATCCTTTTGAAAGTGGCCGATACCCTTTTGAAAGGCGAAAGCGAACGGCCCAAAGACAAGGTCCTCCGTCGTTTTCACGACGCCCTCTTCAAACCGCTGGCCGATGCTGCCTATCTTCAGGTCCCTTCGGAAAAGACCGACGGCAAACTTATCTACCTCTCCGTCGTCGAAAGGCCCTATGACATCAATGACGGTTTCCGTCTGGGGGTCTATCCTTTTCTCATGAACCCTTCGGTCAGCAAGGAAATCGTCCTCCTGCCGTCCCCGTTTTGGCCTGAGGAAGAGCGAAAGGCTTTCTCCGAAGGGAAAAATCCGTTTGTGAAAGGAGACAACAAATGACCAAACTTCTCTATCAAGGACACGCGAGCTTCCGCCTTACTTCGAATGAAGGGAAAGTTTGCTATATCGACCCTTTTGCCGGCGAAGGATACGATAAGGAAGCTGACCTCGTTCTCATCACTCACGAGCATTACGACCACAATGCGATCGACAAAGTGAAGATGAAGGACAACTGCGTCGCCATCCGAAGCAAGGATGCTCTAAATCAAGGAATATACAGGACTTTTGCGGAGAAAGGCTTCAAAATAAAGGCTGTTCCCGCCTATAACTCTCACCATCCAAAAGGCTTTGGCGTCGGTTATGTCATTGAGGTTGATGGCATCAAGATCTACCACTCGGGCGATACTGATTTCATTCCAGAAATGAAGGGCCTCGAAGGCGAGAAAATCGACTACGCCCTTCTTCCGATCGACGGCTTCTATACCATGGCGCCGGAAGACGCCGATAAGGCGGCCGATCTTATCAAACCCAAGCATTTTATCCCGATGCATATGAAGCCGGGGATGGACTTTGTGATGTCACAAGCCATGAAAGTCCGTTCGCCCTACGCGATGCTCATGCGGCCTGGAAACGAAATCGTCCTGGAGAAATAACGATGGAAGCCCTCAAGTTGGTAAGGAGACTCGTTTACTACCTTCTCTACTTCGTTCTCGTCGTTACATTCTTCTATTTCGTTAGCGACGCTGCCCTCTCCTTTTTCCACGAGGGGGCATGGCCTCTTACTGAAGAAAGGGTTCTTAACAATGTATTGCTCCCTTATCTTTACGCTTTCCTGTCTTTGGGGGTAGCTCTCCTCATCCAATTCACCTTCATCAAGAAACCGGGTCCTCTCTTTGAACGGAAGGTCTATGCCTGGGCGCTAGTTGTGGTGTTTCTTTTCCATCTGGCAATAACGGCGATTATGCTGATTGTAGGCGGGGTTTCCATCAAGGAAGGCATGCCATCAATCGCCCTTCTGATCGTCCCGTCTCTGCCTCTTTTGGTCCTTGCTCTTGGCGAACTTTTCTATGCTGGAATAGTTCTTTTCGGGATTCGAAAGGAAGAAAAAATAAAAAAAGATTCAATTTCCGCGCACGAAAACAATGAAATCGCTTCCACTCATGATTACAATGAGTGACAGAAACAAGGAATGCACTGTCATTTCTAATTGTCCTTGATTGATAGGAGGAGACAAGCATGTACAAGTGCCCAAAATGCGGACAAGTGTTCCAAGGAAAGGCTCGCTTCTGCCCCAACTGCGGACAGCCTTTCGTCTACCCCGACCAAGAAGAGACTAAGACGATTCACGTTGTCGTCCACCATGCCTATGACGAGAAGAAGCCAGAGCCGGCAAAAGCAAAGGAAGAGCCGTACGTCGAGGCCCCGGTCGAAGAAGAAGCCGCTGCCCCGGCCGAGGAAGTCAAGGTCACGGCCAGTAACGACCTCCGGAAGAAATACATTGCTTCGGCGGTCTGGGGCATCATCGCCAACCTGCTTGGCATTGCCTGCGCCGTCGTCGCCGTCCTGCTCGTCACCATTCTCCCGATTCGCAATCAAGGCGGCATTTGGTCCGTCGGGGTCAACGACCCGACAACCGTCCTCAATCATCTCCTTGCCACGATCAACGGCTTTACTGGAAGCGGCGCCGACATAATCAGCCTCTTCGTCCAAGGCGTGCCGCTCCTCATCGCTGCCATCGGCGTGATCTTCGGCATCGTCGACCTCATTATCCTCATCGTTTACGCCGCGCGCAGTTACGAGACGGTTGGACGCCTTGCCACCCCGGAGGCCCTTGCTGGCCGCCGCGGCCACGGCGTGAATGCCCATGTCTTCCCGGCTTGGACCTTCATCTTCGTCGGCGCTCTCCTCTACAACTGGCTCGCCTTCATGACGGCGCTCATCTATAGCGAAGGCACCTTCCGGATCGTCGACTTCAAATGGGACAACATGCTGATGACCTACGTCGCCATCGGCCTCACCGTTCTCCAACTGATCTTCGCGATCGTGTCCGCTTGCCTCCTCCGCTCGGTTCGCAAGGGTATCCGCGAGTCGATTGCCCGCTAAGGAACTTGTTCCCGACGGCCCCCTTTATGGGGGCCTTTTCAAATGGTTCGTTGCAAAACGTCTTTCAAGCCTGTATTATCTTGACCGCGACTCTCTTTGTGGCACGGTCCACAAGGCTGAAAGGAGTGAAAGACATGAAGAAAGGCATCCATCCTGAGTACCACGAGTGCACGGTCACCTGCGTCAGCTGCGGCTCGACCTTCAAGACCGGCTCGGTTCTCAAGGACATCAAGGTTGAAACGTGCAGCAACTGCCACCCGTTCTACACCGGCAAGCAGCGCAACGTTCAGACCGATGGTCGGATTGACAAGTTCAACAAGAAACTTGCCAAGGCCCAGGCCGCTTCCGAAAAGAAGTAGGGGACTATTGAAAGTTAGGGCCGCGGTTATCCGCGGCCTTTCCTTTATAAGGAAAGACAATTACGATTAAGGCGAGGATTGACCATGAGCAAGAAATTTTACGTGACGACCCCGATATATTATCCGAGCGCTTCCCCTCATCTTGGGCACGCTTATTGCACGACGTTGGCCGATGTCTTGGCCCGCGGCAAGCGGATGCGGGGATTCGATACGTATTTCCTGACGGGCCTCGACGAGCACGGCGAGAAGATCCAGGACAATGCCAAAGCCAAGGGTGTAACGCCTAAGGAATTTGTCGATGAAGTGGCGGTCAAATTCACTGATCTTTGGAAGATCATGGGCATCTCTTACGACCACTTCATTAGGACGACCGACGATTACCACGTCGAGACGGTCAAGAAGATTTTCTCCCGCTTCCTGAAGCAGGACGACGTTTACCTCTCGAGCTATACCGGCTGGTACTGTGTCCACGAGGAAAGCTATTGGACTGAGACCCAGGTTGGCCCCGAGCACCTCTGCCCCGAGTGCGGACGGCCGGTCGAAAAGAAAGAAGAACCGGCTTACTTCTTCCGCTGCGGCAAGTTCGTCGATCGCCTCCTCAAGTTCTACGACGAGCATCCGGATTTCGTCATCCCCGAAGGCCGCAAGACCGAGATGATCAATAACTTCATTAAGCCGGGGCTCACCGACCTCTGCGTCACCCGGACGACTTTCGACTGGGGCATCCCGGTGGAAGAAGCGCCCGGCCATGTCATTTATGTCTGGCTCGATGCCCTGACCAATTACATCTCGGCTCTTGGATATCTCCAGCAAAACGACGCTCTATTTAAGAATTTCTGGGAAGATCCCGATACGGAAATCGTCCATGTCATCGGCGCCGACATCAACCGTTTCCACACGATTTATTGGCCGATGTTCCTCATGGCTTTGAGCCTTCGGGAACCGAGTCACGTCTTCGTCCACGGCCTCATGATGATGAAGGACGGCAAGATGTCGAAGTCCAAAGGCAACGTCATCCCGGTTCCTCCGCTCGTCGATCATTTCGGCGTCGATGCCATCCGTTATTACCTCACCCGCGAAATCATCTTCGGGCAGGATGGCGAATTCACCCCGGAGCAGTTCGTCGAACGGCTCAATGTCGACCTTGCCAATAACCTCGGGAACCTCCTCAACCGGACGGTCTCGATGATCGAGAAGTATTTCGGAGGCGAGATCCCGGCCTACGAAGGCGATCTCAACGATCTCGACAAGAACCTCTATGAGGCGGCTCGGGAGACGGTTAAGAACTACGAAACGCTTTCGGATTCCCTCAAGGTGACCGAAGCCTATGCCGCGGTCATGGACCTTGTTTCGAAAGCCAACAAGTACATCGAGGAATCCGCTCCTTGGGCTTTGGCCAAGGATCCGGATAAGAAGCCGCTCCTGGCTTCTTGCATGGCCCATCTGGCTAGCGTCTTGTTCCTTGCCGGGGAACTCCTCAGCCCGATTCTCATCACGAAGAGCAAGGAACTCTTTGACCAACTCGGTCTTGACGAAGATGAGCGGACCTACGAGAAGGCCGTATCGCTTTGCAGCCTCGGCGGCCACCATGTAGTCAAAGGCTCGCCTCTCTTCCCGCGGCTCGACGCGGCCAAGGAAATTGAATTCATCAAGGCCCTCATGGCTGCCCCGAAAGAGAAGGCGGCAGCCTGATGGAAAAGACCTCTTCTCTCTATTGCGGGAAGTGCGTTTCCTATACCCATTTGGGGATGGGCGTTTTCGTCACGGATCAATTTCCGGAGCGGATCCTCGTCTCGGGAATGGTCCCCGGCGACGAAGGCGAAGTTGAAATTTCCTATAAAAGAGCCGGGAATTGCTTTGGAAAAATCAAAAAGCTGAGCGTTCTTTCCAAAGACCGTGTCACTCCTCTTTGCCCGGTCCACACTTCTTGCGGAGGATGCCTCTTCCAAAACGTTTCCTATGAGCGGCAGTTAGCTTTCAAGAAGGACCTCGTGGCTTCTCAGCTTGGAAGAGTCGAAGGGCTTTCCTTCGAAGTGAGCGACCCAGTGGCAAGCGAGCCTTGCCTCGGCGTGCGCAACAAGGTTCAAGTTCCTTTTGGCCGCGGCCGATGGGGCGAACTTATCTATGGCTTCTACAAAGAGCTTTCCCACGACATCGTTCCTTATCCTGATTGCGTGAATGCCGATCCCCGAGCCAATGAGATTCTTCATAAGGTCAAAGACGCGGCGGTCATGGCTAAGATTTCGTCTTATGACGAAAAGAGCGGCCGCGGCGAACTTCGACATGCGGTCGTGAGGGCGAGCCGCGCTTATGAGGAAGCGATGGTTACCATCGTTACCAAAGACAAGGACTTCGAAGGCAAGGATGAGTTCTTCAAAGCCCTGGCTGCGAGTTTAGGACCCGACGATCATCTGATTCATAACGTCAACGGTGATAAGACGAACGTAATCCTCGGCGCGGTAGAAGAAACGATCAAAGGAAGCCCTTATCTTCGCGACCGGATTCTCAACCGCGAATTCCTCGTTTCGTCCCGTTCTTTCTACCAGACCAATCCCTATGTCACCGAGAAGCTCTATCAAAGTATCCTCGACCATATTGAGCTGACGGGCGAAGAAACGGTCCTCGATGCTTATGGCGGCATTGGGACGATTGGCCTCATCGTGGCCGATAAGGCGAAGAAAGTCATCTCGGTCGAGAATGTGCCCGAGGCGACCGAAGACGCGAAGAAGAACGCGGAGCTCAACCACGTAACCAATTTCGAAGCTGTCTGTTCTGATGTCGGCGATTATCTCGAAGTCTTGGCCAAAAACGGCGGCCATATCGATGTAGCCGTGCTTGATCCGGCTCGGAGAGGCTGCGGCCAACGGACGATGGATCAGATACTTTCCTTGGCCCCGAGTCAGATTGTCTATGTTTCTTGCTCGCCGATGTCTTTAGCCAAGGATTTGGCCGTCATCAAGGACCACTATTTCATCCGGCTCGTTCAGCCGTTCGACATGTTCCCGTACACTCCGCATGTCGAGACGCTAGTTGTGCTGAACCGGAAATAGTTCTCTTAGAGAAGCGGGACAAAATGCCTCTTCATGAGGCTTTTTGTTTGCTCAATCCCCGATTCAATGGCCGCGATGAGGTAAGTCGGTTCGCTTTGATAGGAAGCAATTCCATCGGAAAAGTAGACGACCAATTCTTCGCTGAGGAGCGGCACATAGGAATTTGAAAGCAGGCAGAGCTTCAAAAGCAGGATGTAAGAAATGGTCGAGACGGCCGGGTTGCTCCCTATCACTTCGGCAGCATCGGCTATGAAAGCGGCTTGTTCTTCGGGCGAAAGGCTTGAAACAGCAGTCCATTTGAAGGCGAAACGGGACAGCTTCTTCCGAGTTGCTTTATCTACATTTGTGTCTGAATAAGATAGAAAGCGGCTCATGATTTCGTTGACGAGCATCGCGTCAAAGGTTTGGCGTGGCTTGGCAACGATTTCGGCAATTGTTTTGGCAAGGCTCACGAGAACGGAGAAATCATCTTTAGAGACCGTCGGATCAGCCTGACCGAAAAGATAGGAATCTATTTCCTTGAGCGTCCAGCGGCAGCCGGAGAGCAAGGACGCGGAATAGACGAGAGACGATAAGAGACTCTTCCGAAAATCTTTATTGGCCGGGTCTAAGAGAATGGACGAAAAGCCTTGAGACTTGTTATCTGTAATGGAAACTAGGCTACCCAGCGACTCATTGAGATAGACAGCTATCCTAGCTAGTACCTCAAGGGACAGAGGCTCATTGTTTCCTATCTTGGCTAAGGTTGCTTTTGAAAGGTCAGCCCCGCGGGCTAACTGGCCTTTTGATATGCCCCGGGTGGCGAGTATCTGCTCAAGTGGAGAGTAGCTTATAGTTATCATACCTCGATTATAGCAGGTTAGCGAAAGCGAACAAAACATGGGAAAAAGTATGTGAAGACATACTTAAAATAGAAGTTCCTAAGAAAAAATATGTTTTCTATCTCCTCTTGTAACCGGCTGAAAACTTGACTCTTTTTTGGCAAATGTTACCCTACCTTTAGCCAGAGCACTTGCTCGGGCTTTTTTCGGAAAGTTCCTGTTTTTGTGAGGTGATACGTTGAAGGACCAAGCCTTTTTCGAGCGGACGAAAATCTCGAAGCTCTTTTTCATGGCTGCGATCCCGGGTGCGATCGGGATGTTTGCCTCGGTCATTTACCAGTTCATCGATGCCATTTTTGTGTCGCGAGCGCTCGGGCAAACGGCTTTCGCAGCCGTTAATTTAGCCTTTCCTTTTGTCATTGCTTCCTTTGCTGTCTCGGACATGATCGCTGTCGGCTCAGCTGTTCTCATCTCCATACGGCTTGGCAAGAAGGATGCTGTGAACGCCAACCGCCTTTTTACGAACGCGGTTCTTTTGATTTTGGCGGTTACGGCCGTCCTCGGAATCTTCTTTGCCTCCTCTGCCACCTGGCTTATTTCAATCATGGGAGCGGAAGGCGAACTTCTCGAAATGGCCTCGTGGTACCTTCGGATTTATGCATCCTTCCTCCCTATAACCGCCCTTTTCTTCGCTTTCGACAACTACCTTCGGATCTGCGGAAAGATCAAGACGAGCATGTCGATCAACGTTGCTTCATCCCTCCTTATCATTGGTCTCGAAGCCTTGTTCTTGTTTGCTCTTAGACTGCCTTTATGGTCGGCCGCACTGGCTAGCTGCATTGCCTTTTCGCTCGGCAGCTTTTCAAGCGCCATGCCTTTCCTTCTTAAGAAACTGCCCCTTCGCTTCCAAAAGCCCCGTTTCGAGTGGCGGGAAACCTGGGCGATGGGGCGGAACGGTCTTCCTTCTTTCCTTAGCAACATCGCCGGCCGCATTACCTCGATTGTCTTCAATACGCTTCTTCTCTCGATGGGTGGAGAAGCCGCGATCAACGCCTATGGGGTCATGATGTATGTCGACGGCTTCGTCCTCTCCCTCCTTTACGGGATGTGCGATTCCCTTCAGCCCGCCATTGGCTATAACTACGGGGCCAAGAAAATGGACCGGGTCAAGAAACTTGGCGTTTCCTGCTTCCTTGCCTCCGGGATTGTTTGCTTGATTTCCTTTGCCCTTTGCCTAGCTCTGCCCGGCCCGATTGCCGAGGTTTTCCTTAGCACTTCCAGTGGCACAGCCGGCGCGGAAAAAGCGATTGAGCTAGCTTCGCAAGCCCTGCTTGTCTTCGGATTCTCCTACCTCCTGAGATGGATTTCCTACTCGGGCCAAAGCTATGTTTCGGCCCTCGAAAGGCCCGGGGCTTCGCTCATCATCTCAATGGCCTACAACCTCGTATTCCCTCTCGTCCTGGTCGGCATTCTTTATCCGCTCAACCTGTCGGGCATCTGGCTCAACTTCCCTCTGACCAGTGTGGCCTCGGCCTTCGTTACCATTGGGGTTATCCTCTATTTGATCAAGAAAAGAGGGCTCTATGAGGAGCCCCCTTCCATTGAGGATGTCCACGAAGTCTACAACGAAGGACCTTGGCCTCATTGATTGGCGGCTTAGGAGATTTTTATCGCAAAGCCGCTCGGCAAAAGGCCAGCGCCATCGAAGGAAGCAGAGATATCCGGCGTAAAAGGCACGTCGATTTTTGATGATGTTCCATTGATGTAGAGAGTGGCTTTCTGGCCTTCAAATTCCCGTTCGACGACCAAAAGGCCGTTCTTTTCGCAAGCAGCAAAAGACCCATAGGAGAGAACCCGGCCCTTCCGCAGGGCAAAGAGTTTTTTGACGAGTTCCTGATGGGGCGTGCCCTTGACGGCCTCTTCGTAAGGGAAGCAGCGGCGGCAATCGGGATCGCGGTCGCCTTCCATCGGGATTTCATCGCCATAGAAGATGGACGTCATCCCCGGGTTGAAGCAAATGAGGGCGATTCCACTTTCAAGAGCCGCGAGATTCTTGCCCGAATCCGTGTAAAAACGAGCCGTGTCGTGGCTATCGATGAGGTTGTACATCATTGGGAGCATGCTCTCGCGGTAGAGCAAATAGATCCCGTTGAGCCGGTCGGCCGTCTCTTTGGTATCGATTTTCTTCAGAGCCAAATAGTCGATGATGGTGTAGTAAAGCGGATAGTTCATGATCCCGTCGAATTCGTCCCCGCGCATGAAGGGCTCCGAGCGGTGCCAGATTTCCCCGATGAGCAGGGTTTCGGGGAAACGTTCCTTGATTTTGAGGCGGAGGCGCTTGAAGAAGCGATGGGAGATTTCGTCACCGACATCGAACCGCCAGCCGTCGATTCCAAGTTCCAGATAATGGAGGGCTACGCTTTCGAGATAGGCAGCTGCCTTCTCGTTGTTGACGTCGATCTTTGGCATGTAGCCAGCGCTTGCAAATGTCTCGTAGTTGCGTTTCTTGATGTCAGGCTTTCCGGTTCCCGGGTGGAGCATGAAAAGCGAAGCGTTTTCCGACTCCTCGCCTTTATGGACGACATCCTGGAAATAAGGCGAGAAGTAGGAGACGTGATTGAACACGGCATCGAGGACGAGATGCATGCCGCGCGCATGGAGTTTCTCGATCAGTTCCTTCAAATCGGCCTCGGTCCCGAACCGCGGCTCGATCTGGAAATAATCCATCGTGTCGTAGGCGTGGTTGGTCGTGGCCGCGAAAATCGGGTTGAGATAGATAGCGTTCACTCCGAGGCCCTGAATGTAATCCAAGGAGTCGATGATGCCCCGAAGGTCGCCTCCGGCGAAGGATGCGACGCCGACCTTGCCGCCCCATTTGACGTTGATATAGGACTTGTCCTTGTAGATGTTCCCGAGGCGGAAACGCTCGGGGAAAATCTGGTAGAAAACGGCGCTATGAACCCAAGAGGGAACGTGGACGACGTCGCTTTCGTGGACATAGGGGAATTGGAAATACCATTTGTAGGCCTCGGCCATGTCAAAGCCGATCGAAAGGCCTTTTTCCGTCAGGAAGTATTCCGTTCCTTCTGGCGAAACGATTTCGAAGAGGTAGCCGATCCGCTGGTCATCGAGCGGAGCCAGGCAGCTATAGAAGTCGAAAAGAGCATCCGAGCGCTCGAGCTTCATCTCGATTTCGTGATGGCCGCGCTCGAAGAGATATTTGTTGCCGTAATGGAGAACGACCTTGGCGAGTTTCTCCCCGCGGGCAACCCGCAAAAGGAAGCGGAGGTGATGGACGTCGACCGGATCGACATAGGGGAAGTCGGGGTCGTGATAGATGGCTTGGAGATTCATGGCCTCCATTGTAGTCAAAAGCCCTCTCGGTGGAGAGGGGGCTTTGAAGTAAGCGGAAACAGTATCGAGAAAACTCTCGCAAAAGTTTGTTATTTTAAGCGTTTTCGCATGTAAACCATCGTGGAATTATAAATTAGGTCATTGCTTTCGATGAAGCGGACCCCATGTCAAGTAGCCTATAAGGGGAAAACAAAAAGGGCTCACATCCACGAACGGGCTAGGCAGCGCTGCCTAGCCTCGCCTTCCCGGCGTTCAGGTACTGGGACAGGGCGTACTCGATGGACGACGGCGCGAAGACGACGGCGCGTGGCGTGACCCTGAGGACGTTGGGGTTGGACCTCAGGGCCTCGGCCAGCTTGGGGTCGATGACGCCTTTTGCCATAAAGAAAACCTCCGGTGCCTTTGGTGTAACCGGAGGCCGTTCCTTTTTAACCCTTTTATTTTGGACTCCGAATTACGGGGTCCAGTTTGCATGGGCAGGAGCCTTAGGAGAATCTTTCTGACTTTCTTATTTGACCGGGAATATTTTGTTCACCTTGGCAATCGGGACGTAGAGGGCCTCGAGGCAGACGAGGGTGACAAGACCGGTGACCGGGATGTAGACCCCGTTGTAGGCGAGGGCCGCGACGAGATCGTAGCCATAGATGACCATCGAGGAAATGGTGGAGCCGACGAGACGGACGGCCGTGGCCAAAACGACGCCGATGAAGACATAAAGGAAGCCGAGGGGGTTCCATCCCTCTTCACCCTTGAAGGCAAGCTTCGAGAAGAAGCCGACCTCGGCCACCGAGCCGAAGCCGATGAGGTAGTCGAAGGGGTAGGTCTGGAAACCATAGCCGTCGGTGAGGCAGGTGATGATGCCGTAGACAAGGCCACCGGCGATGAATCCCTTGGTCGGGCCGTGCCGGAGGGCAATCATGCAAAGAGGGACGAGGCCCAGGTTGATCGATCCGCCGTCAGCGCCGACCTGGATCTTGATGAACTGGAGGGCGATGGCGAGGGCCGAGAGAATGCCAATTTCCGAGATGTCCCGGATGCTGATGGAGACGAGGCTCGTCGAAAGTGAGAAGCTGATGAGCGAGGATAGAAGGGAGAGGGAAGCGATGACGATCGTTCCCGGGAGGAACTGCGGGGCCGCCGCGTCTAGATAGATAAAGCCCGGGTCGCCCCAATCGAGGGCAATGTCGTTACCGATGGCTTGCCAGCATTCGCCATAAGCGAAGAGGGTCGGCGAAATGAAGAAGAGAATGCCGGCGACGAGGCTCGTCATGGCTGCCGTAAGGGAAAGCCAAGCCGAATATTTGCCGCAAAACGGGGATATGATGAGCAAAATCAACGAGATAAGCGGCAGGAAATAGAGCCAGAGGACCATCCAGTTGCCGCCGTTGGCAAAAAGGGCCCCGAAACCATATTCGACTTCGTCGAGGGCGGTGAAAGTGTATCCGCTCGTCGTTTCACCGTCGACGACGATCGGCCCGCCAGTCACTTCGATTGCGTTGGCCTCGAACTGGGGGAAGGCGAGGCCGATGAAGACGATGGCCGCGAAGACGATGGCAATGAGCCAAAGCCATTTCTTGACGAAGCCTTCGTAGTCAAAGCCTTTCTTTTTTTCGGATGGGGTGACGACATGTTCCATGCAAAAAGCCTCCTTTCGTGGGGAGGCTTACCAAATAAAAAGGGTTACCTCCGCCAGCATTGCCTGGATCAGGTACCGTCGAGCCGCCATTATCGGCTCCTCTCAGCCTCCTAGGGGAAGCTCCGGGCACCGATATTATTGTGTCTTTCGTTCCCAAAGCAACAGATACCGTTATGATTGCTTCGTGATTAGCAGAGCCTGGCATGTTAAAACTGCCCTTCCCGCCGAGAAAGCGGCTATCGTCCAGTCTTTGGCTAGGGGCCCGTCTCTCCTCGAATTATTGACGCCAGAGGGGAAAAAGGAGCTTCGCCTCGTAGCCGGCAAGGCCTTTTCCGAAGCTCTCACCATCAACCGAGAGTATCTTCTCCACGGGGATTTTCTGGCTCCGGCCTCCGACAACGATTATGAAAAAGCGAATTGCTTTCTCTTGGATGATGGAAAAGCCGGCTTCGCCATCGGTCGCACCGGTTGGATGATGTCTCTATTCTCCAACGAGCCATGGGGCGGCTTCGCGAGAATGATCGGGCCTTTCGCCGCAGAAAGAGCGACGAAACTCGTTTGCATCATTGCCGGTGACAAGGAAAAGTCGCCGCTTCCTAAACTCTACCGCGAAGCTTTCGGCTTCGTGGAAGTGGCCGTGACAAAAGACGATACATTTTCCATGACGGGGGCTTACGGGGGCGACTTTGTAAAGACCTTTTTGAAACACAACGGCCGCCCGAGCCACCTATTCATGGTCAAAGGAAAAGGCGCTGCCCCGAAAGTAGTCGTCTTTGACGACTATTTGTCGGCTTATCGTTTCGTCGACGAACTTACCGATTGACCGCTATTTTGATGCCCATTCCGGCTGCCTTTATCAGGTGGCCTTTATAACCCCGTTGCCCTACAATGAAAGAGCATACATATGGATAAGTTCAAGGTTATCAGCGTCAAGGAATCCGTTTTTTCCCATAACGAAAAGCGGGCCGAGGAACTTCGTAACTTCCTAAAAGGGAAAGGCGTCTATTTACTCAACGTCATGTCCTCTCCCGGCAGCGGTAAGACCACCCTCCTCGTCTCTTTGATCAATAAGCTCAAGGACCAAATTAAGATTGCGGTGATGGAAGCGGACATCGACGGAGCCCTCGACGCCGAGACCATCAGCGAGAAAACCGGGGTCAAAACGATCCAGCTCCACACCAACGGAGCCTGCCACCTCGATGCCGAAATGACGAAGGAGGGTCTCGATGGCCTCGGGATCGAAGGCTTCGACCTCGTCATCCTCGAGAACGTCGGCAACCTAGTCTGCCCAGCCGAATTCGACACCGGTGCTGTCTCCAGTCTTAACATCCTTTCCGTTCCCGAGGGCGACGACAAGCCCCTCAAATATCCCTTGATGTTCAAGGTCTGCTCGACTTTCGTCTTTTCGAAGATCGACACCTTGCCATATTTCGATTTCTCCATCGACCAGGCAAAGGAAAACATCCTGCGCCTCAATTCCAAGGCCCGCTTCTTCCCGGTTTCGGCCAAGACGGGCGAAGGAATCGACGACCTAGCCACCTATCTATTGGGGCTCGTCAAAACCTACAAGGAGGAGTGAAGGATGGACGAGAAAAAGTATCGCGTCGACAAACAGGACTACGCCGAGGGAGTCTATAAGGACGGCCCGGTAAAGAACGTCCTGCCTTCCGGCGAGAAGGAAAGGAAGCTCATTACGAGGCTTGCCAACCACATCCAGACCCTGCCCGGGGTCAAGGTCATTGCCGGCGACCCCGAGTACAACGCCCTGGCTTGCTGCGTGAGCGACGACGAAGCCAAGCTCGTCCTTTCGATGAAGCTGCGGAAGCACTACACCCTCGAGGATATCGCGAAGAAGAACAAAATGCCGGTCGAAAAAGTCGAACCGATGCTGAAGGAACTCGCGATGACGGGCATCCTGATGTTCGACCCCGAGGATCCGGAAGCCGGGCCCGACAAGAACAATCAGAAGCAGGGTGGCTATTGGATCCCGATCTTCGTCCCTGGCATCATGGAATGCCTGGTCGACAATGTGAAGCTAGCCGAGGCCCATCCGGAAATCCCAAAGGCCTTCAACGAATACACGATCAAGCGGATCATGCCGCTGGCGGGCAACCTCCCGGTCGGCGGCGGCGTCATGCGGGTCATTCCGATCGAAAGTGCCATCAAGGACGACCCGAAGCACACGGTCGACGAAGAGATTTCCCATTACGTTGAAACGGCGACCGACATTTGCGTTTCCCCGTGTTCCTGCCGGGTGGCCAGGCGGATCCAAGGCGAAGGCTGCGGCCACCTTGAAGATGATATGTGCATCCAATTCAACGAGGCAGCCCGGGCTTTCATCCATGCCGGGCGCGGAAGGCGGATCAGCAAGGAAGAATGCTACGAGATCCTGAAGAAGGCCGAGGACAACGGCCTCATGCACGAGATGCCGAATACCGACGGCCCCGGATCCACCCACGCGATGTGCAATTGCTGCGGCTGCTCGTGCTTCTCCCTCCGGACGGGCGAGTATTTCCATACCGCCACGATGATCAGGAGCAACTACATCTCCAAAATCGATCCCGACAAATGCGTGGCCTGCGGCGAATGTGTCGAAGCCTGCCCGATGAACGCCCTCAAGCTCGGCGAACGGCTAGAAAACAAGAAGCCGATCAAGATCAAGACGCCGCTAAGCGCTTTCGACCACAAGTGGGGAAGCGACAAGTGGAACCCCGACTACCGCTATAACCGCGACTATGTCATGGCCGAAACGGGGACCGCTCCATGCAAAGTCGCCTGCCCGGCCCATATCGCCATCGAGGGCTATCTCGAATTGGCCCGCGAGGGTAGATACGAAGACGCGCTTCGCCTCATCAAGAAAAAGAACCCGTTCCCGGCGGTCTGCGGCCGCGTTTGCAACAAGCGCTGCGAGGATGCCTGCACCCGGGGAAGCATCGACCAAGCGGTCTCGATCGACGAGGTCAAAAAGTATGTCGCTGAACTCGATTTGAACAAAAAGAGCCGGGTTTTGCCGCGAATTGAGCACCCGGAGTTCCACCATATCAAGATGGCCGTCATCGGCGGCGGCCCGGCCGGTCTCAGCTGCGCCTATTACCTCGCAGCCATGGGCTATTCGGTCACTGTCTTCGAAAAGGAGAACCGCCTCGGCGGCATGCTGACGCTTGGCATCCCGTCCTTCCGCCTCGAAAAGGAAGTCGTCGAAGCCGAAATCGACGTCCTCCGCGACCTTGGGGTCGAGTTCAAAACCGGGGTTGAGGTCGGAAAGAACGTTTCCATCCAAGAGCTGAAGAATGAGGGCTACCAAGCTTTCTATCTGGCCATCGGAGCTCAGGGAAGCCGGAAGCTCGGGGTAGCCGGGGAAGAAAACCAGGGTATTCTTTCGGGCGTTGCCTTCCTCAAGGGCGTAAACCTTGGCAAAGCCCCGCGCCTCCGCGGCCGCGTGGCGGTCATGGGCGGCGGCAATGTCGCCATCGACGTGGCACGGACGGCCATCCGTTACGGAGCTTCGGCCGTCGACCTCTATTGCCTTGAAAGCCGGAACATCATGACGGCCGCCAAGGAAGAAATCGACGAAGCCGAGGAAGAGGGCATCATCATCCATAACGGCTGGGGCGTCAAAGAGTTCCAAGGCGAAAAAGGCGTCCTTAAGAAAGCCATCCTCAAGAAGTGCGTTTCGGTCTACGACGAGAATTACCGCTTCAATCCTTCTTACGACGAGAACGACCTCCTAGAAGTCGAATGCGACTACTTCATCTCGGCCATCGGCCAAGTTTGCGAGTGGGGTCATCTCCTCGAGACTACGTCCTGCGCCCTCACGAAGTCGGGCCGGATCAAAGCCGACGGGCTCACCTTCCAGACTGACGATCCCGATATCTTCACCGGCGGCGACTGCTACTATGGCCCCCGCTTCGTGATCGACGCCATCGCGGCCGGCCACGAAGCCGCCGAATCGATGCATCGGCATGTCCATCCGGGGCAATCGCTCACGATCGGCCGGGCTCAGAACCCGTACCTCGCTTCCTACATGCTCGATAAGGACAACATCGTCGTCCAGGGCTTCGACAACGCTCCGCGGGTCGAGGTCAAGCGGGCCAAGGGCGAGGACGAGATGAAAGACGACCGCGTCCTTCTCACCGAGGCCGAGGCCAAGAAAGAAGCGGGCCGCTGCCTCAAGTGCGGGCGGACCTATGTCGACGAGACGATGTGCGTCGGCTGCGGCCTCTGCACGACCCGTTGCGAATTCGATGCCATCCATCTCGAGCGGCGCTTCGATGCCCAAGGGGTCGTTTATGAAAAGGCGACGGTCAACGCCGCGCCCCACCTCCTCTCCCGGAACCTCAAGATCGTCTTCACTGGCAAGGGAAAATCCAAGCTGGTCAACAAAGACGACCTCGACTCTCAGGACGAGAAGAAGGAAACGATCCGCTAGCCATGCACGAGATGGGTCTATGCTTCGAGCTCATGTCGACGCTCGATGACCTTTTGAAACGAGAGGGAGTGAGCCACATCACTTCCATTACCTTGGATGTGGGGGAGGCCTCGATGGTCGTCCCCCGTTTCCTTTTGGATTGCTGGGAAGCGGCGAAAGCCGATACCCCTTACAAAGACTGCTCCCTGAAGCTGAATCTGACGAAAGCGCACGGGCGCTGCCGCCAATGCGGCTTCGTCTTCGCGATTGCCGAAAACGACCGGAAATGCCCCAAATGCGGGTCCATGGACGATTTCGATACCATCGACGGGACCGAATTCGAGATTTCCGAGATCGAGACCGACGACAATTGACTTTTTCATTTAGCACTCACCACTTGCGAGTGCCAAACATATGGTATAGAGTATGCCTCGCAAAGGAGGTTTTGCCATATGGATAACGGAATGATGGATTATCAAAACGACGAGAACATCCTCGAGAAGTTCGGTCGCAACATCAACGAAGACGTCAAAAAGGGCAAAGTCGACCCCGTCATCGGGCGCGACGACGAAATCCGGAAAGTCATCCAGATTTTGGCCCGCAAGACCAAAAACAACGTCATCCTTTTGGGCGAGCCGGGCGTTGGCAAGACGGCCATCGTTGAAGGCCTAGCCGAACGGATCGTCAAAGACGACGTCCCCTCCTCTTTAAAGGACAAGGAAGTCTATGAGCTCGACATGGGAGCTCTTTTGGCCGGCGCGAAGTACCGCGGCGAGTTCGAGGAACGGCTGAAAGCCGTCCTCAACAAGATCAAGGACAGCAACGGCAAGATCATTCTCTTCATCGACGAAATTCACCTCATCGTCGGGGCCGGACGGACCGACGGGGCCATGGATGCATCAAACATGCTGAAGCCCCTTCTGGCCCGCGGCGAGATCGACTGCATCGGGGCCACGACCCTGAACGAGTACCGCAACTACATCGAAAAGGACCGCGCGCTCGAGCGGCGGTTCCAGCCGGTGATGGTTGGCGAGCCGACGGTCGAGGATACGATTTCGATCCTGCGGGGACTCAAGGAACGCTTTGAGTCCTACCACGGCGTCGAGATTACCGACGGAGCGCTCGTCGCCTCCGCCGTCCTTTCGAACCGCTACATCACCAGCCGCTTCCTCCCCGACAAGGCTATCGACCTGGTCGACGAAGCCTGCGCGACCATCAAGGTCGAGATCGAGTCGATGCCGGTCGAGCTCGACGAGGTCAACCGCAAGATGCGTCAGCTCGAGGTCGAGCGGGTCAACCTCAAGAAGGAAACCGACGAGTCGAGCAAACGCCGCCTCGAGGACCTCGAAAAGGAACTAGCGAACTGCAAAGCCAAATTCGACGAACTCTCCAAGAAGTGGGAAGTCGAGAAGGCCGAGATCAAGGACGCGAAGGACCTCAAGGGCAAAATCGAGAAAGCCAAGTTCGATTTGCAGACGTATTTCGCGCATGGCGATTACGAAAATGCTTCCCGTCTCCAGTATCAAACGATCCCGGAGATGGAGAAGCGGCTGAACGCCATCGCGGCCAAGGGGAAGGACGAAGACCGTCTCGTCAACGAGGTGGTCGACGAAGACCTCATTGCCAAAATCGTCTCTAGGATGACCAATATCCCGGTGAGCCGGATCGAGAAAGGGGACCGCGAAAAGGTTCTCGATCTCAAGTCGACCCTCGAGAAGCGGGTCATCGGCCAGGACGAAGCCATCACCTTGGTTTCGAACGCCATCCTCCGTCAGCGGGCCGGGATCCAAAACCCGAACCGCCCGATCGGGAGCTTCCTCTTCCTCGGGCCGACCGGCGTCGGCAAGACCGAGGTCAGCAAAGCCTTGGCCGAAGCTCTCTTCGACAACGAGAACAACATCATCCGAATTGACATGTCCGAGTACATGGAAAAATACTCGGTCAGCCGCCTCATCGGAGCCCCGCCTGGCTATGTCGGCTATGAAGAAGGAGGCCAGCTGACGGAAAAGGTCCGCCGGAATCCTTACTCGATCGTCCTCTTCGACGAAATCGAAAAGGCCAACCCGGAGGTCTACAACCTGCTTCTTCAGATCCTTGACGAAGGCCGCTTGACCGATAGCCAAGGCCGCCTCATCGACTTCAAGAACACCATCATCATCATGACGAGCAACCTCGGGAGCGACTATATCCTCGAGGGACATCGGGAAATGGTGGAGCCGCTCCTTCACCAGACCTTCAAGCCGGAATTCCTCAACCGGATCGACGAGATCGTCTACTTCAACCCGCTCGACAAGTCGATGCAGCGCCTCATCGTCAAGAAGATGCTCTCCGAACTCGGGAAGCGTCTCGCCGAGAGGTACTACACCGTCGACTTCGACGAATCGCTCGTCGACTATGTGCTCGATGCCGCCTACACCCCGAAATACGGGGCGCGGCCGCTCAAGCGTTTCATCTCCGACAAAATCGAGACCTTCCTCGCGACGAAGATCGTGGAGGGAAGCCTCTCGACCGAGAAGAAGTACGTCCTTTCCTTCGACAAGAAAGAAGGTTTGCTCCTCAAATGAAGCGAAGCCCGGTTTTCCGCCGGGCTTTTGCTTTATATTAACGAAGGAGGACTTCGTATGGCCCTGATCAATTACCTCTTCGGAAAAGGCTGTCTCAAAAACGACACGAAGCGCGATGCCGGGAAACCCCTGCCGACCGATCTCAAGGAGTGGAAGGACCTTTCCTACGACAAGCGTCACGGCAAGTGGGGGCTCCTCGATGTCTACCGCAAAGACGTCGACGGCCCGCTCCCGACGATCGTCGTCGTCCATGGAGGCGGCTATCTATACGGGACGAAGGAAATCTACTCCCGCTATGCGAAAGCCTTGGCCCATGACGGCTATGTCGTCATTTGTTTCAACTATCCTTTGGCCCCGGGACATCGCTTCCCGACTCAGCTCTATTGCCTGGATGAAGTTCTTTCCTTTGCAAAGACCCATGGCGCGGAGTGGGGCGCTGATTTGTCGCATGTCTATCTATATGGCGATTCGGCCGGAGCCAATCTCTCTTATGTCTTCGGGCTCGTCCAGTCGAGCGAGGAGTACCGGAAACTCTTTCCGGGCCTTTGCCTCGATCTCCGGGTGAACGGCCTCTCCCTCAATTGCGGGCTCTACTCGAATCTCGGCACTTCCGAAGTGTCGCAGACGTGGTGGATGTGGAAGTATTTCCTGCCGCGGTTTTCCAAGAAAAGCGACCCGCGCTTTCAAACGGTTTGCCACATCGGCCCGTCTTTCCCTCCCGCTTACCTCATGACGTCGGACGGGGACTTCCTCCATGCCGAGAACGCCCCGTTCAAGAAAAGACTCGAGGAGGCCGGCGTCCCACTTCTTTATGAGGATTTCGTCGGAAAAGGAGAACCTCTGGGGCATGTCTTCCATCTGGACGTCGATACCGAAGATGCGCGGAAAGCCCGCTTTGACAGCGAGCGCTTCCTTGCTTCTTTCTGACGATAAGCGAAAAAAGAGGCCGCTTTTGCGGCTTCTTTTTATTCTTCCTTCGGGTTTCTTTGCTTTTTTTGCATCCGGTAGCGGTGGATGAGGAAGCTGATGGCCGTTACGGGAATTCCGAGGATGAGGACATAGCCAAGCTCCCAGCCGGCATTGTTGGCAATGTCGATCCCCATTTCGACGTAGACGGCGATGAGAAGGGTCCAGATCAAGGTGGTCGTCAAAGGAAAGAGCCATTCCTTCTTGCCCCATATGTGGTTGAAAGGCAAGAGAAGAAGGAGAGACGCTGGAACTGCCCACACGAAGGCCATCCAGCCGCTCCAGGCGGTTTTCATGATGAGATCGCTCACGAAAAGGACGGTCGCCAATGTCCAAATCGTCAAGACAGCCAAGAGGGTGATGATGATCCGGTTGGACATGACTTTCCTTGGATCGTTCTGCCCGATTTCCCGGAGGGTCGCCTCGCTTTGGGGGTGGGTCAGGAAATCGAGGGTCACTCCGTAGAAGTCAGCCAGCTCGAAAAGGGTATTGAGATCGGGTAGGGCCTCGCCGCGTTCCCATTTGGAGATGGCCTTGTCGCTATAGGCAAAGCGTTCGGCCAGCTGCCCTTGGGTCAAGCCTCGATGTTTTCTCAGGAGGGCGAGATTGCGCCCGACGGTCGGTGTCAAATCAATCATTTGGCTAACAAGGATAATAGTTTCGGCACGGGAAAAAGGAAAGTTTCAGGACGAAAAAACCGCCCCGAGGGACGGCCATGGTTGCTAGATAGCTGACGCTTAGAACTCGATGATATTGGTTTCGTTCTCGTCGTCGTTTCCGAAGATCGGACCTTGCTCGGCGAGCTCGGCCAGCTTTTCGCTGTAGGCCGCGCCTTCTTGGGTCTCGAGGGCGGAATCGTCTTTCTTGTTGAAGAACATCATGGATTCTACCTCCTTTTTCCAATCGCTCCCTTGCGGGAACGCCATCACTATAGAGAGTTGAAAATCCCATTCAAGGCACCTGGCTATGAAACCTCTTTCAGAAAGTGCTTACATTAAGCGCTTTCAGGAATTATCGGAACTTTTTCTCTTAAACAAAAGATTTGATGCCATCGAAACAACAATTCTTTTCATCTCTTTGAAAACGGTTTCATATATATCGAAACCGTGTCTTTCCCCTTTCAAGGAAAGCCGGGTCCATGGTCCCTTCTTTTTGCGGTATCATTAAGCCTAGGAGGAAAAGAAAGGAAACAACCATCATCGAAAGAAATCAATTCACTGAGGAAACGAAGGCCTCGAAGCTAGCCAAATTCCTGTCCGGAATCGACCTATGCTACATCGATACTTGTTCCCTCATGGAAGAAAGCTTCGGCCCCTTCCTCGACATGCTCAATCTGTCGACGGAATACTTCGAAGACCATCGTCCCGAGTTCATCGTGGTTGGCCAAGTGGTCAACGAACTCGAGAAGCACGCAAAGAAAGGAGAGACGCTTGAGCAAAGGATCGATGCCAAGCGGGCCCTTCGCTTCCTCAAGCTCGACAAAAAAGGCAACAAGCTCTTCACGATAGAAAAAGTGCGGAGTACGGAAGACTTTGCGGATCCGGCCATCTATTCCTCAATCTCGGCCCAGAGAATCAACAAGAAAATCATTCTCATCAGCCAAGACAAGCAGCTGGCCGACGATGTGCGAAGCCTGAACAACCTCGATAGCCAGCACGGGAAGTTCGTGAACGTTTACAAGGTCGATCCCTTCGGGGATCTCCTCGAGAACAAAGGAAACGTTTACCAAAACCAAGTCCGTGCCCAGGCCAAGAGCAGCCGCAACCTTCCTTCCAAACTCCCGGAAAAGAACATCCGGGAAGCCCAGCCGCTCCCTCGGCCGGCCGCTCGGAAAGAGACGCCGAAGAGCCTTGTGCCCCTCGACATCAAAACCCTCGACCGCGCCATCTCGAGCAACATCCGCAATTCGACCTACCCCTTGGCTAGAAAGCTCGACGATCTCGATCGCCAGCTCAAGAACCTAGGATCCTACAGCAGTTCCGACATTTCCTCCTGGAACCTGCTCTATGGACCCGACGATTTGCTCAAAGCCAAGGCCGAAGTCATCGCCCTTCAGGAAAAGACCCTCGAAGAGAAAGAGGCTCCGTCCGCGAAGGAAGCCAAGCCGGCTTCCCAGTCTCAGCCTCTTGCTCCCGCCCCGGAGTCCCGACCGGTTTCTAAGCCGGCCCCGGAAGCGCCCAAAAAGCGTTCGCCCTTCGGGAAAGGCGATACCTTCATCTCGGCTCTCAAAGACCTTCTCGGCCGTTACGGCACGATGATTCGCGACGACGGAGTACCTTACGTTGCCGCGGTGCACGGGCCTTACGACCTCGTCAGCTCCGACTTCTCGAAACTCGTCCACGAAGTGGCGATGCTTGAGATTGGAAGCAAGAAGGACGCCACGGTCAAAAACCTCGTCTTCCACATCGAGAAGAACCAAGGCGATTACCGGGTGACCCTCGATGAAGCCTCGAAGGCCGAACCGGCGAAAGCCCCGGCCCCGGCTAGGAAAGAGCCCGCTCCGAAAAAGGAAACCGCTCCGGCGAAGAAGCCGGCGGCCAAGAAGAGCCGGCCCGCCGCTCCGAAGGCCCAGGAAGCCGCGGAAGCTTCCGCCCCGAAGAGCGGGGCCAAGCCCCATCCCGGCCGCAAGGCCGTCCATAGCCCTTCCTACGAAGAAGCGCTCAAGGCCGACCGCGACCTCAAGGCGAAGATCAACAATCCGACCTATCCCCTCGAGAGCAAAATCAAGGACCTTCAGGCTCAGGAAGCCTTGGTTCGGACCCTCAAGCAGTCGGAACTGAAAGACCTGAACTACACGGTCCGGGGCCTTCAAAAAGCCGTCCGCGACCTCAAAGCCACCTCCAAATAAAGGAAAGGCCGCCCCATGATCCTACGGGTGGCCTTTTTCATTCTTTGAACATCTGTAGAAAGAAAATTTTCGCGTCTGCCAATAAAACCCCAACTATTCGCTTTTATAGGGTGACGGCTGGATCTCGACGGAAGTTCCCACGGCGCGGTCCAGCTGTCTAAGGCCTTTGGGCCTTTTTTCTTTTGTTGAGATTTCCCGGACCTGTGCTAGTCTCCTTGCATGCCGGGAGGAAAACGATTAATGAAAATAGCGCATCCAGTCTTGGCTTTGACTCTCTCTTTGCTTTTGCTATCGTGCGGCGGGGAAACTGTCTCTTCCCTTTCTAGCAGCCCGTCGGAAGAGGAAACCTCGTCTCTTCCTTCTTCCTCGGTTGCCCAGCCGGAAATGCCGGCCCCGAATGACGTCAAGGCCTCCCTTCTTTATCTTCAGTCGAACCACGATTACACCCTCAAGGCGGACGAAGGGGAATTTACCCTCCATTACGCGCCTGGGTATTTCTACCTCGACGAAGGGATTACCAGCATCGGCTACGTCGCCTCGGAAGGAGGCGTTTACCGTCTCCTCCTCGACGAGCGGGGGAATCTCCGCGGCTCGGAACTGATAGAGGGACAGGAACTTTACGGAAGCGGCCTTTTCCCCTCGCTTGCCGACATCGATCTTTCCAAGGAAAGCATTTGGGAAGGGGAGGAGAGCTACGCTTTGACCAACAAGGTCAACAAACTGGCGGTCCTGACCCTCCTCGAACGGCCGTCTTCCGACTTCCTGAAGGCGACCTCCTTCCTCGTCAAAGCCGGTTCCGCCCTCACTGATTTCCGGATCGAAGTGACGATCGACGGCCAAGTCTATTCGCTATCCGTCGCCTCCCTCGAAGGAAACGCGGAAGCAGTCGACAGCTATCTTGATCGCGGCGGCTCCTTCTATGCCGTCCCCGACGATCTTGCCTCCTATCGGGACAAGTTCTTCTTAGACAACTACAAGCGGGACGTTCTCGACATCGGCGATCCCACCCTCTCCTACGGGACCGAGTACTTCATGCCGACCTATTGGGCAGGCCTCTATAACGACTACGGCCATTCCCAAGGAGCCTTCGACCAGGCTTTCGTTTCCTTCTCCCACGTGGAACTTTCGCTTCCCCAGTCCGGGGAAGACGGAAGCATTACCTACGTCAGCCACGTCCTCGACGGCACTTATCTCTACATGCTGAGCAACCTTGATGATGGGCTTCAGGTCAGCCCCGTCATTTCCTATCCCTACATCACGACCAGCGACCTGACCGATGTCTCGTCCGGCCTCGGCTACATCAAGCAAGCCCTCTTCTGGGACTATCTCGAATTCGCCGATCCGATGGGCGACGGGACCTATCTCATCGACGACTCGACCCTCGCCATCGACTTCGACACCTTGAACGGCGGCCACATCCAAAGCGCCGGGTATTATCCGCGGTCGATCATGATCACTCCCCGCGAGGAAGGCGGCGAGTCTTACATCGACTTCGCGGTCAATTACTCGGTCGGAAATGTCAACCTCATTTCCGGGGCTACCCATTTCTCCTTCTTCGGCTTTGGGGAGGCCAACGTGGCCGAGGTCGAAAAAGCAACCGACGAGATCCTGGCCTACCAGGTTTCCTAGAGACTCAAGTACCGCAAGGAGGCCCCATCGAGGGCCTCTTTTTTCATGCAAAACCCCCTTATCTTTATCAAAACGACAAGAAAAGGCGGGCCGAAGCCCGCCTAAGTTCCGTGCGTCTTTATTCGACTTTGACGAAGAAGACGTAAGCCGAGATGTAGGAGTAATCCTCCTCGTCGGTGTATTCGCCGAGGTAGGGCGTGATCGTCGCGCCGTAGCTGTTCCAGTCGTAAGTCTCGGTCGCAAGATAGACGCCTACCTTGCCGGTCGTGATCTCGAAGTTGAGGCTGACGGTAATATCGTCGTAGGAGCCGAGCGACCCGCTCAGGAGCTCCGCGCTGCCGGAGACGACCTTGAGGGCGAAGTTGTCAGGATCGTAGGTATAGTCGAAGCCGACTTTGAAGGTGGCGTCTTCGTCGAACATCTCGATCGTCGCTTCATAGGCCCCTTCGTGGTCCTTGGACGGATCGGCGGTCAAAGTGAGGACCGTCGGGTCGCTTTCGTCGTAGCCGGTCGTGTCTTCGCCGAGTTCGACCCGATAGGTCCCGGCCAAGGTCGCGATCGAGACCTCTTCGCCACTTCCCGGGACGACGGTAACTTGGAGGACGCACTCGCCGTCGACATTGTCGATGTAGGGCGAGGTAAAGGTGAGGTTGACGGTCGTCGTTTCCGCGATGTTTTTGAGGGCCGTGACCGTGCAGCGGCCGGTTGCCGCGTCGAGGTCGAGGTCGATGAGGCCTTCGTGGTCGCTCGTCCATTCGAGGCCGAAGAGGGTGCCGTTATTGGGCGTCGGCGAAAGGGTGACGGTGTGGCTGCTGTTGCCGTAGATCTGGAGGTTGCTGGCCGTGATGATGTTCTCGTCGGAGTAGATGCCGCCTTCGTAGTAGGGGATCCAGGCAAGGCTATGGAAGGTCGAACCGTCGATCGTGACCTCGACCGAACCGGTGACCGAATTGTCGGTGTGGTTGCCGAAGGTGAGGGTCACCGCCCCGGTACCGTACATCTGGTAGGCCGTCGGGTTGCCGTCTTCGTTCCGGCAGATGTCGGGGTTGTCGGAGCCGATGATGCCGTACTGCCAGGCATCGAGAGCCGTCGAGGGCGAAGGATTGATGTGGATCGAATCCTCGTCTTCGATCGAATTCCAGCCGGCCGAGAGGACGTTCCGCTCCCCGTCCGTCACTTCGATGTAGGGGTCGATCGAGGTGGCGAAATAAGGCGTGTAGTCGAAGTCGTGCGGATTGGCCGCGGCCTCGCCGTAGGTATAGGAGTAGCGGAGTTCCCGGAGGACGGTCCCAGTCGTTTCCGGATCGCCGATGAACTCGTGAGTCTTGAAATTGTAATTGGTCGCCGTGTACTTCTTGAGGAGGTAAGAGCCGTTCAGGATGGCGCCGGCCTCGGTGAAGGTCATCTCGACGTGCCAAGTGCCGACCGTGTCGACATCCATCGTGTTGTAGATGGTGCCCGAAGCGCTCGGGTTCCATTCCTTGAGGGAGTCGATGGTGACGGTGAAGGTCCCGTCTTCGTGCTTCGTCGGGACGATGTCGAGTTCGGTCCGGATAAGATCGTCGGCGATTTCGAAGGAGTGGCGGTAGGCTTGGTACTGAACCATGTCGATTTCCCGCATGGTGTGGTCGTAGCTCCCGGCCAAGAAGGCGGCGTCGCGTTCGTCGTATTGGTAACGGCTGTAGCCTTCCGCGACCGCGTCGACAATGTCGTAACGGCCGCTATAGGCCTCGACGTCAGCCGCGGCGAGGCTATCGCCTTCGAGGGAAGCGGTCCCGCCGCTCAGGTCGGTATAGGTCCGTCCCCGGAGATAGTTGTCGACGACGATGAGCTGCTTTCGCCCGTCCTTGGTCACGATTTCCTTGTAGACATTCGCGGTTGTCTCGCCGGTGTCGTGGTCCTTGACCGTCGCGTGGGAGGAGCCGTCCGCGTATTTGACGTAGTGGTAGTCCTCGCCGTTGACGCCGGCTGCCGAATCGTAGTAGTCGACTCCCGTAACGCCTGCCGGATAAGTCGGGGCCTCGCTCAGGACCGAGCCGTCGAAGAGGCTGTAGAGCTGCTCGGAGGTCGTCGGGAGGGAAGTCACCTTCGTCCGCTGGACCGAAAGCTTGAGTTCCGCGGCTGGGTCGTAGGTAATGTCATAGGCTGCATTGCCGCCGAGGAGGATCAAGGAGCCGCGGCCCTTGTCCTCGCTCACCTGGATGCCGAGGTCTTCGGCCACCGAGCCGATGTCCGTGTCGGATGAATAGTAGTAGGTGATGTTCCCGAAGCACTTGTAGATGTCGAGGTCGCTATAGCCGAGAAGGTCGGAGGTTCCGCCTTTGGGGCTGACCCGGATGTAAATCTGGCCGCCGGCCGCCGGGATTTCGACGTTTCGGGCGGTCCAGGTCCCGTCGCCGTTTTCGGTGAAGGCCGCGGAAACCGAGCCGCCGATCGTCACTTCGCCTTCGACCGTCACGGTGGCCCGGATCTTCGCATCGCGGTCCGGCATCGTGAAGGAATAAGTGCCGTCGCTATTCGCCGTGAGGGTCTCGCCGTTCATTGTAAGGGAAGTGAGAACGTAGCCCGGATCGACGGTGACGGTCAAAGTGACAGTGTCGCCTGGTTTGGCTCTTTCGAGGTTCGAAGTGATGTGGACGCCGGTCGTCTCGACAATGTCGACGAGGTAGTCTTCGACGACATCCGGGGTCGAGGAGGTATCGCTCGAATCAGGGAGGGAGACCGACTCCGAGGAAGATTCCCCGTGGGTCTCGGAAGAGGCTTCGGCTTCCGAGGAAGCGGAAGTCGTCGTGCTTTCCGCCGGAGTCGAAGACGAAGTTTCCGTCCCTCCGCAGGAAGCTAGGGTGAGACCGGCTCCGAGCAAGGCGACGAGAAGGGCTTTGTTGGCTTTTTTCATGATGGTTCTCCTTTATTGGGCAGCCGCTTCAGCCACCTGGAAGATCTCGCAGGTATAGAAGGAGGTCGTCCCGATGGTTCCGTTGGTAAGATGGATGATGTCACCGGCCATGCTCACGTGGAAGGCATTCGCGGTAAGCCCGGTGTAGGGGTTTTCCCAGTCGAGGATTTTGAAGACGTACATCCCGGCATCTTCGATCGTCATGTCGTATTCGTAGGTGAACTGGATGCCGTTTTTCCCGAGGGGGATGTTCCCTTCGTCGGTCCCGGTCAGCATGGCCGTCGAATTGCCGAGGAAGGTGAACTGGATGTTGCCACCGTTGATGCCCCAGCTTTGGTAATGGTCGATCCCGACGAGGTAGTCTTCCATCTCCTCGAGGGGGATGGCTTCCCGGATGTGGACATTGTTCCGGTAATGGGTTCTCCCTTCGGCATCCCGGATGAAGAGGCCGGGATCGCCGACCTTTTTGCAGTGGAGGATGTAAGTCCCGGCCGTGTCGGTCGGCTCGACCTCGAGGTACTCGGGGTGGGTCGAGAAGACTTCGACCCCGCCCATGTCGGCGACCGAGAAGTAAAAGCTGATTGTGTAATCCCGGCCGGCGATGAAGGCGATGCCGATCCCCACTTCGGTGAGGTAGCCGCCCATGACGATGTCTTCCTGAATTTCGCTATAGGAGGGGAAGACGACCTCCTCTGCCGAGCTGCTTTGGCTTTCCTCTTCGCTCTCTGACACTTCTGAAGAGCTGTCCGGCGAAGTCGAAGAGGTTTCTTCCGATGGGCCGACGGACGACGTCGACTGGCTTTCGCCTCCGCACGAAGGGAGGAGCAGGGCCAAGGCTATCGGAAGGGCAATTAATGCTTTCTTCATGAATATCCTTTCTTTTAGATGCGCATCTACGCGCGTCAAGACTAGGTCAAGAACGCTTCATGTCAATCAAAATGTTTAGATACTTACTTAAAATTTTTTCGATGGACGGCTGACTTTTCACTTTTCATTAAACATATGCACCTTTTTATTGAAAATTTGACAATCTTTCATATTGTGCCCCCATACGAGGCCCGTGGGGGGAGGTTATTTGGGGCCTGGCGCCATGCGATTGCTCCGGAGTTCCTTGCGCGCCATTTGCCATCCGGAAGAAAGGAGTCTTTCGACAATGAAAGGCAAGAAAATAAAGGGAGTCCTTGTTTTGGGGCTTCTCGCCTTGCTCGCGTCGTGCGGAGAAGTGACTGAGTCGTCAGGACCGGTAACTTCAACCGGCGGTTCCGAAGGAACCTCGGAAGTAGCCTCTTCGGAAATTCCCGCGCCCGATTCGAGCAGCGAACCGGTGGTTTCGACGCCGGATAGCGAAATCGCTTCTTCGACGGTCGCGACCTACGCGATTGCCATCGAAGGCGAACACATTACGACGACCGGCCCGGCCGAGGCCAAGGCTGGGGACGAGGTGACGATCGAGGTAACGGCCGAGGCCGACTACCGCATCACGGGAGCTACCTTGAATGGCGAGGCCGTGGAAATCGTGGACGGCAAGATCACGTTCACGATGCCGGACGTGAACGCCACCATCGTCATCGCGACGGCCGAACTTCACGACATTATCGTCACCGCTCCGGATGTCGTTACCGTGGACGGCAACCTTACCGGCGTGGCTGGCGAGGTCATCGAGTTGACCGTCGAAGTCGACGAGGAATACCGCATCATCGAAATCACCGTCGACGGAGAGGAAGCCTCCTTGGCCGACGGAGTCCTCACCGTAACGATGGGCGAGGCCGACATGACGATCGACATCAAGGTTGAGCCGATCAATGTCGTGACCGGCGAAGGCGGCATCGTCGAAGAGTGGTAAGGAGGAACGAAAAACATGAAAAACACACGCAAAACCGTCCCTTTCCTTCTTCTTTCGACCATGGCCCTCGGCCTGATCGTCGCCGTGACGGCTGACCGGGCGCCGGAGGCGGACCCGCTTCTTGAAGACGAAATCGTGACGACCGAAGACGGAGGCCGGGCGATTGCTTTCGGCAATCATGTCAAGAAAGCCAACGAAGTCGACACCGCCCATCCGGTCCTCGGGATCGACGTGACCGACGTCGGGGAAAACAAGGCCATCCGCTTCGTCGCGGCCATCGACGGCTATCAAGGCCTCTCGAAGGCGACCTGGACGAGAAGCGTCAAGGAAGCCGATGCCGTCATCAAGGAAGAAGCGAGCTTTGACCTCAAGTATGTCTACACTGAGCTGCCTCGGGCCGCGGACGTCCAATGGACGACCCCTCTCGAGGAAGGGAAGACCTACTATTACATGACGTACACCATCAACAATATCCCGGAGGCCAACTGGTGGAGCGAGATCGACGTCTCCCTCAAGACTTACGACTTGGCCGGCGGGCTTGTTGATTCGCTGGACGACCGGGCCAATGTCTGGGGCGTTCTCGGCGACCCGACGGTCGGAAGCGTCACCTACACCAAGTACGAAGACGAAGGCGACACCTACTACGGCGACTACTACTTCTATGGGGGCGGTACCGGCGACATCGTCGTTGCCCCGTTTGTCTGGTCGCTCGTCCCGGAGGAAGACCACCTGGCCGAATCGCTCGGCAAGGTCGTCACTGCCGGCGATATCGACAGCACCAACGGCTGCTTTGAAAACAAGAGTGGACTCGGCAACGTGACCCTTCCGGACACCATCGTGGAATTCAACCGCTGGGCTTTCTCGGGAACCAAGATCGCCGGCACGGTCAACTTCCCGTCCAGCCTTGTGACGATCGGGTCAAGCTGCTTCGGCAGTAGCACCAGCATCAACCGCATCCTCTTCGAGGCTTCGAACCTCACGAGCATCCAGTCGGGCATCCGGACCGCGGTCAACGAGTTCGTCGTCCCCTATACGGTCACGGCCCTTCCGCAGATGGCCCTCTTCACCTCTGACGGCCTCATCGTCCGGATTACCTACGAGGGAACGGAAGCCGAGTGGGCGGCCCTCACGGCCGCGGCCCCGGGCAACCACATCGTCTCCGACTGGACGATCTGCTCGGATACCGAAGTCGCGACGGTGACCTTCGACCTCAACGGCGGCACGGCCGTCGTCGACGGAGCCGAGACGAACGAAAACATCGTGATGGACGTCATTGTCGGACGGACGGTGCCCAATGTTCCGAAACCCCGGAAAGACGGCTACTTCATGGCGGGCTGGGTCCTCGACCTCGAGAATCCGGAGCCGCTCGACATGGCTACCTATACCGTGGAAGCCGACGTGACTCTCCACGCCTATTGGACCGCGTTCCCGGCCGGCAATTCGCTCGACGACCCCTTCGTCATCGAAGGAGCGACCTTCAAGGGCGACGCCTCGACCGTCCCGGGCATGGAAGTCTACTACCTGAAGTTCACGGCCCAGGCCGACGACCGCTACTACATCAGCCTCGGCAAGCCTTACGACATTGACGAAGAGTCGACGACCGCCTACACCAAGGACGAGCCCTATCTCTTCCTTTATGGCGAAGACAAGACGGAACTCACGACCGTCAATTCGGCGACTTACGAAGTCGACCACCTGGTGCCGCACCGCAAGAGCAGCTACAGCACCATCTGGACGCTTGACCTTCTTGAAGGCGAGACCGTCTACCTCGGCGTTACCGGCTACTACAGCAGCTACGACCCCGATGACGTCCTCTACGGCAAGATCCCGGTCGAGATCACGACGGCCGAAAACGACACCGCCGACGAAGCGGTCGCTCTCGACTACGAAGCGAAGACCCGGATCAACTGGAACGGGACGAAAGAGGCCTATGCCGTCTACAAGATCATGCCGAATACCATCCCGGAACTGCCGACGGCCATCACCATCGGCGGGGAGGATGGAGTCTACACGAGCGTGACGATCTACGACGAGGCGGGCGAGGAAGTCGCTGACTTCAGCGCCAGCTCCGCGACGACCGAAGCCGTGCAGCTCTTCGAGGACCTCGATCTGGCCGGCACTTACTACCTCGTCTTCTCGAGCAATTTCTACGACAACGAGTTCGAGGAGTACGCCGCGGGCGAAACCTCAAGCTACGTGACGATCGGCGTGCCGCCCGACGGCCTCCTCATGACGTCGCCGGAAGTCAACGAAGCCCTGAGCCTTACGATGGGCGAGCCGATTACCGTCTCGACCTTCTACGAAGGCTCGCACTTCTACGAGATCACGGTCGAGGAAACGGCCCTCTACCGTTTGATCCTCGACGGCGGCACCGAGTACTACGCCAAGCAGATCATCGTCTATGATGCCGAGGGCAATGAACTCGGCTCCGTGGTCGAAGAGGGCGAAGAAGATTGGTGGGATGTCTATTACGGGACCGAGGTCGAACTCGATCTCCGGCTCGAACCGGGCACCTACACCATCGAGGTCGGCTATACTGGCGGAACCTCGACGAGTTCCTTCACCTTCCTCATGGCCGAAGGCGTTCCGGGCTTCACTCCGGCCTTTGCCTCTGACGTCGCCATCGTCGACGGGACGATTACGGTCCAGCCGGTCGAAGGGCAGACCGTCTCCTACGCTCGCTTCACGGCTGAAACGAGCATGGACACCAAGCTTACGGCGAGCGATCCCGACGCGGCCTTGACCCTCTACGACGGACTTGGCCAAACCGAGCTTGCCACCGGCACCGGCGTGCTCAAGTACGTGCTCGAAGCCGGGACCGACTACGTCATTGCCGTCGATTCCGAGACCGGCGCCGACGTGGTCCTTACTCTCGAGCAGAACATCGGCATCTTCTCCACCGACTATGCTTGGGCGCAGGGAACCTACATCGGAACCCTGGCTGGCTCGAGCTACTACAAGTTCGGCGTCGGTTCCGACGAATTCAGCTGGGAGGGCAAGACTGTCGATGCCGTCCCGGTCATCAACAGCTATGACGAGGCGCGCGGCATCCTGAACTTCACGGCCGGCATCTACGATGTCACCGTCGATCAGAATGGGAACGCCCTTATCATTCGGGAAGGCACCGATAGACCGTATTACCTGAGCAAGTACCAGTCCGTCTATAACTCCGGCAATATCGACGCCCAATACGCTAAGACGGCCGACTGGACGGTCGGCACTGGCGTCACCCTCATCTCCGTCATGACCGACATCGGACCGAACCCAGGCCGGGTCTATGGCGCGATCGTCGAGGGCGAATTCCTTCCGACGGTCGAGCTCGAATTCGTCGAAGGGACTTCGCTTGAAGCCGAAGGAACGGTGATGGAAGTCACGGCCTACGGAACCGTTATCGGCACGGCGACCGTCACTGGTTACCAGACGATTAGCTGGGTCGCGGCCTAACCTCATCCATACGAATTGCCGCCCTTCATCCGGCCAATGAGCCGGGAGGGCGGCTTTTCTTGCGCCTTGGCCAGAAAGAAAAAAAGATAGGCGGCTTTTGCGGCCCTTAATCAGTTTAGTGACCCCAAAACCCCCATCTTTTTTTACTTTATCGATTGAGAGAAACTCGATCGGAGGAACATGTGGATTGGCATAGAAGGTCTCGAGGGCCTTGCCTTCGCAGTCCCATATGGCAACTTGGATGCTATCCGGAGCGGCGGCAAAGGACGGACCTGATTGGCCGGAAAGTCTAGGGGGATGCTATCCGGAGCGAAGAGGATGGTTTGCTTTTAGGCCATTGGCAAGAATTCCCACGGGCCGGCCGAGGCATTACCGTTTCGGCTCTTTAGCCATTCGAGGTGCCGAACGATCTCATCTTCGGTTTGAAACTTTCTTCCGCCTGCCTTCCCATAGCCGGTTTTCGTTGGCTTCTAATTTCGATCAGCAAGGCAGGCGGGGGCTCTCTTTTACCGTAAGAGGCCGGTTTCCGATTTGCATAAGAAGCCTGGTATAGGCACGAAGGCGACCATCGAGGGAAACGTCGCCGAAACTAATCGCAAATGTCCGTTCGCGCATAAGAAAAGCGGGCCCGTAAGGACCCGCCTTTGGTTTGGATGAAGGAGCGCTTAGGCCGCCGGCTCGGTCGTTTCGGCTTGAGCGAAGCCGAAGGCCGGAACTTCGGTGGTGCCGAAGTTCTTGAGGGTGACCTGGAGACGGAGGCCAACGAGAGCGTTAAGCTCGGCATCCTCGGCAAGGTTGGCAAGGACAGCCTCGAAGCTGACGTCGCCAGTGGCGGTGTCATAGCTGACGCTCGGAGACTCGAAGAGGGTGTAGCACGGGGCGCCCGAGGAGCCGGTGATGCCGTTGAGGATGCCGGCAACGACGTAGGTGCCGACTTCCGGAATGAGGCCCGCGATGATGCTGATGAGTTTGCCCTCGTCTTCGATGGCATCGACGGTCGCCGTGGTCACGGTTCCGCTGGTCGTCACCGAGGTGTAGGGGAGGCTCTTGAGGTACTCAGTCGTGAGAGCCGCCGGGGTGAGGTATTCGGTCCCGGTGAGATTGTGTTCCTCATCGTAGACGGTCGTGATGCCGTCAGCATCCCAGAGGACGAAGTCGGCGCCGAGATCAGACTTGGTCTTCCAAGCCGCCGGATCGTCGCCCGACATGCGGTAGTAGTGCCCGTCGGTGTCTTTGCCAATGGCTGTGTAGGTCGGATCGCTGCTCTTATAGTAGAGAGAGCTGAGCGTCGCGGTGCTGTAGTAGCTATCGCCGTCGACAGTCGCCACATAGGTGCCGGCCGGGGCCGAGCTGCTGACGCCAAGCCGCTCTTCCATTTCGCTCACACCGGAGAGCGAAGCATCCTTCCAGGTGGTTTCGCCGGTCTCGCTATTGGTGAGGTAGGTACCGTAGGAGATGGCCGCCTCGATGGTGGTGGAAGCCTTTTCGGCCGTCTTGCCGCCAAGGTAATTGCCAAGGTCGTCGAACGTAAGGTAGGAAGGAGCAACCCCGGCCTCGACGAATTCGTCGAGCGGTTCGAAGTGGGTCTCGCCAGCGGCGTAGATTTGGCAAGTCGAGATCACCTGGTAGGAAGCATCGGCGAAGATGATGCGGACGCCGTAGATTTGGGTGTCTTCCTCACTGGCATATAGCGGGGTCAGGAAGGCTTGCTTGTAGCCGTCCGGATCGAGGACGTTCTCCTTGATCGCCTCGTAGTTGGTGCCGACGCCGGTCTGGATGAGGCTCGAAACGCCAGCATCAGTGATGAGGGTGAGGCCCGTCTCCGGATCGGTCGAAATGGTATCGTCGTTGAACGCCATCTCGGCAGCCGCGTAGTAGAGGGAGTCGTCGAAGATGCCCGGGTGGGCCTTGTAGTCATAGGTGACCTTCTGGCCGACGTAATCGTAATTCTCGTAGAAGTCGATTTCGTAGCGGTAATCGCCGGCTTGGATGGCTCCCCAGTAACTCCAGGTCGAGGACGTCTGATCTTGGCTGTTCTTGATGTCGCTAAGAGCAAGCCAGTAGTTCTCGTTGTGGTAGGTGAGCCCGTAGAGCATGTTGCCGGTCCCGTCGCGCCAATCGACCGTGTAGTTGTAGGAGAGTCCGGTGAGATAGTCGGCAATCTCCTTGCTTTCGGCCGCTAGGGCCGTGACGGTCCATAGACGGAGGTTGGCGTCGTTGGCGCCGACGACCTGGATGCCGATCGAGCCAGCCTTCGTGATAGTGACGTTGTGGCCGTCGATGGCGGCCTCGCCGGTCGAGCCTTCGCGGACGCGGAGACCGAAGGTTCCGTTTTCCGGAGCCGTGACCGTGATGTACTGGCCGAAGTCGATGGTTTCGCCGACGACGACTTTGTCCGGCGTCTTGCTGCTGATGGTGACGCGGGTTGCCGTGTAGGCCGACGTTGCTTCAGAGGAACTCTCGCTCCCTTCTGAAGTGGAGGGCTGGCTCTCCGAGCTCGAGGAAGTCTCGACGTCTTCGGAAGAGCTGGTAGTCGTCCCGCCGCAGCTTCCGAGCACGAGACCGGTGCCGAGAAGAGCCGTCAGAACGAGCAATCCTTTGCTTTTCATGTGTGTTTTCCTTTCTTGATGCTTTGCCACTATAGAACGGGATATTTGTTTTTCAACAATTATCCTTCAATGGCAGCGTTGTTGACGAAGTGGAGGGTAGCCGTCGTGTCGGTCTGACTTTCGACCGAGAAGGTCCAGTTGAAGGTCGAGCCATCGTTCCAGACGAGTTGGTTTTCGAAGTAGCGCCAGCCGAGGTAGTTGGAGTAGGTGTTGCCGCCGTACATTTCCTTATCCTCGAAGTTGTTGGCATCGGCGTACTCCTTGGTGCCAAAGAGGTTGCTCTGGATGCCCATGAGGTTGGCGTAGGAAGTGGAGCGGAAACCGTCGTCGCCGCTCGAGAGAACGGCTTCGATTTCGGCATCGCCGCCGCCGACGAGCTTGCCGTCGACGATCTTGTTGGAGCGGGACGGGGTGTTGTCGGTGAGGAACTTGGCCGCCGATTCGTAGGTGCCAGTTTCGGTATCGTAGTGGTCGGTGGTGTAGATGTTGTCGGTGTACTCCCACTTGAGGGTGCTTTCGTCGACTTTGCCCTCGGCGGTCAATTTGCCGACTTCAGCGCCGACGCGGGCATCGACGTGGAAGATCTGGACACCCGGATGGCGGTACGGCCCGCCGTTGCCGGCACCGGACGTACCGGTGCTTTCGTTGTACTGGGTCCATTCGCCATAGCCGAGGGAGTCGAGAGCGTTGACACCGGTCGGGGTGTAGTAGGTGACGATGAGATATTCATCGTAGGGGGTTTTGTTCCACGGATCGGTCGTCGTGTTGCGGACGATGAGGACGTCGCCTTCGTCGGCAAACGAGTTGATAGTGACCGTGAAGTTGTCGCTCGAGCCGTCGACGTACATGACGTTGAGGCCTTCGTCATCCGCGTTGTCGCGGAGCCAGTTGAACCTCATCTTGGAGTAGGCGTTATGGTCGCCGACGTTCATGTCCATCATGTCCGCGCAGCCGGCCGGGGCTTCGCTCTTCTGGCCGCTCGTGGAATCCTGGTCGTAGGAGTAGTAGTCACTGAGACCCATGGCGTGGCCGTGCTCGTGGACGAGGACGTGAGGGTCGACGTTGGCTTCGGGCGGGACATCCGGGTAGTAGCCGGTTTCCATCATCGAGTAGGCCGACCAGAAGAAGCGGTGGAGCGTCGGATGGGAGACGTTGGGTTGATTGCTCGCGTTCGAGGTGAAGTTCCACCAAAGATCGCTCGGGTTGGAAGAGTCGATCGGGGCCTGCGTTTTGTAGATGACGTTGACCGAGTCGATGTAGCCGTCCTTGTTGGCGTCGAACTTCGACATGTCGGGATGGCTCTTCTCATAGTCGTCGAGGGCAGCCTGAACGATCTTGTGGGCGTTGCTGCCGTCGCTGGGATTGAGGTCGGTCGACTTGGTTCCGTAAACGTAGACCGGGGCAATCGTCGCTTCGACGTCGAGCTTGCCGTACGAGGACTTCTGGTAGTAGCTGTGGAGCGACTCCCAAGCAGTCCTGGTGCCGGCGTCGCCGTTGGCGTCGGAGCCGTTGTAGGCCCGCTCGAGAAGGTCGAGTTCCGGTTGGCTGAAGGCCGAGGACGTGCCGACCATTTCCGAGAAGATGACCGGGATGACGAGGACGTTGACCGTGCCCTTGGACGGGAAGTTGCCTTCGCCGAGGGTGCCGAGCGTCACATCGCCGTTGGAAAGGGCAAGGCGGGTGAAGTCTTTGTCGGTGCCGTAGATCGTCTTGTAGCCGTTGCCTTCGCTTGCCGTCTCGACCGTTTCGTCGGTGACGGTGAACTTGATGGTAGCAGTGCGGGACCGAGCGGTGATCTTGGCTTGGTACTCGCCGGCCGGCAGGGCGGTGCTGGCATTGTAGACGGTGGTCGTATCAGCTTCGCCGTTCACGATCGGCGAGATCTGGAAGCGCAGCTGATTGAAGTAGTTGCTGACGTCGGTCGTCTCGCCGGCCGTTTCGTCAATGTAGGTGATGGTTGGGATGCAGCCATCGTAGAACGTTGTTCCGGCCGGAATGCTCGAATGCTCGAGGGCTACTTCGAGGCGACGCGGGGAAACGACTTCCGATGAGCTGGTTTCCTCCGAGCTGCTCTCGCTGCTTTCGCCGCTCGTGCCCGTCTGCGTGCAAGAGACGAGCGTCATGGCGGCTAAGAGGAAGGCAGCGCCGAGGACATTGCTCTTTTTCATGTCTATAACCTCCTTTATAAAAGAAACGCGCTTTAACGCGCCTCTTAAAATACTCAAGACAAAGAAATCTTCAATCGTTATTTTTCGGGCCTTGTCTTTTTCGTCAAGGAAAAGGAAAATAGCCCATCGATGAGCGAGCACGAAAAAGCTTTGTTGACGGAGATCATCGTCTCGACTTCCCTCGGGTTCGTTTTCTTCATTGCCTTTTGGCTCATTTGCGGCGGCTACCACACTCCGACCTATATCGCTTACTACTCCGACGGGGCTTTCCTGAGCGCCGGGCTCCTCTTGGCCTTTTGCGGCCTCCGCCTGGCTACTAGGGGTGGTAGTTTTGACGTTCTTGGATATTCCGCTTACGCCCTCTTTTTGTCCTTCCGACCCCGGCCGACCGAGCGCCGCTACAAGACGGCAGGCGACTACCAGCAGGGGATGAACGAGAAAAGAAAACGTCGAAAAGCCCACTATTTGCCGTGGCTTATCAATGCCGGTGTCTATCTTGTCCTTGCTGTCATTTTGCTCCTTGTTTGGCTGAGTATCTGACTCGCTCGGAAGTTGTTAAAAATAATTATTGACATATTATTGGGTAAGTGGATACTTCTTTGCGCGGGCGAGGATTACGCCCGTTGCTTTTTTAGAAAGAAAGGAGTGCAGCACCCATGAAGAAAAGTCTGATTTTCCTAGGTCTTCTCGGGGGTTTCGCCCTCGTGGCCTGCAATGAGCAAATCGTTTCTAGCTCCAGTTCAGGCGGCGGCGCTGGATCGACGACCAGTAGTTCTACGGGCGTTGACTACAGCAAGAATCCGCTGGCCAACGGCGTCTACGACTGGACCGAAAAGCCGGCTGACATGAGCCAGAGCGACTGGGTAGACTATCAATCCAACCTCCTCTACAAGATGGAGGACTACGCGATGCGCCACCACCTGGCGGGCATCCCCCTCTACGACGACGCGAGCCTCGAGCTCTTCTCGCCGCGCATCACCCTCGCGAGCGACACCTATATTGAGAACTACGGCTTCGGCATCAACGAATCCAAGCTGAACCCGCAGGGCAACATGTGGAACGGGCAGCCGATCAGCGGCGTCACCTACCCGAACTACTTCCAGGGCTACACGACGACCGACTCCGGCACGTTCAACTACTGGAACTCTTCCGGCGAGGACGTGGGCGGAAGGAACGGCATGATCTCCAACAGCTACTATAGCGTGACCATGAACGCGACCAAGGACGGCTACGTCTGGCGGAACGTGCTCGCGAAGGACGCGCGTCCGGTCCCGCTCGACGACAACGGCGACGAGGTCGAGTACGTCGAGGGCACGACCTACCGGAAGTGGAGGGTCCGCCTCCACACCGGCGAAGACGGCGCCCAGTATTCCTACGCCATCGCCCCGACCAGCAAGTACTACGCCAAGTACAACGGCCGGCCGATCGCGCTTGAGGACTACCTCACCCCGTTCCGGGCCATCCTCGACAACAACCTCTTCCGGACTAGTGGCCTGACGACCGACGCCTCCGGTTTTGCCGGGGCCAACGACTACGTCTACGCCCCTACCCACAACGAAGAAACCTGGGCCAACGTCGGCATCCAGCTGAACGAGGAAGAAGGCTCGATCGACTTCGAGTTCGTCACCCCGCAGACCCAGTTCTACGCGATGTACAACCTCTCGAGCAGCCTCTACAGCCCGCTCCCGAAGGACTACCTCATCGAGCTCGGCGGCGGCGACCCGGAGACCCTCACCGAGGAGAGCGCCAACTGGTCGACCATCTGGAAGAATGGCTGCCGGCAGTTCGGCGCCATTGGCTCCGCCCAGGGCGGCGACTATACGACGACCGTCGACAACCTCCTCTCCACCGGCCCCTACATCGTGACCTCGTGGCAGAAGGACGTCGTTACCGTCTACCAGAAGAACCCGAACTACTCGCTCGCCAGCGAAATCAACTTCCAAGGCTATGTCGAGACGAAGGTCCAGAACGACGAGGACGCCTACCAGCGCTTCAAATCTGGCAAGCTTGACAACGTCACCTGCCCGTCCGAGCACACAAAGGAACACGCGAACGACCCGTATGGCCACCGCGCCGAGGGGTCGACGATTCTCAAAATCAACCTTAACACTTGCACCTACGACGAGTGGGACTACTTCTTCGGCCCCGACGGCACGCAGTATCCGCATGCCAGCAACCTCTCCTGGGACGTCAAGTGGATCATGGGCAACGACAACTTCCTCGACGGCATGTTCTTCGCCATCGACCGGGCTAAGATCGCCAGCACGATGGGCCGCAACCCGGCCGTCGGCTACCTCTCCGACGCCTACAAGATCGATCCGGAGAACAACATCTCCTACCGCGACACGGATGCCGGCAAGAAGGCCGTCTCCCGCTACACGGCCGTCGACCCGAACGGCTACTCGACCTCTATGGCAGCCCAGCTCTTCCGGAGCGCAGTCGCCACTGGCGTCGGCACGGGCGAGCTTGAGCGCAATACCGAGATCATGATCGACTTCACCTGGCGTTACCTGACCTCGATCGAAAATGTCGGCAACGAGATCAAGAACCAGATCGAGACGGTCTTCAACTCCGCCTGCAAGGAGTGGGGCATCACCCTCAACATCAACAACCACGCCGTTTCAGACTACACCCAGGCCTACAACGCCATGGACCGCGGCGAGTTCGACCTTGCCGAAGGCGCCATCACCGGCAACGTTCTCAACCCGCTTGAGTTCATGTCGGTCATCTGCACCAACAACCTCTCTCAGGGCTTCACCTGCTCGTGGGGCGAGCCGACCGAACACGTTTCCGAAACCTATCCGATTCTCTTCGACGGAGATGGCGACGGCGTTGAAGAGCGCTTCTCCTACGATGCCTTCTACACGGCTTGCAACGGCTCGGCTGTCGTCCAAAACGGCATCAACGTCCCGCTTGCCGGCGTTCCTGAGAACATGGACGAGCGGGCTGAAATCGACGGCGCCAGCACGGTGTTCATCCTGACGGTGCCCGATTCGCTCATCCGCGAAGACGGCTCTCCGGCCATCCAGTTCAAGTTCAACTACGTGTGGCTTCTCACCGCGACGGCCGATAATACGGCCATCGGCACGAGCTACTTCCCCTTCGCCGCTACTTCGAGCGAAGCCGAACAGTACTGCTCGTTCAACGAGAACACCTTGAGAATTGAGATTCGGATCCCGACCTCGACGCTCAAGAACTACTACACGCAGCTGCTTGCCATCAACGGCTCGAACTACAGCAACCTCTGCATCTACGTCGGCATCGAAGCTATCTTCGACTCCGGCGTCCACCGGACGGTAATGGTCACTGACCTCTACGTCACGCCGGAAGTCGCCGGTATTGCCTGATTAGCTCTCATATCGGCTTCATGGGTGGGGAGTCGTCTCCCCACCCTTTCTTAATCAAAAAGTGGTGCCGCGGTGGGCTTTTCGTGAGAAAATGCCCATTGGAAAGACACGTGAGGATATAAGCATGTGGAAATATGTTCTCAAGAGAATCGGGTTGATCGTCCTAACGGCCTTCATCATCCTGTCGATCTCTTACATTCTCATCCAGACTTTGCCGGTTGCCCCGCCTGAAGGCGGTGCGGCCGTTCAGATCGCTTTCTACGATCAGCAAGTCGATCTCGGATATTACATGAAGGTCACTTTGGCCGAGGTCATCGAGAAGTATCCGGACGCCATTCCGGTCATCGATGCCAACGGGGCGACCACCTATTACCAAGCCGTTCCGGTCCTCGACCGTTACATTCATTGGCTTGGCAACATTTTCACCCAGTGGAACTGGGGCGTTTCGACCTCGATTTCGGTTAACCGCGGTGCCATGGAAATCATCATGGAACGCCTTCCGATCACCATCGAGCTGAACGTCATCTCGATCATCCTTTCGACGCCGCTTGGCATTGCCATCGGCGTGTGGGCGGCCCTCAAGAAAAACAAGCCGACCGACACGATCATCTCGACGCTCATCATGATCTTCATCTCGGTGCCGAGCTTCGTCCTCATTTCCTTCATGCTCCTCTGGTTCACCTACTACAACGACTGGCTCCCGCAGGCTTGGCCGAGCGCCATCGCCATCGCGGCCGATCCATCGCTCTTCTTCCGCGGCCTCATCATCCCGGTCTTGGCCCTCTCCTTCGGCTCGATTGCCGGCTTCGGCCGCTACACCCGGGCCGAGCTTTGCGAGGTCATGAACTCCGAGTTCCTCCTCCTTGCTAGAACCAAGGGTCTTACCAAGGGACAGTCGATTCTCTCCCATGCTCTTCGCAACTCGATGGTGCCGATCGTCCCGATGATCATTGGGCAGTTCATTTCCATCATGTCCGGCTCGATGGTTCTCGAGCAGCTTTACTCCATCCCGGGCACCGGCCAGCTCTTCGTCACGGCCCTCAACTCCCGTGACTATGCCGTCGTCATGGTCGACATGGCCATGTACACCATCATCGGGCTCTTTGCCACCTTGCTCGTCGACCTCTCCTACGGTGTCGTCGACCCGCGCATCCGGATGGGACAGAGGTAACCTTTATGAAAAAGAAAGTTATAGAACAGACCCCGGAAAAGCCCGAAACGAAGATCGCTTTCAACAAGGACCAGGACTTCAAGTTCGTTCAGCTCGACAAGTCGATCCACGACAATAAGTTCGAGACGAAGCCGACGACCTACTTCAAGGATGCCCTCAAGCGCTTCTGCAAATCGAAGAGCTCGGTGGTGGCCGCCTCGATCCTTGGCGTTTTGGTTCTCATGGCCATCTTCGTTCCGATTTTCGACCAGAACAACGCGACTGCTTCCGTTCAGGAAATGCGATTCCTGCCGCCGAAATGGTTCAACGACGCGAATGGCTTCATGGACGGGACCGGCTACATCGAGAACGTCGTCCTCGATCCAGCGACCGGCCTTCCGGCCACCGGCAGCGGCTCGGCCGTCTACTACGAGGACGCCATCCAGAAAACGGCGGACGGCCAACTCGACATCGTCGAGAAGGAAACGACCATCAGCGACACCTTGGCCGAAAACGCCCTCCGTTATGCTAAGGGCGGCTATCTTTCGATGGCGCCGCTCACTTTCGACGAGCCGGCTTACTTCCGGACCCCGTCCCTCGATAGCAATTCCTCGGGCAAGACTTTCACGGTCACCTATGGGGCCGACTTTGACAAATCTTCGGTGACGGAAGAAAACTTCCAGATTTTCGTCGAAGTCACGGAAGGTGCAGAAGTCACGCAAAACCCCCTTACTTTCAACAAAAACGCTGAGACGGGCCTCTACGAAGCCACTTTCGTCGTCCCGACGAGCGAGGAGCGTCTTCTGACTGACGTTGCCGTCGAAGTCAACGAGGGCGACATTTGGCTTTCCAGCCTCTCGATCAAAATCGATGACCAGGAAGCCACCTATTCCTATCTCGACGAAGACGAGCAACTCGTTACGGCTTCCTATGGCTTCAGCAGCCCCAGCCAATACCTTCTCAACAACGTCCTTTCCTCGACGGCCGTCCCGACGGAGTACCGGTGGCAGATGACCAACGGCAGCGCGGCCATCAAGGAAGCGGTGGTCACGACCGGGTCCTTCCGTTACGACTACTACAAGGGCGTTTATGGCGAAGAGACTGGTTACACCTTCAACAATGTCGACGTCGACACCTTCGTGTCGCGCGGCTGGATCGAAGAAGGCTTCAGCTACACGGATATCCTCCCCGAAGGCTTCATGGGAACCTTTGAGGTGACCGATGCCGCGACCCAGCTCGGTTTCAAGCTGACGGCCGAGGGTGAAAACTATTGCCCGCTACGGGACATCTCGGCCATCACCCGTGTGTCCTTCACCTCGACGGACAACGTCACCTACACCATCACGACGGTCATCGGGACCCGTTCCCGTTACCGCGACTTCTACTATCACGGTTACATTGCCGAATGCTCCCCGGTGAGCTTCCTTTTCGGGACCGACAATCAAGGTCGCGACTACTTCAAGCTCATCTTCTCGGGTCTATTGACCTCCCTTGAACTCGGCGCCCTCGCCTCGATCATCAACATCTTCGTCGGCGTCGTCTGGGGCTCGATTTCGGGCTACTTCGGCGGTTACGTCGACCTCTTCATGGAGCGCCTTACCGAAATTCTCGGCGGCATGCCGTGGACGGTCCTCATGACCCTCATCGTTCTCCTTCTCGGGTCCAACTTCTGGACGTTCCTCCTGGCCATGTGCCTTACCGGCTGGATCGGGACGGCCGCGACGACCCGGGCCCAGTTCTACCGGTTCAAAGGGCGGGAATACGTCCTGGCGGCCCGGACCCTCGGGGCGAGCGACGGCCGGCTCATCTTCCGCCACATTCTCCCCAACGGCATCGGCACGATCATTACCTCGGCGGCTCTCATGATCCCGTCGGTCATCTTCTCGGAAGCGACGATCAGCTACATCCTCCCGAACGTTCTCTCGTTCCAAGGCACTAGCTTCGGCGTCTCCCTCTCCAATGCCCAAGCCTACATCTATACCTATCCTTACCTCATCATCAGCGGGTCCATCATCATGGCCATCGTCATGATTTGCTTCAACCTCTTCGGCAATGGTCTCCGCGACGCCTTCAACCCGTCGCTCAAAGGAGGGAACGAATAATGGAAAAGAATGCCAAAGCTCTCCGCACGATCGACTATCCGAAGGAAGTCGGTCCCGTCCCCGAGGGCAAAAAGCCCGTTCTTTCGGTCCGCAACCTCGCTGTCTCCTTCAAGACGGACGAAGGCAGCGTCCGGGCCGTCCGGGGCGTGAGCTTCGACCTCTACAAAGGGGAAACCCTCTGTATCGTCGGGGAGTCGGGCTCGGGCAAGTCCGTTACCTCCAAAACCATCATGGGCATCCTTGCCCCCTCGGCCCACATCGACTCGGGCTCGATCATCTATGAGGGCGAGGACCTCACCAAGATCTCGGAGGAAGAATTCCACCGGATCCGCGGCACGAAGATCGGCATGGTCTTCCAGGACCCCCTCTCCTCGCTCAACCCGATCATGAAGGTCGGGAAGCAGATTACCGAGGTCATGCTTATCAACGGCAACCGGGTCAAGAAGATCTACCTCGACACCATTAACGATACTCTCATCCGCCTCAAGAACGACCAGCGCCTTGTCTCCCTCGCCAAGAGTGAGCTCAAGCTCAAAAACGGCAGCAAATCCCTTTCCAAAGAGGAGAAAGCCGCCAACGTCGAGGCCTATCGCGAGATGAAGGCCAAGATGGCCCCCAAGATCAAAGAAGACAAAGTGGCCCTTCGCGCCAAGAAAGCCGAAGGCCGAAAGAAGGCACGGGCCTACCGCCTGGCCTGCTTCAAGGACTACCGGCAAAACGCCTTGCCTCTTCTTTGGAAAGCAGCGGTCTCCCTTGTCACCGGCGGCTTCTCGGAAGCCTATGGCGCTTTCATCGGCGCCCATCGCCGCTATGTCTCGAAGCTCCGCGTTTCCCACAAGGAAGCCAAGCGGCGGGCCCTCACCATCATGCAGGAAGTCGGCATCCGCGATCCGGAACGCCGCTACAACCAGTATCCCTTTGAGTTCTCGGGCGGCATGCGGCAGCGCATTGTCATCGCCATCGCCCTCACGGCCGACCCCGACGTTCTCATCTGCGACGAGCCGACGACGGCTCTCGACGTGACGATCCAGGCCCAGATCCTCGAGCTCATCAACCGGCTCAAGAAGGCCCGGGACATGTCGGTCATCTTCATCACCCACGACCTCGGGGTCGTCGCCAACATGGCCGACCGCGTCGCCGTCATGTATGCCGGCAAGATCGTCGAGTACGGCACATCGGAAGACATCTTCTTCCGTCCGGCCCACCCTTATACCTGGGCTCTTCTCTCCTCAATCCCCGACGTCGACAGCAAGGAGCGCCTCGAGGCGATCCCGGGCACCCCGCCCAACATGCTTTTCCCGCCGAAGGGCGATGCCTTTGCCCTCCGGAGCCGCTATGCCCTCGGCATCGACTTCAAGGAAGAGCCGCCGATGTACGAACTTTCATCGACCCACTACGCTTCCACTTGGCTCCTTGACGAAAGGGCTCCGGAAGCCGAGATGCCGAAGATTGTCTCGACCCGCATCAAGAACTCTTTAAAGCGAGAGGAGGAACGGAAGAATGGACTTCGCTAAAGACCGCGAGGAACTCGCCCGCCTCGAACAAGAAGAGGCGAAAGCCAAGGCCGATTACGCGTCTCTTGGCGAAGAAATTCAAGGCCTCCGCCGCGAACTCAAGATCGCCAAAGGCGAAAAAGCGACGGTCGAAGCCGCCCTCAACGACCGCCTGAAGGAATTCCTCAAGGTAGCCATCAAGGACCACAAACGCGACCGGGGCGCCCTTCGCGAAGCGACCAAAAAGGCGGCCGAGCAGGCTCGGGCCGAGTTTGCCGACGCCCTCAAGGCAGCTGATCTGAAGGTCAAGGAAATCAACGACGAACTCGAGAAGAAGCTTCATCGCTACAAGCACTTCTTCGTCTCCTACAAGCCGGAAATGCTGAAGGAAGGCGTGGCCCTCCGGGTCATCCACCTGAAACAATTCTTCGACATGGGCGGCAACTACAAGACGAAAGCCGTCCACGACATCTCTTTCGACATCAAGGAAGGCGAGTGTTTCGGCCTCGTCGGCGAGTCCGGCTGCGGCAAGACGACGACCGGTCGCTCGATCATCGGGCTTTACGACATCACTTCCGGCTCGATTTACTACGAAGGCTACCGCATCTCGGCCGGCGACCGCTGGAACCGCAAGGAAATCAAGTGGAGCCGCATTCGGACCAACGAGGAAATCAAACGCCTCAAGGAAGAGTGTAAGGCCAAGGTCAAGGCGATGGAAACCGACGGCCCCTCCGTCGAAAGCGGCGGCGAGGACGGGATGAGCTACACCATCAAGCGGATCGAGGACGATTACGAAGCGAAGATCAAGGAACTTCGCGAAGCCCTCAAGGTCCATTGCGAGATCCAGAAGAAGTACATCAAGCGGATCGATTACGACAACAAGCACCGGGATCGGAAGCTCCTCACCAACATCCAGATGATCTTCCAGGACCCGATCGACTCCCTCGATCCCCGTATGACGGTCGAGGACATCATCCAGGAAGGCCTCAAGATCCAGCATCACCGCAACAAGGCGGAAAACCACGCCAAGTGTGTCGAGATGCTCGAGAAGGTCGGTCTGCTCGCCGACTATGCCTCCCGTTACCCCCACGAGTTCTCGGGCGGCCAGCGGCAGCGGATCGGCATTGCCCGAGCTCTCGTCATGAACCCGAAGCTCCTTATCTGCGACGAGCCGATTTCGGCTCTCGACGTCTCGATCCGGGCTCAGATCCTGAACCTCCTCAACGACGTCAAGCAGGAGATGGGACTCACCATGCTCTTCATCGCCCACGACCTCTCGGTTGTCAAATACTTCTGCGACCGGATTGCCGTCATGTACTTCGGCTCGATCGTCGAGCTGGCGACCTCTGACGAGCTCTTCCGCCATCCGCTCCACCCTTACACCAAGGCTCTCTTGAGTGCCATCCCGAAGCCCGACCCCTATTACGAGAAGAACCGGACCCGTCTGGTTTACGACCCCTCGACCGCTCACGACTATTCAGTCGAGCATCCCTCGATGGTCGAGATTCTCCCGGGCCACTTCGTCTATGCCTCGCCGAGCGAAGTCGAGCGTTACAAGGCGGAAATCGCCGAGGACGACCGGAAAGCCCGCGCCGAGGAAAATGAAGAAAACGCCCGCAAATCGGCCGCGAAAGGAGGCAAAAGCGAATGAATTCCTTCTTTAAGCAAGTCGGAGATATCTTTACGATCAAGATCGGGGAAAAGAGCTACCGCCCGCGTGTCAGCGTCGTGGCGATCCTCTCGTTCCTCGCCTTCCTCGTCTATCTCGCCTATTGCATCTTCTGCACGGCCACCCACTTCGGGACCCAGGCCATCGCCGCGGAGAGTCTGACCGAGCACCTCTTGACCCTCGTCTTCGGCTGGATCAACTGCGTCCTCTTCCTCATGCTTGCTCTTGACCTTGCCTGGCGGCGGAATTCCTCCCACATCCTCGTGACGGTTCTCATTGCCCTGGCCAACGCGGCTTACGCCCTCGCCCAGAGCATCTACCGTTTCGAAAACGGGATGGATGTGGCCAGCGCCGTCTTCTTCGCCCTCACGGCCGCCTTCTCCCTCTGGAGTGCCGGCTACTTCGTGAAGAAAGCGATCGACGGCAACGGCAACTGGCTCATGAAAACGGTCATCGGCCTCGACATTGCCTTCATGGTGATCGCGGCCTTCTTCTCCTACCAGGTCCTCGAGGCCTTCGCCCATATCGGCGACGCCCTCTTCTGGGACGGCTTCATGACCGGCTTCTTCCTCCTCATCTCGTTCTGCCTCGCTGGTTACGTGTCGATGACCTCCGACTATGATCCCCATCCGATCATGGTCGATGAACTCGGCAACATCATCGAGGATAGCAGCGAGGAATAAGCGTCGATCGGCTATGAACAAGAAGTTTCTTCTTTTGCTTCTGGGGGCGAGTTCTCTCGCCCTTTCTTCATGCCAGAAGACCATTTTCGACATCGTCGGGGGCCTTGGCGGCATCCCGGGCGAAAGCGACTATGTCATCAGCCTCCCCGACGGAAATTACGGGCAGGCGATGAACACCATCTCGATGGAAGACTACTCCCTCAATACCGGCATCGTTCCGACGCCGGCGGAAGGCAACGTCAATATCCTTGTCCTCCCGATCGTCATCGAGGACTACGACCTCTCGTCCTCCGAGAAAAGCAAGGTTCTCGCCGCCCTCGACCTAGCCTTCAACGGGCAGGCCGAAGAGACCGGCTGGCAGTCGGTTTCGAGCTTTTATGAAGAGTCGAGTTACGGCAAGCTGAACTTCCGCGCGACGGTTGCCCCGTGGTACGACTCTGGCCTCACGGTAGCCGAAATCGAGAGGCAGAATGTTTCTTCCGACTCGGCCGAAGGGGTGAGTTACCTCATGCGGTCGGCCGTCGAGCATTACCGCAGCCAAAGTGGGAGTTCCCTTAGGGAATTCGACTCCAATGGCGATGGCTTCCTCGATGCCGTCTGGATGGTCTACAGCGCCCCTTACGACGGAAGCGGGGCCTCGACCGTCCAATGGGCCTTTACCTTCTGGGACTACGAAGCCGCGACGGACGCGAGTTACAGCGCCCCGGTCGGCTATGCCTACAGCTGGGCTTCTTACGAGTTCCTTTATGAGGGATACGGCCGTAGCAGCGTCGATGCCCATACCTTCGTCCACGAAACGGGGCACCTCCTGGGCCTCAACGACTATTACGACACCTCGGGTTTGACCTCCCCGACCGGCTATGTCGACATGATGGACGCCAATATCATCGACCACTGCGCCTACACGAAGTTCTCGCTCGGCTGGATTTCGCCTTACGTCGTGACCGGAGAAGGCTCGATCACCATCGGGAACCTGGCCGAAGCGGGGGACGCGGTCCTCGTCCCGACGAAAGCCGGCTACCGCGGTTCGAGCTTTGGCGAATACCTCCTGCTTGAGCTTTATGCCCCAGTCGGGCTCAATCGGCAGGATGCAGCCTCGCCTTATCCCGGGAACGGCATCCAAGGCTTCTCCCGCCCGGGCATCCGGGTCTACCACGTGGACGCGAGACTTCAGCGCATCGTCGAGATCAACGGGGAATACTACCTTTACGATTACGTGAACGAGATTCCGCCGGAAGGCTGCTACATGGGAACTAGCAACACGATATCGAGCCAAGCGGACGCGAGTGAAGCCTTCCGCCAAATCAGCCTCATTGCCCCGTCCCGCGTCGGCGTCTCCTTCGAAACGGAGAACATCTGCGCGAGCAAGGCCGGCGGCTTGGGCGGAACGGTGATCGACGGCGTCTCCGATTGCCTCTTCATGGCGGGCGAAGGAATTAACTACGCCGACGCGGCGATCAAGAAACAGTTCCCCAACGGGCGGCAGGGGAAGCAGCTTCTTTCTAACGACGAAAAAGGGTTCACCTATTCCTTCGAAGTGGCGAGCATTGCAAGCGACGGCTCCGAAGCGACGATCAACTTCACCCGTGCGTGAGCGCGCGAACGCGTTATTGCATGTCGGTAACCACGAAAGTAAACTATTAGCCGTCTGAACGAGGATTACAGCATGAAAAAAGCAAACAATGTGTACGGAATGCTTGGCATTCTAGCCCTTCTCATCGGGGCTGGCGCCGGCTTCGGTTTCTTCGCCGCCCCGGCTGTCTATGCCGGAACCGCGGCCAACTACGCGACGAGCTATGACTTCATCTTCGGGAATCTCGCCTTCGGGGCTCTCGAATCGAGCGGCACCTTCGTCGCGAGCTTCGTCCTCTTGGTCATCGCGTCGGCCTTCCAGCTCCTGGCCATCGTCTTCTCCTTCGGCCGGAGTCATCGCTTTGCCGGCTTCCTCCACCTCTTGGCTGGCATCATGGCAGCAGTCACCGCGGTCATTACCTTCCTTACTCCGAGCCTTGCCCCGAGCGTCATCCCGGAGACGACCTACACGATGATGTGGGGCGTTCTTGCCGCTGGCGCGGTCATCGCCGTCTCGGCTCTTCTCTCCCTTGTCATCGGGGCCGTTGGCCTCTTCGGCAAGAAAAAGAACTAGGTTCGACACAAACTCTCCGGGGCGGGCAACCGCCCCTTTTTCTAACGAGGAACAAACATGGCGAAAAAGGAAGCTTCGACGAATGTGATCCGCCTTTTGACTGGGGCGAAGATTGCCCACGAGGTCCGGGAGTACGATCCGGAGGCCGTCGACGGGCAAACGGTTGCCAAGGAACTAGGAGAAGATCCGGATTCCGTCTTTAAGTCGCTGGTGGCCGAAAATGAGAACCACGAGCACTTTATCTTCGAGGTGCCGGTCGATCAGGAACTCGATCTCAAAAAAGCCGCGAAGGCGACCGGCTCCAAATGGATCAAGCTGATTCCCCAGAAGGAGCTACTCCCGCTGACCGGCTATGTCCATGGGGGCTGCAGTCCCATTGGGCTCAAGAAGCGGATGCCTTGCTATATGGACGAGACCGCCTTCCTCTTCGACAAGATCTTCATCTCAGCCGGGCGAAGAGGCATGCAGGTAGGCCTTTCGCCTAATGATCTCAAGGCCTTTGTCCAAGCCAATGTGGTCGACCTTTTGCTTCTCTGATCGGGCGATTGCTAAAGACTTAAAACTCATAGTATTCGAGGCAAATTCAATGATTTGCCTCTTTTTCTTTGCATAAAATAATCAGTAACCATCGAATAAAACGGACTAATTTAAAATATTTAGCAGTTTAGGCTTGCAAGTGCTAAAAAGGGGATTAATATATAGTCAGCACTTGGGAAGAAAGAGTGCTAGGAGGTAAGACTTATGAAGAATGAATTGACCAATTATACCGACGGATTCTTTGACCCGTTATTCGACTTCTTTACCCCGGACGTCGTCCGCGATAGCCACGTGGCTCGCGGCCTTGAAATGAGGACCGACGTTACCGAAAGCGAGAGCGCCTATGAACTCGACGTCGATCTTCCTGGCATCAACAAGGACGATATTACGGTGACCCTCGACGATGGCTATCTCACCATCAAGGCCAAGGCCAACCGGAATATCAACCAGAACGAGAAGGGCAAGAACTTCGTTCACCGCGAACGTTTCTCTGGCGTTTCGAGCCGCAGCTACTACCTCGGCAATGTCGAGGAAGAGCAGATCGAGGCTTCCTTCAAAGACGGCGTGCTTCACATCGTCGTTCCGAAGAAAGTCGAGAAGCCGGTCGAAAACGGCCACCGGATCGAAATCAAGTAAGCTGGCTTGCTAAGAGGCCGAGTCTCTGGGCTCGGCTTTTTTATTGTCCTAGGGGACAGCGGCGCGTTTGGCTTTTATAATCCCCTTTGGTAAGGAGACAGTCTAAGAATATGAAGACCCTTGAACTAAAGAAAAATCTCTATTACGTCGGCGTTATCGACCATGCCCTCAAAGTGTTTGACGTGGCCGTTCGGACCGATTATGGGACTAGCTACAACAGCTACCTGCTCAAAACGAGCGAAGGCGCGATCGTTTTCGAAGCGGCGAAGCTCGCCTTCAAAGACGAATACCTCGAGCATCTTTCCTCCCTCGTCAGCTTCGACGAAATCAAATACATCTTCGTCACCCATACCGAGCCCGACCATAGCGGCGCGATTGCCGCTCTCCTCGAGAAGAATCCCGACATCACGGTCGTCGCTTCCTTCGCGGCTCTCACGAATCTCGAGAAAATCATCCGCAAGCCGTTCAACAAAATGCAGATGACCCCCAATGGGACTTTCTCGTTTGGCGGATACACCTTCCAGTTCGTCAGCGGTCTCCTTCTCCACTGGCCGGATGTCATGTTCACCTACATCAAGGAACTGAAGGTTCTCGTCAGCTGCGATGCCTTCGGTGCCCACTTTGCCTCGGATGCCATCCTTCTTAGCCAGGAAAAAGACCAGGAAGGATATCACGCGGCCCTCAAATACTATTTCGACAATATCATGGGGCCGTTCGCCAGCTACGTTCTCCAAGCCTGCGATCGGGTGGAGAAACTCGACATCGACATGATTTGCCCGGGGCACGGCTGCGTAATCGATGAGAAGGTCCATGACCAGATCGAACTTTATCGTCAGCTGGCTCTCCCCCTCGTTCCCCATAACGACATGAACAAGGTAACCATCGTTTACGCGACCGCCTACGGCTACACCCGGGAGATGGCTCTCTATTTGAAGAAGCGCTTTGAGGAAGACGGCAAGGAAGTCGCTTTCTACGAAATCGATGCCCTCAATTACGGGAACATCAAGACGGAAATCATCCAGTCGATCTACAACTCTGGCATCGTCCTCCTTGGCTCCCCGACCCTCGTCGGCGATGCCATTTGCCTCTTCTACGACATCCTTGGCAGTATCTTCTGGACGGTGGCACAGGGCAAGAAAGGCTCGGCTTTCGGCGACTATGGCTGGAGCGGGGAAGCCGTGCAAAACCTTAGCGAACGGATGAAACAGCTTCACTTCACGGTCGTTCCCGGCTACCGGGTCAACTTCAAGATGGACGATGAGGCCATGAAAGGTCTCGAAGCCTATTACGAAACGCTTCGCTAAGGCGAAGTTCGCTTGAATTCTTAAAAGAAAAGGCCCCTTTGCGGGGCTTTTCCTACACTTAGAGCCGAGGAAATAGTTTCCCTCCCACGAATAATCCGTATTAAGGGTAATATCCCTCACGGATTCCCGGAGAGAGGCTATGGCCTCGGCTTTCCTTTTGCAGGC
>CALVSB010000001.1 GCA_944358895.1 uncultured Bacilli bacterium | reverse complement strand
GGCTTCCGTTTCGACCTCATGGGAATCGTCGACTGCACGACCCTCAACGAAATCGCGCGCTATGCCCGGAAAAAGGATCCTTCCTTCTTCCTCCATGGCGAAGGCTGGAACATGGGGAGCGACATCCACGGCGACGTCGGGGGCAACATGGGCAATTACCGCCTCCTCCCGGACTACGGCTTCTTCAACGATTCCTACCGGGAAGCGGCCAAGCACTACCTCGCCGGCGAGTTCGAGAAGAAGACCGACGTCAAGTTCTCCCTCCTCGGGAGCGCCTCCCACTTCGACTACCGGTGCCCGATGTTCCTTTCGGCCAAGCAGTCGACCAATTACCTCGAGTGCCATGACAACGGCACCTATTTCGACTTCCTTTCCAAGGCGCGGCCCGACCTTCCCATCGAAGACCGGCTGAAGCTCGCGACCCTCGGCTTTGCCCTCCCCCTCCTTTCCTTCGGCGTCCCCTTCATCCACATGGGGCAGGAAATCGGGGCCAGCAAGTTTTTCCACGAGAACACCTACAACGAAGGCGACCGCTACAACAAGATGCCATATCGCCTCCTCGACGAGCGAAAGGCCCTTTATAATACGTTCAGGAGCCTCGTCGCCCTCCGGCGCGAGTGCCTGGCGTTCAGGCCTTACGATCCGCGGGTCATCGAGCCGATGGTCGAGATCGAGGATTTCGGCGACGGCATCGCCTTCGCCGTCAGCGATCCGGTCGCCCTCGGGACGAACCGCGAAATCAAGGTCTTTTTGAACCCCTCGTCCCACCCCTTGGAAGCGACTTTCAAGGAAAAGATGAGCCTCCTTTTCGACGGAACGAGTTACCAAGGCGAGGGTTTCGGGACGTTCGAGAAGGCGGAGGTGCCGCCCTACACGGCGATGGTTTTCGCTCTAAGAAAGGAAAACTGAGAATGCTATCTTCCGTCTTTGTCTCCGGCCGGGTCGGCTCGTCGCCCTTCCCCGGCTACCGCTACATCGAAGTCGACCGCCCGGTTCCCGATGCCGAGGGACGGATGAAGATCGACCGCTTCCTCGTCAAGGATGCCCTCGGGGGCCAATCGCGCTTCATGAAGCTCTCCGACGGCTCCCTCGTCGTCTTCAAGGGCCGGCTCGAGACCGACCCCGAGCACGGGCTCGTCCTCGTCGAGGAACTTAGCGAGTCCTACGCTTCTTCTTTCAGAAAGGATTAACGCATGCTGAAGTGGCTCCGAATCGTCTTCCTGGCCTGGCCACGGGTCCTCTACGACTACCTCTTCCACATCCTGCCCTATAGCCGCCATCCGGAGCGCTACCCGGTCGAGGTCCGCTTTCACCATATCGCCGGGCTCATCCGCTTTTTGCTCAAGGTCTTCCGGGCCGACCTCTACCTCGAAGGGGAAAAGGCCTACCACGAGGCCGAGCTGAAGAAGGAAGGCCTCCTCCTGACCCCTGACCATATGGGGGATTTCGACCCCCTCCTTCTTTTGGCCCTCTCCCATCGGCCCCTGCGGCCGGTCGCCAAGATCGAGACGCGCCGCTACCCGGTCATCGGGCGGGCGATCAGGGCTTTGGATGGCCTCTTCATGGACCGGAAGGACCTAAGGCAGTCCCTCGGGGTCATCAAAGAGGTGAGCGACGGCCTCGCGGCAGGGAAGGACTACCTCATCTTCCCGGAAGGGACGAGGAACCGCGATCCGATGAAGGTCGACGTCCTGCCGTTCCATCCCGGGAGCTTCAAGGCGGTCACCCGGAGCGGCGCCCGGCTCTTCCCGGTCGCCATCTTCGGGACCTTCCGCCTTTTCAAGGTCGGCCCTGACGACCAAAGGATTCCCCTCCAGATCGCCTTCCTTCCGAGTTTCGTCCCCGGGAAGGGAGCGATGACCGACGAGCTGGCCCCGAAAGTCGAGGCGGCGGTGGGAAGCGCGGTCGCGAAGGCCCGGGCCTTCGACGAGGCCTACTATGAAAAGGGCTACCATCGTCTACCCTTGAAAAAGAAGATCGGCCTTTGAATCCTAGCCGGCCTCCGAGGCCGGCTTTTTTGTTCGCTAAAGGCAACAAAAAAGCGCGTTCCTTACGAATCGCGCTTCCTTTTTTACTCGTTATCCGGATCCCATTCCCGGCGGAGGCCCCGCGGGTAATGGTTCTTCGCGATGCCGCCCGAGACCTTGACGAAGCCGAGGTTCAGTCCCTCGTAGCTCACGATGTAGAAGTCGTCCCGCCGATCTAAGAGGAAGGTCTCGCCCCGGATGTACTTCTTGGCGTCTTCCTTCCCGATGGCGACCGCGTAGGAAGAATCGAGGAAGGCGGCGAGGTGGTGGTCCGGGAGATAGATGAGGCTATCGCGGATCTCGAAGAGCTTGACCCCGTAGCGGAGGAGGTTCAGATGGCTGGCGTCGAAGGGCCGGTCGATCGAGTAGAACTTCTTCCGGAACATCTCGTTGGAACGGGCGAGGAGGCCGTAGTGCTCGAGGAAGCCCCGGTAGCGGGAGGCAACCCCTTCCTCGGCCTTTTCGGCCGGGCGGTCGGGGGTGTGGATCCCGGGCTTGTGGAGGAGGCAGACGAACTGGCCTTCCCCGTAGAAGCGGTCGGGGAGGAGATAGACGGCTTCCCTCAGGCTCTCGGGGTGGTAGAAGGTCGGATCGTCGGGTAGGGGCACGACCTCGACTTCCGGGAACGAGCGGCGGAAGACTTCGATCACGTCCTCGTTTTCCTCCTTCGAGAAGGAGCAGGTGCTGTAGACGAGGTCGCCGCCGGGCTTGAGCATCTTGTAGCCGAGCTCGAGGAGCTCGATCTGCCGGTGGGCATTGCCCGAGATCTTGGCCGGGGTGAAGTTGGCCTTGGCCTCGGCATTCTTGCGGTACATCATCGAGCCCGAGCAGGGGGCGTCGATGAGGATCTTGTCGAAGCGCCCGGCATAATTGGTATAGGAGAAGACGAAGTCGTTGCTGCAGACGATGATGTTGCCCCGTCCCATCCGCTCGACGTTCTGGCTCAGGGCCTTGGCCCGCGGATAGGAGATGTCGTTGGCCACGATCGTGCCTTCGTCTCCCATGAGGATCGAGGCTTCGATCGACTTGCCGCCCGGGGCGGCGCACATGTCGAGGATGGTATCTTCTTTTTGGGGGTTCAGGAAATAGACGGCCATCATGGCCGCCGCGTCCTGAATCGAGATGGCCCCGGCATCGTAGATGATCTTCTTCCCGAAATCGTACTTTTCCTTCTCGTAGAGGAAGGCGTGGGGGACGAAGGGATGTCTCTTCACGTCGGGGTAGGCCTTTAGGAAGGCCTCGTCCGAGATTTTCTTCGGGTTGATGATGAGGGCATGCGTGAGCTTGCCGGTCGTCACTTCGCGGAAAATAGATTCTGCGTTTTCGCTCCCGAAGTGCTTTTCCAAGGATACACGGAAATCCATGGCCACCATTATAATGGTTTAGCCTAGTGGCGTTAAGAGCGCCCGTGGGATTAGGGAGGAGCAACTATATGCGGATGGTCGACATCATCGAACGGAAAAAAGAGGGCAAAAAGCTCACGGAAGAAGAGATTTCCTTCTTCGTGAAGGGAATCGTGGACGGAAGCGTCCCCGATTACCAGGCTTCAGCCTTTCTCATGGCCGTGGTCTTCCGCGGCATGGACGAGGAGGAGACCTCCTACCTCACCAAGTGGATGATGAATAGCGGGGACGTCCTCGACCTATCCGACATCCCCGGCATCAAGCTCGACAAGCATTCGACCGGCGGGGTCGGCGACAAGACGTCGCTTTCCCTCATGCCCCTCGTCGCGAGCTTCGGCTGCAAGGTCGCCAAGATGAGCGGCCGCGGGCTCGGGCACACCGGCGGGACCCTCGACAAGATGGAGTCGGTCCCCGGGACCAACGTCTATTTGAGCGAGGAGGCCTTCAAGAAGCAGGTGCGGGACATCGGGATCGCGATCGCCGGGCAGACCTCCGAGATCGATCCGGCCGACAAGAAACTCTATGCCCTCCGGGACGTCACCTCGACCGTCGAGTCGATTCCCCTCATCGCGAGCTCCATCATGTCGAAGAAACTGGCCTCGGGGTCGGATGCCATCCTCCTCGACGTCAAGTACGGGAAGGGCGCCTTCATGAAGGACGTCCCCTCGGCCCGGGCCCTCGCGACACTCATGATCAAGATCGGCCGCCGCCTCGGGAAGGACGTCCGGGCCATCATTTCCGGGATGGAAGAGCCGCTCGGGAAGGCCGTCGGGAACGCCCTCGAGGTGAAAGAAGCCATCGCCACCCTCCGGGGAGAAGGGCCCTCCGATTTCGTGGAACTCATCGAAAACGCCGGCGCCATCCTCCTAAACCAGGGCCAGGTGGCCAAAGACCTCGAGGAAGGGAAGAAGCTCATCCGCGAGGCCATTAATAGCGGCCAGGGCCTCGCGAAGCTGAAGGAACTATTCGCCGCCGAAGGCGGGGACGCGAGCTACATCGACCACCCCGAGAAGTTCCCCACGGCCGCCTACGAATTCGAAATCCGGGCGAAAGAAGGGGGATTTGTGGAGGAAATCGATTCCCTTTCGATCGGCCACGCCGCGATGCTCCTCGGGGCCGGGCGGAGCCGGGCCGAGGACAATATCGATTTCGCCGCCGGCATCTACCTCGAGAAGAAAGTCGGGGACGAAGTCGCCCCCGGCGAGGTCTTGGCCCGGGCCTATAGCAACAAGGAGGCGGTCAAGGAGGCCCTCGCGGAAATCGAAGGCGCCTACGTCATCGCTAGCGAGCAGCCGCCGCTCCTGCCGCTCATCCGGGAGTACATCGAGGCATGAAAGTCGTTCTCCAGCGGGTCAAGCGCGGGAGCGTCACCCTCCGCGATGAAAGCATCCCGAAAGGCGCGATCGGCCCGGGGTTCCTCCTTCTCGTCGGCTTCGAGAAAGGCGACAGCGAGGAAGACTACCGCCTTATGGCCGAGAAGATCGCGAAGCTTCGCATCTTTGAGGATGCGGAAGGCAAGACGAACCTCTCCCTTTCTTCGGTCGGGGGCGAAATCCTTTCGATCAGCCAGTTCACCTTGGCGGCCACCCTCCGCCATAGCGGGAACCGCCCTTCCTTTTCCTCGGCTCTCGAGGCTGAAACGGCCGAGCGCTTTTACCATGCCTTCGATGCTTACCTCGGCTCCCTCCTCGGCCTCGAGGTGAAAGAGGGGGTCTTCGGGGACGACATGGAGGTCGAGCTAGTAAACGACGGGCCCTTTACCTTGGTCCTCGATAGCGCCGACCTCGGAAAGGAAGCGCGGCCATGAAGGTCCTCCTCGGCTTTTCCGGCGGGGTCGACTCCGCCATCTCCGCCTATCTTCTCAAGAAGCAGGGGTACGAGGTGACCGGCTGCTTCATGCGGAACTGGGATGCCCTCGCCAACGGCGACTACCTCGGGAACCCGACGGTCAACGACAGCCAGTGCCCCCAGGAAAAGGACTACGACGACGCCAAGAAGGCGGCCGCCGTCCTCGGGATTCCCCTCATCCGTATCGATTACGTGAAAGAGTACTGGGACGACGTCTTCAAGGAGTTCCTCGACCTCTACGCGAAAGGCCTCACCCCGAACCCGGATATCCTCTGCAATTCCCGGATCAAATTCGGGCCTTTCCTCGACTATGCGTTGAGCCACGGCTACGAAAAAATCGCCATGGGCCACTATGCAAGGAAGGTCGAAAAGGACGGGGTAAGCTACCTCGCCATCCCGAAGGACCTCGACAAGGACCAGACCTATTTCCTTCTCGACCTCAAGGAGGAGCAGATCGCCCCGTCCCTTTTCCCGATGGGGGAAATCACGAAGAAGGAAGCCAGGGCCCTCGCTAAGGAAATCGGCCTCCCGTTCCTGGCCGAAAAGCACGGCTCGACCGGCATTTGCTTCATCGGGGAACGCCATTTTCGCTCCTTCCTCACCAACTACATCCCGATGAAGGACGGCGACATCGTCGAGGAGAAGACCGGGCGGAAGCTCGGCTCCCACCACGGGGTTTTCTATTACACCCTCGGCCAGCGCCACGGCCTCGGGATCGGCGGGATCTCGGGGGAAGAAGGCGGGCGTTACTACGTGACGCGGAAAGATGCCGCGAACAACATCCTTTACGTTCAGAAAGGGGACGGGGACGAAGGGCTATATAGCGACGAGTGCTTCCTTTCCTCCCTGAGCCTCGTTTCCGAGCGGCCTGACAAGGTCCTTGCCAAGTTCCGCTATCGCTCCTCGGCCGTCGAAGCGAGAGTGGAATACCCGTCCGCCGGGGAGGCCCGCCTCCTTTATCCGAAGGAAGCGAAGGCCGTGACCCCGGGCCAGTACGCTGCCCTCTATAGCGAGGACGGCCGCCTACTTGGCGGCGGCCAGATCGCCGCCGTTTACCATAAGGGAGAGAGGAGAGGCTGATGGACAAGCTGAAGAAGCGGGTCGAACAGGAAGTCAAGCCCCGTCCCCGGGGCGGAAAAGCCGGCTTCTGGATCGCCTTCACCGTCATCGTCCTCGTCCTGGCCCTCGTCCTGGCTGCCGTTTTCCTTTACTTTGCCCTCGCCTGAACGCGACTTGAGGTATCTCCATGAAAAAATCCTTTTTCCTTCTTTTCCCCCTCTTCGGCTTCGCCCTTTCCTCTTGCGACTACCTTAATGGCTTCCTAAGCAGCCTGGCCGGCGATTTCTTCCCGACTTCCTCGGAAAGCAGCGTCTCTTCTTCCTCCTCGAGTCTTGAAGAGTCGTCCGAGATCGAAATCTCGAGTTCATCCCTTTCCTACGTCGAAGGGGAGATGGCCAGCGTCTCGATCCACTTCCTCGAGCTCGGGAACCAGTACACCGGCGATTGCATCTACATCAAAGCCGGGGAGAACGACATCTTGATCGACGCCGGGAGCCGGAAAGGCTCGGCTGCGACGATCGCCGCCTATCTCCAGGACGGCACCCGCGGCGGCGACTACGTAAGCGACGGGAAGCTCGAATACGTCATCGCCACCCACGCCCACCAAGACCACATCGCCGGCTTCGTCGGCAATCAGAAGGGCGAGACGCGGGACGGGATCATGTACCAGTTCAAGGTCGACAACCTGATCGACTTTTCCTATTACGACACCGGCTCCAAAGTCTTCGACAACACGAAGGTCACTTATGAGGAAGCGGACGGTTTGACCCAGATTTACGAGGATTATCTCGATGCGAGGAACTTTCTCATCGCCTCGGGGACGAACTGGAAAACGGCGGGGCAGCTCTTCGAAGAAGGGACGACCGTCTTCCCCCTCGGGCCGGGCGTCGAGCTCGACCTCCTGTACAACTTCTTCTACGACCACACGTCGGCCGACGTGAAGGAGCTCGAGCCGGGATTCAGCAAAAGCGGCTTCTCGAACCAGAACGACTGCTCGGTGAGCGTCCTTCTCCGGCAAGGGAGCCGTTCCTTCCTTTTCACCGGCGACAGCGAGGAATACGCCGAGCATAGCCTCGTGAAGTACAACGACCTCCCGGAAGTCGACCTCTTCAAGTGCGGCCACCATGGTTCCTACACGGCGAGCGGGGAAGAACTTCTCTCGGTCATCAAGCCGAAGAGCGTCGTCGCCTGCTGCTGCGCCGGGAACGACGAGTACGCCTCCGATCCGAAGCATTCCTTCCCGGCCCAGGAAGCGATCGACCGGATCGCCGAATACACCGACGACTTCTACGTGACGACCCTCGGGAGCTGGGACGACGGCTCCCATTACGAGCCGATGAACGGGAACGTCGTCTTTGCCTACGACCGGTCGGGCGCTTTGGCCAAGAGCTTCTCCCACAATGACCTGAAGCTCAAGGACACCGCCTGGTTCAAGGAAAACCGGGAGTGCCCGGATCCCTGGAAGGAAGAAACGGCTTAAAAAGGGGGCGGCGCCAGGCTGCCCCAAGGTAGATACGCTCCTGGCCCCGGTGATCCTGTGGGGAACGCCGGATGGGGAATCGTCTCGCGCGGAGGCAGCTCCCAGCCTCCATCTTTACAAATGTATGAGTCTTATCCCCTCCTTGCCGTCTCGGGATAGCGAGCGGTTATAGAGCTTTCCCGATTAGTCTTCTTTTTACCAATTTTATACAATTGTTCAATTAATATTTTTCGTTTCTTACAAAAACTTGCTTCTTAAAGGCCTTAGGAGCATTATCTTGCCGGGAAAGAAGCCCCCTATGGGGGCGGGCCACTCCCCTCGTTGCGGTCAGCCCCGCCGTCCTTCCGCGTTAAGGAAGCAAGCAAGAGCACCTCGGTGAAGGAGGATGGTACCGCGCCTACGGGCGTTCCTCCGTTCGGGGTTTTTCTTTGTTAAGGAGGAATCTATGAAAGCGTTAGGCGGAAACGAAATCAGGAGGCGGTGGATCGCCTTCTTCGAAAAGCGGGGTCACAAGTACATCCCCGGCGTGAGCCTCATCCCCCAGGGCGACAAGTCGCTCCTCTGGGTCAATGCCGGCGTCACCGGCCTCAAGAAGTACTTCGACGGGAGCGAGATCCCGCCCTCGCGGCGGATCGTGAACGTCCAGAAGTCGATTCGGACCAACGACATCGAGAACGTCGGGCGGACGGCCCGCCACCATACCTTCTTCGAGATGCTCGGGAATTTCTCGATCGGCGATTACTTCCGGAAGGAAGTCATCCCCTGGGCGATGGAAATCCTCACGAGCGAGGAAGAAGGCTTCGGGATGCCGCTCGAGAGGCTTTACGCGACTTATAACCCGGCCGATACCGAGAGCCGCGACCTCTGGATCAAGTGCGGGATGGCCCCCGACCACCTCGTTCCCCTCGAAGGGAACTTCTGGCAGATCGGCGAAGGGCCCTGCGGCCCCAACACCGAGGTCTTCTTCGACCGCGGCGAGAAGTACGATCCGGAACATCTAGGCAAGAAACTTCTCGAGGAAGAACTCGAGAACGACCGCTACATCGAGATCTGGGGCATCGTCTTCTCCCAGTTCCAGGGCGAGAACGGCGTCCCGCGGGAGAAGTTCAAGGAACTCCCGAGCAAGAACATCGATACCGGCGCCGGGCTCGAGCGGATCGCCTGCATCCTCCAGGGCACCGATACCAATTTCGAGACCGACCTCTTCATGCCGATCGTCCACGCCGCCGAAAAGCTTTCGGGCGTTCCTTACGCCGGGGACAACCTCATGTCCTACCGCGTCATCGCCGACCACGCGCGCTGCCTCACCTTCGCTTTGAGCGACGGGGCCGAGTTCAGCAACGACGGCCGCGGCTACGTCCTTCGCCGAATCCTCCGCCGGGCCATGCGCTACGGGCAGAAGATCGGCCTCCACGGACCCTTCCTCCACAAGCTCGTCGATAGCGTCGTCGACATGTACGACGGCTTCTATCCGGAACTTTTGGCCCACCGCGAGAAGGTCAAGGGCATGATCCTAAGCGAGGAAAAGCGCTTTGAGTCGACCCTCGAAAGCGGCGAGAAGGTCCTCGAGAGCTACCTCGAGAAGGGCCTCGACCTCACGGGCGAGGAAGCCTTCAAGCTTTACGACACCTATGGCTTCCCGCTGGAGCTCACCGTCGAGATCGCCGGCGAAAAGGGCCTCAAGGTCGACACCGACGCCTTCGAGAAGCTGATGGAAGAGCAGCGCGACCGGGCCAGGAAAGCCCGGGGCGAGATCGAAAGCTTCCATCGCCAGAGCAAGGACCTCCTCTCTTTCAAGGAGCAGGGGAGCTTCTCCTACGAAGCGACCGAGCTCTCGAGCAAGGCCACCGGCCTCTTCGTCGACGGGGTCCGGGTGAAGGAATTCGCGGGCCAAGGGGAGATCGCCTTCGAGGAAACCCCCTTCTACGTCGAGTGCGGCGGCCAGGTTTCCGATACCGGCTACATCCTCGGCGAAGGCGTGAAGGCCAAGGTCGTCTCGATGGGGAAGACCCCGGCCGGGACGCCCCTCCACGTCGTCGAGGTCGAGGAAGGGAAGCTCGAGGAGGGAAAGACCTATACCCTCAAGGTCGACGCCCTGCGTCGCCATCTCATCGAGCGGAACCACTCGTGCACCCACCTTCTCCACGCGGCCCTCAGCCACGTGCTCGGCCATGTCGAGCAGAAGGGCTCCTTCGTGAACGAGGATTACCTCCGCTTCGACTACGGCTTCGACCGGAAGCCGACCGCCGAGGAACTGAAGAAAGTGGCCGACGAGGTCAACGAGAAGATCGCGGAAGGGATCGCGGAAAAGACCCTCGTCCTCCCGATCGAGGAAGCCAAGAAGCTCGGGGCCGAGATGGAATTCTCCGAGAAGTACGGGGACGTCGTCCGGGTCGTCACCTTCGACGATTATTCCCGCGAGTTCTGCGGCGGCACCCACGTCCATAGTTCCTCCGATATCGGCATCTTCTTCATCAAGTCCGAATCCTCGATCGCCTCGGGCGTCCGCCGGATCGAGGCTCTCACTTCCCTTGGCGCCTACCGCGAGATGTGCCGCGAATGCGCGACCATCGAGCAGGCGGCCAGCTGCCTCGGGAGCGATCCTTCCCTTCTCGTCGAACGGGCCAAGAAGACGGTCGACGAACTCTCCGCGAAGACCTCGGCCCTCAAGAAGGCCGAGGAGAAGCTCTCGCGCCTGCAAGGGGAAGAAGCGGCCTCCGATGCGAAAGAGGTCAATGGCGTCTATTTCCTCTTTGCCCACCTCGAAGGGGCCGACCGGAACAAACTGCTCATGGTCGGCGACTCCCTCAAGGCCAACAAGAAGGATTACCTCATCTTCCTCGTCGGCGGCGCGAATGGCTCCTATCCGAGCGTCTGCCTCGCCGGCGGGAAGGCCCCGGCCGCTTCCTCGGCCTTCAAGGAAGCTTCTCCGCTTCTCCTCGGGGGCGGCGGCGGGAGGCCGAACATGGCTTCCGGCGCCTTCAAGAACCTCGAGCGCTTCGCTGAGGCGAAGGAGAAAGTGGAGGCCCTCCTCGAGAAATGAAGGAAAAGGCGATCGGGCTTGACCTCGGGACGACCTCCCTCGGGATCGCGGTGAGCGATTCCCTCGGGCTCGTCCACCACCGGAAGGCCTTCTTCTTCCCGAAAAAGGCCTACCGGCGGGCCATTGCCTATTTCTATTCCCTCGTTGAGGAAACCGGCATCAAGACGGCCGCCCTCGGACTCCCCCTCAACATGGACGGGACGGAAGGGGAGTCGGCTTTACGGAGCCGGAAGTTCAAGGAAATCGTCGAAGCCGACCGCCCGGACATCAAAATCGTCCTCGTCGACGAGCGCCTCACCACGGTCGAGGCTTACGAAAACCTCCGCAAAGGGGGCATGAAAGCCTCGAAAAAGGAACTTTACGTCGATAGCGAATCGGCGGCCATCATCCTCGAAAGCTACCTGAACGGGAAAGGAGAAACCAATGCTTGAGATCAAGGACAACAGCATCGAAATCACCAAGGAAGACGGAACAGTCGACACTTGGAAGATCCTCTTCTACTACCATAACGACGAGCGGAACAAGACCTACTACCTCATTTACCAGGAGGAAGATCCCGACTCCATCGTCGTCATGGGCACGAGCGACGGGACGACCCTCGCGGCCGTGAGCGAAGAGGAGATGGAAGAGGCGGAGGAGACCCTCCGCGCCTACGAGGAGGACCCCAAGATCGGGGAAGCCCTCTGATCCGCCGTTTCCCTTTTCAAGGGAAGCCGCGGGCTTTATAATCCACGCGATAGAAAAGAGGAAAGAAGATGGACGAAAAAATCCAAATGACCCAAGATGGCTACGACAAGCTCGAAAAAGAGTACCGCCATCTCATCGACGTCGAAAAGCCGGAGAACGTCGCGGCCCTCTCGGCTGCCCGGGCCCAAGGCGACCTTAGCGAAAACGCCGACTACGATGCCGCGCGGAACCGCCAGAGCGAAATCGAAGCCCGGATCCAGGAAATAGAATACATCAAGACGCACTGCGTCATCGTCAATATCTCGGTCGATACCTCGAAGGTCTCGCTCGGGAGCCTCGTCACCTACCAGAAGGACGGAAGGAACGCGACGGTCAAGATTTCCGGCACCATTGAAGCCGACCCCTTGGCCGAAATCCCGCTCGTGAGCAACGAGTCGGCCCTCGGCAAAGGCCTCCTTGGCCATAGCGTCGGCGACAAGTGCCACATCGAGGCGGCCCATCCTTACGATGTCGAGATCGTTCGGATCGAACGGACGCTCTGATTTTCTCCCTTCTTGCCTTATGGCGGCCTTCGGGCCGCTTTTTTCATCGTTGAAGGGCCCAACTGGCCTTTTGGCCACTATAGAAGGGTGTGGAGGCCCTTCTATGTTCAAGATCATCATTGCCGTCCTCGCCATCACCGTCGTCATGCTCATCGCCTTGGCTGGGGTGGATGCCATGACGACCGACATCGTCGAGCCGAACGATTCCAATAGCTACGTGATGGAAGGCGAAACCAATATCCAGGCGACCATCTCCGGCGAGGTGGCCCGGCCCGGCACCTACCTGCTGGAGGAAGGCGCGACCTTAAGCGACCTCATCGCGAGCGCCGGCGGGACCAATGGGAACGCCGACAGCCGCGCCTACGACATCTCCTTCGTCCTCGAGACGAAGATGAGTTTCTACATTGCCCCTCTCTTCGACATCGGCGATGTCTGCGCGACCGAGCCGATTCCCAAGGTAAACATCAATGCGGCCACCAAAAGCGAGCTGGACGAGGGCGTTAGCGCCTTCTCGAGCTCGGTGGCCGAAGCGATCGTCTCCTATCGGAACGACAACGGTCTTTTCCGAAGGATCGAGGAGCTCAAAGACGTCAAGGGCATCGGGACCGCCACCTTCGAGAAGTGCAAAGACTTCGTGACTTTGCGCGATTAGTCTCGCCCGGCGGCTTCCTCCTTGCCCTCGCTTCCTTCGTCCTGGCTTCCAAGCTTGCCTTCTTACTTGGGCCCTTCGCTTTCCTTCCGGTCGTTTTGCCTCTCTTTGCCGCGTTCCCCCGTAACGGGAGGCGGAGGGCCCTCGCCATCCTTATGGCGGCCGCTTTTTCCCTTGGCGTGGCCTTGAATGTCCTTCAAAGCCGCGGCGAGGAAGGACAAGGCACCTATGCCGGCCTTGTCATCGATGCCCGGGACTCCTATTTCGTCCTCGAGACCTTCAACGGGCGCTACCTCGTCTACGAGGAAAGCTCGACACGCGAGCGCTTCGACGTCGTGAAGGTCGATGGGCTGTCCTCCGACCTCAAGATGGCTCATTACGAAAGCCGGTTTTCCTTCGAGGAATATTTGAACAAGAAAGGCGTCTATCACGAGATCGAAGGCGCGGAGGTTACCTCCCTCTTCGCCTTCCCATTCCGCCTCCGGGAACGCGGCCTCGACTTCCTTGCCCACTTCGAGGAGGAAACCTCGCACCTCATCGATTCCCTTCTCTTCGGGAGGAGCGATTCATCTTCTTCGACCATCGCCCTTTACGAGGCTGCCGGGGCCCTCTTCTACCTTTCGGGGTCAGGGACGCTCCTGGCAGCCTTTCTTCGTGCCTTCGAATACGTCGTCCGTTTGAGGCTCGACGAAAAGAAAAGCGCGGCGATCACGCTTGGATTGTCGCTGGCCCTGAGTTTCCTCTATCCCTTCAAGGTCGGGATCGCCCGGGTCGTTTTGACCAAAGGAGTCCGCCTCGGCCTCCTTCTCAAGGAAAGAAAGGTTTCGAGCCTCGTTCCGCCTCTTGTCTCAGCTTCCGTTCTTCTCCTCTTCGATTTCCGTCTGGCTCTCGATGACGGCTTCTTCCTCGGCTACCTGATATCCTTCTCCTTTGCCCTTTCGAGTTTTGTCCGCCATGCGGACTGGAAGCGGCGGGGCCTCTATGGGTCGCTCGTCTCCCTGGCCATCATCTTCCCCGTCCTTGCTTCGGGCGGGAATTTCCACCTTCTTTCGCCCTTGTATTCCCTCGTCTTAGCTCCCATGGTCTATCCCTTCCATTTCCTGAGCCTCGTCTCCTTCCTCACCGTTCCCTTCGCGCGGGTCCTCGATGCCTATGCCGCCTTTTTGGGCGAAGCGGGCCGTTTCCTTTCGAAAATCGACCTTGCCATTCCCATCGTCGGCGATCCCAACGTGAACGAGCCAATTTATTACCTCTTCCTCTTTTTGTCCTTCCTCTTCATCGAAATCGGGGCTCGCCTCTTTCTTAAGGGGACACTTATTGCAGGGGTGGCCCTCGCGGCCGTCAACTATGTTCCGTTTGCCGGAATGGTCTTTACAAAGGTCGTTTTCATTGACGTTGGTCAAGGAGACGCGATCCTCTTATCCGACGGCCTAAGGAACGTGCTCGTGGATACGGGAGGAAATATCTCTTTCGATATGGCAAGCGAGGTCCTGATACCTTACTTCCGAAAGGAAAGAATCTACCGGCTGGACGCTCTCATCGTCACCCACGACGATCTCGACCATGCGGGGGCGGTGGACTCGCTATGTCAGGCCTTCCCGGTCGGGGAAGTCATTTCCGGGCCCGAAAGCTTTCCCTACGACTTCGGAGGAAGCAAAATCGCGAACCTTAATCCGGTCGCGGCCAACTCCAAAGAGGAAAACGATTCGTCCCTCGTTCTTTCCTTCGAACTGTGCGGGACTTCGTTTCTCCTCATGGGCGATGCCTCGAAAGCGGTTGAGCGGAGACTCGTCGAAAACGGTATCGGCCACCACGACGTCCTGAAGGTCGGGCATCACGGGTCCGACACTTCTTCGAGCTATGAATTCCTCGAGGCCGTCTCGCCGCGCCTCGCGGTCATCAGCTGCGGGGAAGGGAACCGCTATGGGCACCCGGACGCGGAAGTCGTGTCGCGGCTTCGGTCTCTCGAAATACCGTGCCGGCGAACCGATTTCGAGGGAACCATCGAACTGGTTGGGACTAAGCTTACCGGCTTTGCTCTATAATCTTAGGGATGATTTTCTTCGTAAGTGCCGTGCAGCCGGCTATGGCTCAAAGCGTTCTCAAGCAGCTCTTGAGAGCTTCTCCCATCAAAAAGGGCGAGATGAATTATGTCGAGATCGACGTCGGAGAAGAAGGAGTGGATGCCTTGGTCGACGAATTGACCAGCCTTCCGATCGGCTTCGACCGGAAACTCGTCGTCGCGAGCAACCTTCCGGCCGCCTCGTCAGCCAAGGGAAAGAAAAAGAAGGGGCCGACCAGCCTCGATCCCCTTATCAACTGGCTTGCAAATCCCGACCCGGCCATCGACCTCTACATCCTCAATTACGGGGAAATCGACCGCAAAAGCCCCTTGGTCAACGCTCTTCTTCTAGCCAAGGCCAGCATCAAGGAAATCAAGCCTTTCACCAACCAGGAATGGCTTCGCTTCATCGATTCGTGGTTCGCCAAGCGCGGCGTCACCCTCGGAAGCGGGGCGGCCGACGAGCTCCTCGACCGCATCGACGGGGATTATGCCCGCTTCCTTACCGAGGGGGCAAAGCTTCTTGCCTACAAAGGGCAGGCCGGAACCTTGGCGCGGAGCGAAGTCGCCTCCCTCGTCTACAAGCCTCTCGAAAGCAATGCTTTCACCCTGACCGACGCTCTTTTCTCGTCCGATTCGGCGAAAGCCTTCAAGATAGCCAGCGACCTTCGGGAAGGCGGGGTCGAGCCGATCCTCCTTGCCCGGATGATGCTCAAGCAGTTCATCTTCCTCAGCCAGATGAAATACCTTCTTTCCCAAGGCCTTAATAGCGATCGGGCGGCCGATGAGCTCGGCGTTCATCCCTACCGGGCCAAGATCGCGGCCCAGACGGTTTCGCGGCTGGCCCCCGGGCGGATCGACCAGGGTATCGATGCTTTGCATTCCTTCGAAAAAAGCGTGCTGACCGGGGAAAAAGACGCCGACATCGCCTTCGTCGAGTGCCTTTCGGAAATCGTTCAATGAGATACGTGATTGCCAGCGACATCCATGGCGATGTCTCTTCCCTCCACGACCTTCTCATCCGCGAAAGCCGGGCCGATGCCTTTCTTCTATTAGGCGACACTTGCCTCCCCAAGGAAGAGATCAATCCTTTCGTCTCGGTCCTCGGAAACTGCGATCTGGCCTTTCGCGGGGACTATCCGCTCCGCCGGGAAATCGTCTTCCCGAGCGGCCACAAAGCCCTTTTGGCCCATCACCCCCTTCCTCTATCGAGCATGGGGGAGCTCGCTTCGAGAGGCTACCAATATTTCTTCCATGGCCACACACACGAGCGGGAGGAACGGGAAGTGGCAGGGGTAATGATCCTCTGCCCGGGCTCGCTTTCCTTTCCCCGCGACGGGGTACAAGGGTCCTATATCGTCGTGAAGGCCGACGAGAAAGGAGAGGAAATCCTCTTCCTCAAGCTATGAAAAAACGGCGCGAGGCCGTTTTCCATTTACCTAAGTCGAGCCTTACTTCTTAGCAGCGAGGTGCTTGGCAAGGGAAGACTTCTTGCGCCGGCAGCTGTTGCCGGAGATGATGCCCTTGCGGGCGGCCCGGTCGAGAAGGCTTTCGGCTTCGGAGACAGCCTTCTTGGCTTCTTCGACGGTGCCGGATTCGATCGCGGCATTGGCCTTCTTGATAGCCGTCCGGAACTCGCTCTTGGCGGCCCGGTTGGCTAGGGTCTTCTTCTCGTCTTGCTTGACTCTCTTGATTTGCGATTTGATGTTTGCCATGTTTCCAAATCCCTTCCAGTGAATTCTAGCGGGTTATATGATACGCGGAGCGGACCTTCGAGGCAACTAAGAATTTGCGCCTTCCCGGGGCCCTTTCCCCGTGAGGATCAAAACTTCCTTCGCGAAGTCGTTCACTGTGCCGATTTTTCCGTAGAGCTCGGTCGGTATTTCGATGTGGAAATGGTCGTTGAGATCGGAGACCATCGCGACGTAGCTCATCGAATCCCCGCCGAGATCCCGGTCCCAGATATCGCCATAGCCGACTTTTTCCTCGAGGAGCTGGAGGTTGCTGGCGAAGATCTTGCGGACGGCGAGGAGGGTTCCTTTGACTTCCGACTCGTCGAACCCGGCCCAGAAATCGCCTTTTTCGCCGGCATTCTCGGTTTCGTAAAGCGGTATGAATTCCCGGCTCCCGGCCGCTAGTTCGTCGCGAAGGGCAAAGCGCTTGACTTTCATCGAGCCGGAAATGGGGAGACTGTGGCGATAGATGTATGGGAGGTCGACCTTCTTCTCGGAGGGAAGGCTGGCGTTGATTTCCTCGAAGGCGGCCTTGATCTTGTCGATGGCCCCTTCTTCCGAGGCGTTGTCGGTTTCGAGGGCAAGGCAGATCTTTTCCCTTCCGTCCCGTTCGAGGCCGAAGCAGGCGACATTCTTGACGTGGGGGAGGCCGCGGAAGTAGTCCTCGATTTCGTCGGGATAGACGTTTTCCCCGTTCGTGTCGATGATCGTGTCCTTGAGCCGCCCTTTGATGAAGAGGTACTTTCCTTCCGATATCGCGGCGATGTCGCCGGTGGCGAAATAGCCGTCCTCGAGGGGCGTGGGAATCCGCTTCCCGCCAATGATTTCGCTTTCGTGGATGGTTGGCGACTTGATGAGGAGCTCGCCTTCCTCCTTGCCGTCCCTGATTTTGGCTTCGAAGCCTTCGAAAAGCGTGCCGATGCTTCCTTCGAGGCGCGACTTGGGATCGGGCCTCTTTTCGACGCAGACGACGCCGAGTTCCGTCATGCCATACCCGTTGGAAAGAGGGTAGCCAAGGCCGTTTATGAGGCGAAGCGTCTTCTTGGAGACGGCGCCGCCGCCGGAAATGCACCAGATGACCTTGGTTCCGAAAGCTTTGTTCTTGATGATGTTGCGGAAAAGGGAACTTCCGGCAAACCCGGCTTCCTTCTTCGATATTTCCCCGATGCCGGAGGCTATCATCTTGTCGAACATTTCCTTGATCTTCCCGCCCTTCAGGCTGATGGTCCGCTCAAGGGTTTGGGCGACGCCGTCCCAGAACATCGGAACGTTGTAGATGTGGGTGGCCGGGCCCTTGCGGATGGCATACATGACATCCCGGATCGAAGTGGTCGATGGATAAACGATCGTTTCGCCGTAGTAGGTGTACCAGAGGAAGACGGCCACGAAACCGAAGATGTGGTGGAAAGGAATCATCGCGAGGTTGTTGCAGCGGCCCCGGCAAACGATGTGGCAGTTTTCTTCCGGAAGGTTGGATGACGAGATGATTTGGTAGGCCAGGTTGTGGCCGGTCATTTCGATAAGCTTGGCATCGCCGGTCGTTCCCGAGGAGGCAAAGATGACCTTGTTGGCGAAATGCGGGACGAAATCGGGGTCCGGGCGGGCGCTCGTGATTTCGTTCATGCGGAGGCTTTTGACTTCGTAGGGATCGACTTCGTTTGCCAAGACGGCCTTGGCGCCGGCTTGGCGGATCAAATTGGCGGCGTTGTCCTTCTTGAGGCGGCTATCGACGAGGAGGACTTCCCTTCCGTTCATCGCGATCGCGTAAAAGAGGATGGGCCAGTTTTCGCTGTTGCGCATCTTGAGGGCGATCGGGCCCTCCTCGAGGCCTTTGAAGAGCGTCGAGAGGCGGGCAGCGATGTTCCTCGTAAGTTCCCCAAAGCGCCGGTAGCTCATTTTCTTTCGCTTGCCGTCTTCGTCGAAGTAAATGGCAACCGTCTTGCGGGCATTGGCGCTTACCGTGTGGTTGTAGATGCCTTCCAAGGTATCGTTCCCGTCTTCTTTCAAGTATTTGTTTTCGTCGATGAGGCGCCGGACGGCCTCGTAGTCCTTGCCAAATTGGTTCATTGGAAAAAGTTCGTCCCTTCGCGTCGGATTTTATCAGCCTTGGGCCATTTCGTCCTCATATCTCGGGTATAATTTGCCTGCTTTGCATCGTAGAGGAGGTCCACGGATGAAACGTTATGAGCGAAATGAGGACGTGAGGGTGCTTTTCCTCGGCACCCCGGACATGGCAAGGACCGTCCTGGCCGGCATCGTCGAAGCCGGCTACGACGTAATTGGCGTCGTCACGCAGCCCGACAAGGAAGCCGGGCGCGGCCATAAGCTCGTCGCCTCGCCGGTCAAGCAATACGCGATGGAGCGGGGGATACCCGTCTATCAGCCGGCGAAGATCCGGGAAGACTATTCGTTCGCCGAGTACCTCAAGATCGACGTGATCGCCTGTATGGCCTATGGCCAAATCGTTCCTGAGGGATTTCTGTCCCTTGCCAAGGTCGGCGCCGTGAACGTCCATGGTTCGCTTCTTCCCGAATACCGGGGAGCGGCCCCGATCCAGCGGGCCATCATGGACGGGAGGAAGGTCACCGGCGTTTCCCTCATGGAGATGGTGGCAGCCATGGATGCCGGCGACGTGTATGACACCCGCGAATGTCCCATCGAGGAAAGCGACGACTATACCTCGCTTGGCAGAAAACTCGCTGCCTTAGGCGCCGAGATGATCGCCAATGACTTGCTTGCCTATGCCAACCGCGAGCTTCCGGGAAAGCCTCAGGACGAAGAAAAGGTCACGATTGCCAAGAAAATAAAGAAAGCGGAAGAGCAGGTGTCGCTCGAACTCACGGCCGAAGCGGCCCGCGATGCCTTCCGCGGCCTCAGCGAAGAGCCTGGCGGCTACCTCGTCCTCGGAGGATTGAAACTCAAAGTTTACCGGTGCCATCTTTCCGACGGGCCGGAAAAAGGCGAAAAAGGCGACTATTTCATCGGGAAAAAAACGATGGTCGTCCGCTTTTCCGACGGCTATCTCGCGCTTGACGAAGTCCAGCTCGAGGGGAAGAAACGGATGGACATCGCGAGCTTCCTCAATGGAATGAGAAGCCATCTCGCTCCCGAAGGAAAAGTCGACTAGTGGAATACCTTTCCCTTTCGGTCCATGGCCTCGTCGACGCCCTATTCCGCCAGGGCGACATCGACAACCGCGTTTTCAATAGCGACACGATGCAGGAAGGCACGCGCCTCCACGGCGTCGTCCAGGAAAGCCTCGGCCTCGGCTACGCGAGCGAATGCCCGGCCGAGGGCGACGTCGTCGACGAGGATTTCACCATCCATCTTCACGGGCGGGCCGATGCCGTTTACGACCGAGGCGACCGCTTCATGGTCGTCGAAATCAAATCGACGGTGGCCGATCTGAAGACCTTTTTCGAGGAAAACGAGGAATGGCACCTTTCCCAAGCCGTTTGCTACGCCTACCTTTTGGCCAAGGAGCGCGGGAAGGAAAAGGTCGACGTTCAGCTATATTACCTTTCGCAGGTAAGCGACGACGTTTTCAAGAAAGACTACTCTTTTACCTTTGCTGAACTCGAGGCGGAAGTCCGTTCTTACGTCGGCTTTTATTTGGAAGGGGAGAAGCAAAGGCGGGCGAGGATTGCCGAGCGAAACGCCTCCCTCGAGCATTTTCCCTTTCCTTACGAGACGCCCCGGCCCGGCCAGGAAAAGATGGTCGCAGCCATCGAGCGCTCGATCGAGCGCGGCGTGCCCGTCTTCGTCGAGGCCCCGACCGGGATCGGCAAGACGATAAGCGCCCTTTACCCGGCTACCGAGAGCTTTTTGAAAGGCACGAAGAAGATTTTCTATTTGACGGCCAAGCAGACCGGCCAGGAAAGCGCCGTTTCCCAGCTCGACTTCATGGCTTCGCGCGGAGCGAAGGTTTCCTATTCCAAGCTCGACAGCAAGGAACGGATGTGCCGGATGCCCGGCGCTTCGTGCAATCCAGATGAGTGTCCCTTTGCCCGGCTTTACTACACGAAACTGCCGATGGCCCGGGCCGAAGCCGAACGCTACAACGGGCGGCTTACTCCCGAGGCGGTAAACGAGTTGGCCGACGAATTCGGCATTTGCCCCTTCGAGCTCGAACTCGACCTGAGCGAGGGAAGCGATGTTATCATCGGCGACTATAACTATCTTTTCGATCCGATGGTTTTTCTCGACCGCTACTTCGGCGAAGACGGCTTCGGCCAACAAGATAGCTATGTGGCCCTCGTCGACGAAGCCCACAATCTCGTCGAGCGGGCCCGGGATATCTATGGCATCGAGTTCAGTGCCTCCGAACTGGAGGACGCCTATCAGGACCTGATCGATTCCAAGGGGAGGAAAAGCCGCCTCAAGGGCGTCCATGATTTGCTGAATTCCCTGAAGGAACTGAGCGATGACTATGCGGAAGGCGAGTCCTTCCACGATTATTCCGCCATTCCTTCCAAGCTGAAGGATGCCATCGAGTACATTTCCGAGAACGAGAAATCGATTGCCGCGAGCGCCATGAAGAGGAGCAAGCCGGTCAAAAAGAAGAAACCCATCCCGCCGAGCTACCGTTCCCTTACGCAAAAGGTTCGCCGGGCTTCCTATCTTCTCGAAAACGTCGACGGCATGACCTTCTTCTCGACGCGGGAGGAGGACGGCGGAATGCATTTCCGCTTCCTTCTTCTCGACCCGTCTCCTTATTTAAAGGAATCGGTCGGCCAATTGAAGACGGCCGCCTTCTTTTCGGCCACCCTTTCCCCGATCGATTTCTACATGACTTCGATCCTCGGCGAAAAGGCCGATGCCCTCGTCCTCCCAAGCCCCTTTGCCCGCGAGCACTTCTTTTTATCGGTCGCCCCGGTATCGACACTTTACCGCGACCGGTCGAGGACTTATCCCTTCGTGGCCGCTTACCTTTCGTCCTTCGCGAAGACGAAGCGGGGCAACATCTTCGTCTTCTTCCCGAGCTACGGGTACCTTCGCAGCATCGTGCCGTTCCTCGATTTCGGGGACCTTCCGGTCTATGTCCAGGAAAAAGGGATGGGAGCCAAGGAAAGAAAAGAGCTCCTTTCCCACTTCCAAATCGGGGGCGAAGGCGTGGCCCTCCTTGTTCTTGGCGGGCCTTTTGCCGAAGGAATCGACCTTGTCGACGAACGCTTAGGAGCGGTGGCCGTGGTCGGGGTCGGCTTTCCCCAGATCAGCCACGAACGCGACCTTATCAGGGCCAGCCGCCTCGACGACGGGGACGGCTATCTCTTTGCCTATGTCTATCCGGGCATCAACAAAGTCATGCAGGCCATGGGACGGCTCATCCGTTCCGAGAACGATGTCGGGGCCTTCCTTCTTATCGATCGGCGGTACGGAAGCCGCGATTACCGCTCGCTCTTCGAGGGAAGTTATACCAATCCGTACTTCGCGAAATCGCCTGAGGACATGTCCGCTTCGCTTAGCGCCTTTCTTAAAAGGACAAAAAAGGTATAATCGACCTCGTGTCTTACGATCAAAGCAAAATCAGAAACTTCTCCGTCGTGGCCCACATCGACCACGGCAAAAGCACCTTCTGCGACCGGATTCTCGAACTGACCGGCGCCGTGGAGGCCCGGACTTTCCATAACCAGTATCTCGACGAAATGCCGCTCGAGCAAGAGCGGGGCATTACCATCAAACTCAATGCGGTGAGCGTCTCTTACAAGAGCCGCGACGGGCAGGAATACCTTTTCAACTTGATCGATACTCCGGGGCATGTCGACTTTTCCTACGAAGTAAGCCGTTCCTTGGCCGCCTGCGAAGGGGCCATCCTCCTCGTCGACGCGACCCAAGGGGTCGAGGCTCAGACGATGTCGAATGCCTATCTCGCCATCGACAACGACCTCATGATCGTCCCGGTCATCAACAAGTGCGACCTTCCGAGCGCCCAGCCGGAAGTAGCCAAGAAGGAAGTCGAGGAACGAATCGGCATTTCGGTTGCCGATTGCGTCGAATGCTCGGCTAAGACCGGGCAAGGCGTCCAGGATGTCCTCGAGAAAGTGGTGGAACTCGTTCCGCCGCCGGACGGCGATCCCGAAGCCCCGCTCAAAGCCCTTATTTTCGACTCGTATTACGATTCTTATCGCGGCGTCATCGTCCTTGTTCGCATCAAGGAAGGGCGCGTGAAAGTCGGGCAAGAGATCCTTCTCATGGCCGCAAACAAGAAATACATCGTGACCGAAGTCGGGATCAGGACCCCGAAGGAACGGCCCGTCAGCGAACTTTCGGCCGGCGAGGTCGGCTATTTGGCCGCGAATGTCAAAGATATCAAGGATGTTTTCCCTGGCGAGACGATCACCGAGGCCACTCGCCCCTGCGCCGAGCCGCTGCCTGGCTATCGGCGGATCAACCCGATGGTCTATTGCGGCCTTTACCCCGTCGATACCCGCAAGTACGAGGACCTCAAGGATGCGCTCGCCAAGCTTTCGCTTAACGACTCTTCCCTTGTTTACGAACCCGAAAGTTCGAAAGCCCTCGGCTTCGGATTCCGCTGCGGCTTCCTCGGACTTCTCCACATGGACGTCGTCCAGGAACGGCTCGAACGCGAATACGGCCTCGACCTCATCCTCACGGCCCCATCCGTCTCCTACCGGGCCAAGGTCCAAGGCGGCGAGGTGGTGGAGATTTCCAATCCGAGCGAAATGCCGTCGCCCCAATCGCTTGTATCGATAAGCGAGCCTTATGTCGATGCTTCCATCCTTACCCCTAAGGAGTACGTCGGACCGGTCATGGACCTCTGCACTTCGCGCCGCGGCATCTACAAGGACATCGTCTTCCACGAAGAAGACCGCGTCGAGGTCCTCTATTCGATGCCGCTTAGCGAAATCGTCTTCAATTTCTTCGACTCTCTTAAGGGATCGACGAAAGGCTACGCTTCGCTCGACTATACTTTCAGCGGCTATCGGGAAAGCGACCTTGCCAAGATGGACATCCTCCTCAACGGCGACGTCATCGATGCCCTTTCGTCGATCGTCTACCGGCCCGATGCCTACAAGCGCGGCTTGGCCTTGGTAAGCAAACTCAAGACGATCATCCCGAAGCAGCTCTTCGAAATCCCGATCCAGGCGGCCATCAATGGAAAAGTGGTGGCCCGCGCCGACGTGAAGAGCGTCCGGAAGGACGTTCTCGCCAAGTGCTACGGGGGCGACATTTCCCGGAAGAAGAAACTTCTCGAGAAGCAGAAGGAAGGCAAGAAGAGAATGAAGGCCATCGGCAGCGTCGAGGTGCCGCAAGAGGCATTCATGGCTATTTTGTCCCTTGATGAAAAAGACGGCTAGTCATCGAGACTATCCGCCTTTTTTAGTAGATTACTAGTTTTATAGTGGTATTTTCTTGCTATACTTTTGACATGGATAGCAATAACGATGTGATCGCCCGTCGCTATACCGACGAGCACTACCTCACCAAAAGCGAGCTGCAGGCTGAAATGCGAACCAGCCTCGTCGAACCCTATTGGAATGCCGTCGTCGCTTACCGGGAGCAATTCAAGCGCCCCCTTCCTTTCGACGGCATCGGGCACACTCCGTTTTTCCTCATCGAAACAACGACCATCCGTGAGCATATCCAAGCCTTTTCGCGCCGCCTCGATGTTTTCCTGGCCAAGCTCGGGAAACTCCTTCAAGGGCCCGAGGGGCCAGCCATCAAGAAGGCCCTCATGTTCGAGCTCATGGACGCCCTCAACGTCGATGGCAATTTCCAGATGAGCCAGTACTCGATCAAGGCGGTCATCAACGGAACCTACGACGACGACCAGCCCTTTCACCAGCCGCTGGTCAATTACCATTCGCTCGTCGAGGAGATGATGGCCTCGACCCAAGTCGGATCCATCGAGGATTTTCTGGCCCATGCCTACGGAACCCTCAGGGGAGAAGTCGACGACCTGACCGAGTTTTACCGGGTCCGGGAACTCGATCCGTCCATCCGGAAACTCCGCTTCCTCGTCGATGCCGAGTATAGTTGCGCGCCCTTATCCGAAGTCGAGCCCCTCATGGAAGCTTTCCTATCCTATCTTGGGGCTTCGAGTGACGTTCCCTTCGTCCGGGCCGCCCTTTCCGAATACTTCCTCTACTACGTGAAGCCTTTCGACAAAGACTACAACGGGATGATGGCTTCCATCCTCATGAAAGAGCAGTATGCCAGCCTTACCAATCAGCCGCTGGCCTATCTATTCCCCTTTGAAAAGCTCCTGCTTCGCGGGAAGAAGAACCCTTCCACCCGCCTGGCCACCCCGAGCGAGATGAAGGAGCAGAAGCGCTACGAGAATCTTCGCAAGGACATCCAGCGGACCGGCGATCTGACTTACGTCGTCTTCGATGCCGTTGAGTCGATCGGTGCCATCATCGATGACCTCGAGGACCTCATTAACCGCGTCCGCCTCGAGGCGGTGCGGGACGAGAATCGTCCAAGCCCCGAGGAGCAGAGGGCGGCAACCGCCCAGCCGCTTCCCGAAATCAAGGAAGCCATTCCTTCCGGCGAGCCGACCCCAGTCTATCGAAAGGAAGATGCGGTGACTCCGATCTACGTCGCCGAGGAAAGAAAAGAAGCGGAACCCGAGCCCGTCACGACTCCCGCCGAACCGGCGGCAGAAGAGCTGCCCGCTCCGGGTGCGGCCCCGGTTGAGCCGCTTCGCATCGAAAAGGAACCCGAGCCCGAGCCTGCGCCTGAGCCGCTTCCCGAGCCCGAACCTCCCGAGGAGAGCGAACCGGCTTTCGAGCCCGAGCCTGCGCCCCGTGCCGAGGCGCGGAGCGAGGACCGCCCCGATGAGGAGAGAAGGGAAGAGCCGTCGCCGAGTCCCAGAAAAGAAGAGCCATCCGGGCGGAAGGCGGCCGGTCGCACGACCCTTGAGCCTTCGCGCGTCATCAGGCCGGAAGACATGGCCGGCGAAAAGAGTCTTGTCCTCGAACCCCAGCGCCTGACCGAGCGGGAGGCCAAGGAGTACATGATGTACCTCCTCGAGACCAACCCCTCCCTCAGCAAGAAGCAAGCCAGCTTCCTCTCGACCCACTGCACGATGGGACGCTATTACTCCATCCAGCAGTTCAAGGCCTATGCCAGGGTCGCTTACGAGACGGCCCGAACCTCGATGGACAAGCTCGCTGCCCTCGGCTACTACGAAAAACTGCAAGTTAAGAACAAATTCGTCTATACTCCCGTGTTGAAAGGCAGGTCTGCCAAATGAATCACATTTACGATAGCGTCCTCGACAACCCGATCGTCATTACCGTTCTCATCGTCGTCATCTTCGCTTTGGTCGTTCTGGCCGTCATTCTCATCAAGAAGTACGTGCCCTTCTTCAAAAGCGACGAGAAGCCGAAGACCCCCGAGGAAATCGCCGCCGAAGAGGTGAAGCGCCTCGTCGTCGACCCCGATGACGAAAAGAAAGCCGGTTCCGAGGAGGAGAGCGAAGAAAAGCGCGAGCTCCTCGATGAAGCCAGCCGCGAGCTGGCCGCCGATGCCGAGCACCTCGACGAGAAGGACTACAGCGAGGAAGAACTCGCCCGGGCTACCCGCCCGATCGAAGACGAAGAAGCCCTCAAGGCCATGGAGCGCTACGCTGCCGAGCACCCTGAGGAAAGCGAGGCCGCCCTCGAAGCCCAAAAGAAGGCGGAAGGCGAAGATAAGTAACGCCAAGTCCCTCTACATACACGTTCCCTTCTGCCGGAATCTCTGCGCCTATTGCTCGTTCCCCCGAAGCGTCTTAAGGCCCGATTGGGCCTTTTCTTACGTCGAGAGGCTCATCGAGGATCTCTCGCGTTTGAAGCCGAGGTCCTTTGCCACGGCCTATGTCGGCGGGGGAACGCCGTCGAGCCTGCCCCACGAGCTTTTGGAACGCCTTCTCGCGGCCGTCTTTGAGAAGTTGGAGGACAGCTATGAGTGGACCTTCGAGGGAAACCCGGAAGACTTCGACGAGGAGCTTTGCTTGCTCCTTGGGAAAGCCGGGATCAACCGCGTTTCGATGGGCATGCAGTCGGCCCGCCCGCTGGCCCTCTCTTTCCTTGGCCGCCGGCACGGCTTCGAGACGGTGGGGCGGGCGGTATCGAGCCTCCGCGCGGCCGGGATCAAGAATATCAGCCTCGATCTCATTTACGGCCTCCCGGGCGAAACGCTCGACGAGGTGCGCTACGACATCGAGCGCCTGCTTTCGCTCAACCCGACCCACTTTTCGACCTACTCATTGGAAATCCACGAGGGCACGCCCCTCTCCCGGAAAGGGATCCGCGAGGCGAGCGACGACATCCTCGCGGAGCATCTTTCCCTCATCGAGGAAGAAGGGCGGAAGCGGGGCTATGCCCGTTACGAGATTTCCTCCTTTGCCCTCCCGGGGTACCAGGCCCGGCACAACATCGCCTATTGGAAGGACGACGAGTACGTGGGCATCGGGATGGGCGCGGCCGGCTACGAAGACGGGAGGCGCTACGTGAACCCGGGGCTTCTCATTCCTTATCTCCAAAAGGCTCCCCGGAGCGAGGAGGCCGTCGATTCCCGCTCGGGCAAGGAATATTTTCTCCTGACCAATCTCCGCCTGGCGGAAGGCTTCGCGCTCAAGGATTACAAAGCGAAGTGCGGCGGTTCCTTCCTCGCGGATTTCGAAGCCTCCTTCAAAGAACTCTCCGCGGAGGGGCTCCTTGCCTATGACGGAACGAATGTAAAGCCGACGGAGCGGGGGATGAACCTCCTAGACCGCGTTCTTTTGAGGCTATACAATGACCTCCGATGAAACTGCCGGGCCCGGGGCGGAGAGCCCTTTCCTACCTGATCGATCTCGTCTTGCCGTTTCTTTTTGCATCCGCCTTTTTCGTCCTCGGCTACTTCTATTTCCCAAGCGGCTTTCCCCTCGTGGCAACCTTCGCCCTCGCTCTACTCGTCGAGCCGATTTCCTATTTCCTCTTATCCTTCCTTTCCCTTTGCCTCAGCCGCGGGCGAACCATCGGCCTGGCCGTCTGCTCGCTCTCGCTCAAGAAGGAAGACGGAACCGAGGCCGGGGCGCGCGAAGCTTTTATGAAGTCGGCGGTGGACGCCCTTCTACCCGTGGCCGTCTGCTCGGGGCTCAGCCTCTTTTACTGCCATAGCGAACGGACGCTATCCGACAAGCTCGCCGGGACGATCCTTGTCCGCAAGTGAGGGCCCCGGGCCCTTTTTTCTTTGACTTCGCAAAAATGTAGCACTCGAATGTTGACAGTGCTAAGCCGGTTTCTATAATAGGTCTAGCACCCCGGGTAGGGGATTGCCAAAGGAGGCCTTGAACGATGACCAGGCGCGACGAAATCCTGAAACTCATAGTCGAAGAATTCATCAAGACGCACCAGCCAGTCGCTTCGAAGACCCTTTTGCAAACCTACGACCTTGAGGTGTGCTCCGCGACGATCAGAAGCGAGATGAATTCCCTCGAGGCGGACGGCTTCATCGAGAAGCCCCATACCTCGGGAGGAAGGATCCCGACCACGGCCGGGTATCGCTACTACGTCGAACACCTGAGCGAGGGCAGCGTCGACCAGAAGGCCAAGAACGCCCTCCAGACGGTTCTCGGGGAAAGGCGCAAGTCGATCGAGGAGGTCATGGAGAGTTCCTGCAAGGTGCTCTCGGAGATGACCAACCTCGCTTCGGCGGTCCTGGGCCAGGGGACGGGCGACGAAAGGCTCGTTTCCATCCAGCTCATACCGCTCAGCAAGACGACGGCTTCCGCCATCTTCGTGACCGATGGGGGATACGTGGAAAACAAGACCTTCGTCCTCGACGAGAAACCGGGCCTCGAGGCGGTCCAGAAGGCGGTCGTCCTGCTTAACGACCGGCTGAAAGGGACCCCCGTCGACGAGCTCGGGGCGAAGATGGAGGCGATGAAATCGATCCTGGTCGACTATCTGCTCGGCCAAGAGGTGATCTACAACGTCTTCTATAGCGCCCTGGCCGCCCTCTCCGGGAGCCGCGGCTCCATCTACGGAGCCGACGCCCTCCTTAGCCAGCCCGAGTTCCAGGATCCCGAGGCGATGAAGGACCTCATGAAGGCCCTCTCGAACCCCGACGACCTCGAAACGCGGCTCAGCAAGCTGAGCAAGCGGACGATCGGCGGCGTCGACGTTTCCATCGGACACGGCGCGAAGAACGACATGGCGGTCCTCTCGACCGACGTGAAGGTCCCCGGCAGCAATGCCGTGAGCCTGACGCTCCTCGGCCCGACGAGGATGGACTACAACAAGGCGCTGGCCACCCTCCGTTACTTCGCGGAGCAGCTCGACAGTTATTTCAACCAGAAAGGAGATAGCGAAGCGTGGACGAAGCAAAGCAAGAAAAAGCCAACTCCCAAGAAGGAAAGCCCCTCGACGAAGAGGACGAGCTCCTCGGGGAAGAAGAGCAAGACAAGGGAGAAGTGAAAGACGGAACTTCCGAGCTCGAGAAGAAGCTCAAGGCGGCCGAAGAAGAGGCTGCCAAATGGAAGAACGCCTACTACACGACCCTGGCCGACACCCAGAACCTGAGGAAATCGCTTGAGGAAGACCACCGAAACGCCCTTCGCTATCGGAGCGAGGGCTTCCTCGGCTCCCTCATCCCGGCGCTCGACAGCTTCCACATCGCCCTCGAGGCGACCCCGAACGGGGAGGAAGCGAAGAACTACCGGATCGGCTTCCAATACATCTACAACCAGATCCGAAGCACCTTGGAGCAGGAAGGGGTGAGCGAAATCGCCCCGAAGGAAGGCGACAGATTCGATGCCACCTCCATGCACGCCGTCGACCTCGTCGAGGGCGGGGAGGAAGGCAAGGTCGCCAAGGTCCTCGCCAAGGGCTATCGCCTCTATGACCGGATGATCCGCCCGGCCATGGTGAGCGTCTACGGAAAGAAAGCGGACGACAAGAAAGAAGAACAAGCTAGCGAAGCCAATAAGCCGAGCGAAGCCTGAGCGAAAGGAGAACATCGATTATGGCAAAGGAAATCATCGTCGGTATCGACCTCGGTACCACCAACTCCGTCATCTCTTACATGCAAGCCGACGGCAAGGTCAAGGTCATCCCCAACCCCGAAGGCACCAACACGACCCCCTCGGTCGTCGCCTTCAAGGCGAGCGGCGAGGAAATCGTCGGGAACGCCGCCAAGCGGCAGATGATCACCAACCCGGACACCGTAAGGAGCGCCAAGCGCCACATGGGCACGAGCGACAAGTTCCACATCGCCTGCCTCAACAAGGACTTCACCCCGCAGGAAATCTCCTCGAAGGTCCTTGCCTACATGAAGAACTACGCCGAGAAGAATCTCGGGCAGCCGATCAAGAAGGCCGTCATCACCGTCCCGGCCTACTTCAATGACGCCCAGCGCCAGGCGACCAAGGATGCCGGCACCATCGCCGGCCTCGACGTCGTCCGCATCATCAACGAGCCGACCGCGAGCTGCCTCGCTTACGGCCTCGATAGCAACAAGAGCGGCAAAGTCCTCGTCTTCGACCTCGGCGGCGGCACCCTCGACGTGTCGATCCTCGACATCGGCGACGGCACCTTCCAGGTTCTCTCGACCGCTGGCGATACCCACCTCGGCGGCGACGACTGGGACCACGCGATCGCCGATTGGATCCGGGCCCAGATCAAGATCGAGACCGGAGCCGACCTCAGCGACAAGATGGCCGAGCAGCGCTTCCTCGACGCGGCCGAAAAGGCCAAGATCGAGCTCTCCAGCTCGGTCGAGACCACGATTTCCCTCCCGTTCATCGGGATGGGGGCCAACGGCCCGATCAACTACGAAGGCACCCTTACCCGCGCCAAGTTCCAGGAAATGACCCGGAACCTCCTCGAACGCTGCAAGGAGCCGATGGAACGCGCCATGCGCGACGCCGGCCTCAGCTATAGCGACATTTCCGAAGTTCTCATGATCGGCGGCTCCATCCGGATGCCGGCCGTCCAGGAAATGGTCCAAAGCGTCACCGGCCACAAGCTGAACATGTCCGTCAACCCGGACGAAGCCGTCTCGATCGGCGCGGCCATCCAAGGTGCCGTCATCGCCGGGGACGTCAAGGACATCGTCCTTCTCGACGTCACGCCCCTTACCCTCGGCATCGAGACCCTCGGCGGCGTCATGACCCCGCTCATCGAGCGGAACACGACGATCCCGACCACCAAGTCGCAGATATTCTCGACGGCTCAGGACAACCAGCCGGCCGTCGACATCATGGTCTATCAGGGCGAGCGTCCGATGGCCCACGACAACAAGCTCCTCGGCCACTTCACTCTCTCGGGCATCAAGGCCGCCCCGCGCGGCACCCCGAGGATCGAGGTTACTTTCTCCATTGACGTCAACGGCATCGTGAAAGTCAGTGCCAAGGACCTCGACTCCGGCAAGAGCACCGACATCACCATCTCCGGGAGCAACGGCCTCTCGAAGGAAGACATCGACCGCATGATCAAGGAGGCCGAGGAAAACAAGGCCGCCGACCAGAAACGGAAGGACGACGCCGAAGTGAAGAACAAGGCCCAGACCTACGTCGACGAGATCAACAAGGTCCTCGTCGAGCAGGGCAACAGCCTCGACGAAAAGACGAAGAACGACATGATCGCCCTCCGCGACGAGGCCCAGGGTGCCATCAGCTCCGACAACGTGGACAAGCTCCGCGAAATCGTCGGACGCCTCGAGGACATGGCCGCCAAGGCCGCCCAGGCCGGAGCTTCGGCCCAGGGCGCCCAAGGCGCGAGCGGTGCCTCGAACGGCGATAGCCAAGGCACGCCGGGAAGCAACCCGGACGACGTCGTCGACGCCGACTTCACCGACAAGAAAGCCTAATGAGGCGAGGGGGAGGCGAAAAACCTCCCCCTTCTTCGTGCAATAGCGAAAGGAGGGACATATGGCCACTACCAAGCGCGACTATTATGAGGTGCTCGGGCTCAAGAAGGGCGCGAGCAAGGACGAAATCACCAAAGCCTATCGCTCCTTGGCCAAAAAGTACCACCCCGACATCAACAAATCGCCGGACGCCCCTCAGAAATTCGAGGAGATCCAGGAAGCCTACGACGTTTTGAAGGACGACAACAAGCGGGCCCAGTACGACCGCTTCGGCCATGCGGCTTTCGAGCAAGGAAGCGGCATGGGCGGGGGCGGCAACCCCTTCGGCAACGGCTTTGCCTCCGGCGGCTTCGGCGACGTCGACCTCGGCGACATCTTCTCCAGCTTCTTCGGCGGGGGAATGGGCGGAAGGCGGCGCGCCTCGAGCGGTCCCCGGAAAGGCGAGGACACCCTCTACCGCGTGAAGGTCTCCTTCATGGACGCGGTGAACGGCAAGAAGATCACCATCCCGGTCACCTACGACGAGCCGTGCAGCCACTGCCACGGGACGGGCGCCGAGTCGCCGAGCGACCTCCAGACCTGCCCCGATTGCGGCGGCACCGGACGGGTCCGGACCCGTCAGCAGACCATCTTCGGAGTCATGGAGCAGGAGACGACCTGCCCGCGCTGCCACGGCACTGGCAAGACCGTCAGGACGGCTTGCCACGCTTGCGGCGGGGCGGGGTACACCCGCGTCCACAAGGACCTCGAGGTCCAAATCCCGGCCGGCATTGCCTCGGGCCAGCAGATCCGGGTCCAAGGCCGGGGCGGCCGCGGTTCGGGCGGCGGACCCAACGGGGACCTCTACGTCGAGGTTTCCGTCGAGCCGAGCGCCGAATTCACCCGCGAGGGCAACGACGTCCATTCGAACATCGAGCTGAGCTTCGTCGACTGCGCCCTCGGCTGCAGCCGCGAGGTGAATACGGTCTACGGACCGGTCGAGGTGGCGATCCCGGAAGGGACGGCCCCCGACCAGGTCCTGAAGCTCCGCGGCAAGGGCATCAAGGACCTCCGGAGTGGCAAGCCCGGCGACCATTACCTCCATGTAAAGGTAAAGACGCCGACCAATCTCACCGCCAAGCAGAAGCAGCTTCTTCGCGACTTCCAGGCCGAGGAAGAAGCCAAGCCGGGCAAGTGGTGGGGCCGCTTCAAGAAGTCCTAAGGGGGCAACTCCCCCCTTTTTTCATGCCTTTCGTTGCCTTTTGGGAAAGCCCTTTCTATACTTTTCCCAAGGGAAAATACGGGAAATCGGTGGGAAAGACATGCAAAAGAAGGAATATCGGACGCTAGACGTCAAGGAACGGTGCGAGGACGAGGTCGCGGACAACCTCTCCCTCTTCGGGTGGGACCTCATCATGAAAGAGGCCAAAACTGTCGAACTTGGGCATAACCATAGGGAAATGGTCCTCTATACCGGCGATTATCCTTTCGTCACCCGTGTCCGCGAGGACGAGGTGTCCAACGTCCATTATTCGAGTCTCACCTTCGTCCGCAACATGGAAGGCCGGAACTACCCCTTCTTCAAGAAATGGGGCGACGTCTACGACAATTTGACCCAGGACGAGGCGTATCTTGGCATCTATTGCATCCGCCACGGAGAGAAAGCACGCGTGAACGGGTGCCTTCTCTTCCTTTACCTCCTCATGGTGGTCGTCCCGGCCGTCGTCCTCTTCCTCGCGAAGGGAAGCGGCGGGATCTTCGACATCACGACGAGCGGCTCCTACGGGGCCTATGGCCTCGCCTTCCTCGCCTTCCTCGGGATCGTCTTCATGCTGTGCGGCCTTTGCTACCGCCTTTACCACTGCCATCTCCGGCGCCAGGCCAAGAAGGACCTGCGCAAGATCCACGACATCCGGAACGATTTCGTGAAGCAGATGAAGGACGGCGACTACCGGCCGAATCTCAATTTCCGAGAGATCATGAAGATCGAGTACCGCTATCTCAACCGCGCACATATCAACCACGAGGACGAACTCCTCGACAAGGAGGAAAGATGGACGCATTCATGGAAGAGGCTTTGAAAGAAGCCAAAAAAGGAATCCACGCCGGGCACGGCGGTCCCTTCGGGGCCGTCATCGCGAAGGACGGCAAGATCATCGGCCGCGGGCATAACGAAGTCGTGAAGAACAACGACCCGACCTGCCACGGCGAGATGATGGCCATCCACGACGCTTGCAAAAACCTCGGGACCTTCGACCTTTCGGGGTCGGTCCTTTACACGACGGGCTATCCTTGCCCGATGTGCCTCGGGGCCATCCTCTGGGCCAACATCGAGAAGGTCTATTACGGCTGCAACCTCGAGGATACCGACAAGATTGGCTTCCGCGATTCCCGCTTCTACGAGATGAGCTCCGACGAAAAGAAAAAGGAAGCTTTCCTCGTCGAGCTCGGCCGCAAGGAATGCCAGGACCTTTACCAAGAGTACCTTTCGCTTTCCGATCGGAAAGCCTACTAAGACCATGCCGCTATGCAAAAACTGCCATCGGGAGATTTCCCGCTTCGATAGCGATGTCTGCCCCTATTGTGGGGAACCCCATCCGATCGAGGACGACTACAAGACCAAGGACATGACGAAGTTCCTCGACCCCGTGAAGGAAGAGGAGGGGCTTTACCGTTCCAAGCGGAAGCTCGCCTATGTTCTTTTGACTTTCTTCCTCGGCCCCTTCGGCGCCGGGGAGTTCTACATCGGGAAGATGAAAAGCGGGATCGCCTACCTGATCCTCACCTTCCTCTTCCTTGCCCTTTTCGGGACGGCTTTCTATTTCCTCGTCCCCGGGATCGGGGCCTATTGGTTCCTCATCGGCTACGCCCTTCCCTTTGCCCTCGGGGCCGGGAAGGCGGTAAGCCTCGTGACGAAGGACGACCTCAAGGACGGGAACGGGGAGTTCCTCCGCTGATGAGGCGCTTTTTCGCCCCGGTCGAAGACGGCCGGGCCCTTTTGAAGGAAGAAGATGCCCGCCATCTTCTTTTTTCGCTCCGGGCCGAAGCGGGGGAGGAACTCGAGATCGTCGACCGGGGGAGGCTCTTCGAGGCACGGATCGCCTCGACCTCGCCCCTCGAGATCGTGGTGACCGGGGAAAAGAAGGACCGTCGCGACCCGATCGGCCGGCTTTCCCTCATCTTTTCGCCCCTGAAGAACGGGCGCGAGGAATTCATCCTCCAGAAGGGGACCGAGCTCGGCGCGAGTCTTTTCATTCCTTATATCGGCGAGCGGACGGTCGTCCGCCCGAGCGGGGATAGCGCGGCGCGAAAGCTCGAGCGTTACCGCGCGATCGCGAAGGAAGCCAGCAGCCAGTGCCGGCGGGAAAGCGTTCCGGAAGTCCTCCCGATCGCTCCCTTTTCCAAAGCCATAATGGAAGGCTCGGGGAAAAGGCTCTTCGCCGACGAGGAGCTTTCCCTCACCGGCGGCTTCGCCCTGGAGGCGATGGAAGAAGAGACGACTTGCTTCGTCGGGCCGGAGGGCGGCATTGCCCCGAAAGAGCGAAAGGCGCTCATCGAGGCCGGTTTTGCGGGCGTTTCCATCGGCAAGAGGATCCTCCGCTCGGAGACGGCGGCCGTCGCTTTCGCCGCCTTTTTCCTCGCTCGGGAGGAAGGAAAATGAACATCTACGACTTTTTGGCCTCCCGCCAGAAGAAGACTCCCTTCGCCAATTCGGTCGAAATGGCCTTCTTCAAGAAGCACGCCGCGCTCCTTTCCAATCACGAAGCCTTCGAGCCGTGGATGAATCCGAAGACCCCCTTCGACATCGTCCGCTCGAACGTCATCATCCGCTCCCTCCTCAACAAGGAGGAGATCGAGGACCTTTACTTCACCTACGAGAAGAAAAAGGAGAAAGGCGAGGACGAGGCCTTGCCCCTCGAGGAGTACATGCTCTCGGGGATGAGCGACCTTCCCTATCTCCTCCACGGGGGCAAGAAGATCTACGTCCCGGTGTTCCCCTCGAGCCTGAACCTCCTTTATGCCGAGCGCTACGAGAAGCTCTCCGTCACCCCGTACCGGCGGCTCATCCGCGACTACGAGGCGGCCCTCGTCGATCCCTTCGACTATTACGGCACGGCCCTTTTCGACAGTTATTTCACCCGTTTCGTCCCGATTGCCCGGGCCGCGGGCGTCCTCTTTGCCTACGACTACGATGCCGAGACCTGCTACGCGATCAACCGCGAGGGGCGGCTCGACGCCGCGATCGCCCTTTTCGACCGAGACCTTCCTTCCCCGAGCAAGGCCCACATGGCCGAGCGGCTCTTGAAGCTTTCCTCGGCTTATTTCGGGGACGATCCCGAGGCTTTCTACCGGACCCTCGTGAACGAGAAGCTCATTTCCTCGAAATGCCTCCACGATTACCGGGAAATGGTCTCGCGCTTCGGCGAGAAGGAGGAACGGCGCGATGGCTAAGTTCTACCTCGATGCCCTCGGCTGCAAGGTCAATTCCTACGAGGCAAGCCTTTTGCGGGGCCCCCTCGAGGCCATGGGGCACACGGAAACCGGCGATCCGAAGGAAGCCGACTACATTTTCCTCAACGCCTGCGCCGTGACCTCGCGGAGCGTCCAGAAGGGACGGCAGCGGATCCGGAAGCTTCGCCGCCTCGCCCCGAAGGCCCGCCTCCTCGTGAGCGGCTGCTTCGTGGCGGCCGCCCCGGGGCTCGCCAAGGAGCTCGGGGCCGACGACGAGATCGCGACCTACGGGCGGAACGAGGCGCTCAGCCGCCTCCTTGGCCTTCCCCTGGAGAAGACGGCCCCTTACCGCCGGGAAGCCTACGAAGAGCCGGAAAACCCCTCCGAGCAGAAGGATCTAAGGGCCTATCTCAAAGTCCAGGACGGCTGCTCGCGCTTTTGCTCGTATTGCCTTATCCCTTATCTCCGGGGACCTTCGCGTTCCCGCGACCCCGAACACGCTCTCCACGAGGCCGAAATCCTCAGCCAAACCCACCCCGAAATCGTCGTTACCGGCATCGAGGTCGCCTTCTACGGGCGCGACCTCGGGGACGGGAGTTACCGGCTGAGCAGCCTTCTATCCGACATCCTCAAGCGGTGCCCCGACCTCAAGCGACTCCGCCTTTCCTCCCTCGAGGAAGGGGCGATCGACGAGAAGATGCTCGAGCTATTCGCCCACGAGCCGCGCTTAGCCTCCCACGTCCACCTGGCCCTTCAGGCCGGGAGCGACCATGTCCTTTCCCTCATGGGGCGACCCTATGACCGCGCCAAGTTCCTGGCGGTTGCCAATAGGATCAAGGCCGCCCGGCCCGGGATCGCCCTCACGACCGACGTCATCGTCGGCTTCCCCGGCGAGACCGAGGAGGATTTCGAGGACACGCTCGACCTCTGCCGGGCCGTCGGCTTTGCCGAGATGCACGTCTTCCCATATTCCTCGCGCCCGGGCACGAAGGCGACGAGGATGAAGGAAAAGGAAGTCCCCTTTGCCGTCAAGAAGGAGCGCGAGAAGCGCCTCCTCGCCCTTTCGAAGGAGCTCCGCGCGGACTTCGAGAAGCGAAACTACGGGGTCGAGAAGGAGATCATCCTCGAGGAATGCGAGGCGAAGTCCGGGTGCTGGCTCGGGCACTCCTCCGACTACCTTCTCATCAAGGCATCCGGCGCGGGCCTCAAGCGGGGCGATGTCGTCAAAGTCGCCTATTCTCCGGAAAACCAGGCCGACTGATCGAAATAAAACGGATTTTCCTGTACATTGTCCAAAATTTCCTTGCCAATCTTCCCTCCTCCGGTATAATTGCCGAGCGAAAAGGAGATAGATAGCGATGGCAGTCCCGTTCAGACGTACTTCCAAAACCGCCAAGCGGCTACGCCGGGGCCATTTCAAACTCAAGGTCGAAGGCCTTGTGAAGTGCCCGCACTGCGGAGCCCTTGTCAAGAGCCACCGGGTTTGCCCGGAATGCGGCTACTACGACGGCAAGGATGTCCTCGGCCTCAAGAGCGAGGAAAAGAAGTAAGGCCCTAGGCCCATGGGAAGCGCAAGCTTCCTTTTTTTGTCGGCCCGACATGGTTACAATGTCGGAAGAAAAGGAAAACTAGCCATGCAACTCAACAAGTTTATCGACCACACCCTTCTGAAAGCCGATGCCACGACCGAGGACATCGTCAAGCTTTGCCTCGAGGCGAAGAAGTACCAATTCATGAGCGTCTGCGTGAATCCTTTCTTCGTGCCGGTCTGCAAAGCCCTCCTCCGGGCCACCCCGATCAAGGTTTGCACTGTCATTGGCTTCCCCCTCGGGGCTTCGATGCCGAAGGTCAAGGCCTTCGAGGCCGCTCAGGCGGTCCGGGAAGGGGCCGACGAAGTCGACATGGTCATCAACGTCGCCATGGCCAAGGAAAAGAACTTCGACTACATCAGCGAGGAAGTGGCGATGGTCCGCGCGGCCATCCCCGGGACGGTCGTCCTCAAGGTCATCCTCGAGTGCTGCTACCTCGACAAGCGGACGATGGTGAAGGCGGCGGGGGCCGCCCGGGACGGCGGGGCCGACTTCGTCAAGACCTCGACGGGCTTCGGCCCGAGCGGGGCCAAGGTCGAGGACGTCCGCCTTCTCAAGCAAGCCCTCGGCGACAGCTGCCTCATCAAGGCGAGCGGCGGCATCCATACCCGCAAGCAGGCCCTGGCCCTCATCTCGGCCGGGGCGAGGCGCCTCGGCTGCTCGGCCTCGGTCGCCATCATGGAAGGCAACTAGTGAAAGTCCTTCTTTACACCCAAGGCCAATCGACCCTTTCCAAAAGCGGGATCGGCCGGGCCCTCCTCCACCAGATGAAGGCCCTCGAGAGCGCCGGCGTCGAGGTGACCCTCGACCCGCAGGATGCTTTCGACCTGGCCCACGTCAACACCATCTGGGCCGGGACCCGCTCCTTGGTCAGAAAGCTCAAGAAGCGCGGGATTCCCGTCATCGTCCACGGCCACTCGACCTACGAGGATTTCCGCGAGTCCTTCCGCCTGTGGAAGCTCATCGAGCCGTGGTTCGACCTTAATCTCAGGAAAGCCTATTCGCTGGCCGATCTCATCGTCACCCCGACTCCCTATAGCAAGAAGCTGATCGACAGCTACGGCTTCGGGGTCGACGTCGTCGCCGTCTCCAACGGCATCGACATGGCCGACTATGCCCCCTCGAGCGAAAGGCAGGCTGCCTTCCGCGCCGCCTTCGGCTTGAAGGAAGGGGACAAATACGTCATCGGGGTCGGCTTTCCCTTCGTCCGGAAGGGGATCCTCGAGTTCTTCGAGACGGCCCGCTCTTTCCCCGACATCAAGTTCTTCTGGTTCGGGTCGCTTCAGAAGATCGCGACCCAGCTGAAGGTTCTTAGGGCCATCCGGAAGCGTCCGGAAAACGTCATCATGCCCGGCTACGTCAAAGGCGATCTCATCAAGGGCGCCTACGAAGGGGCGCTCGCCATGCTTTTCCCCTCGCACGAGGAGACCGAGGGCATCGTCGTCCTCGAGGCCTTGGCCAGCCGCTGCCCCCTCATCGTGAGCGAGGCCGGGGCTTTCTCCCCGTGGCTGGTTGACGGCGTCAACTGCCTCAAGGGCAAGGACGTCGAGGGCTACCGCGCGGCCATTCTCAAGATCCTGGCCGGGAAGTACGGCGAAAAAATGCTCGACGCCGGCTACGAGACCGCCGCCGAGCGCGACCTTCCCCGCATCGGGGAAGAGCTCAAAGCCGTCTACTCTTCGCTGCTCGAGAAGAAGGGGAAGGCCCGATAGACTTCCTCGAAATCCGGCGCGCTTTCGAATAGCGGCCTCCTTAAATCCATGGCAGCCCGGAAAAGCCGGGCTGCTTTTTTCCTCTCGTCCCTGCCCATGCCGTCTTTCTTCGCCCGCTTCTTGGCGTAGAGAAGGGAGAGGGCGTGCCGCCAGCGGCGGGCGACCAGGATCTTTTTCTCTTTCTCCATTCCGTGGAGGTCGTAATAGGCCCTGATCGCGGCAAGGGCCCGGACGTGCTTATAGAAGCGTTCCGGATCCTTTCTCGTGGTGAGGGAAGAAGGGTTGCTTTCCTGATAGACGAGAAGGCGGTCGCGGATGGCGATGGCTTTCTTGGCCTTAGGGAGAAGAATGGCGTTGAGGGTCACGTCCTCGAGGAAGGAGTAAAGGGGCCCGTCGTAGGCGAGAAAGAGGTCTTTCCGCCAGCACTTGGCCCAGATGAAGCCGCGGGTCCCGATGTCGGTGAACATCGCCTTGAGCATCCTTTCCCCGTCGCCTTCGAAAGACGAGGCAAAGGGATAGCTCCGCTTCTTTCCTTCCAGCTCGTAGTTGAAGGAAAAGCCGACGACATCGGGTCTTTCCTTCTCCAAAAGCGGGACAAGGACCTCGAAGTAAGAGGGCTCGACGTAATCGTCGCTATCGAGCGAGCAGATGTATTGGCCCTTGGCCCTCTTCGCCCCGTCGAGGCGGGCGAGGGGAAGCCCGAGGCGATGGTCGTGGAGATAGGCAAAGGCGCCTTCCTCTCCCTTCAGGAGCTCGGTCGCCACCTCGAGGTCATGGTGGCCTTCCTTCGGGTCGACCCCGACGATGATCTCGACCTTCCCGGCCCCGACTTTGGCCCGGGCCGCGAGGAGGGAGGAAAGGGAGCGGGGGAGATACTCTTCCGACCCGTAGGAAGGGACGATGACGCTGATGAGCGGTTGCATGCGGTGATTTTAGCATAGGTCGCTCCTGCCATGGGCCGTCAGCGGGGCGGGGGCATAAAAATAGCCCCTTGCCTAAGCACGCGCGAGAGCATAAAATTTACCCCGCAAAAAGTAAGGAAGGTGAATGCTTTGGCCATCAAAACGGTCCTCAGGGAAGGCGAAACCCTCGACGAAGGTCTCCGCCGCTTCAAACGCAGCGTGAACAAGTCGGGCGTCCTCATCGAGACGCGGAAGCACGAGTTCTATCTCAAGACCAGTCTCCGTCGCAAGATGAAGAGCGAGCTAGCCCGCCGCAAAAAGTGGTAAGAAGGAGAGTCCTGCGGGACTCTTTTTTCGTGCCCGTGGACTTTTTCGCGGATTTTGGGGCCCAAAGGAGCCCTTTGCCCCTATATAAGGGTGAAGATGCTCATTTACCAAGGCGACGAAAAACTGTGCGGCTGGGCCGCGACGAGGATGCTCCTCGTCTCTCTAACCCATGCGCGGGCCTATGCCCGCCTTTCCCTCCGCGGGAAGCCGCCCTATAACCTCCTTCACCTCGCCGAAGGAGCCAGGGCCGCCGGGGTGGAGCTCACCTTCAAGCGGGCTTACGACAAGGCGTCGATCAGGCGGGCCCGCCGCTTTCCCTTGCTGCTGGTGCTCGGGAGCGAAGAGGAGGGGCACATGGTCCTTTTGAGGGGCCGCCTCGGGTCGCTCTTCGTCCTCGACGATCCGGCAGCGGGGCGGCGCCTCGTCTCCTTCAGGAAACTCCTCGCAAGCTGGAGCGGCGTCTACGGGGAAGGCCGGCGCGTCGAAAAGCTCGTCCCGCCCCGGGCCAAGCGGCCCTTCGTCCCTTTCTACGGTCGTTTCCTCACGCCCCTTCTCGAGGGACTCGTGGCCATCTTGCTGGCGGTCGGCTTCTTTTTCCTCGGCGACGACCTCCTCTTCCTTTCGCCCCTTTTCCTCTTGGCCGCGGGATTCCTCCTCATTGCCCGCCAGCGCCTTTCGATTCGCCTCCTCAAGGACCTGGATAGGCGGGGCAACCGCCTATTGGCCCGGTCGAGGAACGGCGAGTTTCGCGAATGCTATGTCCGCTTCCAGCGTCTCAAGAAAGAGGCCGTCGGGGACATGACCGGCTTTTTCTCCTCCCTTTTCGCCGGGCTTGTCCTGCTTTTCCTCCTCGGCCTCAACGCTCCTTCCTTCCTTGCCTCGGGGGCTCTCCTCGCCCTCTACCTCCTCTTGGAGGGCACCCTCGGGGCCAGGAAGGGACGGCAAGAGGCAAAGGAGCTCGCCTCCGACGAGGAAAAGGCTTTGTCGGCCCGATTCGATGCCGAGCAGAGGATGGTCTCGCTTGCCGACCTCGAGCGCCGGGCTTACCGGCTGGCCGACCGCTTCTCTTACCGGCGCCTCGTCTACGCGGCCCTCGTCCTTCTCCTTGCCCTCATCCCGCCCCTTCTCGAGGGCCCCTTCAACCTTAACTATTACCTCTTCACGGCCTTCGGTCTCTTCGGCGTCGGCCTCGCCTCCCGGGGTTGCGTCGACTATTGCGCCCTCGCTCCGAGCCGGAAAGCCGATCTCGACTTCTACGACCAACGGCTCGATCCGACTCCCGTCTCCTAGCCTAGGAATACCAATTTGGTCCGTTCCATGCTAGATTTACCTTTGCCATGGAACTCATCTTGGATCTGGGGGATTTCGCGGTCCCCGAGGGGCTTGAGCCCCGTTACCGCGCCATCATGGCGGCCACTTTCCGCCGCCTCGACGTCAAAGTCGATTACGAGGTCGATTGTTCTTTCGTCGACGACGAGACCATCCACGCCCTGAATAAGCAATATCGGGGCATCGATCGGCCGACCGACGTCCTTTCCTGGGCCTTCAACGAAGGGGGCGACCCGGTCTCTTCCCTCGAAATGGGCGAGGGCGAGCACCCGCTCCTCGGCGAGATCATCATCGATTTCGACCAAGCCCTTCGCCAAGCCAAGGAAATCGGCAATACCCCGATGCGCGAGCTTTCCTTCCTCTTTACGCACGGCCTTCTCCACATTCTCGGCTACGACCACATGGAAGAAGAGGAACGGAAGGTCATGTTCGCCCTCCAGGACGAGATCCTCAAAGAGGTAGAAGCCAATGGATAAAGAACAGCTCATCGAATGCGCCCTCGAGGCGCGATCCCTTTCCTATAGCCCCTACAGCCAATTCGCCGTCGGGGCCGCCGTCCTGACCAAAGACGGGAGCGTCTATCTCGGAGCCAACGTCGAGAATTCTTCCTACCCAGTCAGCATGTGCGCCGAACGTAATGCCATCTACAATGCCATGATGAACGGCAAGACGCGCGACGATTTCGTGGCTCTTGCCGTCATCGGCGACACCGAAGGCCCCATTTCGCCCTGCGGCGCCTGCCGCCAGGTCATGAGCGAGCTCCTGCCGGGCGACTGCAAGATCTTCATGGCCAACCTGAAAGGCGAAAGCCGGGAGACAAGCCTCGAGGAGCTTCTGCCCTTCGCTTTCGACGGCAGCGACCTATGAAAGCCGGTTTCGTTGCCATTCTCGGGCGCCCGAACGTCGGGAAGAGCACCCTTCTCAACGCCCTGCTAAGCAAGCGGGTCTCCATCGTTTCGCCCAAGGCCCAGACGACCCGCGACGACATCGTCGGCGTCTATAACGGGAAAGACCTTCAGATCGCCTTCATCGATACCCCGGGGCTTTTCGACGGGGAAGAGGCCCTTTACAAGCGGATGAACCGGAACGCCCGGCGTTCCCTTTCGGGCGTCGATGCCGTTCTTTACCTTGTCGATGCCTCGACCAAGGACCTCGAGGAGGACATCACTCTCCTTGCCTCGATCAAGGTCGATGCCCCAATTTTCATTGTCTACAACAAAATCGATCTCGTCCGGGCCCCGGAGGCCCTCGCGGGGAAGGAGCGCCTCGGCGCCTCTTTCCCGAACTACCCCCTGATCGAAGCCTCGATCCTGACCAATTTCGGACTTTCCTCGATTCTCGAAGCGGTGAAGGCGGCTCTCCCCGAAGGGCTTCCCCTTTACCCGGAAGGCCAGATCAGCGACAAGGACGACCAGTTCTTTGCCAAGGAATCGATCCGGCAGTACATGCTTCGCTTCCTCCACGAGGAGGTTCCCCACGAGGCAGCCGTCCTCATCAAGAAACTCGAAAAGAATGACGGCGGCTACGAGATCGAGGCCGTGATCTACGTCGAGAAACCCTCGCAGAAAGCCATCGTCATCGGACGGGGCGGGGCCATGATCAAGCAGATTTCCATGAGTGCCCGGCGCGACCTCGAGAAGAGGTGGAAAGCCCACGTCCGCCTCGACGTCCGGGTCGAAGTGCTGAAGAACTGGCGGGCCGATCCCAAGCTCCTCTCCTACCTAGGCTATGACGGAAAGTAGCCTCAAGCGGCGGGGCTACGTCGTCCGTTACGTTCCGTATCGCGACAGCGCGGCGATGGTCCGCTTCCTTTCGGAAGAAGGCTTTTGCTCCTTTTCGGTGCGCGGAGCCTCCAAGCCGACCAGCAAGGCCCATTTCCTTTCCTTCGTCCTCTCCGAAGACGAGATCGTCCTTTCTTCGGCATCCGGCGGCCGCCTTTCCTACAAGGAAGGACGGCCTCTTTTGCTGCCCGACCTCCGCGACGATTTGGCCCGCGGCGTCGCCTTCTCGATGGCCGCCGAGATGCTTTCGGCCTTCGTCCGCGACGCCGAAGGGAAGGAAGCCTATCCACTTCTTTCTTCCTTCATGGAAGCCCTCCGGCGGGGCGACGATGCCCTGACGGTCCTGGCTTCCTTCCTCGCGAAGACGACCGAGCTCATCGGCTATGGGATCAACGTCGACGGCTGCGCCGTGTGCGGGCGGACCGAGGTCGAGGGACTTTCCTTCAAGGACGGAGGCTTCCTTTGCCGCGAGCACGACCTCTTCGCTCCCCATCCGGGCTCGGCCTTCCTCCGGGCCGTGCGGTATGTCAATAAGGTCGACCTCTCGAAGAAGCTGCCGCTCGCTCTCCCGCCGGTCGACAGCAAAAAGATCATCCGGGATTACCTCGGCCATCTCGAAACTTTTACCGGGACCAAGCTCAAGACGACATCGCTCCTCATGGCCCTTTGAGGCCGTACCCTTAAAAAGGGTTGACACGTTTTTCGCCTGTCAATACACTATGGCCGTTTTCGGCTTAGTGCCAAAGGAGCCACATGCCTAGCAAATTCACATTCGACGAAATCGTCACCCACCTCATCGATACCGGATACGTGTACCCGGGATCGCAGATTTACGGAGGCCTTTCCAACTCTTGGGATTACGGCCCGCTGGGAAGCGAGCTGAAGAGGAACGTCCGCGACGCATGGTGGAAGCGCTTCGTCCAGGAATCGCCCACCAATGTCGGGATCGACGCCTCGATCCTCATGAACCCGAAAGTGTGGGAGGCTACCGGCCACGTCTCCACTTTCAACGATCCGATGATCGACTGCAAGAAGTGCCATAGCCGCCACCGGGCCGACGACCTCATCAAGGAACAGTACCCGGATGCCGACGTCGAGAACATGGACTATGCGGCCATGGATGCCTTCATCAAGGACCATCCTCTGAAGTGCCCGGTCTGCGGCGGAACCGAATTCACCCCGATTCGGAAGTTCAACATGATGTTCAAGACCCACATCGGCCCGACCGAGGATTCGGCGAGCGAGGTCTACCTCCGCCCGGAAACGGCCCAAGGCGTCTTCGTCAACTTCAAGAACGTCCAGCGGACGAGCCGGAAGAAGCTGCCTTTCGGCATTTGCAATGCCGGCAAGAGCTTCCGCAACGAAATCACCCCGGGGAACTTCACCTTCCGGACCCGGGAGTTCGAGCAGCTGGAGATGGAATTCTTCTGCAAGCCGGGAACCGACCTCGAGTGGTTCAAGTACTGGAAGGAATACTGCCTGAAGTTCGTCGAAAGCCTTGGACCGAAGGCCGAGAACCTGCGCTTCCGCGACCACGAGCCGGCCGAGCTTGCCTTCTATAGCAAGGCGACGACCGACGTCGAATACGACTTCCCCTCGATCGGCTGGGGCGAGATCCTCGGCGTGGCCGACCGGACCGATTACGACCTCAAGCGCCATCAGGAATACAGCAAGCAGGACCTTACCTATTTCGACCCGGATACCAACGAGAAGTACCTTCCGTACGTCATCGAGCCTTCGATGGGCCTCGACCGCCTCATGCTGATGGCGATGATCGATAGCTACGACAAGGAAGAACTCGAAGGCGGCGATACCCGCATCGTCATGCGTCTGAAGCCGTTCCTCGCTCCTTATAAGGTAGCGGTGCTCCCGCTTTCCAAGAAGCTTTCCGAAAAGGCCGAGGAAGTGCTCCGCATCCTGAACCAGCACCTGAGCTGCACCTACGACGTGACCGGAAGCATCGGCAAGCGGTACCGCCGGCAGGACGAAATCGGGACGCCGTACTGCGTCACGATCGACTTCGACACCCTGAACGATCAGTGTGTCACCGTCCGCGAACGCGACTCGATGAAGCAGATCCGCCTTCCGATCACCGAGCTGGTCTCGTACTTCACCATTAAGTGCTTCTACTGATTAGTCAGTAGTTAATAAGTAAATAATTAGTATTCGCATACTACTATGTAGTATGGAAAGGAGCAGAAGAGTTTGTATTCGAAGGACCTTGTCGACGACATTCTCAAAAGCTGCGACATCGTCAGCGTCATTTCAAGATATTTGACGGTCCAGAAAAAGGGACGTTCCTACGTGGCTCTCTGCCCTTTTCACGACGACAAGAATCCATCGCTTCAGATTTCTCGCGAGAAAGGCATCTTCAAGTGCTTTTCCTGCGGGACCGGCGGCGACGCCATCCGCTTCGTCCAGCTCTACGAGCACATCAGCTTCCCCGAGGCCGTGCGGAAGGTAGCCGACATCATCGGCTTCCACGACCCGCGCCTCGATAGCGAGGAGAGCCGGCCCCGGGTCGACCCGGAGAAAGAGCCCCTCTACGGTTGCATCAAGACGCTGGCCGAATACTACCGTTATTACCTTTTGACCGACGAGGGCAAGGCGGCCCGCGATTACCTGGCCAAGCGCGGCCTCGACGAGGAATCGATCAAGCGCTTCCAGATCGGCTATGCCCCGCGCGACGGGCAGACGACGGCCCGCTTCCTCCTTTCGAAAGGCTACCCGATCCGGGCCATTACCGGGATCGGCATCACGAGGAACGCCCAAAACCCTTCCGACATGAATGCCGGGCGGGTGGTCTTCCCGCTAAGCGACCCGAGCGGCCGGATCGTCGGCTTCTCGGCCCGGAAGATCTACGAAGACGACGACGGGCCCAAGTACATGAATTCCCCGGAAACGGCCATCTTCCAGAAGGGGCGGTGCCTCTATAACTACCAGGCCGCGTCTTCCGAGGCCCGCCACAAGGGCTTCTGCTACATGCTCGAAGGCTTCATGGACGTCATTGCCCTTGCCCGTTCGGGCCTGCCGGCGGTGGCTCTCATGGGCACCTCGCTTACGAGCGACCAAGTCCAGCTCCTCCGACGCCTCGGCGTCGAGGTGCGCATTTCCCTCGACGGTGACCTCCCGGGCCAGGAGGGCATGATGAAGGCCACCGGGCTTCTCGCGGCAGCCGGGGTTCCTTCCAGGGTCGTCGACTACGGAGACGACGAACGGGATCCCGACGACGTCTTCCAGGAAGAAGGGGCCGAGGCCCTCAAGGCCAAGATGAGCAACCTCGTCTCGAACTTCGATTTCCAGCTCGGCTTCTACGCCTCCAAAAAGAAGGCGGAAACAGCCGAGGAGCGGAAGAAAGTCGTCCAGCAGTTCATACCTTACATAGCCTCCCTTCCTTCCGGCATCGCCAAAGACGACACCATCGTCAAACTGGCGAAGGCGACCGGCTTCGAAAGCGAGACCATCCGCCGGGCCGTCGAGCGCTACAAAGCGGCCAAGCGGGGCGAGTCGCCTAGGGAAGACGACGCCCTTCCGTCCCTCCGGGCGAGGAAGGGAATCTCCGAGCCGACCCAAACGCGGCTCAACAAAGCGGAGCGCGAAGCCCTTTATTACATGATGAAGGACCGAAGCGCCATCAAGATCTACCTCGAGAACATCGACACCTTCTACGACAAGGTTCTCAACGAGATCGCCAACTACGTCATCAACTACGATTCCTCGCGCCAGGAAAACGTCCAGCTCAACATCTTGCTCGGCGACATCGACGCCGGGCCGAGCCACGACAAGGATGCCCTCGAGAACGAGGCGATCCTCATCTACAACGAAAGCGACCTTCCGCCCTATAGCGACGAGCGGATGCGGCAGTGCGCCTCGACGATCCTCGAGGAGCGCCTAGCCCTTCGCGAACGCCGGAAGGCCGCGAGCTTACTGAGCGGCAAGTCCCCGGAGGAGAAGGGGGCTGCCCTCAACGAACTCGCGAAGCAGCGGGCCGCCCGCCTCGGCTTCAATAAGAAAGGAACCTAAAGGAGGATCACCGGCTCAAACGGAGCCCATCGACCGCGACGATGCGAAAAGAGGAGAAAACCATGGAAAAGGAAAAGAAGACGAAGAAAGCCGCCAAGGAAGCAGCCACCATCGATTCGGAGGAGAACGATAGCATGGCCTTCGCGCCCGACGAGGACGAAAGCGCGGAAAGGAAGGCCGAGCAGGAATCGCTCAAGGCCATCGAGAAGGAATTCATTGCCAAAGGGAAGGCCGACGGCTACATCGACATGTCCGAAGTGACCGACCGCCTGGCCCAGATCGACATTTCCGACGACGAGTTCAACGAACTCATCGAAAAGCTCAAGAACTCGGGCATCAAGATCGAAGGGGTCGACGACGACCTCGACGAAGCCGCCCCGAGCGACGAGGAACTGGCCGGGGCCGCGGCGGAGAGGGAAGACGGGGAACCCCCGCTCGACGACGATGACCTTTCCGACGAGGAAGCCGCCCTCGACGAGAAGGAAGAAGTCGCCAATATCGGCGACCTCTCCAAGATGTCGGCCGGCGAGGTCAAGGTCAACGACTCGGTCAAGATGTACCTCAAGGAAATCGGGAAGGTCAACCTCCTCAACGCCAAGGAAGAGATTGATCTCGCCAAGCGCATCGCGGCCGGCGATAAGGCGGCCAAGGACCAGCTCATCACGGCCAACCTCCGGCTTGTCATCGCCATTGCGAAGCACTATGTCGGGCGCGGCATGCACTTCCTCGACCTCATCCAGGAAGGCAACATGGGCCTCATCAAGGCCGTCGAGAAGTTCGACTACACGAAAGGCTTCAAGTTCTCGACCTACGCGACCTGGTGGATCCGCCAGGCCATCACCCGGGCCATCGCCGACCAGGCCAGGACCATCCGGATCCCGGTCCACATGGTCGAGACCATCAACAAGATGACGCGGACCCAGCGGGCCCTCGTCCAGGAACTCGGGCGCGAGCCGACGGCCGAGGAAATCTCCGACAAGATGGGCGGAAGCCTTACCCCGGAGAAGATCCGGGAGATCCAGCGGATCGCCCTCGAGCCGGTGTCCTTCGAAACCCCGATCGGCGAGGAAGACGATTCCCACCTCGGCGATTTCATCGAGGACAAGGAGACCCAGTCCCCGGAAGAGTACGCGACGAAGTCCCTCCTCAAGGACGAGCTCTACGAAATCATGAAGGACCTCACCGACCGCGAGGAGCGAGTGCTCCGCCTCCGCTACGGCCTCGACGACAACCGGCCGCGGACCCTCGAGGAAGTCGGCAAGGAGTTCAACGTGACCCGCGAGCGGATCCGCCAGATCGAGGCGAAGGCCATCCGGAAGCTCCGCCATCCGAACCGCGCCAAGCGGCTCGGCGACTACCGCGATGCCATCTACAGCTCGGGCCCGGACGCCAACCCGAAAGGAAGCAAATAAGGCCTTGGTAAGGCCAAGGAAGGGCGATGACCTCGCCCTTTTCTGACTCTAGGGACATAGCGAGGAAAGGAGGAAGGGAATGAACCTGTCGAAGCGACTAGCGGTGCTGCTCAGCCTGATCCCGGAAGGCGGGTTCCTTTCCGACGTCGGAAGCGACCACGCCTACCTCCCGGCCGCGGCCATCCTCGACGGCAAAGTCGAGGCGGCCCAGGCCATCGACAACAAGGAAGGGCCCTTTGCCCACATGGCGAAGACCGTGAAGGACCTAGGTTTAGAAAGCCGCCTCTTCCTTTCCCTCTCGAGCGGGCTCGACGACCTCGACCCCCGGGCGACGACCCTCGTCCTCGCCGGGATGGGCGGTGATCTCATCTCCTCGATCCTCCTCAAGGGGAAGGCTAAGCTCGGGGCGGTGGAACATCTCGTCGTCGATGCCCATAGCGAGCGTTCTCTTCTCCAGGAAACGCTCCTCGGCCTCGGCTATGCCCCGGAAGCGGGACGCTTCATCGCCGACCGCGGCAAGTTCTATTCCTTGGAGCGGTGGTCGAAGGGGACTTTCGAAAAAGAACTCGCGCCCATCGAGCGGCGCTATGGCATCTTGCCTTCACGGGGCCACGAGGAAGCATTCCTCTCCTATCTCCGGGCCGAAGAGGCCAGGATGAAGGCCCAGCTTGCCCATCCATCCCTTCCGGAAGACAAAAAGAAAGAGGCGGAGGGAACCATCCGCCTCATTGAGGAGTACCTACATGAAAACGCGTAAGTTGATCAGACGTCTTTACGAGATCTATCCCAAGGAACTGGCCGAGCCGTGGGACCATGTCGGCGCCATGATCGGGCCGGTCCCCAAGGAAGTCAGCCGGATCGCCCTGGCCCTCGACCTCGATAAGGCAAGCCTCGAGGCCGCCGCGGAAGCGGGGGCCGAACTCGTGATTACCCACCATCCGGTCTTCTTCGGCCCGCGGGCCAAGATCCTCAAGGAGAATGCCGAGCGGCGCCTCGTCTATGAGGAAGCGGTCCGCCTCGGGATCGCGGCCTATAGCTTCCACACCAATTTCGACGCCAAGTTCCCCGAGGGCATGAACGGGGCTTTGGCGACGAAGCTTGGCCTTATCGACATCCATCCGCTCGTGAGCGAGCCGATGGCGGTGGGCGGCCGCCTTGACGTAAAGATGGCCGTCGCGGACTTCGCCCGGATGGCCAAGGAGCGCCTAGGAGCCGCCTATGGCCTCCTCCTCCCTTACGGGAGCAAGGAAGTCGAAAGCGTCGCCATCCTCGGCGGCGGGGGGTCTTCCTCTTGGCGGGAAGCCCAGCTCGAAGGGTATGACATCTATGTTTCCGGCGATGCTCCCCATCATACGAGGCGCGACATCGTCAATGCTGGCTACAATTACCTCGATTTGCCACACGAAATCGAAGGAATATTCGTTGAGCGAATGACTGAAATTCTACTGAATATCGACCAGAATCTTACTATCATTCCGATTGTTCACGAAGTTCAGCCCGAAGTTGTCAAATAGACTTGAGCGCTTCGACGACGGCATCGATTTCCAGCTCGTCCGTACTGGCGGCCCCGATGACGGCCGCCTTTTTCTTATTCTTCAGCGAAGCGGCATCGATCTCTTCCGCGTTCGCGATCAAAAGAGCCGTGCTTCCTTTGGCCGCGGCCAGCTTTTGAAGGGCCCGGGCGTTGGCCGAGTTCCTCGAGCCGACGACGACGATGAGGTCATAGGAACCATCGAGCCCCTTGACCGCGTTCTGCCGTTCCTCGGTCGCCCGGCAGGGTCCGCGGCAGAGCTTGGCCTCCGGGTACTCTTCCCTGATGGCTTCGGTGGCCTTCTTGATGTCTTCGCCCGAGAGGGTCGTCTGGACGTAGATCAAAGGATCGACGAGGCCTTCGGGAACGTCGAAAGGGAGAGCCGGGTCGATGAGATGGACGCGGCCCGATCCGAAGGAGGAGGCAGCCCGCGCCTCTTCGTGGCCCGGCTGGCCGAGGTAGACGATGTCGTGACTCCTGCTATCCGTGGCGATGGCTTCCTCGTTGGCCTTCACGAAGGGGCAGGTGGCATCGACGATGGCGAAGCCGGCTTCCTTGAGCGAATCTTCTAATGAGGACGGGTGGCCATGGGCCGAAAGGACGACCGGCAGGGAGCGGTCGTTTTGCTCTAAGCGCTCCCGGTCGAATGGCAGGAGCCCTTCGCCTTCGAGGCGGGAAGTGACCTCCTCGTTATGGACGAGCGGGGAATAGGCGTAGGCCTTTCCGTGCTTCGAGACGGCCGCCCTGGCCTTCTCGATGGCGAGGCGGACCCCGGCGCAAAAGCCGCCGGCCTTGATCTTCACGACTTCCATGCCCCGATTATCGCGCCCGCCCGCCCTTAAGGAAAGAATCCTTTTCGGCTATACTATCGCCGATATGAGCTTTGCCCGTTTTTCAATCGATAAGCGCCTCGTCGGTGCCTTAGAAAGCTTCGGCTACAAGGAGCCGAGCCCCATCCAGGAAAAAGTCATCCCCGGCGCCCTCCGCGGGGAATCGATGCTCGTCCAGGCCCCGACCGGGAGCGGCAAGACGCATTCTTTCCTCATCCCGATCATCGCCCGGACCGACTTCGACCTTCCTCGGCCCCAGGCCGTCATCGTGGCCCCTTCCCGGGAACTCGCCCGCCAGACTTACGAGTTCTGCCGGGCCTTTGCCCGCTTCTACCCGAAGATGAGGGTGAGGCTTTGGTCCTCGGAAACCGACGTTAGCCAAAACGAGGAAGGGAAGAGCCTTCCGCCTCAGATCGTCGTCGGGACGCCGGGCCGGCTCGTCGACCTCCTTGTCCAGCGGGACGACTATCCATTGACCAACGTTAGGACCTTGGTCCTCGACGAGGCCGACATGCTCTTCGAGGAAGGCTACGGTGACGACGTGAAAAGCCTGGCCGACCGCCTCGGGGCGGGGCAGGCCCTCGTCTACTCGGCCACCCTCAAGCCGCATCTCGTCGCCGAGCTGAAGAAAGACTTCCCCGGCATCGACTTCGAGGGAACGAAGGAAGTGACCCCCGGCGGGCTTTCCCATCACCTTGTCGACATCAAGCACGTCGGGAAGGCCCGGGCCCTCGTCGACTTCATGAAGGCGCGGCGTCCTTATCTTTGCCTTGCCTTCTCTTCCAAGAAAGAAGACATGAAGCCGGTCGCCGACCTCCTCCGGAACGAAGGGATCGACTACGTCTACTTCTCGGGCGCCCTCTCCGAGCGCGACCGGAAGAAGGCCATCCGGGAAATCCGCTCGGGCAAGCACGCCCTCGTCCTCACGAGCGACCTTTTGGCCCGCGGCATCGACCTGGCCGGCGTTTCCGACGTTGTCTCGCTCGATGTCCCGCCGGAGATCGAGTTCTACTCCCACCGGGCCGGACGCGCCGCCCGCTTCGGGGAAAAGGGCGACTCCTGGGCTTTCTACAACAGCGACACCGTCGCCGATGCCCGCCGCCTCCTCGCCGAGGGAATCCCCTTCGACTACTACGTCCTCAAGGGCGGGGAACTCGTGAGCGACCCGACGAGCCTCGAGAAGAAAGCCCGCGGCCCGAAGAAAAAAGCCCTTCCCGAAGAAGAGGTGAAGGAAATCAAGATCGCCAAGGCCCTCACGAGGAAGAAGCGGGTCGAGCCGATGCATAGGAAAAAGACTCAGTTCGCCATCGAAAAGGTCAAGCGGAAGTACCGCCGGAAGGCCATCAAAGCCGCGATCCGGGCCGAGATCGGGCGGAGCTACGCCATGAAGGCGAAGAATAAGAAGAAATGAGCATCCTCCTCGGGAGCCACCTCCCCCTGTGCGGACCCTCCTATTTCGAGGGGACGGCCGAGCTGGCCCGTGAATTTGGCGAAAGCGCTGTGATGTTCTATACGGGCGCGCCCCAGAATACCAAGCGGGCCGAGCTTTCGAAGATGAAGATTCAAGAAGGCGATGCCCTTTTGAGGCAAGAGGGGATCCTTTCGCCCGCCCGGGTCGTCCACGCCCCTTACATCGTGAACCTCGCCAACCGTTCCGATCCCGACAAGCTGAAGGCGATGGAAGGCTTCCTCCGGAAGGAACTGGAGAGGGCAGCGGCCTTCGGGGCCGGCGTCCTCGTCCTCCATCCCGGAAGCCATCTCGGGGCCGGGGAGGAAGAAGGGATCCATAATCTCCTCCTTTCCCTCGAAGAGACCCTTGTCGAGGACAGCCCGGTCCTTCTTGCCATCGAGACGATGGCCGGGAAGGGCGGGGAGCTCGGCTCGACCCTCGAGGGCGTCCAAAAGATCATCGAGGGCTACTCCCATCCCGACCGCCTCGCCGTCTGCCTCGATACCTGCCATCTGAGCGATGCCGGCTACGACGTGAGCGACCTATCCGGACTCAAGGGCGAGATCGAGCGGACGGTCGGGCTTTCCCGCGTGAAGGCCATCCACCTGAACGACTCGAAGAATCCCCGCGGCTCCCATAAGGACCGCCACGCCAACCTCGGTCAGGGGTATATCGGCTTCGATACCCTCTCCCGTTGGGCCCACGACCCGGACTTCGCCGCGGTGCCGAAGATTCTCGAGACGCCTTATTTCGATGGGAAGCCGCCCTACAAAAAAGAAATCGAGATGCTGAGGAGCAACTCCTACGATCCCGATTTCCTGTCGAAGCTATAAATCTTTCTCGATTTCAGCGATCAGGACGTCGTAGGCGTCCTTTTCGTTTACCGTCTTGATGATCTTTCCCTTCTTGAAAAGGGCGTAGACGCCGTGCCCGCCGGCCAGGCCGATGTCGGCGTCCCGCGCCTCGCCCGGGCCATTGACGATGCAGCCCATGACGGCGACCTTGATGTTCAGCCGGCGTTCCTCGAGGTAGGCCTGGACCTTTCTGGCCAGGGGCATGAGATCGACCATCGTCCGCCCGCAGGTCGGGCAGGAGACGAAGAAGGGCCACCTTTCCTCAAGGCCGAGGTCACGGAGGAGGCGGTGCCCGGCCTTCACCTCTTCGAGGGGCGGCTCGCTCATCGAGAGGCGGATCGTGTCCCCGATCCCGTCGAGGAGAAGGGGCGAGAGCACGGCGGCCGAGCGGATGAGGCTAACGTCCTTCGGCCCGGCCTCGGTCGCCCCGAGGTGAAGGGGATAGGGGAATACCTGGTCGGCCAAGCGGTTGGCCTCGATGGTCGTCAGAGGCGAGGAACTCTTGAGGGAGATCACGATGTCGTAGAAGGAATTGCGTTCGAGGATCGCGACGTGTTCTTTGGCGGCCGCGACCATTTCTTCCGGCGTGGCCTCGTGGTCCTTGAAGAGACTCCCGCCGTTGATCCCGATGCGGATGGGAATACGACGGGTTTGGCAAGCCTCGACGACGGCCTTGACCCGGTCTTCGCTCCCGATGTTCCCGGGATTGATCCTTATGGCGGCGACTCCGCTATCGGCGGCGAGGAGAGCCAGCCGGTAGTCAAAATGGATGTCGGCCACGATCGGGACCGGGCTTTGAGCCGTGAGTTCCCTTAGGGCTTCCGCGTCTTCCATGTCGAGGACGGAGACCCGCATCAGCTCGAGGCCATAGGGGATGGCTTCTTTAATTTGCCTTAGCACATCATCGACCTTGCTCGTCTTGACCGCGGCCATCGACTGGACGACGATGGGGAAACCTCCCCCGATCGTGAGAGGCCCGACCTTGACCGCGCGCTTCATCTTCCTATTTATTTCCATGCCTCCATATTGTGCCCCGCGGGCCACTTAGGAAAAAAGGAGAAAACGCCGGAAAGTTTCCGAAGCGGTCGCCACATTAGCCGTTGTTACATTTGGGAACGCTTTCAAAAACCACTTGACGGTCGGCATTAAAGCGCTTACATTCTTGCATGTGGGAACGTGCCCACATTTGGAGGAGTGACTATGAAACTGTCTCGTCTAGCGCCATTGGCTCTCGTTGGCCTCTTTGCCTTAACCGCTTGCGGGGGAAGCGGCCAATCGAACGATATCCAGCAATCGGAATCGATCGACGAACAAGGCAGCATTCACATCGTTACCACGAAAATCATCAATGTCTGGGTCCACAAAAGCGAATCGGAGGACGAAGGCAAGATCTACAAATCCATCATGGAGAATTTCAACCAAGCCGGCATCGTGGCGGCGGACGGTTCCCGCGTCCAGATGACGATGGAGTTCCTCGGAACCAACATCGACACCCGGATTTCGGCGGCCCTCGTCACCGGCGGCCTCCCTGACATCCTTGCCGTCGACAGTTCGGAAGTCGCCGGAAGGGTCCATTATGACATCCTCAAGTCGATCGACGATTACGTGAGCGCTGAAGAGAAGTCGTCCTACGTCGACTCGGTCATCGACCAAGGGACGATCGACGGGAAACTCTATACCCTTTCGGCCATGGAAGCCCCGGGCGGGCTTTATTACAACAAGGACATGCTCAAGGCGGTCGGATATTCCGACGCCGACTTCGGCACCATCGAGAATCCTTGGAGCTGGGACGACGTCCACGAGGCCCAAAAGAAGCTCTACGCGGCCAACCAGCCCTATCAAATCAACCTCCACAACGGCTTCGGCACGGATGGCGACATGTATTTCTATTCGCCTCTCATCTATAGCGCCGGCGGCGATTTCGGGACCGACAACCATGTGAAGGAAGCCCTTACGAGCCCGGAAGCCCTCGCCGGATTGAAGGAACTCGAACCCTTCTATGGGACCGAGGGCCTCGGCTCCAACGAGCGGTGGATTTACGAAGGGAGCAACGATCTCGCCTTCGTCCAGGGACAGATCCCCTTCTCGATCTACGGCCCGTGGGACGTCACGACCATCCGGAACGACTATCCCCAATTCGCCAATTCCTATGGCATCATGCCTTACCCCGTCTACGAAGACGCGAGCGGCAAGAAGTCGGGTCGAGTTGCCATCCCGTGCGGCTCCTATGCCTTCGGTATCACCCGCGACTGTCGCGACGAGAAGATGGATGCGGCGGTGGCTGCCCTCCTTTATCTAACGGGCAAGGAAGCCTCGGAAGAACTTTATTACGGCATCGGGACGTACCCGACCAACAAGGAGTCCCTTGCCAATATCCCCGAGCTCAAGGAAGGACCGGCCAAGGTCCTCGCCGACTCCCTTAACGCCAACGAGTACACCCGGCCGAAGCAAATCAAGTACCCGCAGCTTCGCGAGGCGTTCGGCTCGATCCTCACTTACATGAAGAACCGGGCCTATTACGGCAACGACTACGACCTCGACGGCTACGTCGCCCAGCAAGCGCAAATCGTCGACAACGACCAAATCAGCAATTGAGGCGGCCGGCGATGGAAATCGAAAACATCGTCGACCGGAGGCGGAAGGGCCACTTCCGCCTCTTTGGCACCGAATACAACATCCGGGAATCGCTTACGGCCATGGGGTTCATGCTCCCCGCCGTCTGCCTAGCCATCGTCTTCATTTTCCTTCCGATGGTCATCTCGCTCGCCTTTGCATTCACCGACGCGAACATGATGACGATCGCCAACTTCAACTGGGTCGGCTTCGACACCATCGCCCGGGTTTTCTCCGATCCCCGGGTCGCCGAGGCCCTGCGGAATACCCTCTATTTCGTGGCCGGGGTCATGCCGCTTCAATTCTTCGCGGCTCTTGGCCTTGCCCTCATCCTCAAGCACGTCAGCCACGGAAACAAATTCCTGAGATGGGCCTTCTTCTGCCCGGTCATGCTCTCTTTGGCCGTCACCTCGATGCTCTGGATGAACTTGCTCAACCGCCAGGACGGCCTCATCAACACCCTCTTGCTGGCCATCGGGGCTTCGCCCGTCGCCTTCCTCGAAAATCCCTCGACCGCCATGCCGTGCATCATCTTCATCTCGGCTTGGCAGGGCGCCGGCTACCAAATGCTCATCCTTCTCTCTGCCCTCCAAAACATCCCGAAGGAGCAATACGAAGCGGCCGAAATAGACAAGGCGAGCAAATGGCAGCAGTTCCTCAACGTCACCCTTCCGGGAATCAAGCCGACGATGGTCTTCGTTTTCATCACGATGCTCATCGGGGCCTTCCGGATTTGCGTCCAGCCGATGTTGATGACCCCCGGAGGCTTGAACGGGGCCACGATGACGATGAGTTATTTCATCTATAACCAAGCCCAGGAATACGGGAACTTCGGCTATAGCTCGGCCGTCGCCCTCGTCTACACGTTCCTCATCGCGACCGTCTCCCTCCTTCTTCGCAAGGTCCTAGGCGGCGACAACCAGGAGTAAGGCCATGGAAAAGAAAGAATGGAACAAAATCGTGCCTCTCCGAGAGAAGAAGCGCTCTATTGGGTGGGAAACTGTCCTCAAAAAGGCTCTCATTGCCCTTGGTTGCGCCATCTTGGCTTTCGTCTTCCTCTTCCCGATCGTCTGGATGGTTTCCAATTCCTTCAAGGACAACGATACCGTCTATGCCCAGATGGGAAGCCTTTTGACCTTCCTTCCGCCGAGCTGGAACGTCGGGGAGTGGTTCGTTAGCTACGAGAAGCTATTCAGCGAGTTCTCGAATTTCGGGCGTTCGGTCCTCAATTCGATCGTATATTGCTCGGTCACCATCGTGATGGTCCTGCTCATCAATTCCCTTGCGGGCTACGCCCTGGCGCGCTTTCGCTTCCCAGGCGGGAAGATGATGACGACTATCATCCTCATCCTCATGATCGTCCCGGTCGAGACCTCGGTCGTCCCGACCTACCTCATTCTCTATTACCTTGGGCTCTTGACCGAGCCGCTCAACGTGGTGGGCTATCTTTTGCCGGGCTTTGCCTCCCTCATGTACACCTACATGTTCAGGCAGTTCTTCCTTTCGATGCCGGTCGAGATCGAGGAGGCCGCCCGGATCGACGGCTGTTCCCGGGTCGGCGTCTTCTTCAAGATGATCGTCCCCCTTTCGGCCCCGATTTTCGCGACGGTCGGGATCTTTACCTTCATGGGGCAGTGGAACGAGTACCTCTCGGCTCAGCTGATCATGCAAAACGAGCAGTATTTCCCGCTCCAGTACTATCTCCAGATCGTCAACAACGCCAATCCGCGCGACATCGGCATGGTCATGGCGGCCCTCACCTTCTCGACTATCCCCATCGCCCTCGTCTACGTCTTTTGCCAGAAATACATCGTGGAAGGAGTCAGCTTTACCGGGCTGAAGTAAACATGAGAAAACTACCTGTTGCCCTTTTCTTCCTCCTCGCCCTCGCTTCTTGCGGGGGACCGGGCGTGAGCGAATCGACCGCCGAATCCCTTCCGGGTGGAAACTCCGGACCAGGGGCGTCGACCCCGAGTGTCGAAACGCCACCCCTCGACCACATCGTCGTCCATTTCAGCTTCGACGAGAACGCGAATGGCGACATCGTGGAAACGACGGGCGTCTTGCCAGCCATCCACCCGAGTTACGTCCTTGAAACGAGCCCGACGCTCGAGGAAAAGGAACGCATGCCCTTCAAGGAAGGAATCGTCGGGGAAGCGATGCTTTTCGACGGCTATAGCAGCTTCGGGGAAGTCTCGGGCTACGACTTCGCCCCGGGCGGGGACGAGTTTTCCATTTCGGTTTGGCTTGCCCCGAGAACCTATAACTACACCGACAAAAACGCCCAGGACATCAATTTGATCCAAGGCATCGTGAGCCAATACTTCAAAAGCGGTTCCATCTCGTCCGGCTTCACTCTCGGCTACGCCAGGGAAGGGAAGCTGGCCTTCGGGGTCGGGACGAACAACGGCTGGTACGAGATCTGGGACACCTTCGATCCGTTGATCCAGTACCAATGGAACCACGTGGCCGCGACTTTCGACGGGCCGGAAGGCAAGATGAGCCTCTACCTCAACGGCCTTCTCGTCGGCTCGGCCGCCCTTCCGGCCGGAAGCACCATCCAGGTCAATCACGATAGCGACTTTTACATCGGCCGGAACTCGGTCGTCTCGAGCGATGCCGGCTGCTCGAAAGGGGTCCATGCCGGGCTTCTCGACGAACTATACATCACCAGCGACGTCTTGACGCCCGCCGAAGTCCGGGCCTTGAACGCCGTCGGGACAGTCGACGGGGAGAAAAAAGAACTCCCGCTTCAGGACGTCTATCTCCAAAACGACCTCGGAAACGACTTGTATCGGCCCCAGTTCCACACCGGGCCGCTCGAGCACTGGATGAACGAGCCCCACGCCCCTTTCTATTACAACGGGCTTTACCATCTTTTCTATCAGAGCAACCCGAATGGCCCCTATTTCAACGAGGCCAAGGGCATCAACTGGGGACACCTCACTTCCCCCGACCTCGTCAATTGGACCAACCACAAGGAAGTCATCCAGCCGACCAATGGCACGATCGCCCCGGACGGCCTTTGGAGCGGCGGGAGCCTCATCGCCAAAGACGGGACCCCGGTCCTCCTTCTCACGTGCGGGGATTATTCCCACCCGGGAATGATTTCCAACCAAAACATCGGTCTCGCTTTCCCCAAAGACCTATCCGATCCCTATCTCCGGGAATGGGAGATTTCCGATCGCCTCGCCATCGAGCAGGTCGGCGGCCAAGGCCGGGCTGGCGAGTTCCGCGACGCGAACGTCTACCAGGACGGCGACGATTATTACCTTCTCGTCTGCTCGGGCGACGAAAGCTCCGGCCGCGGGACGGCTCTCATTTACCATACGAACGCGAACAAGGAAGACTACCTTTACAACTGGGAATACAAAGGCCACGTCTTCGACTATGCCAATAACGATGCGAAGTACGGCTCCAGCTGGGAACTCCCGTGCTTGCAGCCCCTTCTCGACCAAAACGGCAATCCCTCTGGGAAGTTCGTCCTGGTCATTTCCCCGGCCCCGGCTTCGACGGCCGACAACAACATCATTTACTGGATCGGGGATTTCAACAAGGAAACTTGCCGATTCGTCCCCGATTTCCCCGACCCGAGAAGGATGGACTACGGGCGCAACGTCTTCACCGGCCCCTCGATGTTCGTCGATCCCAACGACGGGAAGGCCTACATCTTCTCGATCATGCAGTCGCAACGCGACGCGACCACCATGGCCGCCAGCGGGTGGAGCCACAACGTCGGCTTGGTCCGGGAGCTCTATTACGACACGGAGCGCGCCGACCTTGGCATCCGCTTTGGCGGGGATTGGTCTTCCCTCGAAGGGGAAACCCTCTATGAAGCAAGCGACGTCCGGGTTTCCTCCGTCAACGCCGCCCTCTCCACTTTCGATAGCGACATGTACCGCCTCCGCCTGAGCATCAGCAATCTCAGCAGTGACTTCGTCATCCGCCTCCGAAAGTCGCTCGGCGGGGAAGAAGCGACGGTCGTTTCCCTTACCGGGGCCGGCACGTCCTGCTCGATCGACACCAACCTCAACCGGGGGAACGGCGGCACGAGTGCCGGCGGCCTCGCGAGCGGGGCCCTTGTCCGTGAAGGCACGACGACCGTCGAGATCTTCGTCGACCGTTCGATGATCGAAGCCCTCTTCAATGGGCAGAAGACCATCTCGGCCCGCTCTTACCCGGGCGACCTCCACGCGAATGGGCTCGACATCACGAGCGATCCCAACCAGCTCATCGATCAGATAGAAATAGTTTCCATCGGCTCGACCTTCAAGGAGGTTGTCTGATGAAAAGGCGCCTCACCTCTTTCATAAGCCTTTCCCTCCTCCTCTCGAGCTGCGGGACGGCGGCCCTTTCTTCCTCTTCTTCCCCGGGTTCGTCTTTGCCTGACGAAGAGGAAGAAAGCAACATCCTCCCTTTTCCGAACGCCGATTTCGAGTACGGAACCCTCGATAACTGGACGAGCGAAGGCGAATGCTTTTCTTCGCTAAGCGCCGTCAAGACGGCTTCGAAGAGTCAAAAGGCCATCCGCCACATCGCCGGGGACTTCTACCTCGACGGCTTTGCCTACAAAGGCGATGCCGCGACCGGTTCCTTGCTCTCGCCTTACTTCGAAGTGACCGGGAATGGGAAGCTATCCTTTCTCCTTGGCGGCGGGGCGGATCCCTCCTTGGCTTACCTCTCCTTCCTCGACCGGGAAGGGAACGAGATCACCCGGAAGGGGAACGATCTCTATTACCCGGAGCTCCCGACCGACCGGCTCTACCGCCAGGAAGTCGACCTTTCGTCGCACTTGGGCGAAGAAGTTGCCGTCCGGATCGTCGATCTCGACGAGGGCACTTCCGGCTTCAACCACCTTTTGGTCGACGATTTCCGAATGAACAGCACCCTCTCCTTGGATACCGGGCGCCTCATCGATGACGCGAACAACTATGGCGAGCTGATGAAGGAGACCGTCCCCGATACTTACCGTCACCGTTACCATCTCATGCCTTCTTACGGATGGATGAACGACCCGAACGGCTTCCTCTACGACGGGGAGAAGTTCCATCTCTTCTACCAAGCCAATCCCTATGACGCGGTGTGGGGCAACATGTCCTGGAGCCACGCGACCAGCGCCGATCTCTTGACTTGGGAAGACCAAGGCTTCGCGATCACCCCGGACCAGCCCTACGATAAAAACGGTTGCTTCTCGGGCGGGGCGGCGATGGTGGATGGGACGCTTCGCCTCCTCTACACGTCGGTCGGAGAAGGAAACGTCCAGACCCAGTCGATGGCGACCAGCTACGACGGTGTTAGTTTTTCCAAGTCTTCCCTCAACCCGGTCATCGGCACCTCCATGAGCATGGGAAGCCGGGCCACCGACTTCCGCGATCCCTATGTCTTCGAGAAGGACGGCACTTATTACGCCTTGGTCGGGGGCAAGCTTCCGGGCGAAGGCGGCCAAGTGCTCCTTTACTCCTCGAAGGACTTCCGGAAGTGGGAGGGCGTCGGGGTCACGATGTCCTCGACCTTGACGGGAGGCGGGATGTTCGAATGCCCGAACGTCGCCTTCTTCGATGACAAGGCGGTCCTCTTCCTTTCCCCGCAAGGGGTGAGGGATCAAAGGCTCGACTCCTTCCAAAACGTCCATTCGGTCGTTGCCGAGATCGGCTCCCTGGACCTCGAGACGGGAAAGTTCACGAACGACTACGGGGCCGACGCGATGCTCGAGCTCGACAAGGGCTTCGATTTCTATGCGACCCAAATCGCGGCCAAAGACGGCAAAAACTACCTGGTTGCCTGGATGAACCACTGGAGCCGGTCGATGCCGACTTCCGGCTATGGATGGGCTGGGGAAGTGACCCTCCCGCGGGAACTCGAGCTCAAGGACGGATGCCTCTACCAGCATCCGGTGAGCTCCATTTACGAGCACTTCGAGAACGAGGTGAGCCTGCCAGAGACGACGGCCTCCGACGAGACGGTCGACCTTGGGGTCGCGGGCAACTGCCTCTCCTTCAAGGCCAAACTCGACGTCTCGAAGCTCGGGACGGGTGCCCGGGGCGGGCTCAAGTTCTTCGCTGGTCCTGGCGAAGAGACCCTTCTTTATTACGACCGCGACCTTGGGATGCTGGTCTTCGACCGCCGCAATAGCGGCATCAAGGTGAGCGAGGCCGACGACGATTCCGAGGATGGGATCCGCTATGCCGCGGTGGAACCGGACGCGAACGGTTGCATCGAACTCGAGTTCTTCCTCGACGTGAGTTCCCTCGAGTGCTTCGTGAACGGCGGGGAATTCACGATGACGGGCCTTGTCTATCCTTCCTCGGGCAGCGACAAGATAGAACTATTCGCCGACGGCGGGAGCGTTTCCCTCCTCGAGGCCAAGAAATGGGACATCGATCTATGAACCTCACTTATCCTCTGCCGCGTTTCCATTTGAAGGCCCATAAGGGTTGGATCAACGACCCAAACGGCTTTTGCTACGCGTTCGGGAAGTATCACGTCTTCGCCCAGAGCAATCCCTTCGCGACCGAATGGGGTCCGATGCATTGGGCCCATTACGTGAGCGGCGACCTCCTTTCCTATGAGTATGTCGGGGATGCCCTCGCCCCGGAAAAGGACTTCGAAAAGCCTTATGGTTGCTTCTCGGGCACCTCCTATTTCGACGGGAAGCGGCTTCACCTCTTTTACACGGCCGCCAGCGAGGGAAGTCAGGTCCAATGTTATGCCTATAGCGACGACGGCGTCGCGTTCCGCAAGTTCGAGGGCAATCCCGTTTTGGGCGGGAAGGACTTGCCTCGCGGTTATCTCGTGAGGGACTTCCGGGACCCGAAAGTCATCTTCCGAAACGGCCGCTGGAACTTGCTTGTGGCTTGCCGGCGGATAGAAGGCGGTAGCTCGATCCTCCTTTTTCAGGGGAAAGAGCCGACCCGCCTCGAATTCGCCTCGGTTCTCCTAAGCCGCAAGGAAATGATCGAATGCCCGGACTTCTTCTTCGACGGGAGCGGGGAGGGCCGCGGTGCCCTTGTCTATTCGCTCCAGTTCCGCAAGGGGGAAGATCCGCGCTATTACCAAAACGGCCACTCGACTTGCTACTTGGTTGGGAAGCTGGATCTCGAGAAAGGGACCTTCGAGGCCGAAGGAACAGAGAGGGAAGTCGACCAAGGCTTCGACTTCTATGCCCTTCAGACCTGCTCGGATGGAAGAAGGAACCTCGCTATCGCCTGGCAGGGCATGTGGGACCGCAATTACCCGAGCAAGGCCGACGGCTATGCCGGAAGCTTCGTTGCCGTCAGGGAAATCGCCCTCCAGGACGGCCGCCTCGTCCAACGTTTCGTCCGCGAGCTGGACAAAAAAGCCAAAAGCCACCAGCAAATCCGGGACTTTTCCGGCGAAGGAAAAATCCGCCTCCAAGAGCTCGAAGGGAATTACGTCCGGCTCCGCTTTGCCTGCGAGGCCAAGGAAGGAAGCGGATTCTCCTTCTTGTCCGACGGTAACGGGAGCGGCATCGAGGTGAGCTTCCACCCCGAAAGGTCTGCCCTCCTCATCAAGCGGGCCAACATGAAGGAACGAATCGTTTCCCTTGACGGGAGCGATTGCGAATCCCACTACCTTCCCCTCGAGGAAGGAGCGGGGAAAGCTAGTTTCGACATCCTCGTCGACGGCACGAACGTCGACATCCTCGTCAACGGGGGGAGACATAGCTTCTCGACCCTCTTCTTCCCTCGAAGCGCCGAACGTCGCTTCTACGCGGAGGGAAGCTTCGTCTTCGAAGATATCAGCATGGACACTTTTTAAAGGAGGAATCATGAAAAAGAAAATGTCCACTTTGTTCCTCGGCCTCGCATCGGCGGCTCTTCTTGCCTCGTGCGGCGGCGGAGAAACGCCCACGTCCAGCGCCCCGGCAGCCGGGAGCGAGCCGAGCGGCGAAACGTCTAGTTCGATTCCGAGCGGCACCATCAACGACGACATCGTCAACGGCGGCTTCGAGACGGGCGACCTCACCGGTTGGCACGCGACCGGGACGGCCTTCTCGGAAGGAGACGTCACCAATGCCTCTTCTTACAAGGACGGCGTCTCGATCGGCAAGGAAGGCACTTATTCCTTTGCCGGCGGAAGCGACAGCCTTCCGAGCTTCATCGGCACCTTGACGAGCGACCCCTTCGAACTCGGGGGCCTTGGCATGCTGACTCTCAAAATGGGGGCCATGGCCGACAAGGAAACGACCTACATCGAGTTCTTCCTTGCTTCCGATGCCACCTACGGCACCCCGCTCACCTTCAAGAAGAACGGCGGGGCGGGCGAGTTCACGCGGCTCACCAACGACGATTACGACGGCATAGGCATCACGAGCCATCTCATTCGCAACGTCATCGACCTTCGGGCCTATCTAGGCGAAAACATCGTGGTCCGGGTTACCGATCAGGCCCGGGGCAGCAACTACGACGACTATTCCTTCGTCAACCTCGACGACATCCGGACGGTGAAAGACACCCAGGACATGAACGACCTCCTTTCCGAGCGGGAAGACCAACTGGCCCTCTTGGCCCAAGAACCGATCGACAGCGATCCGCCGGTCGTCGAGCTCCGCAACGGCGGCTTCGAAAGCGGGGCCGACTACTGGCTCTCGACCTCGGGCACGGCTTTCCGGAACCTCGAAAGCCTCCTCGAGGATAGCGGCGGCAAATACTGGACCGACCGCGATTACTTCGGCGAGGGAAGCAAGTTCGTCACGACGCTTGCCGCCGGGGAAGAGGCGGTCGGCGCGATGCGGAGCGAGAAATTCACGGTCACCGATGCCGGGGACGGGCATTCCTATGCCTCTTTCCTCATGGGAGCGGCCAAGACCGAGCAGTGCTACGTGGCCGTCAACGACGGCGACACCGGGGCCGAGCTAATGAGGCAAACCAACGTCGTCTTCTCCGACCCGGCCCTGGCCCAAGGCATGGTCCGTTACTATTTCGACCTTTCTGACCACATCGGGGACACCCTTTACTTCACGGTCGTCGACAATGCCGTCACGGGCGGCTTCGCCTTCATCCAGGTCGACGACTTCAACGTCAACCTCTCCGAGGGCGAAGTGGCTTCCGAAGTGAGTTCCAACCGCGCTTGGGCCGAAACTTGCCCCGACGAAACGGCAAGGCAAGCCTACGTCGATGCCTATGGCGGCGGCATCTCGGTGCCCTTGGCCGGCGAGGCCCCGACTTTCGAGACGGACGGCGAGTATGTCTATGAGGAAACCCGGAAGCCCGGTTCTTATGACTTCGGGACGGTCCTCCGCTCCCTCAAGGTGAGCGACGACTACACCGCGACCGAGGAAATCGAGCTCGAGATTGCCAGCGTCAAGAAAGACGGCGCCGACGTGGCCCACGAAGGCACGGTCGAGCTGAGCGAAGGCACTTACCTCGTCGAGGTGCTCGCCGCTGACGCCTATGGGCAAAAGACGGCCGGGAAAGCCCGGATCACCGTCGACGCCAACGCCAGCATCCGCAACCAGATCGTCAATGGCGATTTCGAGACCGGCGACTTGACGGGATGGTCCCTTGTCCAAGGGAACATCAACCTTGAGACGGCCGTTTCGAGCGCCGCGACGTGGTGGGCCGAGCAAGTTCCTTACAACCAAGGCGGCAATTACCACTTCGACGGCTGGTCCGCGACGAGCGACGAAGGCGCGACCTATACCCTCCGCTCGAGCGAATTCCAGCTCGGCGGGAGCGGCCAGATCTCCTTCAAGATGGGCGGGAAGGCAGCCCGGGTGAGCGTTTACTCGGCCTCGGGCACCCTCATCGCGAGCTACACGAACGTCGGTTTCAACGACGGAGGCGTCGCCTATCCTTGCGTCGCGAACGGTTCCTACCTGGCAACGATGATCACCTACGTCGCCGACCTTAGCTCTCATATCGGCGAGACGATGTACATCGAAATCGCCGACACGGCGGTGAATGGCTGGGCGGTCGCCTTCTTCGACGACGTTGTCACCCATTACGATTCCTGGGTCGATTACGCGACCCGGAAGGACACCGTGACCGAGGTCAATGCCATGGGCGGCGGCGAAAGCCGGCAGACGGACATCCCTTGGCGGGAAGCCCGGCAATGACGTCTCTTTGAAAAGGAGCCAACCATGAAAAAACAATTGCTTCTCCTTTCTTCCTTGGTTCTCCTCCTGGGCGGGATTTCCGCCCGGGAGACCCTTTCGCCCGTGATGGCGGAAGACGAGGCGAGCGAAGAAAGCACGATTACTTACCTTCCCTTCAACCAAGCCAACTTCAGCTTCTACGAAGGCGGGGACGCGGCCGATAAGGGAACGCTCGACGCCGATTTCAACTTTGCGAACTACACGGCCCATCAATGGGATACCTTCTGGGGCAACGGCCGCCACTTCGGGGCCCTCGACGACTTCTATTACGGCGTCGGCTGGGGTCAGCAGGGCGAAAAAGGCGAAGCCTGGACCGGCTGGATCGTCTCGGCGAGCTGGGTTCAGAAAGCCGGTTCCCCCTATGTCACCTTCACCCTGGGCGGAAATGTCCAGGATCCGAGCTTCGTCCGCATCGTCGACGAGGCCGGGAACAACGCGACGACCCTCGAGGGGGATGGAAAGATAACCAACGGCTATTTCAGCGATCCCGTCTTGTCCAACAACATGGCCGTTCGGGTCGTCGAGATCGCCGAAGAATATCTCGATAAGGAAATCCACCTCGAAATCTACGACGGGAAGACCGACGGCTTCGGGATGGTCAATTTCGGGGCCCTCTCGCCCAACCAAACGGCCGACGACGTGGTCGACACGATTTGGAAGCAGGGCTTCGGGGGGCAAGGCGATGCCGCGACCAACAACCAAGACAAATCGAATGACGACGTCGCCGCCCAAAAGTACCTTTGGGACATATACAAGAACTCGGCTAACGCGGAATACGAGGTGTTCCAGGAGTCGCTAGAGCAATCCCTCGCGCGTCCTTCGCTCGCCGAGGACTTCGAAAGCGGGGCCCTTTCGGCGGAATGGACGCTCGACTGCAACTTCGTCCAGGATGAAATGACCTCCTATTCCGGCTCGCTCGAGGATCTCGATCCGTCGAAATTCGTGAGCGACTGGGAAAGGATGAGCCCTTGGGGCAACCACAACAACGTGATGGTCCCCTTCAACAAGGACGGGACCTACTTCCTCAACGGTTGGAAAGACAACGGCGGCGCCGCGAAGGAAAGCCTCCGTTGGCGTCTCCTTTCCCGTCCTTTCACGCTCGGGGGAAGCGGCCTCGTCACGGCCAAGCTCGGGGGTGCCAATGCCCGCCTTGCCCTCTATGAATACGATGGGGACAAACCTAGCCCGTCGGATCTTCCGCTCGTCTATGCGGACACTTCCGATTGGTGGACCGACAACCTTTATGTTTCGGAGGGAGGGTCGAACGTCTCAATGCGGCGCACTTACCTCGATGCCAGCGCATACCTCGGCAAGACCGTCGTCCTGGCTCTCGAGGATTACAAGGCCGGAGGCGGCTGGGGCCACGGTTTCTTCGACAGCATCGACACCGATGTCTCGCTTGAGAATTTCGCCTTCAGGGTCGACACCTTGGTGGAGACCTACGACAAAGAAGGCTTCAATGCGCGTTATGCCCCGTTTGCCGACCACTATGTCGGCGCGTCGGAGACGACCGAAGCCCTAGAGCCGATCGCCGAGGCCGCTCAGTTCCTCGCCTCATATTACGAGCAAGCCCGCTCGGCCGAGCAACAGTTCAGCTATTGCGGGCTTCTCGAGAATGGCGAGCTCTACGATTTGGCCCAGGCTTACCGCGGGCTTTCTCCCGAGGCCCTATCCATCGTCGACCGCTCGGAAGACTATAACTATGCCGGCTATCTGGACCACCCTGGCGAGACCAATACCGAAGACGAACTCGTGAAGAGCACCGTCGGGGAAGGCATGGCCGTCATCTCGGCCCGCAATCCAGAGGGCTCGGCCTACTTTGCGGCGGCTCCTTCCGGGACGGTCGACGCGATTGCGATCGCCGGTTCCGCGCTTATTCTCCTTGTCGTTGCCGGCCTGGGTGCCTACATTGTCATCAGGAGAAAAAGACAAAAGCAGTCTTAGTTGGAACCATGGTCTCGATTGTCACTGTCGCGAAGGCCGCCGGTGTCGGCAAAAGCACCGTTTCCCGTTACCTTAACAAAGGTTACGTTTCGGAGGAGAGCCGGGCCCGCATCGAAAAGGCGATGAAGGAGCTCGGCTACGTCCCCTCGACCTCGGGAAGGTCGCTTCGGATGGCCAAATCCTTCGCGATGGCGATTTGCGTCCCCATGATCTCCCATCCTTTCTTCTCCCGCTTTGCCGAACGGCTCGAAAGCGCCGTCTTCGAGCAAGCGGGGGAAGCCTCCCGCCGTCTCAACCAAGTCATCATCGTCTCGGGCAACGAGCAGGAACGCCTCAAGTGGCTGCGGGAGCGTAACCTCGTCGACGGGGCCTTCCTCGTCACCCACGAGAAGTTCGACCCTTCCTCCTACGACCTTCCGATCGTCACCGTCGACCGCCTGATGGGGAAGGAAGTGCCCGTCGTCACGAGCGACAATTACGAAAGCACCTACAAGGCCCTCCTTTACCTTTACGAAAAGGGGAATCGGGAAATCGGCTTCATCGGCGGCCGCCCGGCCGAGCGAAGCGAAGTCATGCGCCGTTACGACGCCTACATGGACTTCACGAAAGAGAAGGGCCTCCCGGTCCACGCCTTCTACGAGGACTTTGCCCACGGGGAGGAGATGAAAGCCTCGTCCCTCTTCTTGGAAAGGGAGCCCCGTCTCGATGCCGTCTTCGCCACGAGCGACACCTTCGGCTTCCAGACTTACCGAAGGGCCAACGAGGTCGGCTATGGCCATCTTGACATCGTTTCTTTCGACGGCTGCATGGACGACATCATCCAAAAGCCCCTCTTCACCTCCGTGAAGCAAGACATCGATGCCTTGGCCCGCTCGGCCCTTGGGCTTCTGCTCAGGAAGATGAACGGGGAAGAATGCCCGCTCAAAGTCGTGGTCAAAACCACGTTCCGGAAAGGAGATACCGCATGATTCTCGGCACTGGCGAACTCGTCGTCGATTGCTTCCGCGAGAAAGAAGGCCTCGTCGCCCGGGCCGGAGGCGCCCCCTTCAACGCCCTCGCGGGGGTGGCCCTCCTAGGCGGGGAGGCTTCCTTTTACGGGTCGGTGGGGGACGATTCCCTCGGAACCTTCATGGAAGGCGAGGCTAGGCGCCTCCCCTTCAAGGATCTCCTCATCGAGAGGAAGCCGGGAAGGATGACCACCTGGACCGAGGTCGAGGAGCGACATGGCGACCGTTCTTTCTTCTTCCACCGGGAAAATGGGGCCGACTACCTTCTTTCCTTCGAAAGCTTCAAGCCTCTTTTGCTGAAAAAGCCGAGCATCGTCCATCTCGGAAGCCTCATGCTTCCCTTCGAGGAAGGGCAAGCCTTCATAAGGGAAACGGTAAATTACAAGAAAGGGCACCCCGCCCTTCGCCTCTCCTTCGACGTCAATTACCGGGAAGGGCTTTTCCCGGAGGGAGAAGAAGGAAAGAAGCTCTTTCTTACCCTCATCGATAGTTGCGACGTCGCGAAGCTTACCCACGAGGAGCTTTCCTACCTGACCAGCGAGGAAAAAGTCGCCGCGGGCGTCCGAAAGCTGGCAGCGCCGGGAAGGCTCCTCGCCATCACGATGGGAAGCCGGGGCTCTTACTTCTATTTGGACGGAAAGGAAGCCCTCGTCCCGCCCAAGAGGGCGGTTAGCCCCGTCGACACGACCGGGGCCGGGGATGCCTTCATGGCCTATCTCCTCTATGCCTTGGACGGAAAAGACCTCCATGGCGTCTCTTACGAGGAGCTGGTCGACGTTTTCTACCGAGCGAATGCCTGCGGGGCGCTCGCTACTTTGAAGAAAGGGGCCATCGCTTCCTTCCCGAGCCAGGAGGAACTCGAGGCCTATCTCTCATGATGGGCTTCTTCTCCTCCTTGAGGCCGGATGCCCCGGGGAACCCGGAGGAAGCGCGGCTTCCCAAAAACCGCTTCCGGGCCTATTTCGACATCCTGAGAGGCCGTTTTTGGAAGCTGGTTGGCCTCTCGCTTCTCACTTTCCTCTTCTTCGCCCCCCTCTATTTCTGGCGGATCGCCTGGGGAGCCTATTCCGCCCTTCCGGCCGAGGGGCTAACCGAGGCCGAGGCCCTTTTCCGGAGCTTCGTCCTCGAAAGCTTTTCCTCCCTCGTGAGCTGGCCCTTGACCCTCTTGGCCACCTTCGGCCTCGGCGGGGCCTTCGAAGTCGTCGCCGCCTTCACGAGGCAAGAGGGGACGGTCTACCTCTTCCGGGACTTCTTCCGGGGAGCGAAGGAAAACTGGAAGTCCTCCTTGCTGGCGGGCTTCTTCGTCGGGCTCGGGAACTTCCTCTTCGCCTTCAATTCGCGCTTTTACCCGACGATCGAGGGAATCCCTGGCTTCTTGCCGATTTTCCTCTCGGTCTTCTTCGCCTTGGTCATGGCCTATTTCCATATCCTCGGCTATTTCCTTCTCGCGTCGGCGACCGTGTACCGCTTTTCCTTCAAGGCGAGCCTCAAGAACAACTTGGTCTTCGCCGCCGTCCTCTTCCCGAAGAACCTCCTTTTCCTCCTCCTGGCCGCTTCTTTCCCGCTCCTTCTCGAGCTCATTCCCTATCTCCTCGTCCAGGAGATCCTCATCGCCCTCATCGCTTTCTACGGGCTCAGCCACCTGGCCCTCGTCTACCAGCTTTATGGCGAAAGCGTCTTCGACCGTTTCATCAACCGCCAAAGCGCCCCTTCCATTCTCGGGCGCGGACTCGACCGACATGGCGACGGACCCTTGGGCCCGGGAAAGGAATAAACATCATGGCTAGCGTCAGCTTCAAACACGTCTACAAAGTCTATCCCGGCGGCGTCCGGGCCATCAGCGACCTCAACCTCGACATCGGCGACAAGGAATTCGTCGTCTTCGTCGGTCCTTCCGGATGCGGGAAATCGACCACTTTGAGGATGATCGCCGGGCTCGAAGACATCTCGGCCGGGGATCTATACATCGACGGGGTGAGGGTCAACGACGAGCCGCCGAGCAAGCGCGACATCACGATGGTCTTCCAAAACTACGCGCTTTATCCCCAGAAGACCGTTTACGAGAACATGGCTTTCGGCCTAAGGATGGCCAAAGTCGACCGGACGGATATCGACAAAAGGATCAAGGCCGCGGCCAAGATCCTCGGCCTCGAAGACTATCTTTCCCGGAAGCCCCGGGCCCTTTCGGGCGGCCAGCGGCAAAGGGTTGCCCTCGGCCGTTCCATCGTCCGGGAACCGAAAGTCTTCCTCCTCGACGAGCCGCTATCGAACCTCGACGCGAAGCTTCGGGTCCAAATGCGGAGCGAGATCGCCAAATTGCATCGGAAACTGGGCGTCACCTTCATCTACGTCACCCATGACCAGACGGAAGCCATGACCATGGGGACCAACATCGTCGTCATGAAGGACGGCGTCATCCAGCAAGTCGATTCCCCCTCCAACCTCTACGACCACCCGGCGAACGTTTTCGTCGCGACTTTCCTCGGGACGCCCCAAATGAACATCCTCGAAGGAAAGCTCGTCGAGGAAAAGGGCGAGCTGGCCTTCCTTTTCGGCGACGATGACCAGTGCTTCGCCCTTCCCCTTGGGAAAAATGCCAAGCCGAGCCTGAGCGACTTCGCCTGGATCGGGAAAGACGTCCAGCTCGGCGTTCGGCCCGAAGACGTCAAAATCGACGGGGAAGGACCCTTTTCCATCAAGGTCGACATCGTGGAGAAACTCGGCTCCGAGCTCATTCTCCATTGTTATATCAAGGGAACGAAGATACCGCTCGTCCTCAAGGCCGATGGGCGGCTCCCCATTGCCGAGGGCGACGAGCTTAGGGCAAATATCGACGTCCGGCATCTCCACCTTTTTGCCCCGGGCAAGGAAGGGAAGAGGATTGCCGGCCTCCTGCCGAAGACCTATCTCGAAGGAAGCCTCGACCGGGAAACCGGTAAGATCATTTCCTGCGGGGCCTCCTTGTCGCTTAGCGAGGAGGAAAGGAGCTGCCTGGCCCCAGAGTGCCAAGGCCACGATTGCCCGATGGCCCTCGAGATTCCCTTCACGGCCTACCATCTCGTTAGGGGGGAAGGCCGGGAACTCGCCTTCAGGGCCAAGGTCGTGAGCGTCGAGGAGACGGAAGACGGCGCGATTGCCTTTCTGGCCTTCGAGGGAAAGGAGAGTTACGTTGGGGCAAAGTTCAAGACTTCCCCGGGGAAGGCCGGGGAAAGCATCGACGTCTACGTGCGGTTCTCCGACCTCGCCATCGTCGATCCGAAGCATAAGGAAAAGCTTCTTGCCCGTCACGCCTACACGAGGAACGAGATCGATGCCAAGGTCGAGAAGCGGGGGAGCAAGACCTACCTCAAGTTCGCTTCCTACTCTCTATTGGCTCCCGATAGTCTCGTGCCGGGCGAATACAAGCTCGAAATCCCTTACGACGCCTTCGTCAAGGCCTCGGCCCCTAAGAGGCGGAAAGCGAGGAAAAAACTCAAGGAACGGATGAAGGAAGGCTGGGACAACCTTTTGGCCGCCCTTTCCGAGAAGAAGCGGGAAAAGGCCTTGAGCGAAAGCGAAAAAAGCGAGCTTGCGGCTAAGAAAAGAGCGGCCAAGGAAGCCGAGAAGCGCGCGAGGGAGGAGAGCAGGAAACGCGAGTCGTCCCGGAAGAAGGAGCTTAGGGGGAAGACTTTCCGCATCCATCCGGTCAACGAAGAGCACATCGGCGCGGCGACGATCCTCTATGCGAATGTCCCAGGCTTCAAGGACTACCTCACCATCCGCGGGGGCAAGGACGATTCCTGCTTCGGGGAACGCCACCCCTCCTATGCCCTCGATTACGGCAAGATCGTCCTCAAGAGGAAAGAGTAGCCGCCTCGCCCCTCCTAGGGCCGCCCCCTGATGTGTGCCCCTCCTCCTGTGTCCAGGATTCGGGGCACGCATCACCCCGGCGGCCTTTTTTCTTTTTTTCATAAGCGTGCCTTTTTCGGCTTTTAAGGGGAAAATCACGGCAAAAGGCCCTTCCTTCTTTCGATATTCGGACCAATTTCCCCCTATGTGGAAAGTGGGGCTTTTCTTTCGAGGGCAGAGCGTGCTAAAATCGCCCTCGCGTAAAAAGGTTTGGTGAGTAAAAATGGCAAACAAGGCGAATCGGATCAACGTTACCCTCAAGTGCACCGAGTGCGGCGAGCATAACTACATCACGACGAGGAACAAGAAGAACACCCCGGAGAAGCTCGAAATCCGCAAGTACTGCAAGGTGTGCCGCAAGGAAACGGTCCACAAGGAAGCGAAGTAAGAAAGGCCCTCGGGCCTTTTTTTGAACGATGAAAGTCATCGCCTTCAATCCCGGCGGCGAGTCGAGCAATTCCTACCTTCTCGTCGAAGGGAAGAAAGCCCTCCTCGTCGATGCCGGCACCGAGAACCCGCCCAAGGTCGGGCCTTTTCTTGCTAGCGAAGGCCTCGAGCTCACGGCCGTCCTTCTGACCCACGCCCATTTCGACCACATCATGGGCCTAACGAGCCTCAACCCTGTCTGCCCCGTCTACGTGGCCAAAGAGGACCGCCAGGCCCTCTCGAGCCCGCGCCTCAATGGCTCTAGGAGCTTCGGTTTTTCCTTCCGGCTCGACGAAACCTCCATCCATACCGAGGAATATCCCTCAAGCGGGGAACTCGATCTTCCTCCCTTCGGGCGGATTGAGGTCATCTTCACCCCGTTCCACACCGAGGGAAGCGTCTGCCTCTATTTCCCGAAGGCGGCCCTTCTTTTCAGCGGCGACACCCTTTTCCTCGGAAGCGTCGGGCGCTACGACCTCCCGGGCGGGGACGGGAGCAAGGTTCTTGCTAGCCTTGCCAAGCTCCTCGGGCTTCCCGACCGGACGACTTTCTATCCCGGCCACGGGCCGAAGGGGAATCTCGGCACCGAGAAGCGAAACAATCCGTATCTAAGGGAGGCTGAGGTCTCCGACCCCGCGTAGCCGTTCCTTTGGGGGTGGATTGACGCTTCTTTGAAGCGTAGAATACCAACCGGACAATAAGGAGCATTAACAATGAACGTAACAGAATTGAGGCCGGGCAATTACTTCGAAGACGAAGGAACGCTCTATCAGTGCATCGACATCCTTCTCAACAAGACCGCCATGCGGAAGATGGTCGCGAAGGTCAAGGTCAGGAACGTCCGGACCGGCGCCATCACCGAACTCGCCCGCAACAGCGGCTACAACGTCGAGCAGGTCTCCGTCACCAAGAAGACGATGCAGTACCTCTACGACGACGGCGTGAGCCTCGTCTTCATGGATCCGACGACCTACGAGCAGGTCGAGCTTCCGAAGAAGGGCATGGACGACGTCATCAAGTACCTCGCGCCCAACGGCGAAGTCAGCGTTTCCTTCTACGACGAGGAAATCCTCGGCGTCGACCTCCCGAGCAAGGTGGCCCTCACCGTCACCGAGACGGAGCCGGGAACCCGCGGCGACACCGTGACCAACGGCGGGAGCAAGGATGCCGTCCTCGAGACGGGCATCACCATCCGCGTGCCGCTCTTCATCAACGTCGGCGAGAAGGTCCTCGTTGACACGACGACCGGCAAGTACGACAAGAGGGCCTAAGGGTGACGCTCGAAGTCTGGGCATTCGTCCTGATCGTCGTCTTCTGCGTGATCGTCGGACTCGTCGCCGGCTTCTTCGGGGCACGGGCCCTCATGAAGAAGGAGCTGAAGAAGAACCCTCCGATCAATGAGAACATGATCCGGGCGATGTTCATGTCGATGGGCCGGAAGCCTTCCGAGGCGCAGATCCGCCAAGTCATGAACAACATGAAGAAGAACCAATAGGGCCATTTTAATGAGAGGCCGCCTGCGCGTAGCGGGCGGCTTTTTTCATTTCCTAAGCATGAAAAAAAGCGAGAGGCGCTTGGCCTCTCGCCGTTAACTGAGTCTTACTTCGCCGGCGGGACTTCGATCTCGAGGTCGCTGTCGGGGAAGGAGACGCAGGGGTGGAAGTAGCCGAATTTGGCATCGGCCAGCCGCCGCTTGTCGCCGCCCCAGATGGTGAACTTGCCCTTGATGAGGCGGGCGTGGCAGTAGCCGCAGCCGCCGGCCCGGCAGGCCGACGGGGCCTTGATGGCGGCCCGTTCGAGGGCGACCAGCACCGTTTCCGTATCTTTGGCCTCGACTTCGTAGACCTTGTCCTGGATGTGGACGGTCAGCTTGTAGGACTTGCCTTCGCTCGGGCGGTCGCGGATCGGGTTGGGCTCGGCGATGATGTCCTTGGCCTCGAGGCCAAGGGCGGCGAGCTCCTCTCTAGCGAAAGCGATCATCTGGTTCGGGCCCGAGATGAAGGCCGTGAAGGTCTTCGGGGCCTTCTCGGCGAGGATCTTCCGATCGATGTAGCCCTGGGGATAGCCTTCGGTCTTTTCCTCGAGGACGTAAGTCACGTCGATGTTCGGCTCTTTGCTAAGAGCATCGAGCTCGTCCTTGCAAGCGATGTCCTTCAGGGTCTTGGTTCCGTAGAAGATATGGAGCCGATAGCCCGAAGAGGAGCCTTCGTGGAGGGAACGCGCCATCGAGATGAAGGGAGCGATGCCGCTGCCGCCGGCCAAGGCGACGACGTCGTCGTGGTCGCGGAGCGATTCGTGGGAGAAGTCGCCGAAGGGGCCGTGGATGTCGAAGACGTCGGCGACTTTGGCTTCCTCGATCATGTAGGTCGAGAAGAAGCCGGCCTTCTTGATCATCAGCTCGATCCGCTTCTCGCGGAGCGCGTCGAACGGGCTCGACGCAATGGCATAAGGCCTGGTGACGTAGCTCGTCCCCACCTCGTGGCCGAGGGTCACGTAAGAGCCGCTTTCGAAGAAGAGGGGCTTGTCGATCGCGAATAGGAAGGAGTAGAAGCCCGGGGCGACTTCTTTCTTTTCAAGAAGCGTCCCCTTCATGTGGCCGGGGTGAAGGACTTTCATCGTCTCGGTCACGTCGTCGGTCGCGGGAAGCGGGGCCGAGGAGCCTTCCTCGAGCATCTTCTTGCGGTTGGGAACGATCTTCGTGAAGCGGATGAGGTCGAGGAAAGAGAAAATCTGACGTTTGAATTTGTAAGCCATCGTTATTCACCTCGCTTGATGTCGCCGGCCGTCTGCCGTCCCGAGATGTCACCCGAGAAGTAGGCGCTGGAGTAGCCGCTCAGCCGCATGGCCGAACCGCCGCAGAAGCGGAGGCCTTTGGTCATCTTGTCGTCTTTCATCATGAGAAGGCGAGCGGTAAGGCCGTCGTCGTACTTGGACTCGTAGCCGTAGATGCCGCCCTCCGGGTGGCCGCCGTAACGGGCGTAGGTCATCGGGGTAGCGATCGAGATTTGCTCGATGTTCCCCATGAGATGGGCACCGGTATACTCCTCGAAGCGTTCGATGAGGCGCCGGGCCACGTCTTCCTTCGTCTTATAGTAGTCTTCAGGCTTGACCTTGCCCCAGGCGTCATCCATGTAGAGAGTCGTGAAGTACATGATGGTCGTGCCCTTGGGCGAGCAATCGGGGTAAGCCCGGTTGAGGCAGACGGTCGCCTGGGCCGCGTTGTCGAGGCCCTTCATGAGTTCGTACTGCTTGTCGGAATCGCTCGTGTCGTAGAGGAAGTAGTTGTGGCTCTCGATGCCGAGTTCGTCGGGGCTCTTGTTGAGGCCGAGGAAAATGCTGAAGCCGCGGCCAGCGAGCTTTCGGGCGTTGGTGGCCTTCACGATCTTCTCCGGAACGTTGTCCATCATGCGGCCGTAGACGACCGTCGGCTCGATGTCGGCCACGACATGTTTCGTTTCGATGGTTCTTCCGTCATCGAGGAGAACGCCGCAGACGGCTCCCTCTTTGCCGGTCAGAATCTTCTTGGCACCGGTATTGAACCAGATTTCGCCGCCGAGTTCGTAGATGCGGTCGGCCATGGCGAGGGAAATCTCGTGCGAACGGCCTTTCGGCATCATGACCCCGCGGTCGATGTAGCGGATGACCATCGAGGCATAGTGGGTAAAGGACATGTCACTAAGCTTCGCGCCGAGATAGCACCAGTAAGCGCTGAGGATATCCTGGGCCTTCTTCGGCATCTTGAGCGTTTCGAGGACTTCCTTGACCGAGTAAGAACCGGTTCGGACATAGTTGCCGAAATGCTTCACCATGTAAGAGGAATCGACGTTTCCGTTTTGGGCGTTGGTATAGGCCTGGGCCTCTCTGATTTCCGAGGCCAAGGCGAAGAAGCGCTCCATCGATTTCCTCGATCCGGGAACGTACTCCTCCATCTTGTCGATGAAGGCCTTAATTCCAAACGGCATCGTGGCATCCAACTTTTCGTTGGGGCAGATGACGTGATAGGCTTCGGGAATCGAAGTCCATTCGATCTTGTTCGTAACCCCAAGGCTATCGAAGAGGTCGCGGACGTCGCCGCCATCCTTTCCGAAGTCGTTGAGCTCGTGGAGAGAGGCTTCGAATTCGAAGCGCCCGCGCCGGAAGCTGGTAGCGAAGCCACCGGGGAGGTTATGGCGTTCGACGAGGAGGACTTTGGCCCCGCTCTGGAGAAGTCTTATCGCAGCGACAAGACCGCCATTGCCAGCACCGATGACGACAGCATCGTATTTGTTCATTGGCTATGAAACTCCTTTGTTCCTAAATTCTAGCACGCGCCCATACGCACGCGAAGAAAATGACTAGCAAGCCGTTTTTGACTGACGTGGTAGAAGAGAGGATTCTTTGATAAGTCCGCAGAGCTAGCAAGCAGACGTGATAGCAGCGCCATGGACTCATCAAGTTCCCGAAACGACAGAAGTAGGGTAGTTTAAGGCCGAAAATGACTAGTAGATAACTAGTAGTTATTTATGTAGTGACTATTAGCCTGCGAGTCATTCTACTAAAACTGCCGAAAGTGGGGCTATCTTTACAATCACAAAAAATATCGTCAGTCAAAAAGTGGCTGGCTATCGGATAAAGAAAATGATGGGTTCGGCTTTTTGTCCAAAACCCATCAATTCGTCGATAAATGCTTAAAACTACTAAATAACTACTTAACCCAGTGAGCCGGTTTTTCGGTTCCGGAGCGGAGGCGCTTGATATTTGGGATGTGCCGGACCACCAAAACGGCATAGCAGAGAACGATAGTCACCGCGCATTGCCACCCGAAGGAGAGCCACCCCGAGGTACCGAAGTCCCACATGAGGATCGAGGTATTCCATTGACTGCACTCAGCGATGATGCTGAGGACTACGTCGAAGAGCGTGATCATGCCTCCGGCCACGAGACTCGCGAAACTGACGACCTTCTTCTTGAGGGCCAAGGCCGAGAAGAAAGCAATGAAGCAAAAGACGAAAGTCACGTAACTCGTTCCACCCGCCGCGCCCATGAAGCAGCTGACCGCCTTGCCGCCCCCGAAGCCTAGGAAGATGCTGAAGCAATGGCCCAAGGTCGCTCCGAAGAGCGAGAGCCATACCGCGAGGCGCCCGCCGTCGAAGAGGTTCCATTCTTGGGCCCAGGGCGTGACCTGCATCAGGGTGTAGCAAATGTAGAAGGCAACGAGTGTCTTGGCAATGTCGAGGACGATGACGACGACCCCGCCGACCGGACCGAAGACACGCCCCGAATTGGTGCCTCCCGAGTTGTGAGAATAGAAGTCGCGGGGATCCTTGTGGTAGAAAAGGCGGCCGATGATGACCCCCGTCGGGATCGAGCCGAGGAGATAGCCGATCGCCATGGTGATAAGACAAGCGAGAACGTTCATTTGCTTAGCCTCCGAAAATCGCCATATTATGCGGGCGACACCTATGTTTATCAAGCGAGCGCGCGTATAATGCGAGCTAGGGAAATCTTTTTAATAACGACCATGAATGACATCGAAAAAGCAGAAGCCGGATACACGGCCAAAGACATTGAACTCTTGAGTGAGCTCGAGGGCGTGAGGAAACGCCCGGGCATGTACATAGGCAACACCAACCTCTCGGGCCTTCACCACCTCGTGTGGGAAATCGTCGACAACGCGGTCGACGAAGCGGTGAACGGCTACGGCAAGAAAATCGACCTGACCATGTACAAGGACGGGTCGATCGAGGTCGAAGACGAAGGACGCGGCCTTCCCGTCGACATGCACGCCTCCGGCGTTCCGGCCGCCCAGCTCATTTTCACGACGCTCCACTCGGGCGGCAAGTTCAACTCCCGCGTCTATTCGACGAGCGCTGGCCTCCATGGCGTCGGCGCGACCGTCACCAACGCCCTTTCCGAGTGGCTGCAGGTCACCATTTACCGGCAGGGGAAGATCTACAAGATTTCCTTCAAGGATGGCGGGATGCTCGACGTCCCGTTCCACGTCGACGGGGATTGCCCGATGTCATGGCACGGAACGACGGTCCGCTTCAAACCCGATCCCAAGATTTTCCCGAATACCAAATTCAGCTACGACACCATCGCCCAGCGCCTTGAGGAGAAAAGCTACCTCCTCACCGGCGTGAAGTTCACCCTCAAGGACCAAATCAGCGGCCAAAGCCAGGAATTCTATTGCCAAAACGGCCTTCGCGAATACTGCGAGAAACTGGTGAACGGCAAAAACAAGCTCGGCGACATCATCGACTTTTCCGACAAGGTGAACGGCATCCAGATCGAAGTGGCAATGTGCTGGTGCCTCTCCGATTACGGCGAGAATATCCTGAGCTACGCCAACGACGTCCGGACGGCCGACGGCGGAACCCACGAACAGGGCTTCAAGACCGGCCTCACCAAGACGATCAACGATTTCGCCTTGGCCAACGAGCTCATCAAAGGCAACCAGTCGATCGACGGGGTCGACCTCCGGGAAGGATTAACAGCCATCATCTCGGTCAAGATCCCGGAAGACAAGCTCCAGTACGAAGGCCAGACCAAGGGCAAGCTCGGCTCGCCCGACGCCCTCCCGGCCGTGAGCAACCTCGTCTCGACGCGCTTCAATTACTACCTGAACGAGCACAACGCCTTCGCGGTCGACCTCATCAAGAAGGTCGAGGCCTCCCGCCAAGCCCGGGAAGCGGCGCGGAAAGCCCGCGAGCAGGCCCGCTCGAGCAAGAAGAAGGGACCGGAGATGATCCTCTCCGACAAACTGGCCCCGGCCCAGAGCAAGGACTATTCCCAAAACGAGCTTTTCATCGTCGAGGGCGATTCGGCCGGCGGCTCGGCCAAGTCGGGACGCGACCGCCTTCACCAGGCCATCCTCCCGCTCCGGGGCAAGCCGCTCAATACCGATAGCGTCTCGATGGACCGCATTATCGACAATGTCGAGCTCGCGACCATCATCCAGACGATCGGGGCCGGCGTCGGGAGCGAGTTCAACGTCGACGCCTCCCACTATGGCAAGATCATCATCATGACCGATGCCGATACCGACGGCGCCCACATCCAGACCCTCTTGCTGACCTTCTTCTACAACTACATGAAGCCGCTCATCGACCGCGGGATGGTCTATCTCGCCCTCGCGCCGCTCTATCTCGTCTACAAGAAGAGCGACCCGAAGAAGGGCATCTATTGCTGGACCGACAGCGACCGCGAGGCCGCCAAGGCCAAGCTCGGGCAGGGCTGCCTCGTCAAGCGCTACAAGGGGCTTGGCGAGATGAACCCCGACCAGCTCGAGGCGACCACCATGAAGAAAGCCACGCGGCGCCTCCTCCGGGTCACGATCGAAGACCCGGTGAACGTCGAGAAGAAAATCTCGGTCCTGATGGGGAAGGATTCCTCCATCCGCTGGGACTGGATCAAGGAAAACGTCACCTTCAACGACGAAGACGCCTTCCTTGAGGAAGTGAAAGGAGAAGCCCGATGAGCCGCAAGAAAGCTGCCGCCCCCGAGGTCAAGGAAAACATCGAACCATCGCCCCTTGACGACCTCATGGGCGAACGTTTCGGGATTTACGCCAAAGACGTCATCCAAGACCGGGCGATCCCCGATGTGAGAGACGGTCTCAAACCCGTCCAGCGCCGGATCCTTTTCGACATGTACAAGACCGGCAACACGATCGACAAGCCGACCAAGAAGTGCGCCCACATCGTCGGCGACGTCATGGGCAAATACCACCCCCATGGCGACTCCTCGATCTATGAGGCGATGGTCCACATGTCCCAGCCTTGGGCCATGCGGATGCCGCTCATCGACTTCCAAGGGAACAACGGCTCGATCGACGGCGACCCGGCCGCGGCCTACCGTTACACCGAGGCCCGTCTTTCCGCCATCGCCGGGGAGATGCTCCGCGACATCGACGAGGATACGGTCGATATGGAACTCACCTTCGACGACACCCTCCTCGAGCCGACTGTCCTTCCTTCCCGCTTCCCGAACCTTCTCGTGAACGGCTCGGAAGGGATTGCCGTCGGCATCGCGACCAACATCCCGCCCCATAACCTCGAGGAAGTGTCGAATGCCGTCATCTACCGGATCGACCACCCCGAATGCACCCTCGACGAGGTCTTGGGCATCCTTTCGGCCCCGGATTTCCCGACCGGCGGGGAAATCGTGAAGAACGATTCCCTCCTCGACATCTACCGGACCGGCCGCGGGAAATGCCTCATCAAGAGCCGCTACGACATCGTCGAGCGGACCGATGGAGGAAGCCAGATCGTCGTCCACGAGATTCCCTATCAAGTTAACAAGGCCCAGCTCGTCCGTTCGATCGACAAGCTAAGGATCGACCGCGCCATCCCTTCCGTCGAGGAAGTCCGCGACGAATCCGACAAGGAAGGCCTTCGCATCGTCATCGACGTGAAGCCGGGGACCAACCCGAAGACGGTCATGAGCTACCTCATGTCGAAGACCCAGCTCTCGAGCAGCTACAGCGCCCACCTCGTCGCCATCGTCGACGGGCGGCCGACGACCTTGAACCTTCTTTCCTATCTCGACGCTTACATCCAGCACCAGCTCGAGGTCATCGTCCGGCGGACGCGGAGCCTCCTCGCCAAGCGGAATGCCCGCCTCAACATCGTCGACGGCCTCATCCGGGCCGTCTCGATCCTCGACGCGGTCGTCGCGACCATCAAGCGCTCCCTCGACAAGGCCGACGCCAAGAAGAACATCATGGCCGAGTTCGGCTTCAACGAGGCCCAGAGCGAGGCCATCGTCATGATGCCGCTCTACAAGCTGGCCCGGACCGACAACGACCTCCTCATGCAGGAGAAGAGCGACCTCGAGAAGGAAATCAGCGGCTTAAGCGCCCTTTTGGCTTCCCAAGCCCGGCGCGAGACCCTCATCAAGAACGACCTTCGGGCCATCGTCAAGAGATACCCCTCCCCCCGGCGGAGCAGCTTCGGGGAAGAGGCCCCGGTCTTTGGGAAGGACGACAAGGAAGCCCTCATCCCCGACGAGACGGTCCATCTCGCCGTTACCCGGGACGGCTACATCAAGCGTTCGAGCGAGCGTTCCTTCAAGTCGAGCCACGGCCTCGAAGGGGCCAAGCCCGGCATCAAGGAGGGGGATGCCTTCATCGCGATCGGCACCTGCTCGGTCCGCGACTACCTCCTCATCTTCACGAGCCAGGGGAACTACATCTACCTTCCGGTCTACGAGACGAAGGAAAACCGCTGGAACCAGGAAGGCTTCCACATTTCGACGATGGTCCCGACCGGGGCGGGCGAGAAGCTCGTCGCCGTCTACGCCGTCGAGAAGAATTCCTTCCGCGACGACCTCTTCGCCGTCCTCCTCACCAAGAAGGGGACGATCAAGCGGGTGGCCCTCTCCTCGTTCCCGGCCGTCCGGCGGAGCAAGCCGATCACGGCCATCAAGCTGATCAACGGGGACGAGGTGGCCGACGTGGCCATCTCGAGCGGCAATTCCTCCCTCATCATCGCGAGCGCGGATGCCCAGGCCGTCCGCTATAATGAAAACGGCATTTACGTCACCAATCCCCGGACCGGCGGGATGAAGGCCGGGAGCTTCCGGGGAAGCGACCTCGTTTCGATCATCGCCCTCGATCCCGACGAGAAGCCGAGCAAGGCTCTCCTTCTCACTGACCGGGGCCACCTCCGGGTCATCGATCTCCTTTCTTTGCCGGAAGGGGAACGCCTCAGCAAGACCGAGCTTCTCTACCAGTCCTTCAAGAGCGATCCCAATGCGCTCATTTACCTCAAGAAGGCTGGGGCGAAGGAACCGCCTTACCCCCTCGAGTGCCTCCTCAACGACGCCCAGCGGGTCGACGTGCCGGTCAATTCCCTCTCCCTCACCCCGAAGGACCTCCACGCCAAGCGGAGCGACTTCTTCAAGTCGCGGGAGCGCATCGTGGCGGTGGACGACGAGGAACTCGTGCGGATCACCCCGGACAAGAAGAGCTACCTCCCGCCGAAGAGCGGGAGCGGCAACCCGGCCAATCCCCCGGCCGGCGAGTTCGACATCGGGGGCTTCGAGCAGATTTCCCTCCTCGACGTGGGGGACGGAGACTAGCGATGGCTCTCCCCGCCCCGACCTATCTCGCGAGCAGCCTCTATGAGATCCCCCTTTCCTTCTACGGGAAAGAAGGGATCCAGGTCCTGCTCCTCGATCTCGACAATACCCTCGCCTCCCACCGGGAGAAAAGGCCTTCCGAACGGGCGCTCTCCTACGTGGAAGGCCTCAAGAAGGCCGGGCTTCGGGTCTATGTCGTGAGCAACAACTCGAAGAAGCGGGTCGGGGAATATGCCTCGCTCCTCGGGATCGACTATCTCCATTTCGCGATGAAGCCCTTCGCCTTCCGCTTCGCTTCCTTCCTTAAGAAGAAGGGAATATCGAAGGAGAAGGCGCTTCTCGTCGGGGATCAGCTCTACACCGACGTCCGCGCGGCCAACCGCCTCGGGATCAGGTGCTGCCTGACCTCGCCCCTCGTCGAAGACGACCCGATCTGGACGCGATACAACCGCTACCGGGAAAGGAAGGGCCGCGCGGCCCTCCTGAAACGGGGCGGAGCCACTACCATCAAGGAGGAATGAAGGATGGAAATGAAAGTCGTGCGGCGGTGCCTTCTCTGCGGGGCCCCGCTCCAAAGCGAGGACCCGGGGAAGATCGGCTACATCGATCCCGGCGTCTACACCAAGCGGACGGCCGAAGACGTCGTCTATTGCAACGCTTGCTACGCCAAGCGGCATTTCAATCCGGCCCCGGCCTCGGTCGCGGCCGCCTCGGAAGGCTTCCTCACGATGCTTAAGGACGCCCGGGCGAGCGATTCGCTCATCGTCTACGTCATCGATCTCTTTTCCTTCGAGTGTTCCTTCGTCCCCGAGGTGACGCGCCTCATCCGGGGGCTGCCGATCCTCGTCATCGCCAATAAGCGCGACCTCCTTCCGAAGGAAGCCGACGATAGGGCCCTCCGCGCCTATGTCGCCTCCGTCTTCGAGAAGGAAGGCCTTTCGGTGAAAGCGGAGGACGTCGTCCTGACTTCCCTCTCGACCTTCAGCGACATCGGGGACGCCATGGGGCTCCTCGAGCTCAAGAGGCGGCGCCACGACGCCTACCTCGTCGGGGCCAAGATGAGCGGGAAGTCGCTTTTCGTCTCCTCCTTCCTCCGCCTCTTCCACAATCCGAGCAAAGAGGCCATCTCGGTGAGCGACTATCCCGGGACCGACGTCCGGGTGATGGCCATCCCCCTCGATTCCTCCTCGTGCCTCTACGACACCCCGGGGACCGACCTCTCCAATAGCTACGTCTCCCTCGTCGAGCCGAGCGTCCTCCACGACATCGTCCCCGAGCGGGCCGTCCGCGAACGGAAGCTCGAGGCCAAGGAAGGGGAAGTCGCCCTGGCGGGGGGACTCGCCCACCTCGAGGTGACCGAGGGCTTCGTGAAGCTCCTAGGCTACTTCGGCTCGGAGGTGAGCCTCAAGAAGGCCGCCCTCCCGAAGAAAGGGACGACCGACGTCGCCCGCATCATGTCCCGGGCTGGGGTGAGCCCCCGGACCGGCTTCCTCAAGGAAGCGACCGACTTCGATGCCTTCGAAATCGACGTCGCCGCCGGGGAAGAGCTCGACCTCGCGGTCGCCGGCCTCGGCTGGTGGCACCTCTCCGCCAAGAAAGACAGCCGCCTCCGCCTTTACCTCATGAAAGGGGTGGGGGTCTACCTCAGCAAAGAAAGGAAAATCGTCGATGGAAGAAAATAAGATCTCGATCCGCGAGCTCCGGGCCAAGGCCCAGCTTCTTCGCCCCTTCCTCCAAATCGGGAAGGAAGGCATCTCGGAAGCGACCGTGGCTTCCGTCGATGCCTATCTTAAGAAGAACGAGCTGGCCAAGCTCTCCGTCTTGAGCAGCGCTCCCCTCTCCTCCAAGGAGGCTTTGAACGAACTCGCTAGGCGCCTCAAGGCCGTGCCGGTCCAGGCGATCGGACGGGTTCTCGTCCTCTACCGGGAGAAAGAAAAGAAGAAATGAAAGACCCCCTCGTCATCTACGGCGGGAGCTTCGACCCCATCCACGAAGGGCATCTAAGGATCGCCCGCCGGGCCCGGGACTACTTCGAGGCCGACGTCCTTTTCGTCCCGGCCTACGCCCCGCGCTGGAAAAAGCCGGAAGCTAGTTTCGCCGAGCGCCTCACGATGCTCCGAAGGGCCCTCAAGAACGAGGGTTCCCCCTCCTTCGCCGTAAGCGAGATCGAAGGGAAAAGGAAAGGCGAGGTGTCCTATACCGTTGACACCGTCCGCGAGATGAAGCGCCTTTATCCCGGCCGCGACCTCATCCTCCTTATCGGAAGCGACGAGGCCAATTCCTTCCCGCGGTGGAAGGACCCGGAGGAAATCGCCCGCCTCGCTTCGATTTATTACGTTCCCCGGGAAGGGGTGGAGGTCGACGATTCGGCTCTTAGGACCTTCAACATCCACCGGCTCGAAGGAGCCAATCCCGGGGCCGTCTCCTCATCGGGCGTCCGTTCCCTCTCCTGCCTCGACGTCCCCTATCCGGTCCTCAGCTACATCGTCGAGCGGAAGCTCTACTTCATGAAGAAGCTAGCCTTCTACCTCGACGAGCGCCGGCTGGAACATTCGATCTCGGTAGCTTCGCTAGCCTACTCGATCGCCCTCCATAGCCGGCTGGAAAGGCCGGATCTCGCCTTCCAGGCCGGGCTCCTCCACGACATCGGCAAGAACGTGGGAGAGGTGGAAAGCCGCGACATCGTGAGCCGGGAATACCACGCCTACCGCGACTATCCGGGCTACGCCCTCCATCAATGGGTCGGGGCCTATCTCGCGAAGAAGGACTTCAAGGTCCTCGACCCGGAAGTGATCGAGGCCATCGCCTACCATTGCACCGGGAAGCCCCACATGACGCCCCTCCAGAAGATTGTTTATAGCGCCGACAAGATCGAGCCGGGGCGGGGCTACGATTCCCGGAAGCTCATCCGGAGCTGCCTCTCCAACTACTACGTGGGCTTCCTTGCCGTCTTGAAGGCCAACCGGGCCTTCCTCAAGAAGCAGGGCAGCGGAAGCGACAATGCTCTCAGCGAGCAATGCATGGATCTCTATCTAGGAAAGGATCGAAAATGAAAAAAGACAACGAAGCAACCCTCAAGGCCTTAGTGGCCGCCCTCGAGGAAAAGAAGGCCGAAGCGGTGGAGGCGATCGATGTCTCGAACCAGACGCCCTTCGACGACTACTTCCTCTTGGCCACGGCGGGAAATCCCCGTCAGTTAAATGCCTTGGTCGACGCGATCGAAGAGGCTTTGGCGAAGCTCGGGCTCGAGATCGAGCACCGGGACGGAACCCCGGAGAGCGGTTGGATCGCCCTCGAGGCCGATGCCATCCTCGTCCATCTCTTCCTTCCGGAAATGCGGGAGAGCGTCGGCCTCGACAAGCTGCTCGAGGAGAGCAAGCGGCGCGAAGCCTAAGACTCCCAAGCGATTAGTAGTTACATGAAAGCGGCAAGCCCAAAAGCTGCCGTTTTTCTTTGATACACATAACTTCGCATAATAACCATTATGTTAATAAAAATATAAAAAGATAAGATATTGGCTTGTAAATAAGGATTTATGTTTTTCTAGGAAAGCGCTTTTATTCACCATGATAAAGGCTTTTCCACCAATTTTAGGCAAATACTAGAAAACTACTAACCGGATATTTTAGCGCGGTTTGCTCTTTCTTGGCCTCTTCATTTCTCTCCTTCTTCAAAACTACTAATTGTTAAATAGGTTCCCTGCTCATCTCCTTGTGCTTGGGTCCCCCTTAACTTCGTTGGCCCGCTCTCGTCTGCTTCCCTATTTTCGAAAGGCTGCTCCCTGCCCCGGGCTTTGTGCTTAGGCAACCACTTATAACGAATGCCCGTCAGTTATTCGGCTGCCCTCTGGCCTTCCATGATTCCCTTTTTCCTATCCTCTTATATATAAGGAAAAAAAGAAACGCGCCTCTCGCCCTCCTCGGCCATCAAAAAAGCTGCCGAGCCGGCAGCTGCCTGTTTGTCTTCGTCTCTATCTTATTCGAGCCGGTCGTCCTTCTTCTCCGAAAGCTCTTTCCGGTTCTCGATGAGTTTGGCTCCCCGCCTAAAGAGGAAGGAAGCGAAGTCGAAGGCGAAGCTCACGACGATCGCGAGGAGGGAGTAGGCGATGAGGTCGGGCATGACCGCGTACTGCTGGGAGAGGACGATGAGGCTCCCGATTCCTTTGTTCACGTTCGAGAAGTTGGCCAGCACCTCGCTCATGATGGTGACCTTGATCGAAAGGCCGAGGGAGGAGGCCACGGCCGTCAGGATGTAGCCGACCGCTGCCGGGAGCTCGACCTGGAGAAGTCCTTGGAAAGAACGTTCCCCGGCATCGAGGGCGAGGGCTTCCCGCTCGTCCTTGCTCGGCCCGTTACGTAGGCCGCTGCGGAAGCCTTCGTAGAGGATCGGCTCGGCGACGAGGAAGGAAAGGACGGCCGGGATCATGTTCATCATCGTCGCGTCGCGCGAGAAGATGACGATGAGAATTAGGGAGACGGCCGCCGTCGGGAAGACCTTGGCCAGTTTGTTCCAAGGGGCCACCACCGCATCGAGGAACGGCCATTCGTGGCCGAGCGACCCGAGGAGTCCCCCGACGAGGAAGGCGCAGGCGAAGCCCCCGAGCGAGCGGGCCAAGGTATAGCCGATGGCCGCGTAGGTCATTCCCGCCTCGGGCCCGAAAAGAGCCTCGATGAGAGAACATAGGACCGCGTAGGGCGAAGGGAGGACGTAGTTCTTCTGACTCTCGAGGATCGCGGAAGCCGCCCACCAGGCGGCAATGAGGAGCAAGACCCCAAGGGTCCCCCCGATGAGGGCCCATCCTTTCCTACTGATCCTTTTCTTCGCTTTGGCCATGGGTGAATTATACACGCCTTGCGGGCCGCTCACGTCAGACGTATCCCTAAGAAAAAAAGAAAGGAAGCCCCCGCTCATCCCGGACCTTGCTTATACTTCTCTCCTCGCTGGAGGAGCTGCCGCCTCCGACAAAGCGTCACACCTACATTCGTCTTCAAAGGCCTGGCTGAGGCCCAGAAAACGCGCTTTGGGACGGAGGCGGGGAAAATATGGTCGATGGTCCGCTTCGTTGAGCCACGGCCCTGAATTGGACTAAGAGAGGAATCAAGCCCAAAAGAAAAGGAGCCCCAAGGCTCCTAGTCGATGTCGCCGCGTTTAATCAAAGGAAGAGGCTGTCGGCAAACGCCTCGTTGCCAAGAGCCGTCCAGAAGGAGTTGGCGAAGCTGGCGTTGCCGCCAAGATCAACATCGCTCCCGAAGAGGCCGAAGCGGTTTTCCCCGTTGCTTTGAAGGGCCGTCACCTGGGCCGTCTGATAGCCGAAGCGGGCCTGGATTTCGGTGGCCGAACCGTAGGCCTCAAGGGTTTCGACGACCTTGGCCGGGTCGCTAATGGCCGTGTCGATCCGTTCGACCGTCTCCTCGAGGAAAACATCGAGGGAGGCCTTCTTGCTCGCATAGCTGTCGACGTTGAAGAAGAGGGCGGCCGCCGGGATCGATTCCCCGTAGCCGGCTTCCTTCCACTCGGTCTGGAGGTTGTAGATGGTGTTGAGTTTGATGCCCTTGGCCGCGAGCTGGGTCTTGGCATTGGTAAGGACCGGCTCGGCGATGACGTAGTAGTCATAGGCCTGGTCGTTGCTCACGAGGGTCTGCATGACGGCCTGGACGCCGTCGGCATAGGTGACTTGGCTCGGCTCGTAATCCCACTTCCAGTAGTCGGTCGCGAGCTTGTTGAAGGAAAGCGAGGCGTTGCCGGTCTGGTTGAAGGCCTGGATGGTCTCATTTCCTTCGAAGGCGTCGCCGGCCTCGTGCTTGGTCGAGACGACGTAGAAGTTGCCGCCGGAAATCCAGCGGGCCAGCTTGTAGTTGTAGCCGTTCTTCTTGATGACGTTAAGCCCATTGGCCCCGTCGAAGACGATGGCATCGTAGGTGCCGGCCGCGAAGGAGGCCGGGATCGAGGTGGCATCGCTCGTGGAGGTCCAGTTCTCATTGTTGCCTTGGTCGTAGAAGGCGAGCGACGGCGAGCCGGTCGGGGTCAGGAAGACGACGTCCTCGGAAGTGGCGGCTTCCGAAGAGGTGGTTTTCCCCCCGCAGGCGGCGAGGGCGAGCGCGGCCAGGAAGCCCGCGCTCAAAAGCAGCGTTTTCTTCATCGTGTTGTTCCTTTCTTTTTTATCCTAATCCCCGAGGATCTCGGAGATGGGGGTACCGATCAAATGCTCGGGTTTCCTAAGCCCGAAGTTTTCGAGGATGCTGGCGCCGATGTCGGCGAAGGATGAGCGCTCCTCGAGGTATCTTCCTTTCTTGAAGGAAGGCGAGTAGGCGATGAGAGGGACCTTTTCCCGCGTGTGGTCTGTCCCTTTGAAGGTCGGGTCGTTCCCGTGGTCGGCCGTGATGAGGAGGAGGTCGTCTTCCCCGATGAGGGGAAGGAGTTCCTTCAGCCGGGCATCGAAGGCCATGATGCAGCGGGCATAGCCCTCGGGATTCCGCCGGTGGCCATACTCGCTATCGAACTCGACGAGGTTCACGAAGGTGAGCCCAGCCTCTTTCCGGTTCTTAGCGTCGAGGATCGTCTTGTCCATCCCGTCTTCGTTGCTCACGGTGTGGACGCTATCCCCGATGCCGTACATGTCGAAGATGTCGCCGATCTTGCCGATGCCGTTCGTCTTGTAGCCCGCTTCCATAAGGACGTTCAGGTCGGTCGGGAGGGGCGGCTTCAGGGCATAGTCGTGGCGGTTGCTCGTCCGCTTGAAGTTCGCGGGGCTATCCCCGAGGAAGGGACGGGCGATGACCCGCCCGACCCGGTATTCGGGCCGGAGGCACATCTCCCGGGCGATCTCGCAGCAACGGTAGAGTTCCTGGAGGCCGGTGACTTCCTCGTGGGCGGCGATCTGGAGGACGCTGTCGGCCGAGGTATAGACGATGATGGCGTTTTCCTTCATGGCCTCTTCGCCGAGGACCTTGATGATCTCGGTCCCCGAGGCGGCGACGTTGCCGAGGATCTTGTGGCCGGTCTTTTCCTCGAGCTCGGCGATGAGCTCTTTGGGGAAGCCGGTGTCGGTGAAAGTCTTGAAGGGCTTCTCGGTGTAGATGCCCATCATTTCCCAGTGGCCGGTCATCGTGTCCTTGCCGTTGCTTTCCTCCCTCAGCCGCATGACGTAGCTATGGGGATGGGAAGGAACATCCGGGGTGTTGTTGATGTCGTCGAGGGCGCCGACGCCGAGGGAAGCGAGGGTCGGGACCGCAAAATCGCTCAGGCTATAGGAAGCATGCTTGAAGGTATTGCTTCCGACGTCCCCGAAGCGCGCGGCGTCCGGCTCCTCGCCGACCCCGAGGGAATCGGCGACGATAAGGTAAATCCGCTTGAAAGGCATTGTTTTTCTCCTAAGGACTATCTTATTCCGCGCGCCCGATTAGTCAAAGGTTACGCTTGTCTTGTTTCTTCGGATGGAAAGAAAAGGCCCGCTCCTTCAGGGAGCCGGGCGACGAAGACGATCTTTCTCATAGCCAATGAGGAAGGAGGAAGGCATTTCCTCCCGGGGAGAGAGTCCCGAGCAAGGAGGAAGCGGGTTCTGAGGAATGCCAGTAGCCCGGCGGAACGGGGTTTGCGAAAGGATAGATGGCGAGGAAGAGGATGACGATGATGACCACCGCCCCGAGGACGCCGAGGAAGGCGAGATAGGAGGTCTTCCCGCTCCCTTCTCTGGTCAGGCGTTCGTTGTCCTCACGGTAGAGGAAGAAGGAAAGGCCGTCCCCCGCGAGGTAGAAAAGGCTCATCAGAGGACCGGCCGCCGCCGCGGCATAGGAGGCCGCCAGGCCCCGAGGGCTTCCGAAGTAGGCCCGGCCGCCGTAGAAGAAGACGAGGAGATAGACGTTGAAGGCAAGGCCTATGAAGAAAAGGACGGCGGAAAGATAGTCGGCCCAACTCCGGGGACGATGAACGAAGAGGAGATAGACCAAGCTGTAGATGCTTAGGAAGGGCATCACATACATGGCGTAGAGATAGACGTTATTGGGAAGGCCGACGTAATTGACATATCCGCCCTCGTAGCCGCCGCAGATGAGGACGAGGAGGAAGGCCAATAGAAAAGAGAAGGCAATGAGAACGCGGACGAGGAAGAAGGCTAAAGTGTTTTTGCTTATCATGGCTCTTACCTCTGAAGGAAGCCACTTCTTAAAAGAGGCGCCCCTCCATGTTCGTAGACTCGTCAAAAATAGGTTGGCCTTCTGGAAAAAAATGTCAAGTTGAAGCCAGCCTAGTGCCGCTTCATGTAAAGGTCGTAGGCCCCGATGATCCGCCTGGAGGATACTTCGGTATAGATCTCGGTCGTCTTGATCTTGCTATGGCCGAGGAGCGCCTGGACCGAGCGGAGGTCGGCCCCGTTTTCGAGAAGGTGGGTCGCGAAGCTGTGGCGTAGGGTATGGGGGCTCACCCGCTTGTCGATCCCGGCCTTGGCCGCGTATTCGCGGACGGCCAGGAAGAAATAGTTCCGGCTGACCGGCTTCCCGGCCCGGTTGAGGAAGAGATAGGGCCCGCGGGCTCCCTTGTTATGGGCCCGGAAGCCGTTGAGATAGGAAAGGAGGCACTCCCGCGCGTAGTCGCTTAGGGGGACGGTCCGCTCCTTGCTTCCTTTCCCGACGACGCGGAGGAGGGAAGAAGAAAGGTCGAGGTTCCGTTTCTTGAGGGAGCAAAGCTCGCTCACCCGGAGGCCGGTCGCGTACATCGTCTCGAGCATCGCCTTGTCCCTCGCCCCGCGCTCGGTCGCCTCGTCCGGCATCGAAAGGAGGACCTCGACCTCACTCGTCGATAGGACGTTGGGGAGCCGCTTCCTTTTCTTCGGTCCCCGGAAGGAAGGCGGGAGGGCTTCCGCGGCGTAGCCTTCCTCGACGAGGAAGAGGAGGAAGCGCCGGAAGAAGGAAAGCTTCCTCAGGATGCTCGAAGGGGCGAACTCCCGTTCCAAAAGGGAGGAGAGGTAGCCTTTGATGACCTCGACCGAGAGTTCCTCGGCTTGGGTAATCTCGGGGTGCTCCTTCTCGAAGGCGAAAAGATCCTCCCGGTAGCTCTCAATCGAGGAAGGGCTGTCGCCCCGCTCGACGATGAGGTACTGGAAATAACGGGAGGCCGCCTCATTCAGCTCCATTTTTCTTGGCCTCCCGGGCCAACATCAGCTTCCCGCCCTTCTTGAGGCGGCGGTTGAATTCGTTCACGAGGAGCTTCGTCGCGTCCATCTTCTCGAATTCCGGGTAGTCGAAGAAAGACATCTGGACCGTTTCCTCCCGGGGGTCGTAGAGACCACTCACCCCGAGGCCGACGAGGCGGGCCGTCCAGCCTGCGAATGACGATTCGTAGAGTTCCTTCCCCTGCTCGTAGATTTCCTGCGACGTCGATATCCCCTTCTCGAGGGTGAGGGAACGGCTATGGGTCCGGAAGGACGGGTCGCGGAGGGACATCGTCACGGTCCGAGCCTTCTTCCGCTCGGAAAGGAGGGCGATGGCGATCTCGCCGCTCATCTCCTTGAGTTTGTCGAGGATAAGCCCGTCGTCGTCGCTATCGGAGCCGAGGGTGATCGAGCGGGAAATGGACTTGGCTTCCTCGCTTTCCTTCCGCACGCGGTCGTCCCCGCCGCCCTTCAGCCAAAGAAGGCAGGTCGGGGCGAAGGACCCGAGGACCTTGAGGGTCCCGCTTTCGGCCCTGAGTAAACTCTCCTTGAGCGAGCCGATCGTCCTGATCCCGAGCTCCCGGAGGCGGGAAGAGGTCTTCTTGCCGATGCCCCAGAAGCTTTCGATCGGGAGGGGGCCGAAAAGGGCGTCGATGTCCTTCTTCCGCACGATTGTGATCCCCATCGGCTTTTTGTAGTCGCTCCCCATCTTGGCCAGGAACTTCGTCGCCGCGAGGCCGATCGAGCTCTTGAGCCCGATTTCCCTTAATAGCCCGTCCTGGAGGGCCTTGAGGTAAGGGATCGGGTCGGCGCTTCTATAGAGCTGGCGGGTCAAATCGACATAGCATTCGTCGATCGAGGCCGGCTCGACGAGGGAGGAATAGCGACCGAGATAGGCCCGGAAGGACCTTGAAAGCATTTCGTAATAGGGAAAGTCGACCGGGCAAAAGAGGGCATCGGGGCAGGCGCGCCGGGCCTGGAAGAGCGGCATGCCGCTATGGATGCCATATTTCCGCGCGGCGTAGCTCGCCGTCGAGACGACGCCCCGCGCCCCGCTTCCCCCGACGACGATCGGCTTCCCTTCATAGGAAGGATGGCGGATCTCCTCGGCCCGGGCGAAGAAGGCATTGAGGTCGATGTGCATGATGATCCGGGTCACGCGGCCATCTTAGCACCTAATGAAATTATGTTAAGCAAGCAGTTCGTCCCGAATGAGGGCTACCGCCTTTTCCCCGAGGCCCGAGAACTCGAGCTGCTCCTCGACTTTCATCGAGGGGACGTAGCCGCTTTCGCAGGCGTGGACGAAGAGTTTTCCCCGGTAGCCCGCTTCTTCGAGGGCGATAGCAAGGGAGGAGGCAAAGCCTTCCTTCGTGCCGTAGGGATCGTAGACGGCGATCCGCTCATAGGAGAGGAGCCGCGACAAAGTCTTTTTCCCCAAAGGGAAGAGATAGACCGGGTCGAGGAGGTCGAAGCCTTCCCCTGCCAGTTCCATAAAGGAACGCCCGAGGGGGCCGATGGCGACAAGAAGCGCCTTCGAGCCTTCCTCCCGGAGGAAGAGCCCCTCGCCTTCTTCGGGGAGACGCGGATCGACTTTCGCTTCCTCGAAAAGGGAATGGGGGTAGCGGATGGCGAAAGGGCCATCCTTATTGGCCAGTCCTTCGTTGAAGAGATAACTCGCGATTTCCTTCGTCGAGGGCATCGAAAGGACGACGCCGGGGATCGAACGGAGGTAGGCCGGGTCGTAGATCCCCTGGTGGGTCGCCCCGTCCTTCCCGACGAAGCCGGCCCGGTCGATGAGAAGGAGGATCGGGGCCGATATCCGGGCGGCATCGTGGAGGAGCTCGTCGTAGGCCCGTTGGAGGAAACTCGAGTAGATGGAGACGATGACCTTGTAGCCGAGGGAGGCGAGGGTCCCGCCCATCGTGAGGGCGTGCTCCTCGGCGATCCCGACGTCGAAGGAACGTCCCGGGCAGTCCTCGAAGGCCTTTTCGAGGTGGCTGCCCTTGATCATGGCCGGGCAGATGAGGAGGCGGTTAGGGTCTTCCTTCATCGCTTCGTCGACGAGGTCGCCGAAATAGTGCGACCAGGACAGGTAGCCGGGGTGCTGGCTCTTGGGCGTCCCCTCGTCGACGTCGAAGGGAGTGACGCCATGCCAGTAGCCGGTCCGGTCCTCCTCGGCCCTTTGGTAGCCGCGTCCTTTCTGGGTGAGGACGTGGACGACGGCCGGCTTGCTCGCGGCCTTGGCCTTTTTGAAAGCCTTGGCGAGGGCCTTGAAGCTATGGCCGTCGACCGGGCCGATGTAGGTATAGCCCATGTTGTCGAAGAGGGAGGTCGGGACGAGCATCGCCTTGGCCTTCGTCTTGAGGGCGTAGCTGAGCTCGTAGAGCCAGTCGCCGGCCTTGGTGAGGCTCAGGGCCTTCTTATAGCCCCGCTTCAGGCGGTTATAGGCCCGCGAGGTCGAGATCGAGCGGAAGAAATCGCCCATCCCGCCGACCGGGGCCGAGATCGACATGTCGTTGTCGTTGATGACGATGATCCCCTTGCTATGGAGGCTCGGGAAGTAATTGAGGGCTTCGAAGGAGAGCCCGTTCACGATCGAGGAGTCCCCGACGAGGGCGACGACCTCGTGCTTCTCTTTCTTGAGGTCGCGGTCGAGGCAGAAACTGCTGAGGGCCGAGACGGCCGTCCCGGCGTGCCCGGCCTCGAAGAGGTCGTAGGGCGATTCCTCGCGCGAGATGAAAGGAGACGGGCCGCCCTTGCTCCCCATGCCTTCGAGGGAGCGGCCGGTCAAGATCTTATGGGTATAGGACTGGTGGCCGACGTCGAAAATGAGCTTGTCCTTCGGGAAGTCGAAGGCCCGGTAGAGGGCGATCGTGAGCTCGACGGTCCCGAGGTTGCTCGCGAGGTGCCCGCCTTGCTTGGAGGTGGCCTCGATGATCCGCCGCCGGATTTCCTTGGCGAGTTCCTGGAGTTCCTTTTCGTCTAATTTCTTAACGAAAGAGGGATCGGGACCAATTTGGGAAAAATCGTAGTTGCCGTCGGATTTCCTTGCCATCGTGAAACACCTTGAAAACTACTAATTTACTACTTTGTGCCCTCTTCGGCATCCACTCCGTTTTCCTGAAGCTTCTTCTCGGCCGCGGATAGTTCTTCCCGGAGTTCCTTGATGAGCTTCTCCCCTTCTTCGTGGAGGCGGAGGGTGTCTTGAAGCGGGAGCTTCCCCTGCTCGGCTTCCGTCACGATTTGCTCTAAGCGGGCGAGCTTCTCCTCGAAGCTAAGCTTTTTCTTTTCCATGTTCGCTGACCTCCTGTACTTCGGATACGATATACCCATCGGCGAGATGGGAGACGATGCGGGTGCCGACTTTGGCCTCGGTGGCTTTTACGATGGAACGACCCTCCCCGTCGGTCAAGTAGGCAAAGCCCCGTTCGAGCGTTTTTCTTGCGTCGAGAGCCGTGAGCTTGCCTTCCAAGAAGGAAAGCCGGGAGGCGGAGCGCTCGAGCTTCCGGGCCAGGCTAGTTGACAGCCGGTCGGCGAGGCGGGCGATCTTCTCGTTGTAGACTTCGAAGGCCCCGAGGGGGCTTTTGAAGAAAGGCCGCTCGGCGAGGGAGGAAAGTTTCTCCCTGAGCGAGGCTAGCTTGTTCCTCAATAGGCTATCGAGGGTGTATTCGTAGGAGTCGAGGTCTTCCATCACCTCGTTCCAGTCGGGGGTGACGAGCTCGCTGGCGGCCGTCGGGGTCGAGGCCCTTAGATCGGCCGCGAAGTCGGTGAGCGAGATGTCGATCTCGTGGCCGACGGCCGAGATGATCGGCTTCTTCATGCCGGCGACCTGCCGCACCACCGCTTCGTCGTTGAAGCCCGATAGGTCGTCGCTGCTCCCGCCGCCGCGGGCCAGGATGACGGCCTCGGCCGTGGAAGCATCCGCGGCTTTGAGGGCGCTCACGAGGCTCGAAGGGGCTTTCTCGCCCTGGACGAGGGCCGGGAAGAGGAGGATCTTGGCCAGCGGCCATCTCCGGGGTACGTTGCGCAAGACATCGGACTCGGCCGCCGAGCGGCAGCCGGCGACGAGGGCGATGGTCCCAGGATACTTCGGGAAGCTCTTCTTGGGACGGTCGAAGACCCCCTCGGCCTTGAGCTTCTGGTAGAGGGCCTTGAGGGCGAGGTCCTTTGCCCCCGCTCCTTCCTTTTCGTAGGAATAGACCTTGAAGGTGAGCCTTCCCCGCGGGGCATAGTAGTCGAGGGTGCCCCGGCAGATGACCGCGCTTCCTTCTTCGAGGGGTTCCTTTTGCCGGTAGTAGACGTCTTTCCAGATGACGCAGGAAATGAGGGAACGCTCGCCCTTGAGGTCGAAATAGACGCCCGAGGAGTGCTCCTTCTTGCCGCTCACCTCGCCTTTCACGACAAGGCGCGAAAAAAGGGCACTGTCGACCAAGACGCCTTTCAGCCGGAGCGAAAGCTCGTCGACCGTTTCGTAGCCTTTGTCGATCATGCCCGGACGAGGATGTTGTCGAGGATCGCGTTCACGAAGCGGTAGTCCTTTTCCTCGAGGTAGTTCTTGGCGAGTTCCACCGCGTTGTTGATGACGATCTTTTTGTCGATGCCTTCCTCGACGTGGAAAAAGTGGTTGTAGGCATTGATGAGGATGGCCTGCTCCACCCGGTCGAGCCGCTCGAAAGTCCAGCCCCGCATGTGGCTTTGGATGGCGTTGATGGCCTCGTCAAGGTACTTGAGGGCGGCGATGGCTTGCTCTTTCACGAAGCGCGGAGCTTCGTCGTAGGGAAGCTCGGTCGCGGCCTCGACCGCCTTCTTGACGTCGACCTCCTCGCCCATGTGGACGTAGGTCAGTTCGTCGTAGACGGCTTTCATCGCCATTTCGTGCATGTCGCGGCGCTTAATGTTGTTCATAGGAAGTTCTCTCTTTGTTGAGGCGGAATAGTTTAGCATAGGCGGCTAGGAAGAGGGCGAGGAAGACGAGGAGGATGGCGTGGACGCCGATCGCGAGATACCAGGCGACCGGGACGCCCCCATTCCCTCGGTAAATCCCGTAATCGAATAGCGGGAAGAAGAGGAGAAGGACCGTGTCGAGGATGACGAAGGCCGGGGCAAGGAAGACCGCGGCCTTCTTCATCTTGGCGAGCATGAGGGCGAGGAAGATGGCCACCCCCGCGACGAAGAGGGAAGGAAGAAGAGCCACCCACCCCTCGAGGTAGGAGGCGGCGAGGGCGCTTAAGGCAAAGGAGAAGGCATAGCCGTAACCCGCTTCGGGGAGAGCCATGGAGAGGAGGCTCCCGAAGACGGAAACGGCTCCGGCATAGGCAAGGAAAAGCGCCGCCTTTTGGGCGCGGCGCAACTGAGCCTCGAAGGAAGATTCGATGTCCATCTAGATGACGGAGACGACCTTGACCTCGACCCCGAAGGGCACGGCTTCGCTCATCATGGAGACGGCCGTCGCCACCTTTTCCTGGATCTTGAGGCAGACTTCCCGGACGTTCTCGGCCTTCTTGACCGAGACCTGGAGGGAGATGAGGACCTTCCCGCCCTTCTTGAAGGAGACGCGGACCGGCTCGGCCAAGGAGAAGGAGGCCGCCCGGCGCTTGACTTTGGCTCCCTCGACGCTGTTGGCGGCAATCGTCGCGATGTCCTCGAAGGAGCGGCGCGAAATCGCGATCTTCCCGGCATTCCGGTAATTGTTAAGGTAGTAGTAATCGCTGGCCATGGACTGATTCTAGCATGGAAGGGGGCTAATGTCCCCCCTTGCTCGGAAGAAAGGCGTCGAGAACCTTCTCGGCCACCGCCTCGGCATCGAAGCCGAAATGGGCGATGACTTCCTTTTCCTTGCCCGAGGCGCCGAAGCTCTCGATGGAGACGACGTGCTCGGCATAGCGGTACCAGAGGGCGCCCGAAGCCATCTCGATGGCGATCCGGCGGCTCCGCTCGAGGCGGAAGGGCGGCTCCTTCATTGCTCCGAGGAGGTTGAAGCTCGGGACCGAGACCACCGCCGCCTCGATGCCCTTTTCCTTCAGGAGGGAACGGACCTCGAGGGCGAGGGACACCTCGCTTCCCGAGGCGATGAGCTCGAGGTCGTTTCCTTCCTCGAGGCGGTAGGCGCCGAGCTTTGCCTTGTCGACGCTGCTATGCTCGAGGAGCGGCAGGTCTTGCCTCGAGAGGACGAGGACGGTCGGGCCGCCTTTCCTTTCGAGGGCGAGCTCGTAGCCGGCGACGAGTTCCCGCCCGTCGGCCGGGCGGAAGTCGAGGAGGCCGGGGATGAGGCGGAGGCCGCTCAGCTGCTCGATCGGCTCGTGGGTCGGGCCGTCTTCCCCGACGGCGATCGAGTCGTGGGAGAAGAGATAGAGCGTCGGTAGGTGCTCGAGGGCGCTCATCCTGATGGCGGCCTTCATGTAGTCGCTGAAGACGAGGAAGGTGCCGCCGTAGGGGAAGAGACCGCCCGAAAGGAGGATGCCGTTTTCGATGCTCCCGGTCAGGAACTCGCGGATCCCGTAGGCGAGGTTCTTCCCGGACCGATCCTCGGGCGAGAAGCGCCCGCTTCCCTTGAGGTCGGTCTTGAGGGAGCCGGCGACGTCGGCCGCCCCGCCGATGAGGCCGGGGTGGACGCCGCTAAGGAGATTGAGGTAGCGCCCGGAAGTGTTCCGGGTGGCTTCCTTTTCCTTCAGCTCGAACTTATCGCGGGGCGGGACGAAGCTCTTCCCGGCCAGGAGCGAAGAAAGGATAGCGGCCTCTTCGGGATGTTCCTTTTCGTATCCCTTGAGGGAACGGTCCTTCTCGAGGAGGGCGAGGTGCCCCCGCTCGGCGAAGGTCTCGGCGAGGCGCTGGTAGGCTTCCTTCTTCACCGTGAAGGGCGGATAGGGATAGCCGAGCTTTTCCTTGGCCTTCGCGCTCATCTCGAAGCCGAGGGGCGAGCCGTGGACCTTGTGGGAGCCTTGAAGCTCGCTCCCGTAGCCAATCGAAGTGTGGACGATGACGAGGCTCGGGGCCTTGTTCTCCTTGAGAGAAACGGCTTCCTCGATGGCATCGTGGATGGCCCGGAGGTCGTTGCCGTCATTCACCTCGTAGACGTCCCAGCCCGCGGCTTTGAAGCGGAGGGCGACGTCCTCGACGAGCGAGACCGAGGTCGGGTTGTCGAGGGTCGAGCCGTTGGCGTCGTAGATGAAAGTCAGGTTGTCGAGCTTCTGGAGGCCGGCGAAGGAGATGGCCTCCTGGGAAAGCCCTTCCTCGAGGCAGCCGTCCCCGCAAAGGGCGTAGACCCGGTGCGAGAGATAGCCCTCGCTCCCGGGGAAGCGGGCCTTGAGGGCCTTCTCGGCCACCGCCATCCCGACGGCCTGGGCAAGGCCTTGCCCCAACGGTCCGCTCGTGGCGTCGACCCCGGGAGTCAGCCCCCATTCCGGATGGCCCGGGCACTTGCTCCCGAGCTGGCGGAACCTCTTAAGTTCCTCGAGCGGGAGGTCGTAGGCGGCGAGGTGAAGCATCGCATAAAGGAGGGCGCTTACGTGCCCGGCGCTCAGGACGAAGCGGTCGCGGCCCGGATGAAGGGGGCGCGAAGGGTCGCTCACGAGGAAGTCCCGGTAAAGGACATAGAGGGCCGGGGCGATGTCGAGGGCCATGCCGGGGTGGCCGCTATTGGCCGTGTCGATTTCGTCGAGCGCGAGGGCCCTTAGAGCCCCGAGCGTCAGGTCATCGATTTCGTCGAAATGGTTCATCCTTTGTCCTCCTTAGTAGATTATTAGGAATAAATCAGTATTTTTTATATTACTTAGTAATATAAGTTACTTCTTGACCACCGCAATTGAGAGGTCCGCGAGAGCTTTCTCGCTCGCCTCGCCCGGTGCCCCGGACATCGGGTCGACCGCCTGAAGGTTCTTCGGGAAGGCGATGATGTCGCGGATGTTGTCGGTGTGGGTGACGAGCATCGCCAGCCGATCGAGCCCGAGGGCGAAGCCGCCATGGGGCGGAGCCGCGTACTTGAAGGCGTCGACGAACCAGCCGAAGCGGTCCCGGACCTCGGATTCGCTGAGCCCGAGGAGGCGGAAGATCTTGTCCTGGAGGACCGGATCGTAGATACGGAGGGTGCCACCGCCCGCCTCGTAGCCGTCGATGACGACGTCATAGGCATAGGCGAGCACCTTGCTCGGGTCGGTATCGAGATAAGGAAGGTCCTCGTCCCGGGGGCGCGTGAAGGGATGGTGCTCGGCCACGTAGCGGCCTTCGCTCTCGTCGTAGGTGAACATCGGGAAGTCGATGACCCAGAGGGGATAGTGCGGTTTGTTGAGGGTAAGCCCGAGCTCCTTCGCGAGGAGGATCCGGACGCTCCCGAGGGCAAACCCGGCTTTCCGGCGGCTCGAGGAGCCAAGGAGGAAGATGGCGTCGCCGTCCTTCGCCTCGGTCTCCTTAAGGATATAGGAAGCCCCGTCCTCGGAAAGGAACTTGAGGGCGCTCCCGGTCAGTTTCCCGCCTTCGACCTTGAAGGCGAAAAGCGGTCCCTCGAGGCCGTTCTTCTTGGCCTCGGCGGCGAGTTCGTCGACTTTCTTCCGGCTGGCTTTGGCCGCATAGCCCTCGACCTTGAGGGCCCTTATGGCCGTGCCTTCCTGGTATCCGGGGAAGCTCGAAAGCTTGGAAAGACCATCGAGGACCTCCATCCGGAGGTCGTAACGGAGGTCGGGCTTGTCGCTACCGTAATGGTCGACGGCATCCCAGTAGGCCATCCGCGGGAAGGCCGGAAGGTCGATCCCCTCCGCTTCCTTGAAAATCGTTTTGGCGAGTCCCTCGCCCAGTTCGAGGATCTCATCCTGGCTGAGGAAGGAGCACTCGACGTCGATCTGGGTGAATTCCGGCTGGCGGTCGGCCCTCAAGTCCTCGTCGCGGAAGCACCGGGCAATCTGATAGTAGCGCTCGATGCCGCCGACCATGAGGAGCTGCTTGAAGAGCTGGGGGCTTTGGGGAAGGGCGTAGAACTTCCCCTGCTTCGTCCGGCTCGGGACGAGGTAGTCGCGGGCCCCTTCCGGGGTCGCGAGGTTGAGGCACGGGGTCTCGACCTCGAGGAAATGATGGCCGTCGAGGTAGCTCCGGGCCGCCTTCATGATGGCTGCCCGCTTGAGCAGGCGCCCATGCATGATGGGTCGCCGAAGGTCGAGGTAGCGGTACTTCATCCGCGTATCCTCGAGGGCGTCGGTTTCGTCGGCCACGATGAAGGGCGGCTGCTCGGACTTCGAGACGACCTCGATGGAGGAGGCCGCGACCTCGATCTCGCCGCTCGCGAGCTTCTTGTTGGCGACCGGCTTCCTCACGACCTTGCCCCTCACTTGGAGGAGGTATTCGTTCCGGATGTCGGGGCAATGGGCGGCATCGTCGACCCGGACCTGGCAAAGGCCCGAGCGGTCCCGGAGGTCGATGAAAAGAAGCCCCCCGAGGTTTCTCTTATTGGCCGTCCAGCCGACGAGGGCGACTTCCTTCCCCTCGTCTTCGGCGCGGAGCTCGCCGCAGAGGGCAGTCCGCATCTTTCCTTCGTCGTTACTCAGCATGGTGATGTTCCTCTTCTTCTCCTAACCGCGCGTCGAGTTCCTCGGCGAGCTTCGTTAGATCGATTTCGACCTGTTCTTTCTTCCGGAGGTCCTTGAGCTGGGCCTTCCCGGCCTCGAGCTCCTCGTCCCCGTAGATGAGGGCGTAACGGGCCCCGGCCCGCTCGGCTTTCTTGAAATAGGCGCCGAGCTTCCCTTCCTTCGTCGGCATCTCGGCCGAATAGCCGGAGAGCCGCGTTTCGACGAGGAGCCCGAAGCTCCGTTCGAAGGCTTCCGTCCCGATCGGCATGAGATAGACGTCGAGGCCCGGATCGGCATCCCTATCGAGTCCTTCGTCCATGTATGAGGAGACGAGCCGCTCGAGGCCGACCGCGAAGCCGACGCCCGGGAGTTCTGGTCCACCGACCTCGCTCAGGAGGTCGTCGTAATGGCCGCCGCCGAGGACCGAGCCGTAATCCTTCTCGCCTTCGATCTTGACCTCGAAGACGAAGCCGGAATAGTAGTCAAGGCCCCGGACGAGCCCCGGATCGACCGTGTAGTCGATCGAGAGGGCATCGAGGTAACGGGTGATCTTCTCGAAGCGGGCTTTGTCCTCCTCGCTCAGGTAATCGAGGATCGAGGGCGCGCCCTTGGCGAGTTCATGGTCGTGCTCTACCTTGCAGTCGAGGAGCCGGAGAGGATTGGTTTCGAGCCGCCGTTGGCAATCGGGGCAAAGCTCGTCCTTATGGGGCGTAAAGTAGGCGACGAGGGCCTTCCGATAGGCGTCGCGCGACGCTTTGCCGCCGAGCGAATTGACGAGGGCCCTGACCTTCTTGAAGCCGAGGTAATAGAGGCTTTCGACGGCCAGGAGCAGCGTCTCGGCGTCGAGCCAGGGGCTATCGGCCCCGACGCATTCGACCCCGAACTGGGTGAATTGGCGGTACCTTCCAAGCCCCGGCCGCTCGTAGCGGAAGAGTGGACCTTCGTAGTAGGCCTTGATCGGGAGGTCTTCGGTCGCGTAGAGCTTGTTCTCGACGATGGCCCGGGCGACCCCGGCCGTATACTCGGGCCGGAGGGTGAGGCTCCGCCCGCCCTTGTCGAAGAAGGTATACATCTGCTTCTCGACAATGTCGGTCGTCTCCCCGCTCCCCCGTTCGAAGAGGGCGGTCGGTTCGAGGACCGGCGTCTCGAAAGGCGAGAAATGGTAGAGTTCCGCCATTCCCTTGAGGACGGACGCCACCTTTTCCTTGGTCCGGGCGTAGTGCCCGTAGACGTCCATCGTTCCTTTGACTCTTTGAAATGCCATGTTGTTCCTTTCTAGTGGATGACCCGCCTGCCGTCGTAGACCCCACGCACCCCCTTGAGGGCGAGGAAGACGTCGTCGAGGGTGAGGGCGTCGGAGACGTAGACCGTCATTTCGACGACGCAGTTCATGTTTTCCTTGATGAGGTGGGCCTTGAGGTCGCTGCAGACGATGTTCTTGCTCGAGAGGGTGACCAGGATGTCGGCCAGGAGGTTCGGCCGGTCGTTGGCGTAGATCTCGACGTCGACGGGATAAGTCCCCACCACCCCGAGGTCGTCCCGCCACTTGGCGGAGAGGAGCCGGTTGCTATGGGCGATGTTCGGGCAATTGGCCCGGTGGACGATGATCCCCTTGCCCTTGCTCACGAAGCCGACGATGTGGTCGCCCGGGATCGGGGTGCAGCACTTGGCGAGGCTGATCATCACCCCTTCGCCCCCGTCGATCTCGACCGGGACCCCGCCATTTTGGACGGCTTTCCCGAGCCGGGGCTTCCTTTTCTCGCGGCGGACGTTCAGGTAATCGAGGATGGCCTGGGGGGTCGGGCTTTTCCCGGCCACCTGGGCGTAAAGGTCGTCTTTGCTCGCCACGCGGTAATAGGAGAGGACTTTCTCGTCGGAAAGCATCTTGTCCATCTCCCCGGGGCCAATTCCTTCCTTCTCGAAGGCCGAAAGGCACCATTCGCGGCCTTTTCTTATCGCCTCTTCCTTCGTCCCTTCGCTGGCCTCGCGCTTGGCGATGGCCTTCTTGATGTGGGCCTTGGCCGAGGAGGTCTTGGCGATCTCGAGCCAGCCGAGGTTGGGGCCCGGGGAGGTCTTCGAGGTCTTGATCTCGCAGACGTCGCCGGTCTTGAGGACCGTGTTGAGGGGGACGAGGGCGCCGTTGACCGTCGCCCCGACCGCCTGGTCGCCGACCTTGGTATGGATCTTGTAGGCGAAGTCGAGGGTCGTCGCCCCGGTCGGGAGCTCGATGACCTTGCCCATCGGGGTGAAGACGTAGACGTTCGCGTTGAAGATGTCGTTGCTGAGGGCGGCCATGAAGTCCTCGGCCGAGCCGCTTTGCTCGCCGCTCATCGAGACGAAGTCGCGGAACCAATGGAGCTTTTCCTCGATGTCCCGCTGCTCTTCCTTGGCGTTGTAGTTCTCGCTTTCCTTGTAGCGCCAGTGGGCGGCGATGCCGGTCTCGGCGACCTTGTCCATCTCCTCGGTCCGGATCTGGACCTCGTAGATGTTGCCGTCGCCCGAGACGATCGTCGTGTGGAGCGACTGGTACATGTTGGGCTTCGGCATGGCGATGTAGTCCTTGAAGCGCCCGGGGATCGGCTTGTAGGTCGCGTGGATGATCCCGAGGATCTCGTAGCAGTTGATCTCGGTCTTGGTGATGATCCGGATGGCCAAGACGTCGTAGATCTCGTCGAAGGTATAGCCCTTCTTGAACATCTTCCGGTAAATCGAGTAGATCGACTTGACCCGCGATTCCATCCGGAAGGGGATCTTGTGCTCGAAGAGGATGTCGGCGATCCGCTTCTTAAGGGCCGTGAGCGACCCCTGGCGGTTTTCCTCGCGCTGGTTGAGGAGCTCCAGGATCTTCCGGTACTTCTCCGGCTCGAGGTATTTGAGGGAGAGGTCCTCCATCTCGCTTTGGATGGTGTAGATGCCGAGCCGGTGGGCGATCGGGGTGAAGACGTCGAGCGACTCCTGGGCGATGGCCTTCTGCCGCTCGGGGGAAAGGGCATCGAGGGTCCTTAGGTTATGGAGGCGGTCGGCCAGCTTCACGAGGATGACCCGGACGTCCCTCGCCATCCCGAGGAAGATCTTCCGGTGGTCCTCGGCCTCGAAGTCGATTTCCTTCCGCTTGCTGAGCTTCATCCGCTGGATCTTGGTGAGGCTATCGACAATGAGGGCGACGTCGTCCCCGAAGCGCTTCCTGATCTCGTCGACCGTGAGGTCGGTGTCCTCGACCGTGTCGTGGAGGAGGCCCGAGGCGATGGTCGCCGGGCCGGCCTCGAGCTGGGCCAGGATGTAGGCCACCTCGATCGGGTGCTGGATATAGGGTTCCCCGGACTTCCGGAAGACGCCGTCATGCTTCTCCTTGGCCAGGAGATAGGCGTCTTCGATCATCTTCCGCCCGGCTTCGCTTTTGATATAAACGTAGTAAAGTTCCTTCAGGTCCTCGAAGGTGTGCATCGGGTAGCCGCCGTTCGGGGCGAGCTTCTTCTCTTCTTCCGCCATAGCGGAAGGATTATACAACACCTCGCGCCTCCCTAAATAGAAGAAGGCCCGCCCTTGCTGGCCCAAAGCCTCGCTTGTCGGGGAGAAAGGAAGCGAAACGAGAGAGAAAACGGCCCTTTCACGGGCCGTTTTCTCACTTTTCCTCGCTGGCTCGCTCGACCTTGAAGGTGAGGCGGGACCTCCCGCGGAAGACATCGCGCTCGAAGGTTCCCTCGAGGGCGTAGCGCTTCCCCGGTTCGAAGTCCCGGCTCCCGAGGCGGAAGGAGAAGGCACGGCTGTCCTTCCCGAGCGGGAAGGAGAGGTATTTCCCGTCTTTGGCGAAGGCAAGCTCGTCGAAGAGAACGCCCGGCAGGCGGAAATGCGGCTCCTTGAAGCCGCTACCGAAGGGCGAGAGCTTCTCGAGGAAGGCGAGGTTCTCGAGGGTGAGGTCCTCGCGCCCCACTTCCATCGGGGGCCGCTTTTCCTCCTTGAAGGGATGGGCGAGGGCGAAGAGGCCGAATTCTTGTTTGAAGAGGTCGAGGTCCTTTTTTTCGATCGAGGCCCCGGCCGCCAGCTCGTGGCCGCCGCGGGTGAGGAAAGGGATCCGCCCGGCATCGTAGAAAGAGATGATCGAGCAGCCCTCCTTCGAGCGGAGGGATCCGACGAGAACCTCGGGATCGTTCTTCTTGGGGCTGAAGACGGCCGCCGGACGGCCGTAAGCCTCGAGGAGGCGGTTGGCGATGAGGCCGTTCAGCCCCTCGGGATAGGGCGAGAGGGCGGTGATGGCCGGGAGGGAGGCATCGAAGGAAAGTTCCTCGAAGCTCGAGGAGATGGCTTTCCGCTTCTCGTTGAGAGCGAGGATGTAAGCAAGGAGGGCGGGATCGGCACCCTTGTCCCCATATTCGAGGTAGGAGGCGATCCGCGAGACTTTCTTCTCCTCCTCGAGGCGCCCGACGGCATTGACGGCCGGGGCGATCGAAAGGGCGAAGGAGCGATAGGAGACGGGCCCCTCCTTCTTCGGAAGAAGGGAAAGGAGGGCTGGGAAGCTTCCTTCGGCAAGAGCTTCCTCGGCCAGCTTGACGATGGCCCGGTTGTGGCCTCGGAGCTCCATCATGTCGCTCACGGTCGAGAGGGCCCCGAGGGTCAATAGATACGGCACGCTTTTCTTTAGTAGGGCCCGGGAGAACTGATAGGCCAGGTAGCCGGCCGAGACGGAGGGCGAAGGATAAGGAAGGGTGTCGGGATGGATGATGGCGTCCGCCTTCGGGAGTTCCTTGCCCCTTTCGTGGTGGTCGATGACGACGACCGAAAGCCCCGCTTCCTTGAGGATTTCGATGGGCGAGAGGGCCGCGATGCCGTTATCGACGGTGATTATCAAGGAATAGAGGCCGGATTTGACGATGCTTTTGGCGTTTTCCTCGTTAAGGCCGTACCCGTCGAGGTAGCGGCTCGGGAGATAGAAGCGGACCTTGGCCCCGTAGTCGCTAAGGGCCCGGGCCAAAATGGCGGTCGAGGTCGCCCCGTCGCAGTCATAGTCGCCGTAGACGAGGATCCCCTCGCCCTTCTCCTTGGCTTGGTCGACGAGGGAAATGGCCTTCTTCGTCGCCTCGAAGCCGTCGAGGGAGGGAAGGTCGTCGAGGGAGTAGTCGCGCAAAAGGAAAAGCGCCTCCTTTTCCCCTACTCCGAGGTAATGAAGAAGGCGCTTTTGGAAATCCATCAGTCGTTGATCCCGATGAAGAGGGCTTCTTCCGGCTCGGAGCCTTTCTTGCCGCGCGGTCCTTTTTCTTCCTTCTTCTTCTCCGGGAGGGCTTTCTTAATGCCCCGTCCAGCGAGCGAGTAGCCGTCGCTTAGGAGGTTGGAAAGCGGAACGAGGGCGAAGAAGACGAAGTAGAGGCCGACGAGCAGCCCGACGAGGGCGAGGAGGAAGATGAGCTCGAAGCTGCCCGGCCCGAAGCCGAAGAAGGCGATGAGCGAGAAGGTGGCGAGGAAGGCGAAGGTGACGACCTCTCCAGCCTCGAGGGCATTGGCCCTAAGGAGGCATTCCATCTTGAAGGAGCGAGCGTTCTTGTCGCGCTCGCGGGCTTCGTGGCGGATTTCCTCGGCCCGGTCGAAGAAGTAGCTGCCAGCCAGATAGACGAGGATCGAGGCCATGATCGGGGCCAAGGAGAAGAACGGGGTCACGGCGATCCGGGCCGCCGAGACGATGGCCATCGGGACGAGGCCCGAGGCGAAGGAGACGAGGGTCAGGGCGCTCCCGCGGGCGAGGCGGTAGCGGACGAGGCTATAAGCCAGGACGAAGACGTAGCCGACCCCGTAGCCGAGCATGAAGGTGGCAAGCGAGGGCGTCGCTTCCTCGCTCGTGACGAGGTTGACGCTGGCGCTAAGTCCGTCGAATTCGCTGGCCAAACCCTCGACGGCTTGGGCGAGGCTCGGATAGGAGGCGTCGTTCGCGTAATAGGTGACGCCTTCTGCTTCCTCCGTCCCGTCGCCATAGAAGGCGCTGAGGGGCACGTCGTAATAGTAGACGTTGTAATAGACCCGGTCGACGCTGTCGTAGAAGCTCGTCTCGCCGCTATCGATGACGTCCTCGTAAGCAAGGGCCGCATCGCCGACCTTGAGGTGGGCGAGGAAGTTGTCCTCGATCTCGTCGGGGGTGTCGAAGGCGGTAAGCGGGGTCGAGGTCTTCTCGACCTGGTAGGCGAGGGAAATCGAGGTGGTGTCGCTATAGGCGCCGCCGTAGTTATAAGGTTCGCCCGTCAGGCCGGAGGCAATCGAGAGGCCGAGGACGGCCGCCACCGAGAGGACGGCGAGGGCAATGAGCGAGCCCTTGTAGAGCTTCTTGAAGTCGGTCTTGGCGAAGACGCCGCCATAGGGCTCCTTCATTTCCTCGACGTTATTGGGTAGCTTGCTCTCGTCGATGCCATAAGTCGCGCCGAGCTTCTTCTCGGTCGAATTGTCGCAGGCGAGCATGTAGCCCTCGAGCCGGGTGAGGACGAGGTTGAGGATCATGCCGATAGCCCCGCTCAGGACGAGCATGAGGCCGGCTTTGCCGATGACGCCGGGGACGAAGCCGTAGACGCAAAGGCCAAGGAGGATCGAGACGATCCCGGCGTCGAGGGTCGGCCAAAGGGCCTTCTTGAGGGCTTCGTAATGGGCCTTCTTCGGCGAGCGGCCGCTATAGAGTCCCTGCTTCAGCTTGGCGAGGTAATAGGTGCTGCCGAAGAGGGAGAGGAGGGCTCCGACGAGGAGACCCACCACCGCCCCGATGCCGAACTGGGCGGCAAAGTAGCCGAAGAGGAGGAGCGAAAGGAGGACGGTCGCCATCGCGTTGGCAATCGTCATGAGGCTCGAGAGCCGGTAGAAGGCCACGAGGATGGCCACCGAGACGAAGAAGCCGACGAGGGTGGCGATGAGGGTCGCGCCCATGGCCGGGGTCAGGTGGTAGTCGCCGGCGTCGATCAAGGATTCGACCTGGGCCGGGGCGTCGACCATGTAGGAGAAAGTGATGTCGTAGTCGTAGCTCGAGGCGTTGAAGAGGGAGCAATAGTAACGGGCCGCCTTGTAGGCCGAGCCGGAAAGGCTCTGGTTGAAGGTGCCGTCCTGGATGGCTTCGCTATTGGGGAGGAGCTGGATCCTCGTGTACTGGTCGTCTTCGTCGTCCTCGTTGAACCAGGCATTCCCCGGGACTTCGCCGAAGATGAGGCGGGAAGCCATGTTCGGGTCGTAGTTCTCGCTCGAGGAGTCGTAGGCATCCGCGAAGTTGTCGCCTTCCTGGAAGTTGTTCCAGAAGACGAGGTAGCAGTCCTGCCCGGCCGTCGAGGTCGAGGAGTCGCTTGTCGGGGCGATGGTGTTCTCGCTGCAGAAATCGACGAGGGTCGCCATCTTGCCGTCTTCGCCCGGGTAGTTGACCGGGATGGCCACAACCGGGATGTTGTTCACGTATTCGATGGTCGCCGTCTGCCCCTCGAACATCCTATTGTCGAGGTAGTCGGCGTCGGAGGAGGGGTCGTCTTCGAGGTCGGCCGTGTAGCCGGCCGCCACCGTGATGTCGCCGCCGGAGAAGGGAAGGTAGCGCTGGAGGTATTGGTAGTCGGCTTCGCTCCCTTTCTGGGTCCGGAGGGTGACCTTGACGGTCGAGTAGCCCTCGGTCGTGACGTTGGCGTTGATGTCCCAGCTCTCGAGCCGGGTCTCGAATTCATCTTTGACCTCGTTCACCGCCGCATAGTCGTCGTTGGTGATGTACTCGGCGTTCTCGAGGCCGAAGGTCGTCGTCCCTTTCTCGCTGATCCGGAAATAAAGTTCTTTGCCGGCTCCGTAGCTCACGTCGGTATCGAGGGCCACGATGCTAGCCGGGATGGCCGCCGCGCTCGATGCGATGAGAGCCGAGGCAAGCAGTATATAGGCAAGTTTTCTCCGCATTGGATAACCTCCAAGAGGCATGCGCCCTAAAAGGGCGGGCATACGCGGGTATTAGTTTAAGCGCGCGCGGCCCCCTAGACAAGGAAGAATCCGCCCTTTTTCCCGGGTGGCCCCGAAAGGGAGCAAAAGAGAGGGGTTTTGCGGCCTTTTCAAAGGAAAAGGGCCCCTAGAAGAGGGACCCTTGGTAACTCCTTTTGAGGTGTTTGTAGGCCTTTTCGGTCGCGACCCGGCCCCGCGGGGTCCGGTTCACGAGGCCGCTCATCACGAGGTAGGGCTCGTAGACGTCCTCGAGATTGCTTATTTCCTCGCCGATGGCCGAGGCGATCGACTCGAGGCCGGCCGGGCCGCCGTGGAAGCGGCCGATGAGGGCATCGAGGTAACGGATGTCGACTTCGTCGAGGCCGAGCTCGTCGATATGGAGGGCATCGAGGGCCTTGAGGGCCACCGCGATGTCGACTTTGTCCTTCTCTTCGTAGGAAGCGAAGTCGCGGACCCGCCTAAAGAGCCGGTTGGCGATGCGCGGGGTGCCCCGGCTCCGCTCGGCGATGGTGAGGGCCGCCCTGGGCTCGATCGGCATTTGGAGGACCCGGGAAGTCCGCTCGATGATCGTCTCGAGGTCCTTCGGGGGATAGAAGTCGATCTTCGACTGGATGCCGAAGCGGGCCCTGAGGGGCGAGGAAATGTCGCCGCTCCGGGTCGTCGCCCCGACGAGAGTGAAGGGCGGGAGGGGGATCCTTACCGCCTTGGCCGCCCCGTCGCGGTTCACGAGGATCTGGAGGACGAAATCCTCCATCGCCCCGTAAAGCACTTCTTCGACGGCCCGGGGGAGCCGGTGGATCTCGTCGATGAAGAGGACGTCGCCCGGTTCAAGCTCGCTAAGGACGACCGCGAGGTCGCCGCTTTTCTCGACGGCCGGGCCGGAGACGGACTTCACCGCCGCCCCCATTTCGTTCGCGATGACGTAGGCGAGAGTCGTCTTCCCGAGGCCCGGGGGGCCGTAAAGGAGGACATGGTCGAGCGGTTCCTTCCGTTTTAAGGCCGCCTTGATGAAGACGGTGAGGTTTTTCTTCAGCTCCTCCTGCCCGACGTACTCCTTGAGGGTCTGGGGCCGAAGGGAAAGCTCCTCGTCGCCGGGCTCGCGCTCGCTCGACATGAGGCGCTCTTTCTCTTCCTCTTCCGCCTTCTTTTCCGCTTCGGGGTCCTTTTTCTTCTTCTTTGCTTCGCTCATTTGAGTTTCCTGAGCCCTTCCTTGATGGCTTGCTCTTCGCTCAGCCCGGCCGGGAGGGAGGCCACCGCCCTATCGACGTCCTTCGCCTTGAAGCCGAGGGAGAGGAGGGCGTCGCGAGCCCCGACGTAGGGCCCTTCGGCCGCCGCCGCGGCCGCCTTGGCCGAGAGAAGCCGTCCCTTGAGGTCGAGGATGATCTGGCTGGCCGCCTTCGGGCCGATGCCGGGGAGTTTCTTGAGGTAGGAGAGGTTCCCGGCCTCGATGGCGCTCATCAGTTCCTCGGGGCTCGTGCCGGAGAGGGCGCTTAGCGCCGTCTTCGGGCCGATGCCCTTGACCGAGATGAGGTCGAGGAAGGCTTCCTTTTCCTCCTTCGAGGGGAAGCCGGCCAGGTAATGGTCGCTTTCCGAATAGACTTCGTAGCAATAGAACTTGCCTTCCTGCCCAAATGGGAAAGCGTAGGGGTCGCTCACCGTGAGGAGGTAGCAAACCCCGCCTTTCGTTTCGACCGCCACGTAGTCGCGGCCTTTTTCGACGATCGTGCCTAATAGATAGTGAAACATCAGCTGAGTACCCAGAAGATAAGCGCCAGGAGAATGAGGAGGGAGGCAAGGGCTCCGAGAGCCGCCTCCAGGTAGCGCTTATCCATTATACCTATTCCTCGTAGACGAAGGTGACCTCGCCGATCCGGACTTCGTCGCCGTCTTTGGCCCCGGCCGCCTTGAGCTTTTCCTCGAGCCGGGCTTTGCGTAGGAGCGAGAGGAGGCGCATCATGCCCTCCTCCGTCTTCGTCTGGATCCGCGCCGCGTCTTCCTCGATCTTCTTGCCATGGACGACGTAGGCGCCCTTTTCCTTCAGGAGGACATAGTCGTCGAGGCGGAGGTTCTCTTCGAGGGGGTGGTAGGCCCGAATCTTCTCTTCCTCGCCCTTCAGGGGGAACTTCGGGGCTTTCGAGAGGAGCTCCTCGCACTTCTTGAGGATGGCGACTTCCCCGCCGCGTTCGTAGCTCGAGAGGGGGAAGGACTCGACCCCGAGTTCCTTATCGAATTCGGCCTTCCGTTCGGCCGCCCCTTCGATGTCCATCTTGGAGGCGACGACGATCTCCGGCCGCTCCTCGAGGTGGCCGCCATAGGCCTCGAGTTCCTTCCGGATGACCTTATAGGCCTTGACGGGGTCATTCATCCCATCCATCGCGACGAGGTGGACGAGGACCCTCGTCCTTTCGGCGTGCCGAAGGAAGCTCGTACCGAGGCCCTTGCCTTGGCTCGCTCCCTCAATTAAGCCCGGGAGGTCGGCCACGACGAAGGAATTCCCGTCCTCGAGGTAGGTGACCCCGAGGTTCGGGGAAAGGGTCGAGAAAGGATAGTCGGCCGTGAGGGCGTTGGCCCGGCTCACGAGGTTGAGGAAGGTGCTTTTCCCGGCCGAGGGGAGGCCGACGAGGCCGACGTCGGCGATCATCTTGAGCTCGAGGATGATGCGGAAGCGTTCGCCCTTCTCGCCGTTTTGGGCGATCCGAGGGATCCGCCGGCGGCTCGACTTGTAGGAGGCATTGCCCCGCCCCCCGCGGCCGCCTTTGGCGACCAGGGCCTTCTTGCCCGGCTCGTCGAGGTCGGCCAAGACGTGGCCGTCCCGCTCGTCGATGACGACCGTCCCGGTCGGGACTTCGACCACAAGGTCGTCCCCCCGCTTGCCGGCCATCAGCTTCTTCATCCCCTTCTCGCCGTCTTCGGCGCTTAATAGCGGCGAATGCCGGAAAGGAAAGAGGGTGTTCAAATTGTTCTTGGCGAGGAAGTAGACGCTTCCCCCGTCGCCGCCGTTGCCCCCGTCGGGGCCGCCCCATTCGGTGTTCTTGTCGTGGAGGAAGGAAATGTGGCCGTCCCCGCCGTTCCCGGAACGGACCTCGACCACCGCGCGGTCAATCAGCATCTTTCGTCCTCCTTCAGTAGGTAATTCTTCTTGTTCTTCTTGATGGCCAAGAGTTCCTTATAGAACTTCCAGGCCGTCTTCGCCGGATGGGCGAAGCTGGAGTCGGGGTCGTCGGTCCAGATGACCGGCACCTCGACGATCGAGTAGCCGTTCAGCTTCAGGTAGTAGAGATATTCGACGTCGAAGGCCGCCCCCATCGTAATTTGTCTTTCTAGGAGAGGCAGAATGGCCGCCCGGCGAAAGAACTTGAAGCCGCACTGGGTGTCCTGAATGTCCTTGAGGCCGAACATGTGGCGGATGAGAAAGCGGGACCCGCCATGCATGATTTGCCGCAAAAGGGTCTGCTTTTGCGCGATTTTCGCCCCCTTGGCGTTCCGGCTCCCGATGAAGCAGTCGGCGCTAGAGAGCTTCGGGACGATCCGCTTCATCGCCTCGAGGTCGGTCGCGAAGTCGGCATCCATGAACATCACGTAGTCGGCGTCCGACAGGAGGAAGCCGTGCCGCACCGCCTTACCCTTCCCGCCGGGGACGAGGTGCTCGCTCACCTTGAGTTGGGCCGGGAGGCTCTTCCTGGCCTCGGCGAGGTAATCGAGCTCCTCTTTGTCGCAGCCGTTGGGGACGACGATGACGTCGTAGGTGACGCCGAGTCCATCGAAGGCCGGGAGACCGGTCTTAACGAGGTTATCCACAAGCTTCCGCGTTTGGTTCTTGATGGGGAAGACAATCGATAATTTCATGGTTAACCATGATAAAAGCCCCTTCGGGCTTTTGCAACGAAGGGGCCTTGGGCTTTAAGCCGACACTTTGACGAGGAGGGCCGATAGAGGCGGGATCGAGGTGAGGGTCGCGCCGTTGTAGGAGGCGACGAGGGTTCCCTTGAAGCCGGCCTCGAGGGTGACCGAGGGCGAGAAGTTCACGACGACGTTGTAGGTTTCGCCGTCGAGGACCCGCTCGACGTTATGGACATAGGTGACCGGGGTGTTCCCGACCTTCCAGTCGTGGGCTTTGTAGGAGCCGCGCTCGAGGGCGGGGATACTGGCTTTCGCGTTCATGAAGGCCTTGATGCCGTCGAAGTGCTCGCTCCTACCTTCCAAAGCCTCTTCGACCGAAGTGACGAGGGAGGTGGAGTTGATGTCGTCGTAGGCGATGGCCGTGCCGCTCCCGGTGATGCCGAAGCCGGTCGTCATGGAGCCGTCCCCCGCTTCCCCGTCCGCCGTCCACTTCATCGGCTGGCGGTAGGCCAAATCGGCGTAGGAGCTAAGCGCGTCCTGGCCTTCCTTGAAGTTCCCGGTCATCCCGAGCTCGTCGCCGTAGTAGAGCCAGCTGAGGCCCGGGAGGGTGATGATGGCGATCTCGGCGCAGGTCGCGGCCTGGAGGTAGAGGTCGTAGTTGCCCGCGGTGACGTTCCCCTGGGCCGAGATACCGGCCGGCTCGGCCTCGCCGGCGATCCGGTTGATCATCCTGGCGATGTCGTGGTTGGAGGTGAAGCCGCCGTTGATGAAGCTATATTCCTCGATGGCCTCGGGATTTTTCGTCATGTCCTTCCCGGTCCGGTAGCTCTCGTAGGTCGCGAAGATCGAGGAGAGGTTCCACCTTCCGCTATAGGGCATGGCCGAGGTCGAGCCGTAGAGGCCCGACTTCTCGCTCCGGTTGCTCTTCAGCTCGGCGGCCGGGTTGTAGACGCTGCCGCTATTCAAGGGCTGGTAGCCGTTCCAGCTCTGGACGCTGCTCCAGCCGTTGTTCTCGAGGGCGTTTTTGGCCGAGGAGGAGAAGTTGTAGTAGCTATAGAAGTCGAAGAGGGAGTCGAAGCCTTCGTAATAAGGGGCCACCTGGTAGGCGCTCCCGTCGAAGTTCTCGCCGACGAAGAAGGCGCTTGGGTACTCTTCCTTGATCGAGCCGATGATGTCCCGCCAGAAATGGAGGTTCTTGGTGAGGTTGCTCGAGTAGTCGCCGGAGGCGCTGTTGTCGAGGACGATGGTGTCGCCCTGATCATAAGCCACCTCGTCGTCGAGGAAGATGTGCTTGACGGCGTCCATCCGGAAGCCGTCGACCCCCTTGGCGAGCCAGCTCTTGGCCATGACCTTCACCGCTTCCCGGGTCGGGAGGTAGGAATAGTTGAGTTCCGGCATCGAGGAGCCGAACTTCGCGTAGTAGCTATAGGGATGGTCGCCATAGGGATACCAGAAATGGTCCTGGTCGATCCCTTCCTGGGTCTCGTGGTTTCCCCACTGGTAGTAGCCGCGGTAGTCTTCGTTCAGCTGGGCGCTGTCGATGAACCAGGCGTTGTTGGAGGAGGTGTGGTTGATGACGAGGTCCATGATGACCGCCATCCCCCGCTTATGGGCTTCTTCGAGGAGGGTCAGGTAGTCCTCCATCGCCGATTCCTCGGTCGGGTCGGCCCCCTTGCTATGGGGCGAGGCCGAAGAACCGAACTTCGGGTCGACCTTCGTGTAGTCGTTGATGTCGTAGCCGTGGTAGCTGTTGGAAAGCTGGATCGGGGTGAGCCAGAGGACCTCGACCCCGAGATCCTTCAGATAGTCGAGCTTCTGCGTAATCCCGTAGATGTCGCCCATCCCGTCGCCGTCGCTGTCGGCGAAGGAGGAAACCATGATCTGGTAGCCGGTCCCGGCCCCGTCTTCGAGGATGCCGGCGCTTCCCGTCCCATCCTTGAAGAGGGGCGAGGTCGCCGCGATGGCCTTTTCGTTATCCCAGTCGACGTTGTCGTAGGTCGCGTTGTCGTAGGTGACGTTATTCCCGTCGTCACCCGCGAAAGGATCCTCGATCGTCATGGCCGGCATGTTGGTGAGGCCGCGGCTCCCCCGGTCCTGGAGGGCGAAGACGTGGTAGGCGGTCCCGCCCTCGACTTCGTAGGCGAAGTCGGAAAGCTTGACCGACATGTCGCCCCCGTCGTTGATCCAGAAGCCGGAATCGCTAAGGCGCGAGGGGGTGTAGACGATCTGGAGGCCGACGCTTTTGACCATCGAGCCGTTCTCGTAATAGAAGGAGGAGGAAGTGCCGCCCATCACGTGGTTTTCGGCATCCCACCCTCCGTCGTAGGTCTTGCTGAGGTCGACGTCGATGTAGGCCCCGCCGTAGGGATCGACCTTCGCCTCGCCGCTGGCCGCGTCGACCCGGTTCGCCGGGCTCGTCCGGCCCGCCCAGTCGAAGCGGGAGCCTTCGCCCTGGTAGGGCCAGCACCAGACGTCGTAGTCGGCGTAGCTTTCCGGGGTGTTGTCGTAGCGGAGGTAATGGAAGTAAAGGTGGTTGGCCTCGCTATCGGCCAAGAGGCCGTCCATGTAGGCCTCGACCTCCTCGGGGGTATGTTCCTCGAAGGAGCCTTGGCTCGTCGAGGAGGCCGCCCCCTGGCTTTCTTCCGGGTTCGAGGAGCCGGCGGTCGAGGAGGAGGAACCTCCTCCGCAGCTGGCCGCCAGGAAAGCGGTCGAGAAGACGAGGAGGGCGGCAGTCAGCCTCTTGTTTTTCATAGTTTCTCCAAGATAACCATCTCGTATTTCCCGAGCTGGAGGAAGTCGGTCGTCGCGATCTCTTCCCCGGCCTCGTGGTAGCCGGTCGAGGAATAGACAACCTTCACGCGGTTGGTCCCGATCGAGAGGGCGCGCATGGCGTCGCTCGGATCGCGGCCGGCGATGGCCACGTAGCGGTCGGCGCTGCCGTCAAGCCCCGCGAAGTTGGCGGCCGCCACCGTGCGGGTGCCGCCCTCGTCGCGGTAGTCGCCCCAGAGGGAACAGCCCGCGGCTGCCCAGGTCTCGTCGTCGTAGGCTCGGCCGAGATAGCCGCCGTCCATGCCTTCCGTCCGCATGAGGCAGGCCTCTTTGTAGCGGTTGTAGTCGTCGAGGAAGGCGATTTTCCGGTCGTACTTGTAGGTATTGACTTCGTCCCCGTAGGTGTAGGAGTTCCGCATGAGGCGGGTCCCATCGCCGAGGTCCACCGCGTCGTTGCTCGTCGCGTTCTGGTCGACGAGGTTCCAATAGGGATCGCCCGGCTCCATCACCTTCTGGCGGAAGATTTCCTCCCCGCCGTGGATGAAGGCCGCCCCTTGGCTGTAGACGATGGCCGCCGTGACGGCGATCGTCGCGTCGCGGGCATCCTGGCTATCCTCGCTCGAAGAAGTTCCCGAGCCGAGGCAGTAGTTCATCTGGTCGTAGAGGGTGTAATTGTCGTGGCAGGAGGCGTAGTTGATCGTCTGGGTCGGGTTGCTTCCGACGCCATCGTTGCTCCCGAGGAAGGAACTTGCCGCCCGTGAGCGCGTCTCGGCGCTCAGGTGCTCGCTCCCCTGGGAGATGAAGCCGTAGTCGGGAGCCGCCCCTTCCCACTGGGTGTTCCCCTTGAGCCCGTCGCGGCCGTGGTCGTTGAAGGCCCCGACCCCCCAGGGACTCTCCTCGAGGCCTTCGGCCCCGGCATAGAGCTCCGAATAGACGTTCCCGGTCATGGCGACAAGGGAATCGTCGATGCCCGGGTCGCCCCCGAAGGCGCCGTTCCAGCCTTCGCCGTAGACGGCGATCGTCGGGTCGATTTCGTTCAAAGCATTCCTAACGGCCTTCATCGTCTCGAGGTCGATGCAGCCCATGAGGTCGAAGCGGAAGCCTTTGATCCCGTAGACCTCGGCCCAGTAGGCGACGCTATTCACGATGAAGTTCCGCATCATCGTCCGCTCGCTGGCCGTAACGTTGCCGGTGCCGCTGCCGTTGACGTAGGCCCCGCTCTCGTTGGTCCGGAAGTAATACTTCGGCATGATTTTGGTAAAGGCCGCCCCGCTCACCGAGGAAAGGTGGTTGTAGACGACGTCCATGATCGTCCTCACGCCATTGTCGGCGAGGGTCTTCACGAGGCCCATGAACTCGGTGATCTTGGCCGTCGAGCTGTAGGGATCGCTCGAATAGGCCCCTTCCGGGAAGTTGTAGTTCTTCGGGTTGTAGCCCCAGTTGTACTCCCCGTTGAATTCGCTGCCCTCGACTTCCCGCTCGTCGTTGTCCTGGTCGAAGACCGGGAGGAGCTGGATGGCATTGACCCCGAGCTCCAGAATCGAGTCGAGGCCGGTGGTCACCGTGGTTTCGCCGTCGGAATAGGTCGTGCCCTTCTCGGCGAAGGCCGCGAAGGTGCCGCGTTGGTGCTCTTCGTTGCTGATCCAGGTCTTGTCGGAAGTGACGTCGCGGACATGGGTCTCGTAGATGAAGAGGTCGTTCATCTGCTCGATCTTCGGGAGGCTGGCGATCGATTCCTCGAAGCCTTCCGGCCGGAGGGCTTCCACCGCCTCCTTCGAGAGGGCGCAGCTCCGCTCGCCGTTGATGCCGCTGGAATGGGCATAGGGGTCGCTTGTCTCGACGGTCCCTTCGCTATTGGTGACGGCGTAGGTATAGAAGTCCCCCTCCTCGATCGGGAGGTGGATGCGGTCGAGCTCGGCCTGGTCGAGGTACCAGACGCCGTGCTCGCCTTTAAGCATCTCGACTTCCCGGTGGTTGTTGGCGCCCGGGGCGTTCCCCGTCGGGGTGAGGGCCGAGGGGGTGCCGGCGATGTAGAGGTAAAGCTGGACCCGGTAGGCGGTCGGGGCCCAGAGCTTGAAGGACCAGCCGTCCTTCGGGTTGCCGCTCACGCCGAGGTCGTCCCCGCCGTAGGTGTAGTCGCTATTGAACTTGTTGGTGTCGTAGAGGTTAACGAAGCTCACGGCCTTCGACTTGCTCTTGCTCGGGTCGCTTTGGAAGGTCGCCTCGACGACGTAACCCGTACCGAGCTCGGCATCGGAAGGAAGGCTCAAATCGAGGACGTTGCCGTCCCCGTTTCCCCGTTCGATGACGTAGCTTTCCTTGGCCGCGGCCTGTTCGGCCTGGTCCATCAAGTAGTATTCGTGGTCGAAGCCGTAAAGGGTGTAGCTGGCGATCTTGCCGATGTCTTCCTCCGGTCGGCCGTCATTGGTGCCGGTGCCGATGATCCTGATCGTCTTCCAGTCGACGAAGGCCGCCGAGCCGATCCGGTCCCCGAGGGCCTCGGCCCGCGAGTTGTAGGTCGAGATCGTCGAGTCCCCGTTATCGATGGCGTAGACGGTCATAATCTGCTTCCCGCCTTCCTCGACGATGGTCTTTTGGAACTTGTTGAAGGCGCAGATGGTGTCAGTCGATTGGCCGTCCCAAGTCCCGCCTTTCTTCACGATGAAGGAAATGGAGGAATGGGAAATCGCGTTCCAAGGGGCCGCTCCGAGGTCAATGTCGCAATAGACCCCGAATTCGTCGGGATCGGAAGCGTTGGCGAAGTCGAGTTCGCCGATCTGGTTCCCGTCGACCCCGACGCCCCAGACCCAGAGTTTCTTGTCGCTATAGGCCCCGTCGTCGCGGTGGTAGTAAATCCGGAGGATCCCGGCGTAGTTGAAGTCGCCGCCATAGTCCTCGGTATTGCCGGTCCCGGTCGAGGAGTCGAGGGAAGTGCTAGGGGTTTGCGAGCCTTCGCCTCCTTCTCCTCCCTCGCCGCCCCCGCCGCACGAGGCGAGAGCCAAGGCCGCGAGGGCGATGGCGAATAAGGTTTTCTTGCTTTTCATTTTCCTTCCTCCAAAAGGATCGAAGCATAGGCCCCGGCGGTCAGCGCTCCGTCTGCATACGAGGCGGCCGTGCCGTCGACAGCGAGGTCATCGAGGACGGTGTAGTTCCCTTGAAGGGCGAGCTGCCCTTCTTCCCCGGCCTTATGGTGGACGAGGAGGTAGTTCTTCCCTTCGTAGCTGATGTCGAAGGCCATCCAGGATGCCATGTCGGCTTGGTTCAGGTTCCTTTGGGCGAAGGAGCCGAATTCGAAGAGGTCATTGTGGGCGTTCCTTAGATTGATGGCTCTTTTGTAATGTTGATAAAGGCTTTGCGGGTCTTTTTGGGCTTCGAGGGCCCCGACGGTCTCCCCGTTGATGTCGGCCCGGTTCTCCGGGGTCTTGCATTTTTCGACCCCGTCGCCCCAGACCATGCCTTGGCGGCGGAGGGCGTCGCTGCTGGAGTCCTGCCCCCGGAGGCCGTTCATCAGGATTTCCTCGCCGTAGTACATCCAAGGGGTGCCCGGCGAGAGGATCATCATGGCCGCGGCCAGCTTCTCGAGGCCGGACTTGTCCTCCACCCCGTTGAAATAGGTTCCCCAGCGGTCCATGTCGTGGTTGGAAATGAAGGGGGCGAGGTAGCCGCTTTCCCCCGCTTCTTCCTCGAAGAGGGAGGAGGCCGTGGCCAGCGAGCGGTCGAAGCTCAGCCAGGTCTGAGAGTTCTTCAGGGCCCCGATGTAGCTCGAGGTACCGAGGTTGGCCGCCTCGCAGGCCGTCGGGAAGTTGAAGAAGTGGATCTTCGAGGAAGCGTAGCGGGCGAGGGTCGCTTGGTCGGGGCCCCAGGCTTCGCCGACGATGTAGACATCTTCCTTCACTTTCTCGCAGGTTTCGCGGAACCAGGTGAGGAAGGAAACGTTTTCCTCGACGTCGTCTTCGTAGTAATAGGTCGTGGCGTCGAGCCGGAAGCCGTCGATCCCCTGCCTCTCGAGCCAGAAGGAAACGATGTCCTCGATGTTCTTCCGAATCCGGGGACTGTCGAGGTTGAGCTCGGGCATGTCGGGGGAAAAGGCCCCGAGGTAATAGGAAGCGGCTTGGGAGTAGTAGTGATAGACGTCGTCCTCCCCGGCCGGCACCCGGTCGGCCCACATGTAGTCGTCGGCTGCCCCGCCGTCGCCGCCTTCCCCGGCGTAGCGGGCCGCGGCACTGTCCTTGAACCACTGGTTGTAACGGGAAGTGTGGTTCAAGACGAGGTCGATGATGATGTCGATTCCCTTCGCGTGGCAAGCATCCACGAGCGACGAGAAATCTTCCATCGTCCCGAAGGAGGAATCGACAGCAAAGTAGTCGTCGACATCGTACTTGTGGTAGCTGTGGGACGGCATGATCGGGGTGAGCCAGATCCGCCTGATCCCGAGGTCCTCGAGGTAAGGCAGGCTTTCCTCGATCCCCTTGAAGTCGCCGATCCCGTCGCCGTCAGAGTCGCGGAAGCTCCCGACGAAGATCTCGTAGCCGACACTGCCTTTCGAGCTGTCGGCCTCCACGAAGTGGTAAGTGGAGGAAGAGCATCCGCCGAGGGGCAAAAGGAACGGAAGGGCCATGAGGGCCAGCAATCCTTTTTTCATTTTTTCTCCTTTCTTGGCAAAGCCTAGTTTCGGGGAAAGGTCCCCGAACAGCAAGAAAGCGGGAGTTGAAGGGCACCCGCTTTGATTGATTTCTTCGATATTGGATGGCCAAAGGGAAGGGAAACCCCGACGCGGGGCTTCCCTTCGAGGGCGGCTAGCCTTTGACCGAGCCGCCGGTCACCCCGCTCACGTAGTACTTCTGCATGAAGACGAAGAGGATGGAAACCGGGATGGCAATGATGACCGAGGCGGCGCAGAACCAGCCCCAGTAGTCGCTGGCGTCGATCGTCCCGGTGATGATGGCGTAGAGTTGGGGGGCGACCGTCATATACTGAGCCTGGCCCCGGATGAAGTAGTTGGCGGTGATATATTCGCCCCAGGGGCCCATGAAGGCCGTGAGGGCTTGGTAGACGACGATCGGCTTGGCGAGCGGGAGGGTGATCTTGTAGAAGATCTGGAACCTCGTCGCCCCGTCGATCATGGCCGCCTCGTCGATCTGCTTGGAGATGGTGTCGAAGAAGCCCTTGGCGATGTAGTAGCCCGCCCCGGCCCCGGCGCTATAGACGAGGATTAGGGTGAAGAGCGACATCGGGACGCCGAGGCCCCGGAACATCCAGTAGAGGATCATGACCCCGAGGAAGCCCGGGAACATGCCCATGATGAGGCAGATCCGCATGATGAGCTGCCGTCCCCGGAAGCGGAGGCGGGAGAGGCCATAGGCCGTCATGAGGGTAAGAAGGGTCGAGAGGACCATCGTCCCGAGAGCCACGATGAGGGTGTTGAGGAAGGAACCGAGGAGGACTTCGCCGCTCGGCATCGTATAGGGGAAGAGGGCATAGGCGCGCTCGAACTTCGTCGAGAAGGCGCTCCCGTTCCAGAACTTGTTGATGAAGAGGCCTTCGTAATTCTGGAAGCCGAAGGTCGAGGGGATGAAGAGCATCTTGTCGGCCTGGCCTCCGCTTACGCCGAAGCTTTGAAGGACGAGCCAGGCAATCGGCGCGAGCCAAATGACGCTCATGACGGCGAGGATCAGGTAGATGATCGCGTCGCCGACGATTCGCTTGGTATTCATTACTGGAATTCCTCCTCGTTTTTGACCGAGCCGAGGCGCCGGTAGACGATGAGCGAGAAGAACCCGCAGATCGCGAAGACGATGCAGCCGAGGATCGAGGTCGTGTTGTACATCGGCGGCGTCGCGTTGGAGAGGTTGTAGATCCACGTGATGAGGAGCGAAGTGTCGCCGGCGCTCGTCTCGAGCATGCCGCCGTGGTTGTAGCCGCCGTCGGTAAGGAAGAAGATGACGTTGAAGTTATTGATGTTCCCGATGAAGGTCGTAAGGAGGGACGGCCCGGTGACGAAGAGGACGTAAGGCATCGTGATCGACCAGAACTGGCGCCACTTGTTGGCCCCGTCGATCTGGCTCGATTCGTAGAGGTCGTCCGGGATGTTCATGAGGATGCCCGAGGTCGAGAGCATCGTATAGGGAATGCCGACCCAGATGTTGATCAAAACGATCGTCAGCTTCGGCCAGAAAGCTTGGGTAAAGGCCAGGACGAAGGGATTGGTCCCAGTATAGGGAAGGTCCGCCCTCGAGGCCGAGCCGGTCTTGGTGACGAGGAAAGGGAAGGCGGTCGCGATCCAGTCGTCGCCGACGTATCTACCCATCCCGAGGGCCTTCGAGACCCCGTCGACGTACCATCCCTGCTGGAGGAGCCAGGTGTTGATCGGCCCGTTGTCCGAGAAGATGGACCGCATGCAGAGGAGGGTAATGAACTGCGGGATGGCGATGGTGACGACGAAGATCGTCCGCCACATCTTCTTCAGCTTGATCGACTTCCGGTTGATCATGAGGGCCAGGATGATGCCGAAGATGTAGTTGAGGAAAGTCGCAAGGACGGCCCAGACGAGGGTCCAGGTCAGGAGCTCGAGGAAGGTCGAGAAGAAGACCTGCCCCGTCGCCCCGAGGCCGAAGGCGTTCTCCCAGCCCGAGAGGGACCAGGTGAAGAGCCGCTGGCCGGCCGCCTGCCCGGCCCAGTCGGTGAAGGCGATGAGAATCGAGATCACGAGCGGGACGATCGAGCAGCAGATGGAGCCGATGATCGGGAGCGACATGACGGTGAAGGCAAAGCGCTCGTCGCCGAACTGCTTGACTTTCTTGATGAAGGGGTTGGCCTGCCCGTGGAAGGGGGCTTCGCTCATCTTGGCGTAGGCGAGGCTTTCCTGGTGGCGGGCCTTGAGGTAGGCGGCGCCTCCCTCGGCCCCGAGGCGGGCGGCCGTCGCGAGGTCTTTCCGGAGGAAGCGGAGGTCATAGGCCGTAAGTTCCGGATGCTCGGTCCCGAGGGCCTTGAGAACGGCATTTTCGTTCCCTTCGAAGCTCAGGTAGGCATAGGGATCGGCAAGGATGGCGCTGACCGCCTTGGCCGAGGCGGCCCGGGCGGCATTCTCCTCTTCGAAGGCCGCGGCCCGCAGCTCGTAGCTCCGGCGGTAGAGCCCCACCACTTCGTTCATGCTCCGCCCGGCGAGGGCGAAGGGATTGACGCAGTTGTTGTAGAAGAGGGAGCGCCCGTTCTCCTGGGCGGGCTTCTTTTCGGCCTTGAGGCCCCGGAGATAGATCCGGGCGGCCTTCTTGGCGAGGGAGTAGGAGCAGCCGTAGACGCCGATGAGGCGGCTGGCGATGATCGGGACCGAAGTCGCGGCCCGGGCGGCGTACTTGACGCCATAGGCTTCGCACCGCTGCTCGTAATAGGCAAGGTACGTCTTGAGGTTTTCCTCGATCGGGCGGCCCTTCAGGGCTTCCTTGTTGATCTTCCCGTCGACGAGGGGCTCCCCGCCGGCCTTTTCCTGGCCGGCATAGAGGTAGCAGGCATGGAAGATCTTGGAGAGCTTCCGCCGGAGCGAGCCGTCCATCGCCACCTTGACATTCAGGTTGTCGTCGATGGCCTTGCGGGTGATCTTTCCCTCGAGGCCGTCGAAGGCGGCGGCAAGGTATTTGCTCGGGTCGCGGAGCGCGTAGACGAGCGCGGCATCGGGCCCGACGAGGGTTTTTCCTTCCCCGATGCCGTTAGCGCAATCCGCGATCGTCTTCGGGGAGGAGAGAAGGGTGATCATGACCCGGTAGTCGCGGGTCACGGCGTGGTAGTCGTTGTACTTGTCGTACTTGTGGATGAAGCGGATGTAACGGGTCCGTGCTTCCTGATAGACGGCGCTGTAGCCGCGGGTTTCCTTCGACGGCACGAAATGCCACTCGAGGAAGCGGGCGAAGACGTCGCTAAGCAAGCGGAGCTCGACCTGGCGGCGCAAGGCGTCGTATTTCTCGTAGACCTTCGTCTCGAGGACCACGAGGGTCCGCCGGAGATTCACGAAAGCGCCGACGAGGCCTTGGGGATTCGGATCGAGGCGGCTCCACGGGAGATAGCTCGCGTAGCGGGCGTCGATCACCCCGTAGCCGTGGTTTTCCATGAGGAGCTTCCGCCGCTCATGGCCGGTCCGGGCCGCCTTCACATCCTCGAAGTCGGCGTTGTGCTCGATGGCATAGAGGGCCTTGAGCTGGGCGTTTTTGAAGGCCGGCTCGTTGTGGATGACATAAAGGTCATGGACAGCCCGGAGGTAAGAAAAGTAAAAGACGAAGAAGGCGAGGGCAAAGATGAGGGTGAAGATGCCTTGGACGAGGACGAGGATGTTCCCGACGTTCTTGAAGGATTCCTTGACTTCGTCATTGAGGGAGAGGTTCCCGATGCTCATCCAGCCGGTGAGGCCCATCCAAAGCAGGAAGACGATTTCGACGGCAAGGTAGATGACCCCTTCGGCGATGTGGCGGCTCTTGATATGGGAGACGCCCATGACGAAATAGGAAACCTTGCCGTAGACATCGACCTCGTAGAAGTTGCGATGGGCCCCGCGGAGGCCGACGAAAGCCCCGCGGAAAAGGGCATAAAGACCATAGAAAATGCCGAAGACGAGGCCGAAGACCGCCTTGATGGCATCGAAGAGGAAGCCGAGGATGCCGACCCCAATCTTGGCCAAAAAGCGTCCGAAGCTCCGCCCGGCGCTGATAATCCAGGGCTCGCTTACGAGTTCGCCTTCAAGATCGGAAGCCGCGCTGAGATCCATCCCGCCTTCTTCTTCCTCGAAGGAAGACTGATTGCGATCGTTGTCGTTCATTCGCGTTTTTCTCCTTGATGAAAGAGCGTTCAAGAAAGCGGGACGGGACCACCAAGCCCCGCCCCGCCTTCGAGTTGATTAGATGAGGTCGGCCGGCCGTTCGGGCGCGTCGTCGAAGGAGTAGGTCGTCCATCCGGTCGAATTGATCATGTTGCGGATGGCTTCCTTGGCGCCGGAGAAGGCGCCCCAGTCGAGGTTCTTGATGCAGGTCATGAGGTTCTGCATCGGCGTCCAGAAGTTGCCGGTGACGTGCGGGGCCTGGGCATAGGTCCGGCCTTCCTCGATCATCGTGTTGAGCGCCTGGACGAAGGGCATGTTGGTCGTGTCGGCCTTTTCCATGACCGAGATATTGCTGACGCCGTAGTCGAGGTCGAGATAGCGTTCCTGGTTGGTCGCGTTGGTCCAGAAGCGGCAGAGCGCCTTGGCGGCCTCGACCGTTTCCTCGCCCTTGCTCTCGACGTTGTTGTTGATGATGAGGGCCTTGTAGGACTGGAAGGTGTGGAGCGGCTTGGCTTCGCCGTTCACCGTGATGGCGGGAAGCGGAGCGACGGCGATGTTCGGGTTGTTGGCCTTGAGGATGTTGTAATCGTTCCAGAGGATGGCCGCGCCGACGGGAGTGTCGGAGCCCTCTTTGACGCCGCCTTCGATGACGCCTTGGTCAGCGGTCCAGTTCCAGCCGTTGTTGGTGTAGGTTTCCGAGAGTTTCCAAAGAGCTTCGGCCACGTCGACGCCGGCTTGCGTGTAGTACTCGGAGAGGATGGTGTCGACACCGTCCTGGTCCTGGTCGATCCACTGATAGACGTCATTGGCCATGAAGACCGAGGGCGAATACCAGCCGGTTGCGAGGTCGAAGCAGAAGTCGACGCCGGCCTCCTGGCTCTTCTTGAGGATGCTGTCGAGGCTCTTGATGTCTTCTTGGCTATAGATGGTCGTGTCGTAGAAGAGAAGATAGCTGTTGTCCATCCGGTAGGGATAGCCGTAGAGCGTCCCGTTGATCGAGAGCGAATCGACGGCATCTTGCCCATCGCTTTCCGCGATGGCGGCCGCGTCGGCGGCGTCGACCGGGAGGACGGTGTTGCTCTGGACGGCCGTCCGGAGGTTATCGTCGGCCATGCAGATGATGTCGGCCGAGGCCGTCTTGTCCTGCACGAGCGGGGCCTGGGTGTCGCCTTCGCCAATCGTCTGGTCGATGTAGATGTTCCAGTCGGCGTAATCCTCGTAGGTTTCCTTGAAGGAAGCGACGATCGCGTTGATGACGCTCTCGTCGGTGCCCGGGCACCAGATGGAAAGCGACGGGCCGTCATTTCCGCCCCCGCAGGATGCGAGGCCGCCGGCCACGAGGGCTCCGGCTGCCAAAAGCAGGGCCGAATTCTTCTTGTTAAACATTTGAATCTTTCTCCTTTCCAATCGAGCGCTTATACAGCTGCCGATTCTCCGTTTAACTGTTCAATATTGTAAGCGGTTTCTCTTGGGTGGCAAGGGCCGATTTATCGGCCCCGCCACGTTTTTCCTTTCGGGGCCCACCGCTGGAGGCCGCCTGTCGGGAGATGGTGTTACGAACGTTTGCTTAAGCCGCTTGGACGCCGACGACGAGCTGATAGGGCTTGAGGGCCGTCGCCGATGCGAGGGAGCCAAGGGTCCCGAGGCTATCGAGATAGAGGTCGTAGCCGGCGAAGTCGGCGGTCTTCCCGCCCCCGTTCCCGTTGGTGACGGCCACCTTGAAGCGCTTATTCGCGCCGTCGAAGGTTCCTTCGAAGGTCCACTCGGCCTTGCCTTGGTCGACCTTGGCCATCGAAAGGTCCATGTTCCCGTCGGACCCGACGTGGAGGCCGGAGCAGCCCTTCTTGAGGGCGATGAGCTTACGGTAGGCCTCGTAGACCTCGCCATGGGCCGCCTTCCGGCCGTAATCGAGTTCGTTTACCTGGTAACTCGACTCGTAGGAATTGCTATTGCCGCCCTTGGTTCGGAGGATTTCGTCCCCGCCGAGCATGAAGGAGGTCCCTTGGCTCAGGAAGACGAAGGCGTTGGCGACGACGCTCATCTTGGCGACCGTCGCCTCGTCGTAGCCCCCGACCCCGTAATAGAAGCGGTCGAAGAGGGTGTAGTTGTCGTGGCAGGTCACGTAGTTGGTCGTCTTGTCGGGATCGTTGGTCTTGCTGCCGTTATTGTAGGTCGAGCCGCGGAGCCCGTGGCGGATGGCGTCGATGTCGGTCCCGCTCACCGTCGTGGTCGGGGCGGCGCTGACCCAGCCGCGTTCTTTGGCCCCGGCAAGGCCGCCCTTGATGAGGGCGTCCCGCATCCCGTCGTTGAAGGCCCCGAAACCCTTGAAGAAGCGCATGTTGCTCTGATCGGCCAGCCCGCCGCCGTAGGAGGCGTCGTAGGCTAGGGTGCCGCCGGTCCATGGCTCGCCGTGGACGAAGATGTTCGGATTGATGGCCTTGAGGGCTTCGACGACCGCGTTCATGCAGCCGACATCGAGGCAGCCCATGAGGTCGAAGCGGAAGCCGCCGAGCTTGTACTCCTTCGCCCAGAAGGAGGTCGAGTCAACGATGAACTTCCGCATCATCGGCATCTCGGAGGCGATTTCGTTGCCGCAGCCGGTTCCGTTGCCCGCCGTGCCGTCGGCGTTGTAACGGTAGTAATAGCCCGGAGCCAAGACGTCGAAGTTGCTCCCGACCAAACCGTTCGTGTGGTTGTAGACGACGTCCATGATGACGTTGATGCCCTTGGCTTCAAAGGCCTGCACCACTTCCTTCAGCTCCCGGATCCGGACGTAACCGTCGTAGGGATCGGAGGAATAGACGCCCTCGACCACGTTGTAGTTGAGGGGATTGTAGCCCCAGTTGAAGGAAGGCTTCGTCTCATCGTTGGCCTGGTCGAAGATCGGGAGGAGCTGGACGGCATTGACGCCGAGCCCGACGATCGAGTCGAAGCCGGTCGCGACGCTCTTACCGTCCTTCTCGTAGGAAGTGCCGCTTTCGATGAGGCCCTTGTAGAGATGGCGGTTCGCGGCCGTTCCGCCCCAGGTCTCCGACGAGGAGACGTCGGCCACGTGGGTCTCGTAGATGACGAGTTCCTTCCGGTCGTAAGGAAGGGGCTCGACCTCGTCCCAGCCCTCGGGATTGGTCTTCGTGAAGTCGACGACCATCCCGCGGAGGCCGTTGATTCCGGCGCTCTTGGCATAGGGGTCGACGATTTCCCGGCCTTCCGGATAGGTGGTGCTGTAGACGGTATAGGTGTAGTAGGAGCCGGAGAGGTCTTCTTTGACCGCGGCTTCGTAGACGCCTTTCTCGCCGAGCGTCATCGGGTAGGTTTTCTTTTCGTCGCTTCCCTTGCTCGGATCGACCGAGGTCGGGGTTCCGCTTTCGTAGACGTTCAGCTCGATCTTCTCGCTCGTCGGGGACCAGACCTTGAAGGTGGTCGTCCCGTTGAGGACCTTGGCTCCGAGGTCATTGCCTTCGTAGGTATAGTTCTCCTCGAACTCGTCGGTCTTGTAAAGAGCGTTGCGGTTGACTTCCCGCTCGAGGGTCGCCCCGCTCTTCTCGAAGGTGCAGCTTAGGATGTAGGTCTTCTCGAAGGAAGCCCGGTTTTCCTCGCCGAGGGAGATGGTGAAAGCCGCCGCCGGGCGCTCGAGGGTCCCTTCGACCGTCTTGGCGGAGGTTCCTTCGAGGATCTTTAGGGAGTAGGAGGCCACCGGGTTGCTGGTTGCGACGGCGATCTCGGTGTAGCTCGAGAAGGCGGCGTTGGTAATGACATCGGCCAAGGTAAGGGAGGCGTTCGCGTAGACGTTCTTGTCCCCGCTCGCTAGGTAAATGTCGTAGGCCCCGTCCTTGGAAGGAGTCCAGGTCGCGAGGTCGACGTAACGGTCGCCATCAGGGTCTTTGGCGTCCCAGCTGCCGGCTGACTTGACGATGAAGTAGATGCGGTCGTCCCCGGTTATATCCCAGGTCGAAAGGGGGTAGGAGGCCACCGCTCCGTACGAATCGGTGCCGTTGAAGGCGTATTCTTGGCCTTCGAGGTCGTCGGTCCATAGCCACAGGGCCCAGTTTTGGTAGGAACCGTCCGCGCGGTTGTAATGGAAGCGGACGCTTTCCTCCTCGTAGGTTGGGTAGGAAGCGGCCGGATCGTCGGTCGGATCAAGGATTTCGGTTTTCGATGAAGAAGAGGAAGCCCCTTCCCCGCCGCAGGAGGCGAGGCCGAGGAGAAGGGCGAGGGCCAGTCCTTTTAGTGTCTTTTGCCTAATCATGGTTAACTCTTTTCAAGAAAGCCCCCGGAACAGGAGTCCCGGGGGCAGAAGGGCGGAGATGGCGGGATTACGCCGCGAGGGCAACGCCGGTGGCAATGGTGCCGGTGTAGGCCTTCGTCGTCCCGTCGTCGGCCGGGAGGAGGTTCAGCACGAGGTTCGGCTGGCTGCCGTCCTCGCCGGCGGTCGCACCGACGTACTTGGTGTCCGTCCCGTTCTTGACGCGGAACTGGAATTCGACCTTGCCCGGGGCATTGACGCCCTCGAGGGTGGCCGTATAGGCCTTGTCTTCGCCATCGACCGCGGTCATCGCGATGCCGTCGTCGGTCCAGCCATCGAAGGTACCGTTGATGGTGACGACGCCTTCGACGTAGTCGGTGAGGGTGACCTTGATCGTCACGTCGATCGGCGCGACGTCGGCCGGATCAGCCGGCCAGGCCGAGAAGATCATCGTGAGCGGGCCGCTCTCGGTGATGTCGTCGGCAGCGATGGCCACGAAGGTCGCGTTGCCGCCTTCAGTCGTCGTGACGGCCGAGAGATCAGCGGCATTGGCCCAGAAGTCGCTCGAGACGCTGCTGGTGGCAACGACCTTGTACTCGATGGCCGACTGCTTGACGACGTCGCCGAAGTTGTAGGTGTAATAGCCGGCTTTCCCTTCGACCGGGGTAAGGACGTTGGTCGTGCTGTCGAGGGCACTGTCCCAGCCGTTCATCGATCCGGCGATCCGGAGGGTGACATAGCTAGGAACGGTCGCCGGATTGTAATTTCCCTCGGCGTCCTTCGTTCCGTCAGTGATGAAGAATTCGCGGGTGTAGTCTTCGAGGATGACCGGCTTCGGCGGCTCGGTGGACCAGCTGTGGCTCCCGAGGTTGATCGAGAGGCCGCTCTCGCTGAGGCCCGCTTGCCAGTTCGGGTTGTCGACCGGGCCGTAGGAGGCCGAGATCTCGTTGGACTTGTAGGTCCAGTCGATGCCGAGCTTCGGGGCGCCCGAGGTCGAGTTGTAGCCGAGGGTCAGCTGATAGTCATAGGGCTTAGCGTCCGTCGCGGTCGTCGGGTCATAGGTCCAGTCGATGGAGACACCATAGTAGCCGTCGTGGCCTTCCACCGCCTTCATTTCGGGGGCATCGGCCTCGGCAAAGGCATTGAAGGCGCCGGTGACGAAGGGGGATACCCAGCTCGAGAAGGAAGTCAGGGCCGCGGTCCCGTCGGCCGCCGCCGTCGTGCCGAGCTGGAAGTAGAAGAACATCTTCCCCTCCTTTTCGTAGTCGGCGACCCAGTCAGCGCCGTCGACCGGGGTAGAGCCTTCCGTCTCGGAGGTCGTGGTCGACTCTTCGGGGGTTGAGGACTCTCCGGTTTCGCCGCAAGCGCCGAGGCCGAGGGCGGCCAAGAGGGCTACGGCAAAGAGCCCTTTCTTGTTCATCATATTAATTTTGCTCTCCTTTCCATTTGCGGGGCTTCGTTCAAAATGAATCGAACCCTTGGCAAATTAATAGATCAACATGCCCAAACTTTAGACGCTGTGACCGGCCTGTCAAGACTGAGTTGTAACCGTTTACACGGTCCAAAGTAAGCGCTTGCATGCGCATTCTTCGATAAAACCTATTCATTTGGATACTAGGTGCCTGATACCGATAAATCGGTAAAAGCGATGGGCGCGCCCTTTTGAAAGCAGGGATCGGGCAGCGAAAAAAAGCGACGCTGCCGAACGATTGGGCGATGCACGGATTTCTCTCACGGCCCCAAGGACGGAAAAAGAGCCCGCGAAGGGCTCTTGTCATGGAAGGAGAATTCAGGCGAGGAGAGTCACGCCGGCCATCGTCCCCGCGTAGGCGAGGCTGGTGACGATGCCAGTCGGGGTGACATCGAAGTTGGCCGTCCCGTCGTTGATCCAGGCTTTCTGGGCTTGAGTGGCCGCATCGGCGACCATGAAGCCGAAGGAGAAGGCATCGACCTTGATGGCGATGTCGCCCGCATAGGTCGCTCCCTCGACGAGGCTGAGGGTCACCGCCGTCCACTCGGAGGAGAGGAAGCTTCCCTTGGCCATGAGGGCCTCGCCTTCGTCCAGGACGAGGTCGCTGATCGTGACTTCGAGGTGGAGCTTGGCCGGCGTCCGATAATAGGTGAAGCCTTCGATCGCCGGATCGTTTTCCGTCTCGACCTTCAGCCAGGGATTCTGCCCGTCCCAGCGGTCGCCGGAATAGTTGAGCTCGAAGTCGTAGAAATTGAGGCTCGCCTCGTTCACCGCCGCGATCTTGTATAGGATGACTGCTCCGATTTCCTGTTTCCCGAAATCGAAGGAATAGGTGTCGTCGCCGGTCTTCGTCAGAAGATTGGCATCCCCTTCGATCGCCGCGTCCCAGCCGTTGAAGCTCCCGACGATGCGAAGCTCGACATCTTCGGGGATTCCCTCGATCGTCCAGGTCCGGGTGTAGTGCTCGATGAAGGTAGCCGCCGAGGGATCGCTCGGCCAGGCGTCGTAGGCGAATTCGAGGGTCGAGAGATCGCTGCCGTCCCCGACGCTCAGAGTCACGTCTTGCGGGGTGAGCTGGTTGGCCCAGAAATCGGTGCTGTTTTCGGTCGTGGCCACGAGCTTGAAGGTAAGGGTCGAGTGCTTAGCAACCGTCCCGAAGTCGTAGCTATAGGTATCGGCCTTCCCATCGACCGGGACGAGGGCCGTCGTGTCGTCCATCGCATCGGACCAGCCGTTGCTGCTTCCCGAGAGGCGAATGGTCACGTAGTCCGGCTTGCCCGGGATATGGAACTCCCGGACGTAATGCTCGATCGTCAGGTTGGGGTCGTTGACCAAGAGGCCGTTCGGGTTGGCCAAGGATCCGATGTAGTCGATGCTTAGATCGTGATCGACGATCTCGGCCGTGAAGTTCACCCCGATGCCCGGCTGGAGGTAGATGTGGGACCCGCCTACTTTGTTGACGGTCCGGAAGTAGTATTCGAGAGTCTCCGGGAGGAGGTCCTCGACGGTGGCCGTGAAGGTCGACTCGACCTGCTCCATGAGGATCGGCTCATTCCAGCTCTTGCTAGTGAAAAGATAGATGCCGCCGTGGGTTTCCGCATCGAAGTCGTCGAGGGTGAGACTGAGTGTGAAGTCGTAGCGCGGAAGGCTCGGATCGACCGGCCAGCTCGCGAATGACCAGCCGCCGACCACCGGGTCATCGGCAGTCTCAACGGTGATATAGGGGTTCTTGTTGGTCCCGTTTTCCTTGATGTCGGTGCCGCTATAGACGGCCTCGTAGGTCCAAACGGAGGTCGAGGCCGAGGTCGTGGCCACGATCTTGTACTCAATCTCGGTTCCGACTTCGACGGTGCCGAAGTCGAAGGAATAGCGGCCTTTTTCCGGTTCCACCGCCGTCATGAGGTTCTCGTCGCCCAAAGAGTCGGCGAAGTCCGGCCCGGCGATGAGGCGGAGGGAAGCATAGGAGGGAAGGGTCGTGCCGTCGGGCCCGAGGATTTCAAAGGTCCGGGTGTAGTGCTCGATGACCGTCGGGGTCGGTTCGGGTTCCGGCTCGGCAATGGACTCGGAGGAGTCCGGGGTCTCGATTTCCGAAGAAGCGGTTCCTTCCTCGCTCGAGGAAGAATCGGGCATCGGGGTCACGTCGGAGGAAGAGACAGCCTCTTCTTGGGAGGAAGTAGGCGTCTCGATGCTGCTATCCCCGTCGGTCGCGGCTTCGCTCGAGGTCGTGGTTGTCGGGCGCGACGAGCTCCCGCTCACGGGCGAGCTCTCGCTTCCGCCGCCGCAGGCGCTTAGTCCCAGCGCCAGGAAGGCCAATAGCCCGGTCAGGGCTCTTTTGTCGATCATTTGCTAAGTAGCTCCTTTCCTTGCTCGTAGCAAAAAGAATGCATCAACGCAAATAACGATACGCGGAAGCCAAACCATCGGCAAGGACGAAGTGTAACCCCTTACATGGGAAGGAATCAAAAAAAGGACCCCGAAGGGTCCAAATGTCTAATTCGTCGCTTAGTTGGCGGCTTTCGGGGTAACGGTAATCCGCTTGCCCTTCTTGCCAACCCGCTCGAATTTCACGATGCCATCGACCTTGGCGAAGATCGTATCGTCGCCGCCGATGCCCGTGCCCGCGCCCGGCTTCACCTTCGTCCCGCGTTGACGGTAAAGGATGTTGCCCGCGATGACATACTGCCCGTCGCCAACCTTGGCCCCGAGCCGGCGGCCGATCGAATCACGGCCGTTCCGGGTGCTCGAGACGCCCTTTTTGGAGGCGAAGAGCTGAAGATTCACATAGAGCTTCATGCTTCTTTTTTCCTTTCTAGCCTCACCTTGTCCGGATAGGACTCCGCTAGGCTTTCTAGCTGGCATTCCAGCGTTTCGAGAACGTGGATGTCCTTGAGCGAAGGCTCTTTTTGATAGATGACCTTCGCGTGCCCTTCATCGAGCAGGTACTGGAAGCGGTCCGTTCCCTCGAGAGCGTTGATGCCCCCGATGGTGATGGCGCTCACAGCCGCGCAGACGAGGTCCGAGCCGTACGGCCCGGCGTTCGCGTGTCCCTTGGCCTCGAAGCCATAGGGAATTCCGCCCTTGTAAAAGAAGAGGCACCTGACCATTAGGCGTTGATCGATTTGACGACGAGGCAGGTATAGGGCTGGCGATGTCCTTGCTTGCGGCGGACATTGGCCTTGGCCTTGTACTTGTAGACGACGATCTTCTTGGCAAGGCCCTGCTTCTCGAGCTTGCAGGTGACCGTGGCTCCCTTGACATAGGGGGTGCCGACCACCGTCTTCTCGCCGCCGAGGAAGACGACCTTGTCGAGGGTCACTTCGCTCTCGGGCTCGCCTTCGAGGCGTTCGACGTAGATCCGATCCCCAACGGAGACCTTGACCTGCTTCCCGCCGGTTTCGACGATTGCGTACATGTCTTACTCCTTTCCTTTTGACTTAGACTCGCTCCGTTCGGCCGATGCTCCAGGCAATCAGTTAGGCGCCGAAAAAAGGCGGTTGAGGCCCTAAGGAGGGCGACAACGCGGGTATTATACCTAAGATTTCTTCCAAAGGAAGCCCCAAATTCGCGCTCTCCCCTACGGGGAAGGAAGCTTGCTCGCGATGAGGCCGTGCTCCCGAAAGGAATAATAACCCTCGGGGCCGACGATAAGGTGGTCTAAAAAGAGAAGGCCCATCTCCTGACTCCTCGAAAGAAGGATGCCGGTCGCGACGAAGTCTTCCTTCGAGGGACGGAGTTCGCCTGATGGATGGTTATGGGCTAGGGCAAAGGAAGCGGCCCCGCTTTTGAAGACGCGGGCCAAAAGGGGCCCGACCCGTTGCTTGACCCGGTCGGCATGGCCGCTCGCGATCCTTTCGTGTCCGAGGTAACGCCCCCGCTCGTCGTAACGGAAGAGGAAGACGGCCTCGGAAACCCCCTCCAAAACCCCCTCCTTTATGAGGGAATGCACGTGGCTAGGGCTGAAAGAGGGGGCTTTTAAGGCTTCGTCGGAGGCTCTTTTGGCCATTTCGAAAGCCGAAACAATCGATAATGCCTTGGCTTTTCCGATTCCTTTGACCAGAAGCAGATCCGGCAAGGTAGCTCGGGAAAGGCCGTAAAGCGATCCGTAACGTCCGAGCAGGGCGTTCGCGAGGTCCAGGGCCGTCCGCCCCTCGACCCCTCCGCTTCCGAGGAGGAGGGCCAGGAGCTCAGCCTCGCTTAAAGAAGCGGCTCCGCCCCGCTCGGCCTTCTCCCGGGGACGGATTCCCGGGTCGAAGTCCTTGATGCTCATTTCCAGTCGAAGGACCAGCCGCCGGGGAGTTTTACCCCGCCGTCGCTGCTCTTGAGGAGGCGGTAGATGACGACCGCCATGACGGCAATGACGAGGACGGCCATGACGGCCGTGAGGGTAAGGGCCTCCCCCGGGGCGATGGTGGTGAGTTCTTTTTCGCTGAGCAAAGCGCCTTCCATATAGAAAAGCCTCCTTCACTCTTTAATAGGAGCGAAAGAGGCTCTTGGGCCCTTTTTGTTAAAGGTTCGCGAGACGGTTCTCGACGAGTTCGAGCTTGCGCTCGTTGTCGGCCAGCTTTTCCTCTTCGAGGGCCACTTTCTCCTTCGGAGCCTTGGCAAGGAACCCTTGGTTGGAAAGCATCCGCTTGCCCCGCTCGACTTCCTTGAGTAGGCGCTCCTTCTCGGCTTCGAGCTTGCCCTTGAGGATCTCGGGATCGATGTCTTCCTCGACGTAGAGCTCGTAGCCGCCTTCGTAGGCGAAGGAAGTCGCCTTCTTTTCCGGTGCGCCTTCGCCGATATAGGAGGCAAACGCAAAGCGGGAGAGGTAGGAGTCCATGCTCTTGAAAGGGAATGACGGGGCGACGTAGAGCCGGACCTTGGCATTCGGCTCGAGGCCTTCCTTGCTCTTGTAGTTCCGGATGTCGCGGATCATTTCCTTCAGGACCTTGGCTTCCTTCTCGGAACGGTAATCGACATAGCTCCGCGGGAGCTCGGGGTAGGTCTCGACGTTGAGGCTTTCGAGGTGGCCCGGGAGGGAGAGGTAGATTTCCTCGCTCACGAAGGGAGCATAGGGATAGATCATCTTCACGATGTCCATGAGGACGTGGTAAAGGACGTTCTTCGTCTTCGCGGCGCCTTCCCCGCCGCTAGTGAGGGAAACCTTGGTCATTTCCAGGAAATCCCCGCAGAAGTCGTCGTAAACGAACGAATATAGGTCGCTCGAGGCGGCACCGAACTCATAACGCTCCATCTTGTTCTCGACCCGCTTGATGAGGCGGGCTAGCTTCGAGAGGATGCTCCGCTCGAGGACGCCGAGGCCGCGACGAGAGAGGGGTTCCGGCTTGAAGTCGTCGCCAAGCGTCATCTCGACATAGCGGGCGGCGTTCCAGATCTTGTTGAGGTAGCTCCGGGCCGCAGCGATCTTTTCCTCGTTGTAGCGCATGTCGAGGCCGGGGGCCGAGGAAGTCGTGATGTAGTAACGGAGGGCATCGACCCCGTATTTGGCGATGATATCCATCGGATCGACCCCGTTGCCGGCGCTCTTCGACATCTTCCTTCCTTTCGGATCTCGGACAAGGCCATGGATTAACACGTCTTTGAAGGGGATTTTGCGGGTGAAATGGAGGGATTGGAAAACCATCCGGCTCACCCAGAAGAAGATGATGTCGTAGCCGGTGACGAGGAGGGAGGTCGGGAAGTAGCGGTCGAAGTCCGGGGTCTTGTCCGGCCAGCCGAGGGTGGCGAAGGGCCATAGCCCGCTGCTGAACCAAGTGTCGAGGACGTCTTCGTCCTGGACGTACTTGTCCATGTCGGGGGCCGTCTCGGAGACGAGGACCTCGCCGGTTTCCTTGTTGTAATAGGCCGGGATCCGGTGGCCCCACCAAAGCTGGCGGGAGACGCACCAGTCGTCGGCTTCCTTCATCCAGCGGACGAGGACTTTCTCGAAGCGGGTCGGATGGAAATGGATCTTGTCCTTGCTCTCCATCATCTTGAGGACGGCTTCGGCGAGGGGCCGCATCTTGACGAACCACTGCTTCGAGAGCATCGGCTCGACGACGGCGCCGGAACGCTCGCTATGGCCGACGCTATGGACGATCTTCTCGATCTTGACGAGGAGGCCCTTCGCCTTGATGTCTTCGACGAGGGCCTTCCGGCATTCGTAACGGTCCATCCCGACGTACTTGCCGCAATCGGACGTCATGTGGGCCGTCTCGTCGAGGATCGTCTTGAACGGGAGGTTGTATTTCTTGGCCAGATTGAAGTCGTTCGGGTCGTGCGACGGGGTGCACTTCATGGCCCCGGTCCCGAAGGAGATGTCGACGTAGCGGTCGCCCATGATCGGGAGCTTCTCGCCGTTGGCCGGGTTGACGCAGGTCTTCCCGATGTAGTCCTTGTAGCGCGGATCCTTGGGGTTAACAAAGACGGCGGCGTCGCCGAACATCGTCTCCGGCCGGGTCGTGGCCACGATGAGGGGCTCCATTCCCTCGACCGGATAACGGAAATAGAAGAACTCGCCTTCGTCGTCGGTATGGACGACCTCGATGTTGCTGAGGGCCGTCCTCAGTTCCGGGTCCCAGTTGATGATCCGTTCACCCCGGTAGATGAGCCCTTCGTTATAAAGGGTGACGAAAACTTTCTTGACGGCTTTGCTTAAGCCTTCGTCGAGGGTGAAGCGTTCCCTCGTGTAGTCGACCGAAAGGCCGAGCGAGGCCCATTGCTGATGGATGGTCGCGGCGTACTCTTCCTTCCACTTGTAGGCCACCTCGAGGAACTTCTCGCGACCGAGGTCGTAGCGGGAGATGCCCTGCTCGCGGAGCCGGGCCTCGACCTTGGCCTGGGTCGCGATGCCGGCGTGGTCGACACCCGGCACCCAGACGACGTCATAGCCCTTCATCCGCTTGTAGCGGGCCACGATGTCGTCAGGAATCGTGTCCATCGCGTGCCCGAGGTGGAGTTTCCCCGTCACGTTGGGCGGCGGGATGACCAAACTGAAAGGCGGCTTGGACTTGTCCTTTCCGCCGGTGAAATAGCCTTTTTCCACCCACTTCTCATAGCGGCCTTCCTCGACCGCGAGGTGATCGTAGCGCTTATCGAGCATGTCTTCCTTTCCCCGGGGCAAAAGAAAACCCCGGACGAGCAGTCGCGGGGACGCTTGCGCGCGGTACCACCCCGCTTCCCCCGCTGGGGGCAGCTTCCTTGCCTAGGAGAAAGGCTCCTAACCCGTCTCGGGAGCGACTCGGCCCTTCCTTCCCCGCCGCCCTTGCAGCCTCGGGGCAGCTCTCTACAGGGGCGAAGCGGGCTTCCCTCTCCGTCTTTGACAAGCGAATTATACTCAAAGAAAGGGTCGCGGGTTAGTGAATTAAGAGGAGAAAGGGCTGAAGGGCCAAGAGGAGGACGAGGATGACCGAGACGCTAACGAAAGCCGCGGAAATAACGGCCAAAGACTTCCCGCTCCCGACCGCGAGGGCCTTCGCGCGGACGTCGAGGACGAAAATGACGAGGGAAAGGAGGGCGACCATTCCGTAATATCCGGCTAACGGGTAATGGGGCGTCTTCAGGGCCAAGGCCAGGATGGCCGCGGCACCAGAAATCAGCGCGACAAGAACCGTGAGAACGGAAAGGGATAGGAGAGGATAGCCGCCATCCTTCTTACGGACGAAAAGGCGGGCAAAGGCAAGGAGAAGGGCGATGGTTCCGACGCAAAGCGGAATCACAAGGCTCGTATGGAAAGCATTCTTGACGGCCGGATCGGTAAGGCTCAAGGGAAAAGGAGCCCAGCTTCCGTCCGCCCGGAAAGGAAGGAAGAAGGAAGCGAGAATCAGTATCGCCAGGAAGAGGGACGAGGAAACGCGATAGAAAGACAAGGCCTTTTCGTTCATAGTCCAAGTCCTCCGGCAACAAGGGCAAAGGGATGGCCGGAAAAGCCAGCCACCACGAAGAAAAGGGAGACCATCAAGACGGCAACAAGAAGCAAGAGAGCGACGGCGGAAGCGACATACAGGAAAATGTTGCAGGCCTTTTTCACAACGAGCAAGTTCTTCTTATTTTCGTCGGCCCCAAGGGAGGAAAGGTCGACGATGAACCCGAAAGCACTGGGGAGTAGCCCCATGAACCCGAGGAAGAGCCCGGCTTCAAGGGCGAGCGTCGGATGGAAAGCGGCCGAAATAGTAGCCGCAAGGTAGGAAAGAACGGCCAATCCCTCGAAAAGGACCGCAATTCGGCCCTCTTTTTTCCAAAAAGCCCAGCAAACCCCCAGGATTAGCAGGACCAAGGCGAGGAAGACGAAGAAGGCAGCGAAGATGCCGCTTAGGATCGGCGGATGGTCGCTGACCCCGCCGCAGAAATCAGCGAAAACGAGCGGGAACATCCCGCTCGAGTTCGCCTGCCCAAGGCCGGGGAAAGGGAAGAGGATAAGCAAAAGAGTCGTCAGGAAAAGCTGATATGGCAGCCGTCTCGCATATGAAGGCCGTTCCTCATGCATATCAAATGAAACCCCCATTTAGCAATTCGCAAAAAACCCGTCTTCAAGATGGAAATCGATATTTCCAACGGCAATGCGACCGCTATTACGATCGCCCATGGCATCAGTCTCCCCGTAGATTCTTATGGCGTTAACACCTTTGGGGAAAGTAAAGTAGAAATTCACCATATATTGCCTTGAAGGTCCGATTTCGCTTATCGATGAATATATGTCGAATGACGTTACCCAGTCGCTGGAGCCATCAATCTGATACTGAAGAAGGTAAGTTGGAGTGATTCCAGACTCATCATCTCCGTCGAAGTATTCGTCTACCCGCCACTTGGCAAGCTCAATGTCTATTGCTTTGATATCACAGGGGAATGTAATCCGCCAGTCCGCGGTTCCATGTCCTTCCCGCCGCGGCGAGAGAACAATGCATTCATCCTCGTAGTTATGGGTCCGTCTCCGAATGGTATCTACCGAAATTGCCTGACTAGACGAAAAGGGTCTGACAATAGGATTTTCCAACGATATCGATTTAGATGTAAGGGTGTCGGGATAATCAGCCCCATAATCAAAGTCCTCAGGCTTTGTTTGGATAGCAACTGTATCAGTCTCAATTGTTAGGAAATTCAGTATCGTCAAAAAGGCCAAAGAATCGCCAAAAACATCGCTATCAATAAAGTAAAGGTTACCGTTTCCCCAATTTGCGCTGGCGATAAAGAAGAGGTGCTCGTGTGTCTGAAAATCGTGGGATTGCCACCCGACTGTTTGGTATCCATAGACTGTCAAATAGTGAATATTACCATCGTCCATCGGCAATAGCGCTGTGGCAGGCATTCCGTGGTCGATAGATTCCTTTATCTTGGAAAGAATTCCGGCCTGAGTGCCATAATTGCTTCGATCATTGAAGTTAACGTATCGGTTGGGATAAGCTTCGGAAAGTATCGTCTCAAATGTGTTCCTATATTCATGCCATAAAACAGCGACATTGTTGCAGTCATTTGTAATACAATCGCAGAGCTCTAGGATTCTGGACATCAAATTTTCTTGGTTAATTTCTAACGGAAGTGCCGGATCGTAAATCCCGGGGAAGACTCCACTAACGGCTAGGTGGTTAAGATGGAAGAAAAGCCCATATCGCCCGCAGCCTAGAGAACACAACTTAACAAGGTTGCCTGCTTCATCATACTCGTAATATCCGTTGGCTACTGCGGCGGAAGTAATCGGGTCGAAATTTCCAGCATAGCCGTCCAAATAGGTACCGCTAAGCATTCTGGAATCTTCATAAATCGTATAATAGGAAAAACCTGAAGATATGCCGTTTTCTTGCAAGTAATTAATCAAGTCGCTATTGCTCGTATAAACGTTGTTGGAAGACCAATTTCCACTGGCGCTTTGTACAGAAGATGGGGAGATAGTAACGCTCGACGTCGGCTGGTGGGTGGCGGTTCCTAAACAGGAACACGCGGTCAACAGCAGTTCGGAAAGCATATTGCCCCTCCTATTTCATTTATATAATTGCAGAAGAATATCCAAAAAGCAAAGCATCGAAGGAAAGAGCCGAGTCTGGCAATTCCATAAAAGATGAAAAATGTTTAAATCCTTCGCTTAAGTTTTAATCCAAAAATCCTTGGGCAAAAGCGCTTAGCATACTAATTACGAAAATAGATTTGCATTCAAAAAATGAATTGGCTGAAGACCAAAGAACTCTTAAAGGAAATCGAGTCCCCTTTCTTTGAGGAGTCCATCGTAAGCTGCTATCGCTTCGCACCGGCAAACAAGGAGACGCCAATCGTCTTCTCTTCCTTGCTCTGCCCGGCGTGGTGGCCCTTGAAACCCCCGCCATGCGGATAGTGATGCTTGTCGATCAGGAGTTCATTTCCTCGTGGGATGGCCAGGAAAGAGCCGACAAGTGAATCGAACATCGCATTGGGCTGGCCCGTTCCGAAGAAGTCCGAGTTGACGGCTTCCTCGTGGCTGAAAAGGTCGATATCGGGGTAATAACGGTCGAAAAGCTCCGCAAATTCCCCTTCCTTTCCTTCTTTTACGAAGATGGAGGCCGCCCGGCCTTCGATGGAGAAGCCCCGGCTCATGAGAGCGACGAGGTCGGGATGCTCGGCCATGTCGACTTCTTCGATGTCGATGAGGCCATGGTCAGCAATGACAAGCACCGCCTCGTCTTCTTTCAGACGCGGGAGGAAGGCGGCCAACTTTAGGCAAAGTCCGCCGATGACGGCATCGACGATGGGGCTGTCCACGCCATAGTCGTGAATTTCGTGGTCTGGTTCCGTCCAGTAGGCATAAAGAAACTCTTTTCCTTCGTCGAAGAGCTGCCTAATCAAGGCAAGCTCGCCATCGAAATCCTTCGGACCCCCCGTCCCGCCGACCTCGGGAAAAATAATGCCAGCGCCATGTCCGGCCCTAGCGATCTTCGCGACGATGCTTTCGTAAGGAGGGAGTCCATGTTTCGTTCCATCGAAGCTATCGGTCGCGGCATTCTTCCCGGTGAAGGAAAGATAGTTGCCGTCTTCGAAAGCGCTGACCCAGCCGAGCCACCCGTTCTCCTTCGGGTAGAGACCGGAAAGGAAAGCCGTCGTCGCCGCGACCGTCGTGGCCGGATTCACCGAGGATATAGTCGCGATTTCCCTATCGATCAGGAGTTTCGCCGCCTCGGGGTGAGCCCGCCTCACGTAATAGCCAAGGCCGTCGAGGAGGACCACCGCGACCTTCTTGGCTCCCTGAAGGGAAGACAAAATCCCCGGGATCGAAGGGTGGGACGGTTCGACGCCGAAATGCTCGAGGAGGGTCGAGGCGAGATTGACGAGGGTATTCCCGTCTTTGAGTTCAGGTATCTTTGCCATAGCCGGACATGATAACGGAGAAAGAGAAACGAGGCAACCTAGCCGGAGTTTCCTCGTCCCCATAACAAAAAATCCCCCGCAATAATGTGGACCCCATGTCAAGGACACATTAAGAAAACCGGGATCTATTGGGAAACGGGAACCACGAGCGAGGGGTTC